>NZ_JNXD01000007.1:0-285929 GCF_000725785.1 Streptomyces flavovariabilis | reverse complement strand
GGTGACGAGGGAGTAGGGGTGGGCGGTGGGGAGGGAGTAGGAGTGGGCGGTGGGGAGGGAGTAGGGGTGGGCGGTGGGGAGTTGGGGCGGCCAGCAGGGAGTACGGGTGGGCGGTAGGGAGGGGGGTGAACGGTAGCGAGTCCGGGCGGGCGGTAGGGAGTACGGACGATGCACCGGAGCCCCTCCCGACCGCCGGGCCACGGATTTCCGGATTACGGTGGGCCTGCCGCGACCGTCGCGAGCGCCGTACCGGAGAGCCGATGCCAGCGAAGCCCATGCCCGAGACCCCGGAGGGGTCCGCCCCGCCGGCCGACGAGAAGGGGCCGCCGGGCGAGGGAACGACCTCTTCGGCGGCCCGGACGGCCGGCTCGGCCGCTCGGAGGGGCGCACCGGTCGCGCGGGGAGGCGCACCGGTCGCGCGGGGAGGCGCACCGGTCGCCCGGGGAGGCGCCCGGGACGCCCAGGAAGGCACCCCGGTCGCCCGGGAGGACGTACCGGTGGCCGGTCGTACAGCGGCCGCCGTCGCCGAGAGAGGGGCCCCCGCCGAGGCGGTCACTCCCCTCATCCGCGGCATCGCGGTACTGCGGGAGCTGACGGAGGCGGACGGCACACTGAGCCTGAGCGGCCTGGAACGGGCCACCGGCCTCGCCCGCTCCACGGTCGACCGCATCACGGCAACCCTCGCCCGCATGGCCTACGTCCGCTTCGACGGCCGGGACGTCCACCTGTCCCCCCGCCTGATGGAGCTGGGCAACGCCTACATGTCGGCCCTGCGCCTACCCGCTCTGCTCTCCCCGCACGCCGACGCCCTGGCCGACGAACTGGACGAGTCGGTGTCTCTCGCTGTCGCCGACCGCGACGGCATCCGCTTCATCCACCAGGCGACCCGCCGCCGCGCGATGTCCCTCAGCTTCCGCATCGGCGACCTGCTCCCCGCCGAACGCACCGCCCCCGGCCCGCTGTTCGCGACGGAGTGGACGGCCACGGACTGGCAACACTGGCGGGACCGCAGGGCGTCGGACCCGAGAGACCTCTCCTTCACGGCCGTACCGCCACGCACGTACGCAGCGGACCGGAGGGACGACGAGACGTTCGCACGCCGCACGGCAGAGGCGTCCGCGAACGGCTGGTCCGTGGACGACCAGCTGATCGAACCGGGCCTGGTGGCGATCTCGGTACCGGTCCGGACTCCAGGAGCGGACGGCCGGATCGCGAGCGTGGCGAGCGTGGTCAGCCACACCAGCCGTCACACCGCGTACCACCTGCGGACGACGCTGCTCCGGAGGCTGCGGTCCGCGGTGACGGACATGGAACGCGAACTCCGCCGCACCCCACCCCCCGTACCCGGCCCGCCCCCCTCGGACCTGGCGCTCTGGACGGGCACGTCCAAGCAGCAACTGGGCCGCGAATTCATCGAATCCCTGGCCCGGGGCCTGACGGTCCTCACCGCCTTCGGAGAGGGCAGGCCGGAACTGACCCTCACGGAGGTGGCCCAGGCAACGGGCCTGGCCCGGGCGACGGCCCGCCGAGCCCTGATCACCTACGAACACCTGGGCCTGGTAGCCCCGGCTGGCCGCACCTTCACCCTGACCCCCCGGGTCCTCTCCCTCGGCTTCCCGCCCCTGTCCCGCACCTCCCTCCCCGAGATCGCCCGGCCCCACCTGGCCGACCTGACGTCCCGCATCCACGAGTCGACGTCACTGGCGGTGCTGTCCGACTCCGGCGAGGAGATCCAGTACACGGCCCGGGTGGCCACGGCACGGGTGATGAGCGTGAACATCACGGTGGGCACGCGCCTGCCGGCCTACGCGACAGCACTGGGCCGGGTCCTGCTGGCGGACGCGCCCGCCGGCACGATCACGGACGAGCACCTCCCCGAAGGGACCCTGGCCTCGGTCCGCTCCCAGGGCTACGCCCTGGTGGACGAGGAACTGGAAGAGGGCCTCCGCTCGATCGCCGTCCCGATCCGAGACCGGTCGGGCCGGGTGGTGGCGGCCCTGAACACAGCGATGCACGCGAGCCGCCGCACCCCGGAGGAGTGCGTGACGCACCTCCTCCCCGAACTGACCGCGACAGCCGGCCGCATCCAGACGGACCTCCACACAGCAGCCCGCTTCACGAACGTCCCCCTGACCTGACCGGCTCCCCCACACGCACCCACCCGCCCGACCCGGACCGGCCCTGGCCTGCCCTCTCCGCACCCTCCCGCCTCGTATCCCTGACCTGACCCCCACACCCGTCCGACCCGCATCCGGTACGCTGACGCCTGTGGTCCTCCCGGACCACGGGCACGTCGCTGCGCGCGTCCACTGCCACTGCCTTCGTAGCTCAGGGGATAGAGCACCGCTCTCCTAAAGCGGGTGTCGCAGGTTCGAATCCTGCCGGGGGCACACGCAGAAGGGCCAGCTCAGGAGGGGTTTCCTCCCAGGCTGGCCCTTAGTGGTTGGCTCCGGAAGTCCTTCGGGGGTTGACTCCAGAGCCAGGTCCATGGATGTCGGTGCGCCAGATACCGCGGGTGGGGCCGACGTCTGAGTCGGATTCTTGCCAGAAGGCGGGCAGCAGTCGATGTTTGACTGCGCGCATGACCATCACACAGTCGGACAACGCCCGCCTCTTCCGCTCTCTGCACGCCCCAACTGAACCTCTCGCGCTCGCCAACGCCTGGGACGTTGCGAGCGCCCGCGTCATCGAGGCTGCGGGTGCCTCCGCGATCGCCACGACCAGTGCCGGCGTCGCCTGGTCACTGGGTTCGTCAGACGGCGACATCCTTACCCGGGACCAGGCGCTGGAACTGATCGGCCGAATCGTCGCTGCCGTCGCGGTTCCGGTCACCGCTGACATCGAGGGCGGGTACGGCAAGGACGCCGCCGGCGTTGCCGAGACCGTCGCCGGGGTGCTCGCGGCGGGCGCCGTCGGCGTCAACCTCGAGGACGGCACCCGACCGCCGACAGAGCTCGCAACACGACTGGCTACGGCCCGGCAGACCGCCGATCGGGCAGGCGCGGACCTGTTCCTCAACGCCCGAATCGACACCTTCGTGTCCGGGCTTGTTGCCCCGGACACCCGCCTGAAGGAAACCTTGTCCCGGGCGCACATGTACGTCGATGCGGGCGCGGACGGCATCTTCGTCCCCGGCGTCACCGACACCGCCACCATTGCGGCACTGGCCAGGGACATCGCCGTACCGCTGAACGTCATGGCCGGCCCCGGCACCCCGACCGTTACCGAGCTCGGCGCCCTCGGCGTGGCCCGCGTCAGTCTCGGATCGGGCGTGGCACAGGTCGCCTACGCTGCCGCCCGCCGCGCCGCGCAGGATCTCTTCGGCACCGGCGGCTACGACTCCCTCGCCGAAGGCATGGCCTTCCCGGAACTCGACGCGCTGTTCTCCGACCCCCGCTGATCCTGGTCGAGTCGGGCGATGCGGCCAGGGCGGCCATCCTGCCCGAGCCATCAGGCAGGGCGTGTGGTGTGCCGGTGCGCGGGTGCGGCAGGCCGCGCCCTGTCATGATTCTTTTCTTCTGATTGGCTTCTCTGGCCGTGCCTGCTGCCGCCGCCTGTCCGATATTTCTGACCGCCACCGACCGCAAGCGGCTGAAGAAGATGGCCTGGAGCCATAAGAGCGAGTACCGGCAGCGGGTACGGGCGCAGATCGTGCTGCACGCCGCGCGCGGCCGCTCCAACGCCCGCATCGCGCGGGAGACGCGTCTGCACCTCGACACGGTACGCCGCTGGCGGCACCGCTTCGCCGAGCAGGGACTTGCCGGGCTCCGGGACCGTCAACGATCCGGTCGGCCGTCTTCGTTCACGCCCGTGCAGGCCGCCGAGGTGAAGGCGCTGGCCTGCCGGCTGCCTGCCGAGAGCGGAGTGCCGCTGTCGCGCTGGTCGTGTCCGGAGCTGGCCCGCGAGGCCATCACACGGGGCATCGTCACCTTCCTATCGGCCTCCACCGTGCGCCGCTGGCTCAAGACCGACGCGCTCAAGCCGTGGCAGCACCACTCCTGGATCTTCATCACCGATCCGGACTTCCGTCCCAGGGCCCAGCGCGTCCTTGACCTGTATGCCCGCACCTTCGAGGGCATCGCGCTGGGCGACGACGAGTACGTGATCAGCGCAGACGAGAAGACCTCCGTCCAGGCCCGCTGCCGCTGCCACCCCAGCCTCGCCCCCGGCCAGGCCAGAGCAATGCGGGTCAACCACACCTACCGGCGCGGCGGAGCCCTGGCCTACCTCGCCGCCTACGATGTCCGTGAGGCGAAGGTGTTCGGCCGCTGCGAGGAAACCACCGGAATCGTGCCGTTCATGGCTCTGGTCACTCAGGTCATGAGTCAGGAGCCCTACGCCAGCGCGAAACGCGTGTTCTGGATCGTGGACAACGGCTCCTCCCACCGCGGGAAGAAGGCCGCCGACCGGCTGACCACGGCGTTCCCGAACGCGGTCATGGTCCACACTCCCGTCCACGCCTCCTGGCTGAACCAAGTGGAGATCTACTTCTCTGTCGTCCAGCGCAAAGTCGTCCAACCCAACGACTTCACCGACCTGACCCAAGTCAGGGGTCGGCTCCGGGACTTCGAGAACCGCTACAACGCCACGGCACAGCCATTCCAGTGGAAGTTCACCACCTCCGACCTGGACGATCTGCTGGCCAGGCTCGACCGGCACACCTCCGATCACCCAGAACAATCCTCCGTCGCACTGACAGCATGATCAACCCCCGAAGGATTTCCGGAGACGACCACTTAGGGTTCAGCGCACCACGCACCATGCACCACCCGCAGGAGGACCCCGTGCGGCGTCGCACGTTCATCGCCTCGGCCACCGGGACCGCAGCCGCCGCCGTTCCGTTGGTGACTCAGCGCCGCGCGGTCGGCATGTCGGATGTCGCTCGGGCCGCCGCCGGGATGAACGCCCTCGTCGAGGCCGACGACCGCCAGGGCGGACACGCGGAGCTCGAGAAGGCCGCCCTCAAGGGACGCACCGGCGTGCTGGAGCTGCAGCAACGCAACGCCGGCGAACGCGTCCGCCGTGCCCTGTACGCTCTGGCCGCCGAGTACACGACCATCGCGGCCTGGTCCTGCATCGACGCCCGCAACCTCGACCAGGCGCAGAGGTACCTGAACGAATCCTCCACCTACGCCGGCCTCTCCCAGGACGGCCCCACCGAAATGCGCGTGTGGGTCAACCTCTCGATGCTCGCCTACCAACGCCAGAACTGGCCCGAAGCCCTCGCAGCGGCCCAGGCCGCACAAGCCTCCTCGGCGGCCCGTTGAGACCCCTTCTTCGACTCGCTGGGCCGGGTCCGCGCAGCCCTCGCCTACGCAGCCCTTGGCGACGGCCGCATTGCCGTGCGGTCCCTCGGAGGGGCACAGGACACCTTCCTCAAGGCGCCGGAGCGGGAGCGCCCTCGCTGGACGGCCTTCTACGGCCAGTCCGAACTCGATCACCTCGCCGCCGTCGTCCACTACAACAGCGGAAGCCACACCCTCGCCGAAGCCATGGCCCACCGAGCCCTGGCCCGGATCCCGACCGCCTTCCGCCGCAACAGGGCACTCGCAACCGCCCAACTCGCCCTCGCCCAACTCCACCAGGGCGAACCGGAGCAGGCGACGACCACCGCCGCCGACGTCTTCACGATCATGGACGGCGGCACGCTCCCCGGCCGCATGCGCACCCTCATCGGCGACTTCCACCGGGGCCTGTTCGTCCTGGCCCCCTCCGCCTCCTACGCACGAGACTGGGCAGACCGCATGCGAACTGAATGGAGTCGAGCGTGATCGACCTGCGTCACTTCCAGCACGGAAGCCTCCCGGAGGGCTTCCGGCAGATGCTCATCGACGTACACGCCGACGCCTACGCCGACCAGATGGAAGACCCCTTCCACCAGCGCTTCGCCTGGTTCGTCGACCACTGGACCGGCATGGACGGCTTCTCCTGCGTCGTGGCGTACGACGCGGACGAGCCGGTCGGCTTCGCCTACGGCGCCCCCCTCGCCCCAGGCCGCGAATGGTGGCGTTCCACCGACTACGAGCCGAACAACGGCTACAGCTCCACCTACGCCGTCTCGGAGGTCATGGTGCGCCCTGGCTGGCGCAAGCAGGGCATCTCCGAACGACTCCACGAGGCGCTGCTGAAGGAACGCACGGAGGACCTCGCCGTGCTCCTGGTCGACGTGACCCACCCCAAGGTGCAGGCGCTATACGAAACGTGGGGATACGCCAAGACCGGGGAGCAGCAGCCGTTCGCAGACTCTCCTGTGTATGCGGTCATGGTCAGGGACCTTCGAGGCTGAGTGCCTTCATCTGCTGGGCGAGCTTGGTGCGGGGCTAACGCGCATGGGCAAATCGATCGCCCACGCCACGCCTGATCATCCCGACCAGCGGTGGCCCCTGCACTACGGAAACCGTGCGACGTGCGATCAAGCCCGTACACGATCAGGCCGTGTTCCCGAAGGTCCCGGCGGCAGTGTCATGGTCAGCCCGGAGCCCAAGTGCGGTCCGCCGCCGAGTGGTACACACCGGCGATCCGCTGGGGGTAGGAGCCGGCGTCGATGATGGTCTGGGACCATGCGTCGAGGTGCTCCAGCAGTTCGTCCAGGTCGTCACCGAGCGCGGCCAGCAGCGGTAGTTCGAGCTCATCGGTGCGGACTTCGATCTCTTCGCGGAATGCCCGGCCGGCGGTGGTGAGCTTCTCGTCGGCGGTCATGAGCCCGCGTTTCCGCAGTCGGGCGAAGCCGGCGTCCATGCCAGCGTCGGTCCATCCGCGGGTCGGTGTGTAGGCGCGGGCCGGGAGCCCCCACCATTGTTCGGTCAGCAGGAGGATCTCCACGGAGTCGACGGCGCCGACGGCCCAGGAGATGACGTGGCTGTCACCCCGGTGCTCGCGTCCAGGTCCGCGGCCCGCCACAGGTCAGCCATCGGCCGGCCGGGGAAGCCGAGTGAGCGCAGTCCCGCATGGACGCAGTGGGCAGGCAAGCGCACCTGCTGAACTTCCGTCTGCTCGCCTCGCCGGAACGGCGATTGATGTTCGACGTCAACGACTTCGACGAGACGCTGCCCGGGCCCTGGGAGTGGGACATCAAACGGCTCTCGGCGAGTCTCGTCATCGCGGGCCGGGCGAACGGCTTCGACGACGCCGAGCGCGCCCGCATCGTGAGCGCCACGGTCCGCTCCTACCGCGAGGCGATGATCCGCTTCGCGGGCACGGGCAACCTCGACGTCTGGTACGCGAAGATCGACGCGGACCTCCTCGAGACCCTGGCCGCAGGCCGACTCGACGCAACGAAGCGCGGTCGGAAGAACCTGGCCCGTGCCATGGCGAAAGCCCGCACCCGCGACAGCCTCCAAACTTTCGACAAGCTCACCGAGACGGTCGACGGCAAGCCCAGGATCGCGGCGGATCCCCCGCTGCTCATCCCAGCCGGCGACCTGCTGCCCGACGTTGAACGCAGCGCACCGGAGAGCCAGTTCCGCGGCCTGGTCGAGCGGTACGGCCGCACGCTCGCCTCCGACCGGCGCACGCTCCTGGAGGACTACCGACTCGCCGACGTCGCCCGCAAGGTGGTCGGCGTCGGCAGCGTCGGCACCCGATGCTGGATCTTCCTCCTCCTCGGCCGGGACGACCAGGACCCGCTCTTCCTCCAGGCCAAGGAGGCCGACACCTCCGTACTCGCCGAACACGTCGGCACGAGCCGGTACACCAACCAGGGCGAGCGGGTGGTCTCGGGCCAGCGGCTGATGCAGGCCACGAGCGACATCTTCCTCGGCTGGGAGCGGGTGGACGGAATCGACGGCAGGCAACGCGACTTCTACGTCCGCCAGCTGCGCGACTGGAAGGGCATCGCCATGCCGGAGAGGATGCGGCCGAAGGACATGCGGGCGTTCGGCGAACTGTGCGGGACCACCCTGGCTCGTGCCCACGCCCGGTCCGGCGACCGCATCGCGATCGCCGCGTACCTGGGCAGCGGCGACTCGTTCGACCGGGCACTCGCCACATTCGCCGAGGCATACGCCGACCAGAACGAACGCGACCACCAGGCCCTGGTCGACGCCGTGCGCGCGGGCCGACTCCCCGCGAAGGAGCTGCCGGCCGCCTGACTCGGGAGGGGCCGCCGACACCGACCTCTGACAGCACCGCTGATGGACCGTGGTTGGCTCTGCCCTGGTACTAATGGCGTCGACGGGGCGTGGCCAGACTCGACGGCGGGGGCGGGCGTTGCTGGGACGAAGTGCGGAACAGCGGCGAATAGAGCGGATGCTCACCGATTGTCGGCAGGGAGCCAGCAGCAGTCTGCTGCTTCACGGCGAGGCCGGGATCGGCAAGACCACGATGCTCGACTATGCCGCCCAGCGGGCGGACGGCATGCGCGTGCTGCGTGTCGAAGGCATCGAGTCCGAGATGGAGCTCGCCTTCGGCGGACTGCACCAGCTGTTCCTGCCCGTCCTTGACGTCCTCGACCGGCTGCCGACGTCGCAGGCAGCAGCCATGCGAGCGATCTTCGGACTCACCGACGACGCGGTGCGTGATCGCTTCACCGTCGGTCTCGCTGTGCTGTCGATGCTGTCGGAGATCGGCGCCGAGGCCCCGCTTCTCTGCCTGGTCGACGACGTGCAGTGGCTCGACCGGCCGTCCGCAGACGTACTCACCTTCGTCGCCCGCAGGCTGCGCGCCGAGGGCGCCGTGATGCTCTTCGCCGCGCGCGACGGGGCCCATGGCAGCCTGACGAAGGGCCTTCCCCTGCTCCACGTCGAAGGGATCGACCGGGAGGCGGCCGCGGCGCTGATCTCCGGTCTTCCGCCGCACGTCGCGGAATGGATCATCGACCAGGCGCAGGGCAACCCGCTCGCCCTCATCGAGCTCCCAACCGCGCTCACCCCGGCCCAGCGGGCCGGGCAGTTAGGCCCGCTGGCGCTGCCCGAGGCGCCGTCCCCGCTGCGGGGCCGGTTGCAGGACGCCCTCGCGGGGCAGATCGGCCGCCTTCCCGAAGCCACCCGGACCATGCTCGTGGTGTCCGCGGCGGACGACACCGGGAATCTGCCCTTGGTGCTGAGCGCGGCACGCCGGTGTGGCGCCGCGATCGAAGACATGGAGCCCGCCGAACGCGCCGGGCTCGTCTCCCTGTCCGGGGAGGTGCTGCGCTTCAGGCACCCCCTCGTCCGGTATGCGGCCTACCAAGGGTCCCCGCTCGCTCGGCGCATCGCCGCCCACGAAGCGCTGGCGGCGACGCTGGACACCGCCCGACACGCGCACCGGCGCGCCTGGCACCTGGCCGCCGCGGCGACGGGCCCGGACGAACGGGTCGCCGACGAACTGGAGCACGTCGCCGAGTGGGCCGGCAGCCGCCAGGCGATGGCGTCCGCGTCCGCCGCCTACGAGCGGGCCGCCCAGCTCACCGAGGACCCGAAGCGGCGGGCGCGGCTCCTGATCAGCGCGGCCCAGAAGGCCGGCGAAGCCGGCCAGGACGAGCGCTGCGGTGCCCTGGCCGACCAGGTGCCGCTTCCCCTGCAGGATCCCGGGATGGCGGCGGACTTCGCCCGCGTGCGAGCCGTCGTCGAGCTCGGCTGCGGCAGCCCGGCGACCGCCGGTCGCATCCTGGGCGAATGCGCGGACGTCATCGCGCCCAGTCGCCCCGACAAGCTCGCCTCCCTCCTGACCGACGCGGTCCACGCGGCCTTCTCCTCGGGGAACGCCGCCCTGATAGGCGAGATCGCGGCCCGCGGTCCGGACCTGTCAGTGCTGGCCGTGCCCGCCCTCCTGCTCAACGGCGAGGTGCCCGGCGCCCTGGACTCCCTGCGCGAACTCGTACGGGCCTGTCGGCTGCCCGGCAGTGGGCTCATGGACCAGCTGATGACCGGGATCTACTGCCACTTGGTCGCCGACCACACGGAGGCGCACGAGATCGCCACCGCAGCGGTCGCCCGCTGCCGCGAGCAGGGCATCAGCGGGTGGCTGCCCACCACGCTGCACCTGCTCGCGGAAGCCGAACTGGCGCTCGGCTGGTTCGATCAGGCATATGCGCACGCCGCCGAGGGACTCCGGCTCGCCGACTACTACGATCTGGCCCACCGAGCCGCCCATCTGCGCGCCGTACTGGCGACGCTCGCCGCCGCCCGGGGCTGCGAGGAAGAGGCCCGCTCCCTGGCGGAGCAAGCCTTGGAATACACCCGCCCGCGCGGCGTCGGGCGGGGCACGGCGAATGCCTTGTGGGCACTGGGGCTGCTCGAACTCGGCCTCGGGCGGGCGCAGGCGGCGCTGGAGCATCTTGAGGCGGCGCAGCAGGAAGCGGGCCATCCACTGCTCGCCCGGTTCCTGCTGCCCGACCTCGCCGAAGCCGCGGTGCGCGCCGGCCATCCGGAGCGGGCGAAGGAGCCCGCGCGCCGACTCGCGGACTGGGCGGCTGCCGTGAGCCGGCCGCCCGTCGCCGCGATGGCCCACCGCTGCGCGGCCCTGACCGGCCCGGACAGCGAGGCCGAGGACCACTTCGCGGGGGCCGTACGTCTCCACGCGGACGGCGGCGACTTCGAACGGGCCCGCACCGAGCTCGTCCACGGGGAATGGCTGCGCCGACTGCGCCGCAACATCGACGCCCGCGCCCACCTCCGCGAGGCGCTGGAGACCTTCGAGAAGCTGGGCGCCGAGCCGTGGGCCCGACGGGCCCGTGCGGAACTGCGGGCCGCGGGCGAGACCCATGACCCGGCCGGTCCCACGGACGGACGGCTCAGCCGGCTGAGCCCGCAGGAGCGCGAGGTCGTACGGCTCGCCGCCACCGGGGCGACCAATCGCGAGATCGCCGCGCAGCTCTTCCTGAGCCCTCGCACGGTCGGGCACCACCTCTACCGCGCCTTCCCCAAGCTCGGCATCAGTTCCCGCACCGAACTGGCCTCGCTCCTTGCCTCATGACGGCCTCATGACTCGGGCGCCGAGTAGATCATCCGGATCTCGGCGGTCCGGTAGCCGGCCCGGGCGAAGGCCGCGGCCATCGGCGCATTGCCCGTATCCGTAGTGGCGGTGATCAGTTCGGCGCCCGCCTCCGCGTGCACCCGGGTGATCTCGGCGAGCACGTCGTCGACGTAGCCCCGGCCGCGGAACTCCGGGACGACTCCCAGGTAGCCGACGTTGCGGTGGTAGGGCGTCGCCGATGGGATCGCAAGGCCCGCGATCTCTCCGTCGGCGGTGTGCGCAAGCCGCCACCACTCGCGCTTGCCGGGGCAGCCCAGGTAGAAGTCCATCTCGTCCCGGGCGGTGGCGGCCGCGCCCTTGGCCGCCAGGTTCCTGCGGGTCTCACGGTCCAGGCTGCCCTGGGCGATGCGCCGGAAGACCTCCAGGAACTCCTCGTCCGTGGCTTCGGCGAAGGTGAGCCGGCGGCTGGAGCGCGGCACCCCGGAGCCGGGACTCCACTCCAGGCGCAGCCGTTCCACCTCGTCCGTGAGACCGGCCGCCAGCACCGCCTCGCGCCGCCAGGCCAGGGCGGCGCTGGCGGCCGGGTCCTCACGCCAGGCGTTCGGCAACGTCAGGATGTACAGCGGCAGTTTGCGCGCGCCCTGCTCGGCGAACGCCCGCAGGCCGGCGGCGAGGAGTTCGGCCGCGACGGCCGTGCGGTCGACGACCGAGGCGTCGACGTACAGGCAGTCCAGGGCGACCGGGTGCTCACTGGACGACTGTCCCCACCACAGGGCCCGGGCCACCACCCGGTCGCCGTCCTCGGCGATCCAGGTCCACTCCGGCCGGTACATTCCCCGGCCGAGTTCATCGCGATAACGGTCGGCGTCGATCCAGCCGACGGGTTCGTCGACCGTCACGGCGACGATGCGATCGAGGTCAGCCTCGGTCGTGGGACGAATCAACATGTGCCCTCCCTTACTGCTTGACGTAGGTCGTGATCGACACGCCGGTGTTGAAGACCTGGGAGCCGGTGAGGGTGAACTCGGCCGGTTCGAAGGGAGCGTGGAACAGCGGGATGCCGGAGCCGAGGACGACCGGGTAGCGCTTGATGATCAGCTCGTCGATCTCACCCATCAGCTGACCGGCGAGCCTTGCGCCGCCGCACAGCCAGATGTCCATCCCCTCCTGCTGCTTGAGCTCACGGACGAACTCCACCGGGTCACCGGAGAGGACTTCCACGTCGGGGTCGAGCCGGGTCAGCGTGCGGGAGAACACGTACTGCTTGAGGTGGGAGTAGGGGCTGGTCACTCCGATGGCCAAACCGGGGTCGTAGGTGCCGCGGCCCATCAGGACCGTGTCGAACTTCTTGTTCGCCACGTCGGCGACCCCCAGCGGCTCGCGCGCGTGGGACGGCATGGTCTCGGGGTATGTGGCCAGGACCGCGGCCGCCAGGTCACCCTCGAAGGCGAAGAAGTCGAACTGGCCGTCCGGGGATGCGATGAAGCCGTCGATGCTGGAGGCGATGTAATAGGTGAGCTGACGCATGTGAGCCCGCTTTCGATTGATCGCTACGGATGGGCAGAGGGGGCATACGGGTCCGGCGGAGCGAACGCGACAGGTGCTGGAACGCCCGGATCGCGTGAGTCACGCCTGTGGCTGGGCTGCAAACCCCGTGCAGGTGGTGCGCGCCGTACACCGCACCGGGCTGTGCCTGGTGCGGCCACGGGGTCGGGGCGGGGATTGGAACGAGGTTCGGTGGGCGTGGACCCGCGGGACCGTGAACTCGGCAGGCATCGCAACTCCTTGACACTTGGCTGACGCGTCAGATCGCATGGGTTCCGGAGCGGTGGCCGAAGAGCCTGCCGCCTGGTGTCGGTCGGGTGACGTCATGAACGCTAGGCCGGTCACACCAGACCGGCATCGGGTACCTCGACTTAACCTGACCGGTCACGGTCGGACGGGCATGGGGAGACGTGGGCGCACATTGAGGCCAGGGCCGGGCCGCACTGCCGCTTCACCGGCGTATGGCACCGTTCAGAAGGATCACGCACAGCAGTTCCACCGCTGGTCAGGATGCGAGCTTCGTGTGTGAACAGGCAGACCCTGACGCGAACTTCGTCACTGCCGACGGGGTTCTTCATTGCTCCCGACCCCCACCGCGCTCGCACCCTGTTCCCGGGGCTGCAAACAGAACCGTGACCGGACGAGAGCAGAGGGCGCATCCCTGGACCATGTTTCGGCTCGGCCTTCGAGGCAAGAGGCCAGGCCGCCCCGTGCAAGCACTTGCATGAGCAGCCGATCCCCCGCCAGAAGCTGCTGGCGGAACGGATCCAGCACACATGAGGCCGGGAAACCCCGTGAACGCGCGAGAACTACGGAGGGGTGTTTCCCAGGCCAGACATCCCGCAGGGGATGTTTCCGCAGGTCACAGGCTCACTCAGGGAAAACTCCTAAAGCGGGTGTCGCAGGTTCGAATCCTGCCGGGGGCACAGCCAGGGAAGGGCCGGCTCAGGAGGGGTTTCCTCCCAGGCTGGCCCTTCGTCGTTTTCGGGGTCGTGCCACAGGCGTGCCACTAGAGTCCACGCGGAGTCCACACCCTCAGCCGGAGGCCCCTCCCCCGCCGTCGCGGATCATGCCCCGAGCTTGTCAGCGATAGCCCTGTCACGGTCACTGGTCATGTGCTGGTGGATCAGCGCGGCCCGAGAGCTGCTGTGCCCCATGCGCGTCATCAGCTCCCGCGTGCTGGCCCCCCGGCCGTGGAGGCCAGAGTGTTGCCCGTGTGGCGCAGGTCGTGGAGGTGCAGCTCGGTCGTGAGCGAAGAGTCGGCCGTTCTGCAGCTCGGCCTGAGCGCGGCGGACGGTGACGGTCAATCCCCCCAGGTCGATGTCACGGCGCCGCAGGGCCGCCAGTTCCCCGAACCGCAGGGTGGTGAAGGCGGCCAGGAGCACGAGCAGCCGGTAGCGCGGCGCGATCGAGTCGGCGATGGCGAAGACCTCCGCCACCGTGAAATCCCAGCTCACCAAGATCCCCGACAACACCCAGGGCAAGAAGACAGCTCTTGACTCGCCCATTGAGACTCCACCGACCTCGTGGATGTCTGCGCATAGCAACGCCCATCTCTCCGTTGGCGTCACGTAGGGCGTAGGAGATGTTGCGGATGGTGATCAACGGAGGTGAAGCTGAGCTGGATGCACCGGATCCCAGCGAGCGCGGACGGAACCGCGCAGGTCGCGGTGCGCGAGGAGAGCGTGCGATGCGGATGATGATGAAGGCCCGCATGGACACCCAGATGTCTAATCAGGTGACGAAGGGCGGAGCGATGCCCAACTCGCTGAAGTCAGTGATGGAGCGGCTGAAGCCGGAGGCCGCCTACTTCACCCCTGAGGGCGGGCGCTCCATGATTCTCGTGTTCGACATGCAGGACACCTCGCAGTTGCCCTCCATCGCCGATCCGTTCTTCCAGGAGATGGGCGCGGAGGTCACATTTGAGCCGGTGATGAACCTCGACGATTTGCAGAGGGGCCTTGCTGCCCTGAAGTAGCAGAGCTGACCTCAGCAACCGCATGCTGAAGGCCCCTTATGACGGGGCCCACGGTGGCTGACGGACGGCGCACGAGAGAACGGCCCCCGACCGATTTACCTGGTCAGGGGCCGTCCATCTGCGGAGGCGGTGGGATTTGAATCCACGGCGACATCGCTGCGACGAACGGTTTTCAAGATCGCTGACGGCTTGACTCGGCCACGGAGACTCCGTCGACCACACGCCCTAGCACACCCAACTCATGCTCCAAACCGAGGGCCTTGACTTGCTAGCCCCTCGACGGGGATAGCGTAGGGCGGCCCCGATCGCCTGGCCGGTGAGGCGGTCACCGCGTGGCCCATACGGGCTCCGAGGCGGCCACAGCGGCTCGGCGATGCCCACCGGGTGACGTCTCAGGCGCCGGGCGCCCGGTAATCCACCTCCTGGTGGACCGCCTCGTCGATCTCCTCGGCCGTCAGCAGCGCGACCGTGTTGGTGCGCACGCCACCGGCTGCCGATGTGACCAGCCCCAGGGCCGCGGCGGAGGTGTTGCCCGGCAGGTCCGCCGTGAGGTAGAAGTCCTCCTCGCCGAGTGCCCAGTACGCCGATTCGAGCCGGCCGCCCATGCTCTGAACCAAGCGCTCGACGACCTCACGGCGCGTGGTGCCGCCCTCTTCGAGCAGGCCCTTCAGTCCGTCCACGGTCAACTTGACCTTGAAGAGATACTTCGGCATGGGTTTCCGCCTTTCACGTCTCGCATGGCTCTCGCGTCTGTCGCGTATGTCTCGGTAATCACCCTCATCCACATTCTCCTTATTCCTCCGCGTCCGCGCCGCGAGGTCCGCCGCCATACGGCTTACGCCCCGGCCAAGGCGCGGGTCAGCTCGCCGACACGCACGACCACCAGCACAAAATCGTCGACAGCAGAATC
This sequence comes from Streptomyces flavovariabilis, assembly GCF_000725785.1. Classification (NCBI taxonomy): domain Bacteria; kingdom Bacillati; phylum Actinomycetota; class Actinomycetes; order Kitasatosporales; family Streptomycetaceae; genus Streptomyces; species Streptomyces flavovariabilis. Next base: position 270,603 of record NZ_JNXD01000007.1, on the reverse strand, counting down.
GACTCGCGGGCCAGGCGCTCGGCGACCCCGTAGCGCTGCATGTGACCGTAAACGCAGCGGATGCATCCGACGTCGACGCCCTGGTGGCTTCATTCTTCGCGCATGACTTCGGCGCCGAACCGGCAAGCAGCTTCCACATGCTGTGCGCCTGCTGCAGCGAGGGCCGGGTCGACTGGAATAAGGCCGGCGCCCCGACACACGGCGGCTCACAGACTGTCTGGCTGGCCGCTCCTGAGACCGAGGCCCGGCAGCTACTGGATACGTGGGCGGCAGGCGGCGAACGCGGCTGGAACGGATTGGAGCTGTTTGGTTGAGCCTCCAGGGAGTGAGCGCTGTTCGAGGCGAACGACCCGTGCCATTCATATGCCAGAAGTGGTGGGGAACCACGGGGAACCGCGGGAATTCGCCCCAGGCGAGACCAGGCCTCCGACACCGCTCCGCCTCAGGTCAGTTCAGCAACTGTCGCCAAAGAACCCAAGCTTCCCAAGCTGAGGACCACTCCCCGACGTCCGGATCAGCTGCCCTCCTGGGAACCAAACCAGCCGAGGAATTTCGCCATCTGTGCTGCAACAGCGAAGGCGCCAGCAAACGCAGCAGCCCCCCAGCGAATTGATGGCCATGGTTCCTCTCCACAGGCCATCGCCACCACTCCGGCGAGGAGTGCACAGACAGCAGACGCGAGGAGAATGATTGCAACGTAGTGCGACTTGCAGTCACGAGCGCTCATCTTCGGACGGTCCTAACTTCGAGGTGACCGTCTCGGCGCGCAGGTGCACCAGGAGACGGCCGTAGCCAATCTCTGATGCCCTACGCAGTCGCTCGTCTGCGCTCTCCCGACCGTCAAAGCGGCTTATGCTCATTACCGGTGCCCCGGGAGACTCGGGGAGGCACATGGGGACGTTAGCGTCTATCCGGTCTGCGTTGCAACAGCCGCCCGTTGGGAGCCTTTGGCGGGGGACCCGTGAGCTGGATAGCAGTGAAGGCAGCATCCCCTAGACGACCGGCAACGCCCCCGCACGACCCCCGTAGCCCTGCTAGGGGCGTGTATGACCTCCAGTGACAAGGCCTCTAGGAGGTCTACGGGATAAAGGCCTCTGACATCCACGGCTGACATCAACGACGCCGGACGGAGGCATACGCCAGCGCTTCTGCCTGGCCGCCGCACCAGTTGGTGACGGCAGCCGGTGCGGGCACGGATCGAACTCCTGAAGCGGGTGTCGCAGGTTCGAATCCTGCCGGGGGCACAGAGCTAAGGGCCAGTTCAGAGGCTTGATCCTCTCGAACTGGCCCTTTCGCATGATCACGGTCATGCCACACGGTCACGGCCGTTGACCATGTGCTGCACTCCCCGGTGTGTCGAAGAGCCCCGGCGGCCCCGGCAGCCACGGCCGCGTCCATGTCGGCACCAACGGACGCGGCCTCCGGTACGGCAACCCGCCCTGCCCCCAACACCCGAGCGGCGCCGCGGACACAACCGCCTGCGGCCCCGCCATGGCCGAGGGACCTCGCGCAGGCCTTGGGCGCGTCACTTCATGGGATCGCCTGTCGGCGTGAGTCAGTTCGTCACGCGGAAGGTGGCGTCGCTGCGGGCCGTCGTGGTGGTGATCGGGTCGAGGCGGAGTTCGTAGGCGTAGTGGCGGATGTACCGGTCGGGGTGGCTGTACGACTGGAAGGACGACCATGTCGGGTCGGCGAGGCCGGCGACCTGGCGGAAGGTGGCGTCCGCGGCGAACCGGGTGGTGCCGTCGTTGTAGGCCAGCTGGAAGTCGTAGTTGGAGTGCCGCAGGAAGTGGCCGGGGAAGTTCACCGACTCGAAGGAGACGGTGCCCGAGCCCGCCAGGCCGGGCCTCAGCCGGAACTGGGCGTCCGGGCCCGTGACGTTCTGGTCGATGCGCACGTCGAAGTTGGCGTGCCGTACGTACCGGTCCTGGAAGTTGAACGACTGGAGCCGCTTGGCCGGGGTGTTGGCCCAGCGTGAGAGCACGCGGCTCTCCTCGGCGGCCGTCAGGTTGAGGATCGAGCCGTGGCGCTTCTTCGTCCCGCCCAGGTTGTAGCTTCCTGACGCCGGGAGCCGGTAGGTGCCGACGGCGGAGGGGTTGGTCGTCGTGACCGGCATGTAGCCGCGTCCGGAGGCGTACTGGTCGAGGTACAGGGTCCACTCGTTGCGGTCCCTGAACTTCATCCACATCGGGCCTTCGACCTGGGAGCCGGTCAGGCCGATGCCGGAGAGGTTGCCGAGGTTGGTCCACGTACCGAGGATCGAGTTGCTGCCTTCGAGCGTGATCTGGCCGTCGCCGGATGCTCGTACGTAACGGAAGTCACCGACGCCGGACGGCACCTCGACGATCTGGGTGTCGATGATGTTCTGGGTGCCAGGGCGGTCGATGTAGAGCTGCGGGGTGGTGATGGTGCGGAAGTCGGTGGTGCGGGCGTAGTAGATGCGGTGCTTGAGCACGCCGTCCCGGGTCGCGTTCGTCGCCCAGTACAGGACGTAGTCGTTGGTCTCGGGGTTCCAGATCGCTTCCGGCGCCCAGGCGTTGCGCCCGTCGGGGATCGCGCCGGCGACGTTGAGCAGCCGCGGCTGCGACCAGGTGACCAGGTCCGTGGACTCCCACACCACGAGGTTGCGGCTGGCGTTGTTCACGGAGTCGTCCCATGACTGCCCGCAGCCGATGCACAGGTCGGTCGCGATGATCCAGTACTTGTCACCGCCGGGGGCTCTGACCAGTGCGGGGTCGCGCACCCCACGCGTTCCCACCGTGGAACGCAGGGTCATCCCGCCGCCGTTGAGGTCACTCCAGTTCAGGCCGTCCGTGCTGTGCGAGAAGTAGATCTGCTGACCGGTCGAACCCTCCCCGATGAAGTGCGTCATCAGGTAGCCCGGGTCGGCGGCGGCGGCCCGGTCAGGTGTGGTCAGGGCCTGGCCTGTGAAGAGGAGGCAGGCGGCGAGCGATATCGCCGACAGCCTGGAGAGAAGCGCGCGCATGTGCATTTCCCCTGTCTTTGTCTGACTTTCCGGTGCCCCCGTCGCTGCGCCGAGGGCGTCGACTCACTTGCCGCCGTCGCGGCTCTCAGCAGTGCCCGTCAGGTCTTCCGGCGTGCCGTCATGGTCCGCTGGATCAGGATGAAGGCGCACAGCAGCACTCCCGTGGCGATCTTCGTCCACCAGGAGCTGAGCGTCCCCTCGAACGTGATGACGCTCTTGATCAGGCCGAGCACCAGCACCCCGAAGAGCGTGCCCAGCACATACCCGGAACCGCCGGTCAGCAGGGTGCCGCCGATGACCACGGCGGCGATGGCGTCGAGTTCCATGCCGACGGCGTGCAGCGGGTCGCCCGACTGGATGTAGAGCATGAACAGCAGACCAGCCAGGGCCGAGCAGAAGCCGCTCACCGTGTACACGGCGATCTTCGTGCCGCCCAGCGGAAGGCCCATGAGCAGGGCCGACTGCTCGTTGCCGCCGATGGCGTACACACGGCGTCCGAAGCGGGTGTAGTGGAGCACGTAGCAGGCGACGGCGAGGACGACCAGGGCCACGAGGGCGCCGATCGACAGTTCCCCCATGCCGAGCGACACTCGCGTCTGGGCCAGGGTGCCCACCGAGGCGTCGCTGATGGAGATGGACTCCTTGCTGATGACCAGGCACAGCCCGCGGAAGAGGAAGAGCCCGGCGAGCGTGACGATGAAGGGCTGGATCTCGAAGTTGTGGATCACATAGCCCATCAGGAAGCCGCCGAAGGCGCCTACGGCCAGTGCGAGGGGGACGACCAGGAGCAGCGGCAGTCCCTGGCGTTCCACCAGCCACGCCGTGAACATGGTGGTGAAGCCGATCATCGAGCCCACGGACAGGTCGATGCCGCCCGACATGATGACGAAGGTGGCACCGATGGCGGCGACCAGCAGATAGCCGTTGTCGATGAACAGGTTGAGGAACACCTGAGGTTCGGCGAAGCCGTAGTTCTGGTACCGGCTGAGGCCACCGACGTACATGGCGATGAACAGGGCGGCCGTGACCAGGACGGGCAGACGCCGGTCGCCGAGCAGGCGCGCGGCACGGGCACGGGAGGCGGTGCTGCCGCGCGGAGCCGCCTTGGGGGTCTGGGCGGTCGCGCTCATCGCGACACCTCCATCTTCGGGGCGGCGTCGGCCGCCGGAGCGGGCTCCACCGGGGCGGCGTCCCGGCGCGGGCCCTTGGGGCCCTTCGCGCCGAAGACCTTGGCCCGGAACTTCGGGGACTGCAGCAGGCAGACGACGATGACGACGGCGGCCTTGAAGACCAGGTTGGTCTGGGTCGGCACGCCGATGGTGTAGATCGTGGTGGTCAGGGTCTGGATGACAAGGGCGCCGACCACCGTGCCGCCGATGGAGAACCGGCCGCCGAGCAGGGAGGTACCGCCGATCACCACGGCGAGGATCGCGTCGAGTTCGATCCACAGACCGGCGTTGTTGCCGTCCGCGGCCGAGGTGTTGGAGCTGATCATCAGGCCCGCGATGCCCGCGCACAGCGCGCAGAACATGTAGACCATGATCTTGATGCGCGTGGACCTGATGCCGACCAGGCGGCTGGCCTCGGCGTTGCCGCCGACCGACTCGACCAGCAGGCCGAGCGCCGTGCGGCGGGTCAGCGCCACGGTGACGGCCACCACCGCGGCCACCACGAAGACGGAGAAGGGCAGGGTCAGCCAGTAGCCGCCGCCGATCAGCCTGTACGGCTCGCTGTTGATGGTGATGATCTGGCCGTCGGTGATCAGCTGGGCGACACCTCGGCCCGCGACCATGATGATGAGGGTCGCGATGATGGGCTGGATTCCCATCCTGGCCACCAGGAAGCCGTTCCACAGACCGCAGACGACCGCGGCCACCAGCCCGATGCCCATCGCCAGAAACACCGCGGACAAGGTGTTCTGGTCGGCCTGGTCGCTGATGTACGAACAGGTCAGGGCGCCGGTGATGGCGACCACGGCACCGACGGAGAGATCGATGCCGCCGGTGGCGATGACCAGGGTCATGCCGACCGCGACCAGGATCAGCGGTGAGCCGAACAGCACGATGGAGACGAGGCTGCCGTAGAGGTGGCCGTCCGTCATGTTGATCGAGAAGAAGTCGGGCGTGAAGGGGACGTTGACGAGCAACAGGGCGATCAGGACCGCGACCGGCCAGAACAGGTGGTGATGCGTCAGTGCTCGCCAGCGGGAGGTGGTGGTCACTGGTGTTCTCCGCTCGCGATGGTCTCGAGGATCCTGCTGGTGGTGATCTCCGGCCCGTTGGTCAGCCGCGCCACCAGCCGGCGGTCGCGCAGCACTCCGATGGTGTGGCTGAGCCGGAGCACCTCCTCCAGTTCGGCCGCGATGTACAGCACCGACATGCCGTCCTCGGAGAGGGACACCACCAGTTTCTGGATCTCCGTCTTGGCGCCGATGTCGATGCCGCGCGTCGGCTCGTCCAGGATCAGCAACTTCGGCTGAGTGATCAGCCAGCGGGCGAGCAGTACCTTCTGCTGGTTGCCGCCGCTGAGCCGGCCGACGCGGGCCTCCGGGTCGGCGGGGCGGATGTCCAGTGCCTTGATGTACGTGGCGACGAGTGCGTCGCGCTGGGAGGCCGGGATGGGCCGGGTCCAGCCGCGGGCCGCCTGGAGAGCGAGGATGATGTTCTCGCGCACCGTCAGGTCGGGGACCAGGCCCTCGCTCTTGCGGTTCTCCGAGCAGAACGCCACACCGGCCTCGATGGCGTCGTTCGGGGCGCTCATCGAGACCTGCTTGCCGCCGATGGTCACCTTGCCGCTGTCGGGCTGGTCGGCTCCGAACAGCAGCCGGGCGAGTTCGGTGCGGCCCGATCCCAGCAGGCCGGCGAGTCCGAGCACCTCACCCTTGTTGATCTCCAGGTCGAAGGGGGCGACCCCGCCGGTGCGGCCGAGCCCCTCGGCCTTGACCAGTGTGTCGCCGACGTCGGAGCGCATCTGGTGCTCGTGCAGTTCCTCGAGCTGGTCCAGGGCCTTGCCGATCATCAGCTCGATCAGCCCGACCTGGTCGAGGTCGCGGACCAGGTGCTCGCCGACCAGGGTGCCGTTGCGCAGGATGGTCATCCGGTCGCAGACCTCGTAGATTTGGTCGAGGAAGTGCGACACGAACAGGATCGCGACGCCCTCGTCCCTCAACTGCCGCATCAGGCGGAACAGTTCGAGTACCTCGTCGCGGTCGAGGCTGGAGGTCGGCTCGTCGAGGACCAGCACCTTGGTGCCGAGTCCCGCGCCGTCCCGGGCTCCGGTGCCCACCGACCGTACGATCGCGACCAGTTGCTGCACGGCCAACGGGTACGAGGACAGCGGCGCGGCGACGTCGATGTCGAGTCCGAGCCGGTCGACCAGCTCCGCCGCCTCCTTGCGCATCCGCTTCCACTGGATGCGGCCGGCGCGGGTGGGTTCGCGTCCGATGAAGATGTTCTCCGCCACCGACAGGTTGGGGCAGAGGTTGACCTCCTGGTAGACCGTGCTGATGCCGGCCTGCTGCGCCTGCAGCGGGCTGCCGAACCGTACGGATTCGCCGTCCAGGGTGATCGTGCCGCCGTCCAGGGAGTAGACGCCCGTCAGCACCTTGATGAGGGTGGACTTCCCCGCACCGTTCTCGCCCATCAAGGCGTGGATCTCGCCGGGGAAGAGCCGGAAGTCGACGCCCGACAGAGCACGTACCCCCGGAAACCCTTTGACTATGCCCGTCATCTCCAGGACGGGTTGCGGCTCTGCCATGGCAGCGCTCCTCGTGAATGGTCCAGGTCCGCAGGGAGCCTCCCGGCCGAGGGATGTCGGCCGGCCGGAGGCTCCCGCCGGTGGGGACGGTCGGTCAGTACTTGCGGGTGGGGAGCGCGTCCTTGGCCTGGTCCTGCATGAAGTCGCTCTCCTTGGTCTTGATCCAGCGTTCGACCGTCTCGCCGTCCTTGACCTTCTTCACGACCTCCATCAACTGCGGGCCGAGCAGCGGGTTGCACTCGACGATTGCGTTGATCTTGCCTTCGGACATGGCGACGAAGCCGTCCTTCACGCCGTCGATGGAGACGATGAGGATGTCCTTGCCGGGCTTCTTGCCGGCCGCCTCGATGGACTGGATGGCGCCGATGGCCATGTCGTCGTTGTGCGCGAAGAGCACGTTGATGTCCGGGTTGGACTGGAGGAAGGCCGCCATGACCTGCTTGCCGCCGGCCCGGGTGAAGTCACCGGTCTGGCTGACGACGACCTTCCAGTCGTCCGCGTGGTCCGCGTCCATGACCTCCTTGAAGCCCTTGGCGCGCTCGATCGCGGGGGCGGCGCCGGTGGTGCCCTCCAGCTGGGCGATCTTCACGGCGCCCTTGTGGCCTGCCTTCTCCAGGACCTTCTCCAGGATCTTGGCGGCGCGCCGGCCCTCGTCGGTGAAGTCGGAGCCCACCAGGGTCACGTACAGGGAGTCGTCGGAGGTCTCGACGGAGCGGTCGGTGAGGACCACCGGGATCTTCGCGGCCTTGGCCTCCTTGAGCACCGCGTCCCAACCCGTGACGACCACCGGCGAGAAGGCGATGACGTCGACCTTCTGCGCGATGTAGTTGCGGATCGCGGAGATCTGGTTCTCCTGCTTCTGCTGGGCGTCGGAGAACTTGAGGGTGTACCCCGCGTCCTTCGCGGCCGACTTCACCGAGTCGCTGTTGGCGGTGCGCCAGCCGCTCTCCGAGCCGACCTGGGAGAAGCCGAGGGTGATCGCCTTGCTGCCGCTGCCGGCGGCGGCGGCGGTGTTGCCGTCCTCCTTGGCGCAGGCCGCGAGTCCGGTCGCAGCCGCCACACCGACCGCGGCGGTGAGGAAGTTTCTTCTGCTGAGCATGCTTGATCTCCTTCGTTGAGCCGGCCCGGGGAGGGGACTCGGTTGCTGCGGCTTCTGACGTTCCGTCGGAAACCAGGGGGTGATGCCGTTCTGCGGACCGACCAACGTTCGAAATATTGAACATGCGTGGCGCGTGCCGTCAGAGGGTGGTCAGGGTGGAGTGCGGCCGGGAACGGCCGGACGCAGAGGGCGGGGAGCCGGCGAGGTGCTCGGCACCGGAGGAGCAGATCGGCGGGCAGGGCGGGATCGGGGAGGGGCCGGCGAAGTGGTCGTGGCGCTGATGTCGCCCGGCCGACGCGGGCGACGGGTCCGGGCTCGATGACGACCGGAGGTGCTCCGGTCGGGCCGCACCCTCGTTCCACTCCTCGACGGCTCCAGGAGCAGGGCGCGGCTTCACTCCGCCACTGCGAAGAGGCCCTGGCGGACCGCGCTCAGCAGAGGTGCCGAGAACTCCGGCTCCGGGGCGCGAACCCGGACCCGGCGGCGTCGCAGGGAGTACGGGCGCTCACTTCGCCCGGCTTTCGCAAGGAGAGGTGCGGTCTAATCGTTGGCCGCAACCCGCCAGGGAGGTGCTGCTGTGCGCCGGATGTGCCACGGCCGTACCTCCCTCAAGTGGTCAGTGATGGGGAGGTCATATGAGCGCCCGCCGTCCCCCCTGGTCAAGAGGTTGCGCGAGAAGCAGGCCATCACGTTTGGGTAACGCGGGGCAGCGGGCGAGGGTGACGGCCTGCCGGTCGCCCGGCGCGCGAAAGCGCCTTCTTCGGCGGAGATATTGACGCTCGGCAGGCAGGGCCATACCTTTCGATCGCTGAACGAAGTATCGAACTCTGTGCGATATCCCGGACGATCGGCCCGTTAGCGGCCTCCTTGCACGCTGGTCCGGGTCGGAGCCGCGAAATGAGGGCACCGTCATGACGGCGACACATCCGGCAGCACCGCGGTCCGTGCGACCCGTCCCTGCCTGCTACCGCCCACGGGACGGGATCGCGAACGCCGGACGCCTCGCGCCCGGACCACGGCACGGCTCGGCTTGGGGCGGCGCCCCTCATCGCACGGTGCGCACCTGAGGAGCGGGGCATCGGGCGCAGGCTGAGGCTGCACAACCGGATTCAGCTCCGGACGCTGTCTCGCCTGCCATGACCAGCGCATGCCTGGCGATCCGCCGCGCGAGCGGGCGCGGACGGGCACGTCGCAGTCTGTGACGCCGGGCGCCCTCGCGATACGGATTCAGCACACATGAGGCCGGGAAGCCCCATGAACACATGGGAACCACGGAGGGGTGCTTCCCCGGGCCAGGCGCCCGGCAGTCGACGTTTCCGCAGGTCACAACCTCGCCCCAGGGAAACTCCTTAAAGCGGGTGTCGCAGGTTCGAATCCTGCCGGGGCACACGTAGAAGGGCCGGCTCAGGAAGGGTTTCCTCCCAAGCCGGCCCTTAGCCGTTCCAGGCGCCGTGCCACACGCGTGCCACTGGGTCCGCTCGGCGTCCTCTCCTGAGGGACCTGAGGCCCCTCCCCCACCGCCCCGGATCATGGCACCGAGTCGGTCGGCGATGGCCCGGTCCCGGCCGCTGGGCGTCAGTCTTGGTCGCGTGTGTCTTCTCGGCCGGACGCGGTTGCCCCGTCGCCGGGTCCCGCTGGCCGGCCTGCCGGTAATGACGCCTCAGTGACCGCGTCCCGTCTGGTCCAGTCGGTCGCCACCGTGTCGCCTGTCAGCTCGCCTGATCCGCCGCCTTCATTCGGGCCTCGATGTTCTTGCCCACGGAGTCCAGTACCTCCGCATTTTCGTCCACTGCCTGCTTCTGGTACGCGTAATCGACCGCGTACCAGACCCCCACGACGTTGTGTTCCTTGCGGCATTCGGAGTCGGCGGTGGCTACCTGGATCTCCCGCTGGGTCGGCATGGGCGTCTTGCTCCACGCCTTGTCCCCCAGGGCATCCAGTGGATCCTTGTAGGAGAATCCGCGTTCTTTCATGCAGGCCGACCACTTGCGGAACACCGCCTGTGTGCGTTCGTCCTGCCGGGAGCGTTCCAGCGTCTGAAACTTCAGGTCGATCGCGAGTTGGTGGTCACCGATCGAACCGTCTGCCTTGCCGGTGAGCGTCTTGGCGGCCTCGCCGAGGCAGCCGTGATCAGGAACCTTCCGACCGTTGATCTCCTGCCCGCCCGGACCGTACTTCTTGGCCTTGTCGCTGGTGCCCCGCAGGGCGGTCATCGCCTCCGGGGTCTCCTGCCCTCCGGGCTTGCCCCAGGGGACGCCGTCTCCCTTCGGCGCGCCGCCCTCGGGGTGGTAACCCCACTGGGCGGCCCGTTGCGCGTCCTGTGGTCCGTAACGGCCGTCGATGCGGGTCTTGGGCCCTTCGTCGTTCGGTTGGGCGGTGACGGACGGCAGGGAGTAGGTGAGTCCGAAGCGCTTCATGCACTGGGACACGAGGGAGCTCTGTGCCTTCGTGAGGGCTTCCAGTTGATCGCCGGTAAGGAGGTAGGCGTCCAGCGGGAGCGGTTTGTCGTTGGCCGACTGGAGGACCGGGGTTGCGGAGACGTCCGGAACGCTGTTCTCCGCGGCGGCCGAGCCCTCTTCCCCTTCACCGGACCTGGAGCAGCCGGTCAGCAGGAGGGGGACGGCGACGAGGAATACGCCGGTATGGCGGAGGGGGCGGCAGACGCGCGAGAACACAGTCATGGGCTCTTCTCATGAGGGCCGGCGGATATGGTACGTGCACGCGCTGGTCTTTTGCCATGTGCAAATGGCTGAAGACCAGCGCGCACTGGGAATGATTCCGGTCAGCCTTCGACGCGGCCCGAGGCGTTGTTGTTCTTCAGGCTGGAGTTCAGGTCTTTCGACTCCCACGGAAGAATGGTCTGGCAGGCGACTGAACAGTTGTAGCTGCTGTTGTAATAGACCACGAATTTGTACGGCTGCCAGCTGTCCACCGCAGCGGCATGGTTCTTCACTACCGTCCCGGAGCCGGCGCTGCCGTGGTAGCCGCTGCTGAAGTAGCGGCCCGAGTAGTCGGCGACGTCGTAGCGCTGGATGAACACCGCTCCAAAGTCATAGCTGCTGGAGTTGTAGTAAAGGCAGACCTCACCCGACTTGCAATCGGACGCTACGGCGGCCGCCGGCGGAGCCGTGACCAGCCCCGCGGCGAGAACGCCACCAAGGACGGCACTGGTCGAAACGACTCTCTTGAACCTCATGTCACTCCTCTCAGTCGCTGCCGGACTTACCGGCGCGAGAAAGGGAGGGTTCCACGCCCCCCGGGGTGGTACATGAACTCCTGGGCGTTGACTAACCGCGGAGCTCAGTGATCAAGATAGGTCTGATGATTAGGACATGTCAACGGTTTTTCGAGCTTCCAGTCCCGTCCGAGACATTAGGCAGCTTCTTCTGGTCAGCACCCCGTGTCGTGGAAGTTGGCGAGAAATATGGCATTGATCGGGCCATTATTCTCACCGGGAGGGGAACCGGCAGGGTGACCTTCGCGCATATCGAGTCGATGTGGAATGCATGATTCCTGCGAAAGGGCGTGCCCTGTATGGCCTGTCCGCACGAGGGTCGTATGCCTTGAGAGGCTATGCAGCCTGGGGACGCAGGGGCGAATTTGGCCGGGGCCGCCATTGACGGCGAAGAGACCTCGCCTTCTCCACCGTACTCACGCACGCTCCGAAAGGAGGCAGGCCGGATCGCGTGGCCACCGCGTTGACACGGACCGTCGCCGGACGTTGACTGGCGGTACAGCGCAGGACCATGCCACTCCCGGACACACGGCGAAGCATCCGCCCCACCCGCCTCGCCCAGACCCCCCAGGAAACCCACCTACAGGACAGCAGCGAGGCGGCCATGACGACCGTTGCACGGACGGTCAGGAACACGGCGCAGACGATGATGAAGGGCAGGGTCACGGAAGACTCGGCCAGGTCACCCGCATCAGGCGAGTGCAGCGCCGAGGCAGGATCGACCGGGTCTTCGGAAGCCTGAAACAGGCCGTCGAGAACACCAAGGACGCCGTCAGGCGGAACGGAAGCACCGATGATGTACGACCAGACACGCGCCCAGCAGCCCGCGGGCCAAACCCGGGGCCCCGCCGAACGCCGCGCCCCGGGCCCAGAGCCGCTGCTCCCGCCGACCGAAAGGGACAAGATCCTCCTGCGCCTCCGGCACGCCCTCAACACCTTCGCCGACACTCCGCGCGAGGCGCTGGAAGAGGCCGAGAAGGCCTACGACGAAGCCACCGCCCAGCTCGTGGACGCCCTCGCGGAACGGCGGCGTCTCCTGCGTGCCGGATGGCAGGACCAGGCCCCCGGAACGGAGTCCGACGAACTCCGGCACGCGCTGAGGCAGTACCGGGAGATCACCCAGCGGCTGCTCCAGCTCTAGGCGGCCGCTGACTCCGCGCTGCTGCGGAGCGCGGAGCAGCGCGGACAGCACCGCGGGAATCTCGCACACCGGCCCTCACGCCGGACCCGAGTACCCCGGGCCACTACGACGACCGGCTGTTTCCGTGCGTCACCGAACCCCGTCACCCCTGCTCTTCTCGCTCCGCGCGGCGCGGCGTCGTGGTGGCTGCCAGGCACAGGCCGGCAACGCACAGCACGGCGGCCGTGATGGCGGCCGGGGTGCTGTGGGGCCCGTGAATGGACCAGGCCCACGGTTCCGGGGTGTTGTCCCAGCGCACGCCCGCCAGCAGGGTGGGGCCGAACATCGCCAGCGGTGGGAGCCAGGCCAGGCCGCTGCCGAACAGGCGGGCCCCGATCATGGCGAGTCCGAGGTAGCCCGCGACATTGCGGACGGCGGCCACGGTGACCTCGGCGGACGCGCCGGCCGCCATCGGCAGGACGGCCAGCAGCGTCGCGTAGAGCAGGACGGCGGTCATGTGGACCGCCCGGTGGCGGCGCATCGGCTGGGCCGCGGTGTGCTCCAGGTCGGCCATCGGCGAGAACGTCGTGGTCGCGAGGACCACCGCGTGGACGACGGGCACGACGGCCGCCAACGGCACGCTGTAGTCCGTCAGATGGCGCAGCTGGGGCAGCGGCACCTGCTGGCCGGCGTACACGGTGGCCGCGACGGCGACGACCAGTGCGACCAGCGCCGCGCGCGGCACGTTGCGGCTGCGGCCGTAGGCGAGGAGGGCGCGCAGGCCCGGCGAGGCGACGGAGGAGGCACTCTTCATCTGGTCGGCGCCGTTCACCGCGGCGGTGCGGGGACGGGGCGGCAGGCCCGGATGTCTTCGGCCGCGGCCTTCAGCCACCGGTCCTGTTCGGCTTTCGGCGCCTTGAGGAAACGCTCGAGAGCGGCGGCGAACGTGTCGCCCCAGTAACTGCTCTGCGCCTGGGCACGGTGGCGCACCACGGCTTCGAAGAGGAAGGTGCCGGGGTAGTCCCCGATCTCCTTGAGCGGGTGCGGGGAGCAGCCGGCGGGCGGCTGTGGCAGGGACGCGGCGAGCATGTCCTGGGTCATCCCGTCCCGGGTCATGCCCGGTACGTAGACGGGCAGTTCGGCGGTCGGTGCGCGACCGGCCGGCGCGGTGAGGCCGCGCTCGTAGAACGTGCGGGTGAGGCCGGGGACCGAGCCGACGGAGCGATGGACCCGTTGCAGCGCGACCTCGACCTCCGGCAGCAGGTGCCGGTCGGCGGGCCACAGACAGGCCGTGGCGCCGCTCTCGGTGGCACAGACCGGCTTCTCCGGCTGAGGGGTCCGCACGGCCCAGTACAGCTCGGGCAAGGGGGCGCGGAAGGTGAACAGTGCCCCGGCGGCGAGGACCGCCGCCAGCGTCACCGACAGCAGGGTGCCGAGGGCGGGGCGTACGGCCCGCCCGCGCAGCAGGCCCGGTACGGCGAGGAGCAGCAGGCCGCAGGCCAGACACCACACGGCGCCGGTCAGCAGCCGGCCGGCGTTCGGCTGGAAGGCCATGTCCCAGTGCACGTCGAGTGCGGGCACGAGCGCCCACGGCATCGCGGACCGCTGCTCGCCGGCGAACAGCGCGAGGCCCACCAGGGCGGCGTACCAGCCGAGGCCCACGAAGGGGACGGCGATGCGGGACGGGGACAGGACACCGACGACGACTCCGACCGCGGTCTGCAGGCCGACCATGGCCGCGCCGATGACGAGCGGTGACCAGGCGGGTTCGGTGACCGCGCTGACTCCGGCGGTGCGGGAGAAGGCCATGACCGCGAAGAGCGCGTACACGGGAAGTGCCCAGGCCATGGCGGACAGCCAGACCATGAAGGTCTGCTCCCAGCCGCTGCGGGCCGTCGTCTCCGCCCAGGCGAGCGTGCGGTGGCGGCGTACGCGGCCCGCGGTCCAGGCGGCGCCGGTGCTCACCAGCGGTCCCATCACCATCACGGCGAAGATCTGGACCTCGACGGCGGTCTGCGTCCACCAGCCGATCCAGTCGCTGGTGGCCGTGTCCGGGGAGAGGAAGTACCAGGCGCCGACGGCCGTCATCAGAGCGGCGATCCACCTGGATTCGCCGCGTCGCATCTCGGTCCACAGCATGCGGATCACAGCGCCGTCCCCTCGGCGCCGACCAGGTGCAGATAGCCCGATTCCACGGTGCCGTCCTCGCCGGCCAGCGCGCACAGTTCGCCCAGTGTGCCGTCGAAGCGGACCCTGCCCTCGGAGAGTACGGAGATCCGGTCGCAGGTGTGGGCGACGTCCTCGGCGAGATGTGTGCTCATCACGACGGCGGAGTGCTCTCCGAGCCCCTTGATGAGTTCGCGGAAGCCGACGCGTTGCGCCGGGTCGAGGCCGACGGTCGGTTCGTCGAGCAGTACCAGTGCCGGTCGGTTGACCACGGCCTGCGCGATGCCGACGCGTCGCAGCATGCCGCCGGAGAGGTCCCCCATCCGCCGGTCGGCGTGCTTGTCCATGGCGACCTGCCGCAGTGCCTCGCGGGCCCGGTCGCGCCGTTCGCGGGACGGGACTTTCCGCAGCCAGGCCGCGTACTCGACGAACTCCAGCGCGGTGAAGCGCGGGTAGTAGCCGAAGGACTGGGGGAGGACGCCGATCCGCTCGCGGATGCGCCGCACGGCCTTGCGTCCGCCCGCCGCGGCCTGTGCGTCCAGCAGCGTGACGGTGCCTTCGTCCGGGCGGTTGGCGGTGCTGAGGAGGGACAGCAGGGTGCTTTTGCCGGCACCGTTGGGACCGAGCAGTCCGGTCACGCCGGTCGGGAAGCCGAGCGAGACCTCGTCCAGCGCGGTCAGCGCCCCGTAGCGGACGGTGACCTTCTCGACCGCCGCGATCGTCTCCGCCGGTGGGGTCAGGCCGGCTTCCCCGGCCGGTCGGTCCTGCTCGGTGGGCTTGGTCGGCCGGGCGCCCGCCGCGGCCGACGGGGAGTCGGTCGCGGCGGGCTCGTTGCCAAGGGACACAGTGTTCCTGGTTCCGTCGGTACGGGTTCTTTGCTGGTGTTCGGGCCGGATCAGTTCTCGGCGGCCGCGAAGCCGACGCCGCGGCTGCCCGGAACGGCGGCCCAGCTTACCTGCGTGTAGTACTTGTTGGAGGTGCTGGTGTTCTTGTAGGAACCGCAGCCGTAGCCCTGCGAGTAGCTGCGCGAGGCCGACGCTATCTGCGGGTCGGGAGACAGCGAGATGTCCCGCCAGACGGAGGCGGTGAAGGTACGCGAGTCGTTGACCGGCACGTCACCGCAGGCCTTGACGTGGCCGGAGCCCGGACCGGACCAGCGGTTGCTGTCCTCGGCGCTGCCGGCGGTGGCGACCGCGAACGTCAGACGGCTTCCGGAGATCTCCGCGGCCAGGGCGCTGACGGCCGGAACGGCAACCGCGAACGCTGCGACCGCTGACACGACAGCCGACCTGCGCTTGAACGTCATCCGACGCTTCTGCATGTGAACTTCCCCCTGTGTAGGGCCAATTGGTCGCTGGTGACACTAGGTGTACCGACCGCCATCTGTCTGTGCACAAGATCACGCGATATTCACTTGCGATCACTCGCTGTCGTGAGCCTGGCCGCCCACGGTCACGGCGCCGCGCGGTCCCCGAACGGCCGGCCGATGAGGTGAAGGACGGAAAGCCTTCGCACCTGTTCATATCGCCCGGTACGGCCGCGGGCGCCGCCGCCCACGGCCGTCCCCCGCGCAGGGAGCAGGAGCCGCTCATATCGGCTGCCGACGATCCCCGGCTCCGGAAGTGTTCCGAAACATTCGTGGAGCGGAATCCAAACCCCCGCTACATGAAGGACCGGACGTAGTACGGGACTTTGTCCACTGGGGGCGGCAACTGCCGTGTGAGCAGCAAGAATCCGGCACGGACAAGAAACAGGCAGCCTCGAACCTTTCGCAACACCCGCCGAAACTATTGACAGTTGTCAGGGCCCGGCCAACACTCCCGAGGACAGAGCTCCCCCATCGACCCACCCCACGAGGACGAGGAGGAAGCACCCCATGAAGGAGTCAGCCAGCCGCTTCCGGCTGCTCATCAGCAGCACCTGCACCATGCTGCTGGTCGCCGTCGCGGCCCTCATCATGCCGGGCACCGCCTACGCCGACACCGTCATCACCAGGAACCAGACCGGCACCGACAACGGCTACTACTACTCGTTCTGGACGGACGCGCCGGGAACGGTCTCCATGACCCTGTCGTCCGGCGGCAGTTACAGCACCTCATGGCGCAACACCGGGAACTTCGTCGCCGGCAAGGGCTGGAGCACCGGCGCCCGCCGCACCGTGAACTACTCGGGCACGTTCAACCCGTCCGGCAACGCCTACCTGACCCTCTACGGCTGGACGGCGAACCCGCTCGTCGAGTACTACATCGTCGACAACTGGGGCACCTACCGGCCCACGGGCACGTACAAGGGCACCGTCAACAGCGACGGCGGTACGTACGACATCTACAAGACGACGCGCTACAACGCCCCGTCCGTCGAGGGCACGCGCACCTTCGACCAGTACTGGAGCGTGCGGCAGTCGAAGCGGACGGGCGGCACCATCACGGCCGGCAACCACTTCGACGCGTGGGCCCGGGCGGGGATGCCCATGGGCAGCTTCAAGTACTACATGATCATGGCGACCGAGGGATACCGGAGCAGCGGCAGCTCCAGCATCAGGGTGGGGCCGTGACGACGAAACGCGCGCTGACCGTCCTGGCGACGGCTGCGGCCGCGGTTCTCACCGTCACGACCACCATGACCTCGACCGCCGCCCCGGCACGCACCGCCGCCTGCACCGGCTACGTCGGACTCACCTTCGACGACGGCCCGTCCGGCACCACGACGAGGCTGCTCGACGCCCTCAGGCGGAACGGGCTGCGGGCCACCATGTTCAACCAGGGCCAGCACGCGGCCGCCAACCCGTCCCTGGTCCGGGCGCAGGTGGCCGCCGGCATGTGGGTCGCCAATCACAGCTACACCCACCCGCACCTGACCCGGCTGAGCCAGGCGCAGATCGACTCGGAGATCTCCCGCACCCAGCAGGCCGTCAGGAACGCGGGAGGCGGCACACCGAGACTGTTCCGCCCGCCGTACGGCGAGACCAACGCGACGGTGAAGTCCGTCGCGGCCCGGCACGGCCTGACCGAGATCCTCTGGCACGTCGACTCCCAGGACTGGAACGGCGCGAGCAGCGACGCGATCGTCCGGTCCACGGCCCGACTCACCGACGGCCAGATCATCCTCATGCACGACGGGCCCGCCAACACCCTGGCCGCCGTCCCGCGCATCGCGCAGGGCCTGGCATCCCGCGGCCTCTGCGCAGGCATGATCTCCCCCCAGTCGGGCCGCGCGGTGGCCCCCGGCTGAGCACACCGGCGCGACGGCCCCGGGGCCGTCGCGCCGCCCGGGCGTCTCGGGCACACAGGGCGTACCTGAGTACGCGTGCTCATGACGCCCCCCGTACCGCCCCGCCATCCTGGGCGTATGACGAATCGGGGAATCAAGGCGGCCGGGGCCGCGCTCGTCGGCGGGGTGCCGGTGGCCGCCTGGGGACTGATGGGGCAGCAGAACCACGACGGCCTGCCGGCCAGTGAACTCGACTACGCGTTCCAGCCGTGGGACATCGGGGACGGCGTGGCCGCGGTAGCCGGGGGACTCGCGCTGGTGCTGGCCGCGGCCGGTGCGGCGGTGCTCGTGCGGAGCTCGCTGCGTGGGGCGATGGACCGGCGGTGGTGGGGGGTACTCGGACCGCTGGTGGTGCTCGGGCTCATGGCCGGTGTGGGGTGGCGGATCCTGACCGCGGGGGGCATCGGGGCCAACATCGGAGCCGGACTGCTGATCATCTTCGGTACGCCGATCGCCGCCGGGCTGCTGCTGTGGTCCCTGGCGTGGGCGTTCTGGCTGGTCACCCAACGCCCCGGGCACGAGGGCGGACTCGGCGGCACAGACATGGGCGGTGTCGCCTCCCGCGGGGTGTAGCACCCGGCCGGCCGTGGCCGGAATCGCACGGCGGGCGGGCCGTGGGCTGTGCAACAGCCGTACTCCAGGCGGAGGTTCACCTAGGTTGGTGGGCCGGTCCCCCTTCCCCGCCCCCCCAGGAGGTCCCACCGTGTCCGACGACAGCCTGCGCGACCGTATCGACACCTCCAAGCCGCACTCGGCCCGCTTCTGGAACTACTTCGTCGGCGGCAAGGACAACTACGAGGT
Organism: Streptomyces flavovariabilis; assembly: GCF_000725785.1. Taxonomy (NCBI): domain Bacteria; kingdom Bacillati; phylum Actinomycetota; class Actinomycetes; order Kitasatosporales; family Streptomycetaceae; genus Streptomyces; species Streptomyces flavovariabilis. The sequence continues at coordinate 252,170 of NZ_JNXD01000007.1, read as the reverse complement.
CGACCGCGAGATCGGCGACCAGATCAAGTCGATCTTCCCGGGGCTCGTCGACGTGGCGGTCACGAGCCGCCGGTTCCTGGGGCGGGCCGTCGAATACCTGGCCGGTGAGCAGGGCGTGCGGCAGTTCCTGGACGTCGGCACCGGGCTGCCCACCGCCGACAACACGCACGAAGTGGCCCAGCGCGTCGCACCGGACGCCCGGATCGTCTACGTCGACAACGACCCCATCGTGCTGGCCCACGCCAACGCCCTGCTCACCAGCACCAAGGAGGGCAGGACCGCGTACCTGGACGCCGACCTGTACGACCCGGAGGCCGTCCTGAAGGCAGCCGCCGGCACACTCGACCTCTCCCGGCCGGTCGGCCTGATGATCCTCAACACCCTCGGTCACGTCGCCGACCACGAGCAGGCCCGCGAGCTGGTGCGGCGGCTCATGGCCGGGCTGCCCGCCGGCAGCCACCTCGTGATCAGCGACAGCACCGCGACCAGTGAGGGCATGATCGCCGCGTCCGAGGCGTACAACGCGAGTGGGGCGGTGCCGTACCACGTCCGTACCGTCGCCGAGATCGCCGGGTTCTTCGAGGGGCTGGAGCTGGTGGAGCCCGGCGTGGTGAGGGTTCCCGAGTGGCGACCGGAGACTTCCGGCGACGCCGGTTCCGGTGCCGCCGTGGACGCGTACTGCGGTGTGGGGCGCAAGCCGTAGGTACGTGGTCCGGTACGGCGTCGTGGGGGCCGGTCGCGCGGTTTCCCGCGCCCCTGAGGGGGACGGGCTCCCGTCCGTCACCCGTCCGGGTCGGTCACCTCAGCCCCCGCCCGCCCTCACGCGATAATCAGGGCATGGCCGCCCCTCCCCCCGTCCCCGAGCCCGCCGGCCGGCTTCTCGGTGATCTGCTCGCGGTGGGCGAGGCGTACTCCCTCGTCCTCGCCGGCGGATACGCGGTGCTGGCGCACGGGCTCGTGGAGCGGGCCGGGCGGGACGTGGACGCCGCCACGGAGCACCCGGCCGCGATGGAGGTCATCGCGGACGCCGTCCGGTCCGGGCTGGTCGGACGCGGCTGGCTCGTGCAGACCCTGGAGACCGGGCCGCTGTCCGCCCAGTTCCTCGTGACCGACGCGGCCGGCGGCGTGGAGTGGGAGGTCGCTCTGCACAAGGAGGTGCTGTGGCGCCCGCCCGTGGAGACGGAGCTCGGGCCCGCGCTCTCCCTCGACGACCTCGTCGGCACCCGGGTGCGGGACCTGGCCGACCGCGGACTCGCGCGCGACCTGGTCGACGTACACGCCGCCTCGGCCCGCTGGAGCCGGCCCGAACTCGAGGAGCTCGGCCGCCGCCACGCCCCCGACACCTTCGACCTCACCGACCTCCAGGCCCGGCTGACCGGCACGGACTGGCTCGACGACAGGGCGTTCACCGTCCACGGCCTCGACGCCCCGTCCGTGGCCGGGCTGCGCCGCTGGGCCCAGGAGTGGGCCGACGACATCGCCGAACGCCTCATCGAGGGCGAGGCCCCGGACGAAGAGTGACCGGCACACCCCCGGCAGGGGGACTGACCGGTCGGTACCCTGACCCGATGGGGAACGGGGCAGCCGGGCAGGTGGGGGTCGTCGCCGCGCTGGTGCGCGCGGCGTTCCTGGTCGACGGTGTGTACGCGGAGGCCGGCCGGGCGTACGGACTGACGCCGCAGCAGGGGCAGTTGCTGTGTGTGCTGATGTCCCGGCCGTACGGGATGAGCGAACTCGGCGAGACGCTCGGGCTGGCGAAGTCGAGCCTGACCGGGCTGGTGGACCGGACAGTGCGGCGAGGACTGGTACGGCGGGAGGCCGACCCGCGTGACGGACGGGCCGTGCGGGTGGGGCTGACGGACGAAGGGGCCGCGCTCGCCGGGAAGTTCTACGCCGAGACCTGCCGTCGTATGGAGGCGCTGCCGTCCGGGCTGAGCGGCACCGAGCGGGACCGGCTGGCCGCCCTGCTGTCACGGGTCGTGGTGGACAACGAGGTTCCCGAGGTGTTCGTGGAGGCCGGGAGGGACTCCGGCCCGCCGTCCTGAGCTCCCCTCAGCAGCTCACCGTCCTCGACTCCTCCCGCTTCGCCGCACCCATCAGCAGCAGCGTCACTCCCGCCGACCCCATGGCCATCGCCGTCATCGCCACGGCCGGGGAGGTCAGTTGGGCAAGCGATCCCGCCAGCGCCGCCGCCACCCCCTGCATCGTGAGCATCCCGGCCGAGTGCAGCCCCAGGGCATGGCCCGTGAGGTCGTCAGGCGTCAGAGCCACCAGGCGCTCCTGCTGCACGAGGCTCGCGCCGAACCCCACGGAGGCCAGCGTGACCGCGGCCGCCGCGAGCGGAACCGCCGGGTGCAGGAGGAACGGCACGTACGGGAGAGCCAGGAGCAGCAGGAGCGGGAAGCCCAGGCGGGAGCGCAGGCCCGGCGGGAGCACGCGGCCGACCAGCACGTCCCCGGCGAGCATGCCCAGCGCGGCGCAGGCGAAGAGGATGCCGGCGGAGTCGGGGGCGTAGGACACGTAGAGGGATTCGCAGCCGACGACCAGGCCGTTGGGGATCCACAGGGCCAGATAGGCCTGGCGGCGGGACGGGGAGGACCAGAGCAGCGCGTTGGCGCGCCAGGTCACCGACACCGACGGGCGGCCCGTCGCACGGGGCGGGCGGCGGGTCAGGCCGAGGCGGACGACGACGGCCGCCAGGAGGTACAGGCCGGCGGCGGCCGACAGGGACAGCCGCGGGGACAGCAGGGCCACGAGGACACCGCCGGTCGCGTAACCGGTGATCTGCATGAGGCCGCTCATCATGTTGAACACCGAGCGGCCGAGCAGATAGCCGTCCTTGGACAGGATTTCGTTGAGCAGGCCCCAGCGCACTCCCCCGCCCACCGACTCCGCCAGCCCCTTGGCGAGGACGATCGCGAAGAGCGCCCAGACGGTCAGACCGGGCAGGGCGAGGGCGGCGGTGGCCGCGGCGAAGAGCAGGGGCAGGGCCGTCAGGGCCGCGCGCGGCGGCAGCCGGTCGGCTGCGGAGAGCAGGAACGTCGCGCCCAGCACCTGCACCAGCGACGAGCCGAACATGCTCACCGCGGACAGCAGCGGTGACTCGGTCGCCCGGTAGACCAGGGTGCCCAGGGCCAGTCCGCCCATGGTCTGGGCGACTGTCTGCGCCGACGCGGCCAGGAAGAAGGGGGTGAACTCGGGCGTGCGGAACAGATCGCGGTAGCTGCGCATACGCGGAGTCTTCGACGCCCCTGCTCGCGTGGTTATTGTTTCGCGCGGACGCGAAACCTCGTGGAGGGGCGGCTCATGGGCTGGTGGCAGATCAACGCCGACACCCTGGCCGGGAGCCGGTTCGTGATCTCGCCGTTCGCCGAGGCCTTCGCGAGTCTGCGGCTGCTGCAGGCCGCCCGGGCGGCGCATCCCGGGGAGCGGCGGTGGCTCGACGCGCATCTGCCGGCGTACCGGCGGCGGCTGGCGCGGGACCCGGTGACCGCGCGGCTGATCCGCGCCGGGATCGGGCGGGAGTGGACGGCCGACTTCCTCTCCCCCGCCCCGCGTGACGGGGAGACCTTCGAGCAGGCGGTCGCGCGCGTGCGGGCGGCCGACCCGGACGCGGCCCGCACCGACCTCACCGTCTCCCTGCGCGGCCCCGTCCCGGCTCGGCTGCACCGCGACGACCTCCCGGAGCGCGCCGCGGACCTTCTGACGTATGTCTGGAACACGGCGGTGCGGCCGTACTGGCCGCACCGCCGGCGCATCCTCGAAGCCGATGTGGTCGCACGGACCGCGCAGGTCAGCCGGGGCGGCTGGGCGAGCGCGCTGGACACCCTGCGGCCGGGGACGCAGTGGCTCGGGGAGAACCGGCTCCAGGTGAACGCGCACGAGTACCCGCCGCGCGAACTGTCCGGAGCCGAGCTGGTGTTCGTGCCCATCACCACACAGCGCATCGGCTGGGTGGCGTGGGAGGGGACGGAACGGTACGCGCTGGTCTACCCGTGCGCCGGGGCGCTCGCCGACCCCGGCGGCAGGCCCGTGCCCGCGAGCCTCGGCGCGCTGCTCGGCTCGGCCCGCGCGGGTGTGCTGGTGCGGCTCGGCTCGCCGCTGAGCACCAGCCAACTGGTCGCCGTGACCGGGCAGGGGCTCGGCTCGGTCGGACGGCATCTGCGGGTGCTGCTGGACGCCGGTCTGGTGGAGCGGCGGCGGGCGGGCAGGTCGGTGCTGTACTCGCGGACGGCGGCGGGGCAGGTGCTGGTGGAGGCGACCGAGGCCCGCAACCGGCCCGGCACCCACCGGAGCTAGGCTCCGAGCATGACGACTACCAACGGTTCCTCTCCCCTCGACGTCGAGATCGGTGCGCTGCAGGGCGGTCCGGCCGACCTGTCCCAGTTCGCCGGCAAGGCGGTGCTCGTGGTGAACGTCGCCTCCAAGTGCGGCCTGACCCCGCAGTACACGGGCCTCGAGAAGCTCCACGAGCAGTACGCCGAGCGCGGCTTCTCCGTCCTCGGCGTGCCCTGCAACCAGTTCCTCGGGCAGGAGCCCGGCAGCGCCGACGAGATCGCCGAGTTCTGCTCGGCGACGTACGGCGTGACGTTCCCGATGACCGAGAAGGTCGAGGTCAACGGCGAGGGGCGGCACCCGCTGTACGACCGTCTGACCGGCTTCGCGGACGCCGAGGGGCACAGCGGGGACATCCGCTGGAACTTCGAGAAGTTCCTCATCGGCGGCGACGGCCGGGTCGTCGCCCGCTTCTCGCCGCAGACCGAGCCCGACTCGGCGGAGGTCGTGGCGGCGATCGAGGCCCAGCTGGCCTGACGGCCCGCTGCTTGACCTTGCCCCTGGGGCAGGCCCGAGCGTCCTCCGTCATCGGGCGGAAGAGCCGCCCGATGACGGAGGATGCCGTGGTGGACGGACCGGATCAGGAACTGCTCACCATCGGTGCGTTCGCCGCGCGCGCCCGCCTGTCGGCGAAGGCCCTGCGGCTGTACGACCGGCTGGGCCTGCTGGCGCCGGCGCATGTCGGCGAGGCCACCGGCTACCGCTACTACCGCGCCGGCCAGGTCGAACGGGCCCGGCTCGTGGCCATGCTGCGGCAGCTGGACATGCCGCTCGCCCGGATCGCCGAGGTGGTCGGGGCGGGCGACGGGCCCGCGGCGGCCGGACTGCTCGGCGCGTACTGGGCGGATGTCGAGGCGCGGGTGGCGGGGCAGCGGACGCTCGCCGAGTACCTCCGTGGACGGCTGTCGGGGAGGAGCTCCGAGATGTACGGGAAGTTCAGGGTCGAGACGGTGGAGACGCCCGCGCAGGTGGTGATCTCCGAGAAGCGGCACACACTGGCGGACGAGCTGCCGGCGTGGATCGGGGCGGCGCTGGGCCGGCTGGAGGAGGCGGCCCGGGAGTGCGGGGGTGTGGCGGGGGTGCCGTACGTCGCCTATCACGCGGAGGTGTCGATGGAGAGCGACGGCCCCGCGGAGGCCTGCGTGCCGGTGGCCGACGAGGCGGCGGCCCGGGCCTGGGCGGAGCGGAGCCGAGAGCTCGGGGGAGGCCGGGCGTGGGCGACGGCGGTACGGGTGGAACCGGCCCGGCGGCTGGCGTACACCAGGATCACCAAGGCGCAGGTGGCGCATCCGCAGATCCTGGCCGCGTTCGAGGCGGTGGAGGAGTGGATGGCGACGGAGGGACTGACGGCGACCGGCCCCTGCCGGGAGCTCTACTTCGCGGACTGGGCGTCGACGGGACCCGAGGACCCGGTGTGTGACGTGGCGTTCCCGGTGAGCTGATCCCTTTCGGGGGCCCGCGGGCACAAGCGGAGCCCTCTCGGCAAGGACGGCGATACTGGTCGAGAGGGCTCTGTCGGTGGTGCTTGTGGTGCGGTCGATCGCGGGGTCAGGCCTTGACCGAGGCCACGAAGGCGCTCCACGCGTCGGCGGGAAACGCCAGTTTGGGGCCCTCGGGGATCTTGGTGTCCCCCAGCTCCAGGGCCTCGTCGACGGTCGACCTGACCATCACGCACGCGCCGTTGTTGTTGGTGTAGGAGGACGTCGTCCACGTTTCCGTGGTGCCCAGACGAATTGCCATGTTCGCTCCGTTGCCAGTTGCGTTTACGCCAACCCGTGCTGGTGGTTGGCGTGATCGACGCTACTCGCCAACATCCTCGTTCAGAGCAGCCATTCACTCGACTGGGTGGCATATTCCAGGGGATACTTCCAGTCAGGCGTGTCAGGGGTGTAGCATCCCGCGCTTTGCCCGACAGAAGGTCATCCTCCGGCGGCGGCTCAGCGCGCGTAGTCCTTCGCCAGGCGCTCGATGAGCTGCCTCGACTGGTCCACGTTCAGCGACTGGGCCCGCAAGTGCTCGTACATCACGGTGTACTTCTGCACGTCGAGCGGCTTCTCCAGATACAGGTCGCTGGTGACGCCCTCGATGTAGACCACGCTCGAGTCCGCCGCGTCGGCGAACTCCAGGATCGAGTACTGGCCGTTGATGCCGGCGTGCGCGCCGACCTCGAACGGCAGGACCTGCACGGTGATGTGGGGCAGCTGCGACATCTCGATGAGGTGCTCCAACTGCTCGCGCATCACCGGCCGGCTGCCGACGATCCGGTGCAGGGACGCCTCGTCCAGGACCACCCACAGCCGCAGCGGTTCCGTGTCGGCGGTGATCCGGCCCTGCCGGCGCAGCCGGACCTCGACCCGCTTGTCGTTGTCCGCCTCCGATGCCTCGGGCGAACCGCCGCGGATGATGGCCTCGGCGTACGCACGGGTCTGCAACAGGCCCGTGATGATCTGGGGTTCGTAGACCCGCAGCGACTCGGCGTCCGTCTCCAGGCCGATGTAGACGCTGTAGGGGATGTCCCCGAAGGCGTGCCACCAGCCCTGCTGCCGGGAGTCCTTGGCCATCTGCATCAGCGAGTCGACGATGCGCTGGTCCTCGACCTCGTAGACCCCGCACAGGTCGCGGACGTCGCGCTGGCTGATGCTGCGCCGCCCGTTCTCCAGCCGGCTGATCTTCGACTGCGACACCAGCAGCCGCTCGGCCACCTCTTCGGCCGTCATGCCCTTGAGCTCACGGAGCCTGCGGAGCTCCTGGCCCAGCCGGCGCCGCCTGACGGTGGGATTGACATTGGACGCCACGGGACGTGCACCTCCGGCTGCGTGCCTCTACTTTGCGTATCTGCTGTTGAGCAGACTGCCACCAAGGTGCTTACTACCGCTGGGAAACGGTGGATATGCGACGGGTACACGCCAGTTCGGGCACGGCACGCCGAGCGGGGCGGAGAGAGTGTGCGCTCTCTCCGCCCCGCTCGGACAGCGGCTCCCGTGACCGGGTTCGTGGGTCCCGTGGTGCGTGTGCCGGTCGTAGGCCTTGCTGGTGCGGTGCGGCTCAGTGAGCCGCGACGCGCGCCATGCTTCCGTGGCGCGGTTGCATCGGAACGCCGCGGGCGGGTTCCGGTGCGGGCCTGGCTCCGCCGGCGGCCTGACGGCCGGACGGTGCCGGGCTGCGGCGCGGCTGGGCCGCGACGCCGTTCTGGACGTCCATCACCGCGTGCGCGACGAGGCCGCCCATGGGGTCGTGCCTGATCAGGTCCCTGAGCCGGGAGCGAGAGGAGCGTCCCTCGTTCCCCGGGTACAGGTGCTTGCCGAGGCCGACCGCGTGAGCGAGGGCGGCGAGTGCCGCGGTCCGCGGGTCCGGCGGTACGCCGGTGCGGATCGCGGAGTCCAGCCGGGCCCTGATCTCCCGGCTGATCTCGGTCTCCGTCGCCTGGTAGCGAGTCGTCGGCAGCACTCCGCACATCTGGCCGGCCACGGCATGCACCATGCCGCACCGCTCCAGATGCGAGAGGTAGGTCTGGCGGAGCCCGAGACGCGGCCCGCCAATCCAGTGGACGGCACGCACGGGAGCGCCACGCCTTCGCAGCAACTCCAATGCGCAGTCCAGTGTCGGATCTCCAGTCGGCCGTGGTGCCACCACGGCGATACGATCCCCGTCTGGGGCTATCCGTCCGGCCAGCGCCAGCTCCACTAGCTGTGCTCCGGCCAGACCGAGGTCGAGCGACTGCGGCTGTGCGGTGGTACCCGTGGTCGGGTCCAACGCCAGCAGCAGAAGCTCCTCCGGAAGTGTTCTGCGGCTCCTGCCCATCCATGCCTCCCCGCGTGGATGAAAGACAGGGTGACCCCTCTCACATTGGTCTGTCGAGGGTGCGTGACCGGTTCGTAGTGGAACCAGTAAGTATGTCGTTCTCGTCTACCGGATGGGTTTGGCCCGCACACAGGACACTGGTACATGGTTCGGACAGCGCCGGAGCGGTGTCACGGGCGGCGGTTCACGGTTCGGTACGCGCACGCGGGGCGTGCGGCGCGAGGAGGAGGCATCGGTGGCGGGCGAGTCCCCCGACAGGTCGAAGCAGCGCGAGTCGTCGGCACGAAGGACGTCGGGGAGCGCGAGTCCGGTTCCGGAGGCCAGGAGCGAAGCCGCCGACCCGCGGCTCGCGGTGGCCCGGGACCCGGAGAGGTCCTCGGCACGAGGCGGTGCCGATACGGCGACCCGCGTGCTGTCCACACGGACGGCGGAGGAACCGAAGGACGCCGAGCACGCTGCGCGTGACTCGGACGCCGAGGGGGCCGAGGGGGCCGAGAGCGGCTCGGGCACCGAGGACGCGGCGACTGACGCGGGGCAGGGTGCTTCCGGCTCCGCCGGGGGCTCCGACGATCCCGAGGGGCCCGAGGCCGGTGGGTCCTCCGGCGCCGAGGGCAGTGACGGACGGCTGAGGGACGCCGTCGCGGCGTGGGTCGCGTCCGCGGACGGGGACGGGGAGGCTGCTGCCGCCGGGGACGCCGAGGGCGCGGAGAAGCCCGAGGAGGCCGACGCGGACGCCCGGGACGGCCTGGAAGCCGCAGAGGCGGCGCCCGAGGGCTCCGAGGCGGGCCAGGGCGACGCCGACGAGCCCGAGGCGGACCGTTCCTCCAACGCGGGCACCGCCGAGGTGAAGTCCCCCGCACCCGCGGACCCGCGCATCTCCGACGGCACCAAGGCCGCGCCGAAAGCCGCCGAGACGGGCACCGCCGAGGCCGAGGCGGACGAGGCCAAGACCGCCGACCCCGACCCCGACCCCGACGCGGGCACCGCCGACGCGAAGCCCGACGCAGCCGAGGCCGCGCCGAAGGCCACCGCCGCCAAGAGTCCGGAGCCCGCGGACGCACATGCCTCCGACGACGCCGAGGCGGCGCCGAAGAGCGCCGACGCGAAGGCCGACGAGGCCAAGGCGGGCAAGCCGGCCGACGACGAGGCCCCCGAACCCGCGGACCCGCACGCCGACAACGACGCCCAGGCCGCCAAGGCCGCCGACACCGACGCGGGCACCGCCGACGCGACCGAGGCCGCGCCGAAAGCCGCCGATGCCAAGACCGCGCCGAAGGACGGCGACGCCAAGAGCGCCGGTGTCGGGGGCAAGGGCGGGGCCGGTGGCTCCGGCGAGTCGGACGACGACGCCGGCGGCTCGCCCGCCGAACCGCCCGTCGACCAGCCCACCGCCGTTTTCAAAGCCGTGCGGCCCCCGGTCGATCAGCCCACCACCATGCTGAAGCTCGGGGGCGGTACCAAGGACGTTCCGGAGAAGGACGCCGAGCGGACCAGCAAGTTCGTCGCGCTCAAGCCGCTGGACGACGCGGCGGCCAGGAAGCCGGCCGCCCCGGCCGACGCCACCGCGCCCGTCCCCACCGTCGGCCCCGAGCGGACCACGCAGCAGCCGCTGCCGCCCAGGCCGCCCCTGGACCTGCTGGCCGAGCTGACGAACACCCCGCCGCCCCCGGAGACCCCGCTGCGGACGGCGGCCCGGCGGGTGAAGATCTGGACGCCGCTGGTGCTGCTGCTGGTGGTCGTCTTCGCGGTCGTGCAGAGCGTGCGCCCGCTGCCCGCGCCCACCCTCGAGCTCACCGCCGAGGACAGCTACACCTTCGAGGGCGGCAAGGTCGACATCCCCTGGCCCGCCGACGGCCAGGCCGCGCTGGACGTCCAGGGCATCGGCACGTTCGGCTCCTCCGGCGAGCAGAAGCCCGTGCCGATCGCGAGCGTCGCCAAGGTCATGACCGCCTACCTCATCCTGCGCGAGCACCCGCTCAAGAGTGGTGAGGACGGCCCGAAGATCCTCATCGACCAGGCCGCCCAGGACCAGTCCGACGCCGGCCAGGAGTCCACCGTCGACGTCACCAAGGGTGACAAGCTCACCGAGCGGGAGGCTCTGGAGAGCATCCTGATCGCATCCGCGAACAACGTGGCGCGGCTGCTCGCCCGCTGGGACGCGGGGTCCGAGAAGGCGTTCGTGCAGAAGATGAACGACGCCGCCGAGGACCTCGGTATGAAGAACACGACGTACACCGACCCGTCGGGCCTGAACAACACGACCGTCTCCACGGCCGTGGACCAGGTGAAGCTCGCCAAGGCCGCCATGCAGCAGCCCGCCTTCCGCGAGGTCGCGACGATGATGTCGTACGTCGACTACAAGGGCACGAAGCACGACAACTGGAACCGCCTGGTCGGTTACAACGACGTCACCGGCATCAAGACCGGCACCACCACGTCGGCCCTCGGCAACCTCGTCTTCTCGGCCCGGAAGGACGTGAACGGCGAGGTCCGCCGGATCATCGGCGCGGTCGTGCGCCAGCCCGCCGGCGGCCCGGACAACACGATCCTGGGCGCCGCGCTCCACGAGGGCGACAAGCTGATCCGGGCCGCGCAGGGCGCGCTGAAGTCGGCGACGATCCTGAAGAAGGGCGACATCGTCGGGTACGCCGACGACGGTCTCGGCGGCCGCACACCGGTCGCCGTCACCGAGGACGTCACGGCCGTCGGCTGGGCGGGCCTGTCCGTCAAGCTGACGTTCGCCGGGGACGACCTGCCGCACACGGCCAAGACCGGCACGAAGGTGGGCACGCTCACCGTCGGCGACGGCACCACCAGCGCCGTGAAGGTCCCGGTCGCCCTCCAGAAGGACCTGGTGGAGCCTGACTTCGCGGCCAAGCTCACGCGCCTCGGCTGACCCGGGGCGCCCCGCACCACCGCACTCCGCCGGTAACGGCCCGTCCGGGCGCCGCCCGGCGGGGTGCGTGCTAGCGTCCCGAATCGGGACAGGCCCGCCGCTCGCGGCGGCGCGGCGGCGGAAGCCGAGAACAGAAGACGGGACACGGGGAGTGCCTTCGAGTGGCCACTGCGGAGCCGACACGCGCAGACGACGCCGAACCGGGCTCGGTATCGGGCCCGCGAATACGCCTGCCCGAACCACCGGAAGACAGTGCGCCGAAAGACGGCACGGCGGCGGACGGCACGACGGAGGGCACCGGCGCACCCGGCGGTGACGGCGGGCCGCGGTTCGAGTGGCCCGCCCCCGTACTGGCGCTGCGTGAGCGCATGCTGCGGCACCCAATCCTGTCCATCACGGGCCTCGCCGCGGCGCTGCACATCCTCTGGTTCTTCACGTTCGCGAACAGTGGCGGCGATCTGGCCGCGCAGGACGCGTGGGCCGAGTTCGTCGGCCGGCACCCGGACTCGGCGTACAACCTCGCCTGGTACGGCGGGATGCACCCCGTGTCGTACAGCGTGGTGTCGCCGTATCTGATGTCGGTGCTCGGCGTGCGGACGACGATGATGATCGCGGGGACGGTCTCGGCCGGTCTGCTGACCCTGCTCCTCCTGCGCAGCCGCTCCGTCCTCAACCCGCTGTGGGCGTCGCTGGCGGGCGTGTTCGGGCTGTTCTGCAACGCGGTGTCCGGGCGGGTGACGTTCGGGCTGGGCATGATGTTCGCGCTCGGCGCGGTCGCCGTCGTGTTCTGCTGGCCGTACCGGTGGCGGTACAAGCGCTGGGCGAAGGCCCTGAGCGCGGCGCCGCTGGCCGCGCTGGCCACCATGGCGTCGCCGGTCGCGGGCCTGTTCGTGGGCCTGGTGGCGGTGGCGCTGTTCCTGCAGAAGCGGCGGCCGGGCGCGTGGGCGCTGGGTCTGGCGCCGACCGCGGTGGTGGCGCTGTCGGCGTGGCTGTTCCCGTTCTCGGGCACGCAGCCGATGATGATCGGCTCGGTGCTGCTGCCGCTCGCGTTCTCGGTCCTCGCCTGCCTGCTGGTGCCGCGGGAGTGGAAGACGGTCCGGCTCACGGCCGCGGTGTACGGCCTGGGGGTCGTGCTGGTGTGGCTGATCAGCTCCCAGATCGGTTCGAACATCACACGGCTGGCGATGCTGTTCGCCGGGGTGGTGCTGGTCGCCGCGCTGCCGTTCGCGGTGCCGCACACCCGCAAGTGGTACGTGATCGTCGTGGCGCTCTGCGGTTTCGGCGTGTGGATCGGCTTCAAGTCGGTCGACGACATCGTGCACACGGCTCCGGCGGCGTCCTGGTCGCGTGAGCTGGCACCGCTCGTCAACGAGTTGCAGCAGGTCGGCGCCGAGAAGGGCCGGGTCGAGGTCGTCCCCGCCCGTTCCCACCGCGAGGCCTCCGCGCTCGCCCCGTACGTCAATCTGGCCCGCGGCTGGAACCGCCAGGCCGACATGGAGCGCAACCCCCTCTTCTACGACGACACCCTCAACTCGGCGAACTACCACGAGTGGCTGAAGCGCTGGGCGGTGCACTACGTCGTGCTGCCGAAGGGCGAGCCGGACGGCGACGGGGGTCAGCGGGAGCGGGCGCTGGTGCGGCGCGGGCTGCCGTATCTGACGCAGATCTGGGGCAACGACACCTGGCAGCTGTTCAGGGTGAGCGCCCCGACCTCGCTGGCCGAGCCGAACGCGGTGGTCGACCGGGCCGAGCAGGGCGAGATGGTCCTCCAGGTGAGGAAGGCGGGCCGGATCCTGGTCCGCATCCCGTACTCGCCGTGGCTGAGCATCGTCGACGCGGAGGGCAAGAGCCTGAAGCCGCCGCAGGAGACGGAGGAGTCCAGGAACCGTCCCGAGGGCGAGCCGAAGACGTACGTGAACGTCAACGGCTGCCTCGCGGAGACGGAGGAGGACGCGCAGGGCGACAAGTGGACCGAACTGCTGGCCCCCAAGGCGGGCACGTACCGTCTGGCGGCGCCGTACCAGTTCCCCCGGGGGACGCCGTGCCCGGAGGAGCTGCGCTGAGCCGGTCTCCCGGTCCGTCGCGGCTCCTCTGAAGCGACCGTTCGCGTTCGATTACAGTGCTGAGCTGTCGTACGTGTGGACGGTGCCCCGGGGAGGTCTAGGTGGGTGCGACTGCCGGTGCCGTCTGGGGCCGTACAGAGCAGCAGGACTTCCGCAGCCGGGTGCGCGGGACCCTGCTCGGCGTGGCCGTGGGAGACGCGCTCGGGACGCCGGTCGACCGGCTGACCATCGGGGGGATCCGGGAGGCGCACGGGGCGGAGGGCCTGGTGGACCTGGCTCCCGCCTACGGCAGACGCGGCGCCGTCACGCACCTCACGCAGCTCACCCTGTTCTCCGTCGACGGGCTGATCCGGGCCCAGGTCAGGCGGGACACCGGTGCCTGGCATCCGCCGACCGATCTGCACCGGGCGTATCTGCGCTGGGCCGCCACGCAGCGCGACTGGGGGCCCGACGAGCGGCGCAAGGAAGACGGGTGGCTGGCGCGGGAGGAGTGGCTGTACGCGCGGCGGGACCCCAGCCGCGCGCTGCTGCTGGGGTTCGGCGACGAGACCATGGGGACTCCGGAGGCGCCCAAGAATCCCGGTGAGGCCGGGCCCGAGGCCGCCGCCCGGTCGGCCCCCTTCGGGCTGCTCGTGGGCTGGGAGCCGCAGCTGGTCGCCCAGCTCGCCGTCGAGTGCGCGGCGCAGACCCACGGGCATCCCACGGCCTCGCTCGCGGCGGGTGCGTACGCCGTGATCGTGCATGCGCTGGCGCTGGGCGAGAGCCTCGACGGTGCGGTGCAGCGGGCTTTCGGGCTGCTGGCCGCCCGGCCGGGGCACCAGCCGGTGTCGGACGCGTTGCAGCATGCGCTGGGTGCGGTGCGGCAGGGCATGCCCGGGCCGGAGCGGGTGGCCGAGCTGAGCGGGGCGGGTACGGCGGAGGGGCTCGTGGCCGCCGCCGTGTACTGCGCGCTGGTCGCGGCCGACGTCCGGCACGGGCTGTGCCTGGCCGTGAACCACGACGGACCGTCCGCCGCCACGGGCGCGCTGACCGGCGGCCTGCTCGGTGCCCTGCACGGGGAGACCGCCCTGCCCCCGGCCTGGCTGGCCGAGCTGGAGGGCCGCCCCACCATTCTGGAGCTCGCCGACGACTTCGCCATGGAGATGACTCAGGGCCCCGCCCTGCACGGCCCGGCCGGCTCCTCCCCCGGCTGGCTCACCCGCTACCCGAGAGCCTGACCGGTCGACCGCAGGGGCCGGTGTCCATGCGGAACGCCGGGTGGCAGCCCTGCGACGGGGTCCGTCACCCGGCACGCCTTGGCGAGACATCCGGCAGCCCCTCGGCGAGATCCGCCGCCCGGTGGGTCTTCGGTGGGCCGGGCGGCGGATACGCGGCAGGGGCGGCCCGGCCGTGGGGGTTGGGTTCACTCCCTGGCGGTTCGTACCACCTCGTCCGTGGGGCCGGCCGGTACCGGGATCGTGGCCGATGCCGCGCCGTCCCCGTCCGTGTTGATCCGCTCGATGATCGCCAGCCGCTCGGGGGTGTCCTCCGGCCTGATGTAGCCGATGAGGATGTAGAGGACCAGGGAGACCGCCAGCGGGATCGACACCTGGAACTGGAGCGGCACACCGCCCTCGACGTTCCAGTTGATCGGGTAGTTCACCAGCCAGAAGGCGAGCAGGCCCATCGACCAGCTGGCCAGGGCCGCCGTGGGGCCGGAGCGGCGGAACGCGCGCAGCAGGCCCAGCATCATCGGGATCGCCATCGGGCCCATCAGACCGGCCACCCACTTGATGACCACCGTGATGATGTCCTTGAACGCGGGCGAGTTGACCTGCGTCGCCGCCGCCATGGACAGGCCGAGGAAGACGACCGTCGCGATGCGGGCGACCCGCAGGCCCTGGCTCTGGTTCCACGCCCGGGCCCGCGCCCAGATCACCGGCGCGCAGTCCCGGGTGAACACGGCCGCGATGGCGTTGGCGTCGGAGGAGCACATGGCCATGGTGTGTGAGAAGAAGCCGACGATGACCAGCCCCAACAGGCCGTGTGGCAGGAGCTGTTCGGTCATCAGCGCGTAGGAGTCGGAGCCGTCGGGCTTCTGTGACTCGACCAGCAGCGGGGACATCCACATGGGGAAGAAGAGGACCAGCGGCCAGACCAGCCAGAGGATCGCCGACAGCCGGGCCGACCGTTCGGCCTCCTTGGCGTTGGGCGTGGCCATGTAGCGCTGGGCCTGGTTGAGCATGCCGCCGTTGTACTCGAAGAGCTTGATGAACAGGAACGCGAGCAGGAACACCGTGCCGTACGGGCCGACCAGCGGTTTCTCGTGGCCCTGGAGCTCGGGCGAGTCCCAGACGCCGAAGAAGCCGCCGTGGTCGTCGAGGCGTACGAACACCGCGACGAACATCGCGATGCCGGCCAGCAACTGGATGATGAACTGGCCGAGTTCGGTCAGCGCGTCCGCCCAGAGGCCGCCGATCGTGCAGTAGATCGCCGTGATGCCGCCGGTGATGAGGATGCCCTGGTTGAGGCTGATGCCCGTGAACACGGACAGCAGTGTGGCGATGGCCGCCCACTTCGCGCCCACGTCCACGATCTTCAGCAGCATTCCGGACCAGGCCAGCGCCTGCTGCGTCTTCAGGTCGTAGCGGTTCTTCAGGTACTCCAGCGGGGAGGCCACGTGGAGCCGGGAGCGCAACCGGTTGATGCGCGGAGCGAACAGCTTCGACCCGATGGCGATGCCGAGGGCGATGGGGAAGGACCAGGTGACGAAGGACGTGACGCCGTAGGTGTAGGCGATGCCCGCGTACCCGGTGAACATCACCGCGCTGTAGCCCGACATGTGGTGCGAGATGCCGGAGAGCCACCACGGCATCTTGCCGCCGGCGGTGAAGAAGTCGCTGACGTTGTCGACGCGTTTGTGCGACCAGACGCCGATCGCGACCATCACGGCGAAGTAGCCGATGAGCACGGCCCAGTCGAGACCGTTCATGAATCCCCTTCCACGGTGCTGCCGCCAGGGTCAGGCATGTGAACTCTGGGTTCGGTGACGTGCGCACGGCAAGCAAGGGGAAGGTCAAGAGACCGTAAAATAGTTCGGCGAGATGACCTCAGTTTATGTACGTGAACCGATACATGGGCTGCGGGCGTGGCCGGAATTCGCCCTCACCGCATCAGCTCACCCGCGTTCACCAGCAGCGACTGCCCCGTGATCGCCCGGGCCCGGTCCGACGCGAGGAACACCGCCGCGTCCGCGACATCTCCGTCCGTCGCCAGCTCCGGCAGCGCCATCCGGTCCGTCAGCCTGCCCAGCACCGCCGCCTCCGACACACCTTCCGACTCCGCCGCGTACTGCACGTACGCCCGCACCGGCGGCCCCCACATCCAGCCGGGCAGCACGGTGTTGACCCTGATCCGGTACGGCCCGAGCTCCCGCGCGAGCGAGTACATCGCACTCGTCAGCGCACCCTTCGACGCCGCGTACGCCGCCTGCCGCACCTGCGACGGGGCGGCCACCGCCGACTGCGTCCCGACGAACACGACGGATCCGCCCGCCCGTTTGAGCGAGGGCAGACAGGCCCGGGTCATCCGCAGCGTGCCCAGCAGGTTCACATCGAGGACGGACCGCCAGGAGTCGAAGTCGGCGTCCTCCAGCCCGCCGAAGCAGCTGTCGAGCGCGGCCACGTGCACGACGGCGTCGATCCCACCGAACCGCTCCCGCGCCACCTCCGCCAGCGCCTCGCACTGCGCCTCGTCGCAGATGTCCGTGGCCCGGTACGCGGTGCACGTCCCACCGGGGTCGATGTCGGCGGCCGTCTTCACCAGGCTCGCCTCCGTCCGGGCGCCGAGCACGGCACACCCGCCGTCCCGCACGACGGCCGCCGCGACCTGCCGCCCGAGCCCGGCCCCGACCCCCGACACGACGACCGTCTTCCCCGCGAGCAGTGACATGGCGAGACCTCCCCGGGCCCGGACCCTGGCGTTCTATCTGACGGAGCGTCAGAGTATGAGCCTGCCTCCGACGAAGGGGAAGGGCATGAGCGAGGACACCCGCAGCGACCTGTACGCCGAACTGGCCGCCGTCGGCCCCTACGGCACCCACCCCGGGCACGCCCTCATCACCATGGTCGAGCCGCATCCCGGCCACGAGTACGCGTACAACCGCTGGTACGAGGACGACCACTACTACGCCGGCGCGATGGCCATGCCATGGATGTACGCCGGCCGCCGCTGGGTGGCGACGCGGGACCTCCAACTCCTGCGCTACCCCGAGAAGTCGGCGATCGCCCAGCCGGTCACCGCCGGCTGCTACCTCTCCACGTACTGGATCACCGCGGGCCGCTACGACGACCACATGCGCTGGACGGTCGCCATCAACAAGCGCCTCAACCGGGACGCCCGCGTCTACCACGACCGCACGCACGTCCTCACGGCGTTCCAGAACCACGAGGCGACGGTGTACCGCGACGGAGCGGCCGGCCCCCGTGACGTCCACGCCCTCGACCACCCCTACGCGGGCCTGGTCCTCCAGGTCGTCGAGTCGGACACCCCCGAGCAGCGCGCCCCGCTCCTGGAGTGGCTGCGCACCCGCCACCTCCCCAGGCGCCTCGCGGGTTCCCCGGCCGCGCTGGTGACGCTCTTCCGCCCGACCCCGCTCCCCGGCGACCGCATGACCTACGTCAAGCAGGTCGAGGGCGTCGACACCCGCCTGACGCTCCTGTGGTTCCTCCAGTCGGACCCGAGGGAGTGCTGGGACCCCCACTTCACGGACCTCGACGCGGTGGTGACGGAGTCGGGCCTGGGCAGGGTGGAGCTGGTGGCCCCCTTCATTCCGACGGTGCCGGGCACGGACACGTATGTGGACCGGCTGCGCTGAGCCCGGCACACCGCACGGCGGTTACCCTTCGCTCTCATGAAGCGCGCCTGGAACCTGCCGATCCTGCTGGTGCTCTGCGGCTCGGCCGGTGCGGCGGGGCTGATCCTCGGCGGGAGCACCGGCGCGGCCGTGGTCCTGCTCCTGGTGTTCCTCCTCCTCGCGGGCGTGCACTCGCCGCTGGTCTTCCCCCGGCCCGTCGGCGCGCTGGAGGCGGAGCGGCGCAGCGCGGCCGACGGCCGGCCGGTCGTCTACTGGCGGCCGGGCTGCACGTACTGCCTGCGGCTGCGCATCCGCCTGGGCCGTGAGGCCCGCCGGTTGCACTGGGTCGACATCTGGCGTGACCCGGCCGGAGCCGCTGTGGTGCGGGCGGCCAACCAGGGCGACGAGACCGTGCCGACCGTCGTCGTGGCGGGCCGGCCGCACACCAATCCCGACCCGGCGTGGGTGCGCGAGCAGCTCACCGGGTGAACAGACCGGCCGCGTTGTCGTGACACACGGCCCGGAGCCACTCCTCGCCGAGGCCCAGACGTTCCAGGGCGTGGAGCTGGTGCAGGTACGGGTAGGGGATGTTGGGAAAGTCGGAGCCGAGCAGGATGCGGTCGCCGAGCGCGTCGAACCGGGGCAGGGCCCGGCGCGGGAACGGCATGAAGCCCTCGGTGAAGTCGGTGAACGCCATCGTCGTGTCCAGCCGCACCTCGTGGTACCGCTCGGCGAGGTCGAGGAACTCCTCGTACTCGGGCATGCCCATGTGCGCGACGATCAGCCGCAGCCCCGGGTGCCGCGCCAGCACCCGCGCGACGGGCTCGGGGCCGGTGTGCTTGCCCGGCGCGGGCCCGGAGCCGCAGTGGATCACCACGGGTGTCCCGGACTCGGCCAGCACACCCCACGCCGGGTCGAGACGCTCGTCGGCCGGGTCGTAAGCGCCCACCTGCACATGGGCCTTGAACACCCGCGCCCCCGCTTCGACGGCCTCGCGGACGTACGTCTCGACGTCCGGCTCCGGGTAGAGGGTGGCGGTGTGCAGGCAGTCGGGGGTGCGGCGGGCGAAGTCGGCCGCCCATCCGTTCAGCCACCTCGCCATGCCGGGCTTGTGGGGATAGAGCATCGAGGTGAAGGCCCGGACGCCGAAGTCCCGCAGCAGGGCCGCTCTCTCGGCCTCCTCCTTCCGGTACGTGATCGGCCACTGAAGCCCGCCGATCAGCGGCCCGTTGGTGTCGAAGTAGTCCCAGACCTTGTGCAGGACCCGCTCGGGCATGAAGTGGGTGTGGACGTCGATCAGCCCCGGAAGACCGAGCCGGTCCCAGAACCGGCGGACCTCAGCGGCCTCCTCGGGCCGGGCGGTTGCCATACGCTGCTCGCTCATGCCGATCTCCGTCACGGGGTGCGATCCGGCTCCTCGAAGTCGCGGAGCAGGGCGGTGGAGTCACCGTAGTAGGAGGGCATCTCCGCCGCGTGATCGGCTGCGGAACCCTCCGTCACGCCCAAGTCCCGGCGCATCGCCTCGCGCATGACGGCGATCAGCGGCCAGACGCCGTGCTGCGCCTCGACAGCCGACCGCAGGGTCTCGCCGTGCCGGGGGTTTCCCTGCTCCAGCCGCTTGACCTGTCCGTACACCCGGTTCAGCCTAGACAACCGGCCCGGGCAAGTCCTCCTGTTGCAGGCTCACTTCGGCCCACACGGTCTTGCCGTGAGCCGGGGCCTCCATCACACCCCACCGATGCGCGTACGCCGAGACGATCCGCAGCCCTCTCCCGCTCTCCGTGTCGTACACGACCGGCCCCGGGAGCTGTGGGATCCGGTCGCCCCGGGCGTCGGTGACCTCGATGCGGAGCGTGCGGTCGGCGTGCAGCTTCAGGGCCAGCCGGAAGTCCCTGCCCTGGACGCGACCGTGCAGCACCGCGTTCGAGGCCAGCTCGGCCACCACCTGTGCGGCGGCGTCGTACGTCTCGCCCCACTCGTCGAGCTGGCGTTCGGCGAGCAGGCGAGCCAGTCGAGCGCCTCTTCGAGTGGCGGACAGCTGGATCGTGAAGTGGCGTACGGGGGTGCCGATTTCAGCGAGGGATTTCCGACTCATGTCACCCAGCGTGGTCGCCCGTCCCTACTCTGAACAGCAACGACCTCGGTACGGAGCGTGACTGTCCGGACGCGTCACGGGGTCGTACGGCTCGTACGTCAGGAGGGGAAGGCGTGGAGGACGAGGAAGCGGCGGCCGTGCTCAGGACGGTCGGACGGCAGATCAAGATGTGGCGCGAGGCCGCGGGTCTGAAACAGGCGGAGTTGGGCTCGGCCATCGGCTACGGCGAGGAAATGGTGTCGTCCGTCGAGCGGGCGCGGCGCATCCCCAAGCCGGACTTTCTCGACAAGGCGGATGAGGTACTCGGCGCGGGCGGCAAAATCGCCGCGATGAAGGAGGACGTGGAGAGGGCTCGGTATCCGAAGAAAGTGCGGGACCTCGCCAAACTGGAGGACGAGGCCCTAGAACTCGGGGCTTACGACACGCACCAGATCAACGGGATGCTCCAGACACCGGAGTACGCCCGGGCGTTGTACGCCATGCAGAGTCCTGCCTACACGGAGGACGAGATCGAGCGTCATGTCGCCGCGCGCATGGCGCGGAAGTCCGTCTTCGACCGCGTACCGTGCCCCCTCATCACCTTTGTCCAGGAAGAGTCGACGCTTCGGAGACCGGTCGGGGGCAAAATGGTGCTGCACCACCAGCTCGAACACCTGCTGGAAGTCGCCAAGTTGCGGCACGTATCGATCCAGGTCATGCCGACCGACCGGGAGGACCACGCGGGCATGGCAGGTCCGTTTCGGCTCCTGAAATTCCAGGACGGCAAGACGCTGGGGCACTTCGAAGCCCAGCTGCACAGCCGCGTGATCAGCGAGCCCCGGGACGCCCAGATCCTCGACATGCGCTATGGAATGATCCGAGCGCAGGCCCTCTCACCCCGAGAGTCCCTGGCCTTCATTGAGAAAGTTCTGGGAGACGAGACGTGACCACTGAACTCGCCTGGTTCAAGAGCAGCTACAGCAGCAACGACGGGCCCGATTGCGTCGAAGTCGCCATATCCGCCGATCACGCCCCTGCCATCCACATCCGCGACTCCAAGAACAAGAGGGGCCCCCGGCTGGCGTTCACCGGCGAAGCCTGGTCCGAGTTCCTGGAGTTCACGGCAGCTCGCTGACCAGCGCCGGCACCGCCCCGGCGTCCAGTTCCCGCACGCGCTCCACATCTGCCCGGGCCTCCTCCGGACGCCCCATGACCGCATGGAGAACGGCCCGGCGGCACAGCGCCCAGACGTAACCCGGCCGCATCTCCACCGCTTTGTTCAGGTCGGCCAGGGCCTCCGCGTGGCGGCCCAGTCGGGCCAGGGACTCCCCCCGGCTCGCGTACGCCGACGTGTACGCGGGGTCCAGGGCCAGCGCGATGTCCAGGTCGGCGACCGCCTCCTCGTCGCGGCCCGCGACCCGCAGCGCGTCGCCTCGTTCGCAGCGGGCCCAGGGCCAGTCCGGACTGAGGGTGAGGGCCCGGTCGAGGTCGGCCAGTTGGCGGTGGGAGTCGCCCAGCGCGCGCCACACGCGGGCGCGGCGGGCGAAGGCCCATGCGTAGTCCGGGTTGAGGTCCAGCGCCCGTCCCAGGTCGGCGAGGGCTGCGTCCGGGTCTCCGGCGCGCCCGTGCGTGGCGCCCCGGGAGGCCCAGGCGAACTCGAGGGCGGGGTCGAGGCGGATGGCTTCGGTCAGGTCCCGGATCGCCTCGGCGTTACGTCCGGCGATCCGGTGGTGTTCGCCGCGCAAGGCGACGTACCAGGCGTTGCCCGGTTCCAGGGCGACGGCTCGGTCCAGGTCGGCGATCGCCCCGTCGTGGTCGCCCAGTTCTCCCCGGATACCGGACCGGTTCCGGTAGGCGACGGCCGACTCCGGGTCCAGGTCGATGGCCCGGTCGTACTCGGTGAGGGCCTGCGCGTACGCGCCGTCGCCGCGCAGCTCGTCGCCCCGGACGATCCGGGCCCTGGCCTGAGTCGGCGCGTCGAGTCCCGCGCGGCGCAGCAGCAGTCCGAGGGCGGCGGTGATTCCCTCCGTGTCGAGGGCCGCCGTCAGCTCGGTCCCCCACCGGGACGTCGCCTCCGCGTCCGCGTCCCCTCCGGCGTCCACCAGCGCTCGGGCCCACCGCCCGGCCACGGCCACGCCCGCGTCGCACGCCTGGACGAAGTCCCGCAACGCCTGGGGGAGCGCGTCCCGTTCCCCCGCACACAACAGGTGATACGTCTCCTCCAGCCGCAGTTCCCGCCACGCCTCGTCCGCCCACAGTTCCCCGGTGCCGCGGCCTGCCCCCGTCTCCTCCCGCCAGCCTCCGAACAACTCCGCCAGCCCGCGCTGCCGTTGCGTCCACCCCCGCGGGGACCGGCGGCGCTCCGCGCGCAGCATCGGTGTCCGTACGACGTCGTGGTAACGCAGGCGTTCCCCGTCGCGGTCGGTGACGAACGGCATCCCCCGCAGCCACGCCCACACGTGCTCCGGATCCTCCTCCGGGCACTCCGCCACCGCCCGGAACACATCCCCGTCCAGCCACCTGGGCAGCGCGCAGGACAGGGCGGCGGCCCGTCGGGCCGGGCTTTCCTCCCACTTGAGGAAGCGCTCCACGGCCGTCCCGCTCGGGTCGCCCACGTCGTCCGGGTCGGTGGGGCGGGACTCGGCGAGGGTGGAGACCAGGACGGGGAGCCCGCCGGTGAGGCGCAGCACCTCTTCGACGACCGGTTCGGCGGTCACGCCCTTGGCGGCCAGCAGGCCGCGTGTCTCCGTCTCCGTGAAGGGGGCGAGCGGGAGGTCCGTCACGAAGTCCGCCAACCCGCCCCAGCGGACCGGGGCCAGGGGGGTCCGGCCCGCCGTGACCACCACCGTCGTGGCGGGCACGGCGCCGTGGCGGTCCGTCGTCATCGTCTCGTGCAGCCAGGGGTCCAGGTACGGGCCGGTCCGCTCGTACGTGTCCAGGAAGAGGGCGATCCACGGCGCGGTCGTGTCCGACAGTTCGCGCAGGAGTACCGGTGTGAGCACCTGCTCGGGAGCGAGGACCAGCTGGAGGTCCTCGTGGTTGCGGAAGCGGGCGATGAGGCTCGCGCGCAACCGTTCGGCGCCGTGAGCGAGTTGCTCCGCGTCCAGCATGACCGCCAGCGGACCGACCACCGGCACCATCCCGGCGGCGACCACCCCGGCCCGCGCCGCCATCCTCCCGCCCGCGGACGGTCCGGCCTCCTCCGGCTGCGCATCCAGGACCGCCAGCGCGGCCAGTTCCGCCTCGTGCCGGCGTTCGCGGTGCGCGGCGAGCAGACGGTCCAGCTCCTTCAACCGCCTGCCCTGGGCGGCGAACTGGCGGCTGATCTCCGCCATCGCCTCCGGCACGCTGCCCACGCTGTCGTCGACGTACGCCGTCAGTGCGCCCCGTTCGCGGGCGATGTGCTCCAACTCCCGCAGCAGGAAGGTTTTTCCGATGCCCGCGTTGCCGTGCACGTGGAAGCGGAAACGGTGGCGTTCGTCCTCCGGGGCGGTGCCGAAGTTGGCGCGGAAGGCGGCGCGTTCGGCGGAGCGGCCGACGAAACCGGCCCGGCTGCGCTGCCGTATCAGCTCCTGCAAGGACAGTCTCGCCTGCGCCATCCGTACGTCTCCCCTCATCGCGCCCGGTCGGCCTGCGTCGCCATTCTCACTCAACGGCCGCGGGGTACACCGGACGGCCGGGCTTGGGGAGAATGATCGGCATGGCCACCTCCACATCACGCGGCGCGCTGTCGCTCGCCGCCACGTTGCTCACCGCGACCATCGCCCTCTACATGGCGCTCGTCGCCTTCGGGAACATCACCGACTTCGGGACCAACCAGCAGTTCGTCCGGCATGTGCTGGCCATGGACACCACGTTCAAGGACGAGGACCTGATGTGGCGGGCCATCACGAGCCAGGGGCTCCAGGACGCCGCCTACGTCGGGATCATCGTCTGGGAGACCGTCGCCGCGCTGGTCCTCATATACGGGAGCTGGCTGTGGGCCAGACGCGACGACCTGCGCGCCCGGCGGATGTCCACGTACGGGCTGCTGATGGTGATGCTGCTGTTCGGGGCCGGGTTCATCGCGATCGGCGGCGAGTGGTTCTCGATGTGGCAGTCGAAGAGCTGGAACGGGCTGGACGCCGCGACCCGCATCTTCCTGTTCAGCGGGGTCGTGCTGATCGTCAACCAGCTGTCGGCGCCGCGGACCGAGACCTCCGCTACCTGACCACGGTCACGGTCGTGCCGACCGTGCCGAACGCCCACAGTGCCGAGCCGTCCGCCTTCCCCATCCTGACTCCGCCCGTCTTGGTGCCGGAGGCGGCGGGCGGCGGCGAGGCACCGTCGACCGCGTTGGAGAAGGCGACGGAGACGCCGGACTTCGCGGCGAAGTACACGATGTGCTCGATCTGGACGCCGTCCGAGCCGGTCGTGGCCGCGTTGCGTGACGACACCGTGTAGGTGCCCGGGTCGGGGCTGACCGAGCCCGGCCAGACGGTGAACGTACGGCGGGTCGCTTCGCTCGCGTCGACCAGCCACACCCGTTTCTCGCCGAGGGAGTACACGACGCGCCGGCCGGTGCCGGAGCCGTCGGGCACCCGCGCCGGGACCGACGCGGTGGGCGTGGGCTGCGCCGAGGCCGTGCTGCTCGGCTTGGCCGACGCGGCGGTGGGGTGCGAGCCCCGGTCGGCCTGCACGCCCAGGACCGTCACCGCGGCTATCGCTCCCACGGTCAGCCCGGTCACCCAGGCCCACGAAGGAAGTCGGGCAGGCACCGGCACGCATCTCCTCAGTCACGGGACCCCGCACCGCAACGGGGTTCCGATCATCGTACTGCGCGCCCGCCGCTCCCCCCGCGCCCTCAGGGGCCCCTCGGATCGCTCAAGGCCCCTCGGATCCCTCAGGGACCGTCGGCGGTCTTGCGGACCGGGACCGGGCCCGTGCCGGCGCCCCGGGCCGTGTAGCGCGGGGTGCGCACGGGGGCCGGGTAGGAGAGGTGCACCAGCCGGGTCTGCTCCTGGCGCATGTGCATGAGCGACTCCAGGATGTAGCCGACGAGCAGCACGAGCGCCGCGATGGTCATGATCGCTGCGGCGAGGATCGCCGTGGGGACGCGGGGCACGGTGCCCGTCTCGACGAAGTCGGCGATGACGGGGACGCCGAGGACGACCGAGACCAGGGCGAGCACGCCCGCGAGGACGGTGTGGACCAGCGAGGGGCGCTCGCGCCGCGCCAGGTCGAGGATGACCCGCAGGATGCGCCAGCCGTCCCGGTAGGTGCGCAGCTTGCTCTCGCCGCCGGCGGGCCGGACCCGGTAGTCCACGACCACCTCCGCGGTGGGGAGCCGCAGGTGCAGCGCGTGGATCGTCATCTCGGTCTCGGTCTCGAACTCCCTGGCCAGCGCCGGGAAGGACTTCACGAAGCGCCGCGAGAAGACCCGGTAACCGCTGAGCATGTCGGTCACGTCGTTGCCGAACAGGGACCGCACCGCTCCGGTGAGCAGCTTGTTGCCGACCGCGTGCCCGGCCCGGTAGGCCCCGTCGACGGTCACCCGGCGGGCCCCGACGACCTGGTCGTACGGCCCCTCGAAGAGCAGGTCCACCAGGTCGCGGGCGCGGGAGGCGTCGTAGGTGTCGTCGCCGTCGATGATGAGCAGCGCGTCGGCGTCGACGTCGGCGAAGGCGCGGCGGATGACGTTGCCCTTGCCCTTGCGGGGCTCCTCCCGGACGATCGCGCCCGCCGCCCGGGCGACCTCCACGGTGCGGTCGGTGGAGGCGTTGTCGTACACGTAGACGACGGCTTCGGGGAGGGCGGCGCACAGGTCGCGGACCACCTTGCCGACGGCCGCCTCCTCGTTGTGACACGGCACGACACACGCGATCGTCGGTTCCACGACCACTCCTCACTCGACCGGTTCCTCACACAGTCAGCACCTCATACAGTCGGACATAGTGCGATATGAGCGCGCCTGACCGGAGGGGGCACGCCGGGTCGTTACGCTCACCGTGTGCCGGTCCTCGACTCTGTGACGCTGCGTGCGCGTGACGCCATCAAGGGCATCTGGCGCGAGGCCGCCAAGTTCGGCGCCGTCGGGGCCCTGGCCTTCGTCGTCGACAACGGCGGCTACAACCTGCTCGTCTTCGGCCTGCCCGGCGGCACGGAGGGCGGGGTGATGCGGACCGCCCCCGTGCAGGCGTCCGTCATCGCCACGGCCGCGGCCGCGCTCTTCAGCTGGGCCGGCAACCGCTACTGGACCTACCGCGACCAGCACCGCGAGAAGGTGACGCGCGAGCTGGTGCTGTTCCTCGTCGCGAACGGGGTCGGGCTCGCCATCACCGCAGGCACGGTCTTCGCCTCCCGGCAGCTGCTCGGGCTGGACTCGGCGCTCAGCGACAACACCGCGCGCATCCTCGGCTGGACGCTGGCCACCCTGTTCCGCTTCTACGCGTACCGGCGCTACGTCTTCGTCACACCCTGAACCGTTAGCATCCGGCACATGGGACAAATGGGATGGATGCCGCGTGCGGTGCGCTGGGGCTGGGTACTGGCCGCCGTCGCCGCCGTGTGCTGCCTGGCCACGATCCTCGTCTTCACCCCCGGCTACCTGAGTCCCGACAGCCTCGACCAGCTCCGCCAGGCCGAGGGGAACAAGCCCCTGACCGACTGGCATCCGCCCGTGCTGAGCCTGGTGTGGCGGGCACTCATCGCGGTGACCGGCTCGATCGCGTCCATGCTGGTCCTCCAGTGCCTCGTCTTCTGGGCGGCGCTGTGGGTACTGGCCCGGTGCGTGTGGAGGCTGACCGCGAGCCGGGGCGGTTCCCTCGCCGTGCTCGGCCTCGGCCTGACTCCGTTCGTGCTGACGTTCGTCGGGGTGGTGTGGAAGGACGTCCACGCGGCGTTCGCGCTGCTCGCCGCCTGCGCGGTCGCGTTCACCGGCCTGCTGCTGCGGGACGGCGCCCCCCGCCCCGCCGTGCGCTGGGGCCTGCTCTGGCTCGGCGTGCTGTTCCTCGCCTACGCCATGCTGGTGCGCAAGAACGCCTTCGCCGCCGCGATCCCCGTCTTCGTCATGCTGGTCCTCGCCCTGTGGGGCACTCCCGGACGCCGTACGTGGGTGACGTGCACGGCGGCCCTCGTGGCCGGGCTCGTCGTGCCCGCCGCCGCCATCTCCCTGTTCGCCGCGCCGCTGCAGACCAAGCAGGGCGCGCAGATCATGCTCGACGACCTCGTCCATGTGCTGAGCGTGGACGAGCTTCGGTCGGCGGACGTGTCACCCGCCCTGCGGGACCGGCTCGTGGCCTCCGCGCGGGAGTGCGAGCGCGTCGGCGCCCTCTCGGACGCCTACTGGGCCTGCTACCAGCGCCCGGCGGACGGGCTGCGCGGCGACTCGGATGAGATCACGTCCCTGTGGCTGCGGGAGATGGGCGGGCATGTGCCGCACTATCTCCAGTACCGCCTGCTGCTCTTCACGACCCTGCTGTTCGAGACCGACTACCCGTACAAGGCCGGGATGACCCGCAACGACCTGGGCGTCGAGGTGGCGCACCCCCGCCTGGAGGACATGCTCGGCACGTACGTCGAGGGCACGGTCGGGGACCTGCCCTGGCTGTTCCGCGGCTGGTTCTGGCTCGCGGTCGCCCTCGTGCTCGCCGTCCGGCCCGGCAAGGGCTTCTTCGCGATGCCGGTCCGGGCGCTGGGCATCAGTTCGGCGGCCTACATCCTCGGCTATCTGCCGATCATGCCCGCGACGAACTACCGCTACATCTACTGGCCGGCGATCGCCTGCTCCCTCGGTCTGCTGCTGCTCCGGCTGGGCCGGGGCACGGCCACTCCCCCGCCGGCCGGCCCCGGCGCCACGGCCGGCCGCGCCGTGCGGGCGCAGCAGCCGGCGGACGCCGGGGGCCAGTAAGGGGTCCTTGGCCGTCAGTCGGTCAGTCCAGCACCGGCAGCAGCTGGGGCAGATGCCCGTCCGAGACCGCCGCCGCCCGCTGCCGCTCCCCCGGGACCTCCCCGTACAGGGTGTTGCGGGCCCTGGCCGGACGGCCCGCGGCGTCCGCCACCGCGATCAGGTCCTTGACCGACTTGTACGACCCGTACGACGAGCCCGCCATGCGGGAGATGGTCTCCTCCATGAGCGTCCCGCCCAGGTCGTTCGCGCCCGAGCGGAGCATCTCGGCCGCGCCCTCCGTGCCCAGCTTCACCCAGCTGGTCTGGATGTTGGGGATGTACGGGTGCAGCAGCAGCCGGGCCATCGCCGTGACCGCGCGGTTGTCCCGCATGGTCGGGCCCGGCCGGGCGATGCCCGCCAGGTACACCGGCGCGTTGGTGTGCACGAACGGCAGCGTCACGAACTCGGTGAAGCCGCCCGTGCGCTGCTGGATGCCCGCGAGGGTGCGCAGATGCCCGAGCCAGTGCCGGGGCTGGTCGACATGGCCGTACATCATCGTCGAGGACGAGCGGATGCCCAGCTCGTGGGCCGTCGTCACGACGTCGATCCAGTCCGCCGCGGGCAGCTTGCCCTTGGTGAGGATCCAGCGGACCTCGTCGTCGAGGATCTCGGCGGCCGTGCCCGGGATGGTGTCCAGGCCGGCCTCCTTGGCGGCGGTCAGCCACTCGCGGACGGACATGCCGGTGCGGGTCGCGCCGTTGACGACCTCCATCGGCGAGAAGGCGTGCACGTGCATGCCGGGGACGCGTTCCTTCACCGCCCGCGCGATGTCGAAGTACGCCGTACCGGGCAGGTCCGGGTGGATGCCGCCCTGCATGCAGACCTCCACCGCGCCGACGTCCCAGGCCTGCTGGGCCCGGTCGGCGACCTGGTCGAGGGACAGGGTGTAGGCGTCGGCGTCCGTGCGGCGCTGGGCGAAGGCGCAGAAACGGCAGCCCGTGTAGCAGACGTTGGTGAAGTTGATGTTGCGGGTGACGATGTAGGTGACGTCGTCGCCCACGGCCGATTTCCGTACGTCGTCGGCGACCCGGGCGAGGGCGTCCAGGGCCGGCCCGTCCGCGTGCAGCAGCGCCAGCGCCTCGTCGTCGGTGAGCTTCGTGGGGTCGTCGGCCGCGGTGCGCAGGGCCTGCCGCACATCGGTGTCGATGCGCTCCGGTGCCATTCCCGGGGCGGCGGCCTCGCGCAGGGCACCCCAGTCGCCGTACACCTCGTCGAAGTCGTCCCGGCGGTCCGACGTACGGCCCTGGGAGTCGATCGAGGAGTGCAGGTCGGTGCGGCCGGACGCCACGAAGACCTCCTCCGGCTCCTGCCACGGCAGGCCCTCCGGCAGGGCTTCGGGGCGCGCGAGGCCGGTCTCCGGGTCGGCCAGCGCGGCCACGTGCGGGCGCAGCCGCGGATCCAGCCAGGGCTCGCCGCGCCGCACGAACTCCGGGTACACGCAGAGGCGTTCCCGCAGTTCGAAACCGGCGGCGCGGGACTTCTCGGCGAGCTGCTCGATCTGCGGCCAGGGGCGCTCGGGGTTGACGTGGTCGATGGTGAGCGGGGAGACCCCGCCCCAGTCGTCGATACCGGCGCCGATCAGCCGCTCGTACTCGTCGTCGACGAGGTTGGGCGGGGCCTGGATACAGCCGGAGGGGCCCATGAGCAGGCGGGCGACGGCCACCGTGGCGACCAGTTCGTCGAGTTCCGCGTCGGGCATGCCGCGCATCGCGGTGTCCGGCTTGGCGCGGAAGTTCTGGATGATCAGTTCCTGGATGCCGTGGTAGGCGCGGGAGACCTTCCGCAGCGCGAACAGCGACTCGGCGCGCTCCTCGTAGGTCTCGCCGATGCCTATGAGGACGCCGGAGGTGAAGGGCACGGAGGACCGCCCGGCGTCCTCCAGGACCCGCAGGCGGACCGCCGGCTCCTTGTCGGGAGAGCCGTGGTGCGGGCCGCCCGGCTCCGACCAGAGGCGCCTCGCGGTCGTCTCCAGCATCATGCCCATGCTGGGCGCCACGGGCTTGAGCCGCTGGAAGTCCGTCCAGCTCATGACGCCCGGGTTCAGATGGGGCAGCAGGCCCGTCTCCTCCAGGATGCGGATGGAGATGGCGCGGACGTAGGCGAGGGTGTCGTCGTAACCGTGCGCGTCGAGCCACTCGCGCGCCTCCGGCCAGCGGTCCTCCGGCTTGTCGCCGAGGGTGATGAGGGCTTCCTTGCAGCCGAGGGCGGCGCCCTTGCGGGCGATGTCCAGGACCTCGTCGGGGGACATGAACATCCCGTGTCCGTCGCGGCGCAGCCTGCCCGGGACGGTGACGAACGTGCAGTAGTGGCACTTGTCCCGGCACAGCCGGGTCAGCGGGATGAAGACGCTCTTCGAGTACGTGATGACGCCGGGCCGCCCGGCCGCCGCCAGGCCCGCGTCCCGCACCCGGGCGGCCGAGGCCGACAGGTCCTCCAGCTGCTCACCCCGCGCCTGGAGCAGCACCGCAGCCTCGGCGACATCGAGCGAGACGCCGTCCCTGGCCCGTTTCAGGGCGCGACGCATGGAGTTGTCGGTGGGGCCGGTTCCTGGGGTCGCGGGAGTCGTCATCCTTCGAGCATACGAGTGCGTTGATCAGCCGAGACAGCGGCGCCGAGGTCGCGGGGCGCGTTTCGGCTCGGGGGTACGGGGTCGTCGGCGGGTGCGGGTGGTGGGTGGTTTCTCGCGCAGTTCCCCGCGCCCCTGAAAGCCGGGGCTGCGCCCCGTGCTTTCCCTGAAGGGGGCCGCAGGCCCTCCCTCCGGGGGCGCGGGGAACTGCGCGACCGGCCACGACGGACCCGCAGTCGGCCACACACCCCGCCCGGCGGACGAGACGCCGACTACCCCACAAACGCCGCGTACCGGTCCAGCAGCCTCAGTACCTCCGCCTCCCCCGCCGGAGGCAACTGCACCACGACCTCCTCGATGCCGAGGTCGGCGTAGTGGGCGAGCTTGCCCGGAGTCGGGTGGACGGCGTACGGGACGACCTGGAGGGCGGACGGGTCGCGGCCGGCGTCGGCCCAGGCGGTGCGCAGGACGGGCAGCGCCTCGCCGAGGCCGCGGCCGCCGATCGGCAGCCAGCCGTCGGCGTACTCGCTGATGTGGGCGAACAGCTTGGGCCCGGCGGCCCCGCCAACGAGCGTGCGCGGGCCGACGACCGGGCCGCGCGGTTTCTGCACGGGCTTCGGATACGCGTGGCTGGCCCGGACGCTGCCGAACTCGCCCTCGTGGGCGACCGGCTCCTGCGACCACAGGGCCCGCATCAGCGCCATCCGGTCCCGGACCAGCTCGCGCCGGGTGCTCCACCGCACGCCGTGGTCGTCGGCCTCCTCGACGTTCCAGCCGAAGCCGAGCCCGAGGGTGAACCGGCCGCCGGAGAGGTGGTCGAGGGTCGCGACCTGCTTGGCCAGGTCGATCGGGTCGTGCTGGGCGACGAGCGTGATGCCCGTGCCGAGCCCGAGCCGCTCGGTGACGGCGGCGGCCTGGCCGAGGGCCACGAACGGGTCGAGGGTGCGGCCGTACTCGGGCGGCAGGTCGCCCCCGGCCGGGTACGGGGTGGTCCGCTCGACGGGGATGTGGGTGTGCTCGGGCAGGTACAGCCCGGCGAAACCGCGGTCCTCCAGCCCCCGGGCGAGCCGGGTCGGGGTGATCGTCTCGTCGGTGAGGAAGATCGTCACGGCGATGCGCATGACCCATCTCTACCCGCGGGCGACCGGACTGTCCATACCGACCGGTCGGGCTTACGGATGATCGACGGACTGCGCCGGTCGGTGACCTGGACCCGCTGCCTGTTCTCCTGCTGACCGCCGTCCAATTCCCTTCCCTTGCACGGCGGTTCACGGCTCAGTACAAGGGTTGCACGCACCACCCCCGCACCACCCATGCCATGTCACCGACGACACCTGGGGAGCAGCAGCATGTGCGAGGACAGCCACGGCGGGCTCGGCCGGCGCGCTCTGTTCGCGACGGGAGCGGCCGCCGCGCTTACTTTGGGAAGCGTGAGCTTCGCTTCAGCGGCCGGCGGAAACCGGGAGAGCAGAACCGTGCGGGGCACGCTGCCGCCCGGCTCGCCGGATTTCGTGTACGTGCCCGTGGAGGTCCCGGCCGGTGTCCGGGAGCTCAGGGTCGCCTACACCTACGACCGGCCGTCCGTCCCGGCCGGCACCCTGGGCAACGCCCTCGACATCGGCGTCTTCGACGACCGCGGCACCGAGCTCGGCGGCCGGGGCTTTCGCGGCTGGTCGGGCGGGGCGCGCACCGAGTTCTTCGTCCGCGCCGACGACGCGACGCCCGGCTACCTGCCCGGCCCGGTGGGCGAGGGCACCTGGCACATCGCGCTCGGCCCGTACACGGTCGCCCCGCAGGGCCTGTCGTACGAGATCACCATCACGCTGACGTACGGCGGGCCGGGCGAGGCCGCCCGGCCGGTGTATCCGCCGGAGCGCGCGAAGGGCCGGGGGCGGGCCTGGTACCGGGGCGACTGCCATCTGCACTCCTGGCACTCCGACGGCCGCCGCACCCCCGCCGAGATCGGGGAACTGGCCCGGGCGGCCGGCCTGGACTTCATCAACTCCTCCGAGCACAACACGCATGCGGCGCACGCCCACTGGGCCGACGTGGCCGGGGAGGACCTGCTCGTCATGCTGGGCGAGGAGGTCACCACCCGCAACGGGCACGTCGTCGCGCTCGGCACCGACCCGGGCACCTTCGTCGACTGGCGCTACCGGGCCCGCGACAACCGTTTCGGCCGGTTCGCCCGCCAGATCCGCCGCGCCGGCGGCCTGGTCGTCCCGGCCCATCCGCACGCCACCTGTATCGGCTGCAACTGGAAGTTCGGCTTCGGCGAGGCGGACGCGATCGAGGTGTGGAACGGCCCCTACACGCCCGACGACGAGGTCGCCCTGGCCGACTGGGACAGCATGCTGGTGGCTTCCGTACGGGACGGGCGCGACTGGATCCCGGCGATGGGCAGCAGCGACGCCCACCGCTCCCCGGACGCGGTGGGCAGCCCCCAGACGGTCGTCCTCGCCGACGACCTGACCCGGGAGGCCGTCCAGGAGGGCATCCGGGCGGGGCGTTCCTACATCGCCGAGTCCGCGAGGGTCGCCCTGTCCTTCCGGGCGTCCGGCGGACGCGGCGAGCACGCGGGCATCGGCGAACGGCTCACCGTGGACCGCGACACCCCGGTCACCGTCCGCCTGGAGGTCACCGGCGCCCCGCGCTGCACGGTCCGCCTCGTCACCGACCAGGGCGTCGTCCACACCAGCGCCCCGCTGCCGGTCTCCGGCTCCGGCACGGTGGAGTGGCGGACGACACCGTCGTACGCGGCGTACGTACGGGCCGAACTGCGCCACGAGGCGGCGGCGGGGCCGCTCCCCGGGCCGCTGGCGGCGTTCACCAACCCGGTCTTCCTGGGGCGCCGCTAGGCCGTGTCCGCCAGGTCGGCGACGACCGCCGCGTGGTCGGAGGGCCACACCCCGTCGACCGGGCCGTCGCAGGCCCGCCGTACGTCCCGTACGCGGCCGAGTCCGCCGGGGCCGGGCGGGCCGACGTGGATGTAGTCGATGCGCACGCCGGGCCTGCGGGCGGGCGTCACGTGCGGGTTGGCCGGGTCCCAGGTGGCGGAGGGCGCGGCCGGGTCCGCGTACTCCCAGGCATCGACGAGGACCTGGCCGGGCACGGCCGGGGCCGTCTTGTAGCCGCCGAGGAGGCGGATCTCGTCGGAGTCGGGCCAGGCGTTGAGGTCGCCGGTGACGACGGGCGGGAACGGGGTGTCGCCGGCGTGCCGGGCGACGAATCCGGCGAGCGCGGCGGCCTGCCGGCGGCGGACTTCCGAGGCGTGCAGGGCAGAGCTGAAGTGCGCGGTGAAGAAGGGCACTTCGTGAGCGGGGGCGGCCAGGCGGGCGTAGAGGGCCAGGCGGCCGTCGTCCGTGTCGGCGGGGGCGGGCAGCGGCAGCACGTTCTGGTCGACGACCGGCCATCTGCTGAGCACGGCGTTGCCTATGCCGACCGTGGGGTCCCCGATCCGCCGCTGCCAGCGCTCCGGGGCGGGCGAGGCGCCCCAGGCGCAGTGCAGGCCCAGCTCACCGGCCAGCCACTCGGCGAGGTTCTCGCCGTCGGCCGCCCACACCTCCTGCAGTCCGACGACGTCGGGCCGCAGCTCCCGCAGGGCCGTGAGGATCGCCTTCTGCCGCGTCTGCCACGGGCCGAAGCGCCACCACAGGTTCCAGGTCACGATCCGCATCCGCAGCCACCCGCTCTCCTCGTTGCCGCGTCAGGGATCATTGAAGCAGGCACCGATGCAGAAACCGTGAGAGCCGCGTGTGAAGGAGACCCGTCGACGATGTCCCGCCGCACCGACCTGAGGTTTCGCGCGACCACGGCCTTCCAGCGCCGCCTCAACCCGCTCCTGCGCCGCCTCCCCCTCCAGACGGTCCTGGAGACGACGGGCCGCGTTTCCGGGCTGCCCCGTCAGACGCCGGTCGGCGGGCGCCGCGAGGGCGGCTCCTTCTGGCTGGTGTCGGAGTTCGGCGAACGGTCACAGTACGTGCGCAACATCAAGGCCGATCCGCGGGTGCGGGTGCGGATCCGCGGGCGGTGGCACGAGGGCACCGCGCGTCTGATGCCGCAGGACGACCCGGTGGCGCGGCTGCGGAAGCTGCCGCGGGTCAACGGCCTGGGGGTGCGGGCCCTCGGGACGAACCTGCTGACCGTACGGGTGGATCTGGACACCTGACAGGCGTCAGCCCGGCCAGACGATCGCCTGCACCTCGCTGTAGGCGTGCAGGGCGTACGAGCCGACGTCCCGGCCGACGCCGCTCCGCTTGAAGCCGCCGAAAGGCGCCTCCATGTTCCGTCCGACGGTGTTGACCCCGACGCCGCCGGCTCGCAGCCGCCGTGCCACCCGGAAGGCACGGGCCACGTTCCCCGACCAGACGTAGTCGATGAGCCCGTAGTCGGTGTCGTTGGCGAGCGCGACGCCCTCCTCCTCGTCGTCGAAGGGGAGCACGGCCACCACCGGCCCGAAGATCTCCTCGCGGGCCACGCGCATGTCGTTGGTGCAGTCGGCCAGGACGGCCGGGGCGACGTAGAAGCCGCGGGGCGGATCCGGGCGTTCGCCACCCGCCACCACCACAGCGCCCTCCTTCCGGCCCAGTTCGATGTACGACTCCACCCGGTCCCGGTGCGCCGCCGAGATCACCGGCCCGACCACGGTGTCCGGCTCGCGCGGATCCCCGACCTTCAACCGGCCCGAGTACGCCGCCAGTTGCTCCACCAGCCGGTCGTAGATCCCGCGCTGCGCCAGCACCCGCGTCGGTGCCGTGCAGATCTGCCCGCTGTAGAAGGAGAAGGTGGTGCCGATACCGGCGACGGCCGAGCCGAGGTCGGCGTCGTCGAAGACGACCGCCGCGCCCTTCCCGCCCAGCTCCATCAGCTGCCGTTTCATGTCGCGCCCGCACACCTCGGCGATGCGCTGCCCGACCGCCGTGGAGCCGGTGAAGCTGACCATGTCGACGTCCGGTGACGCCACGGCCGCCTCGCCGACCCCGGTCGACCGGCCGGACACGACGTTCACCACGCCCGGCGGGACACCCGCCGCCTCCAGCGCCTCGGCCATCCGGTAGACCGACAGCGGATCCTGCGGGGCCGGTTTCACCACGACCGTGTTGCCCATGGCCAGGGCGGGGGCGATCTTGCCGGCCGGGTTGGCCCAGGGATTGTTGTACGAGGTGACGCAGGTGACGACCCCGACGGGCTGCCGGACGGCCAGAGCGCCCAGCACACCGGCCCTGCCCATGGGCCCGGCCTCGTTGATCTGGGGCGGGATCGCCCACTCGGCGGGCTCCACGCGCGCGTAGCGCCGGAAGCGGGCGGCGGCGACGCCCACCTGCATGGCCCGGGCCGTGCCGGTGGTCGCGCCGGTCTCGGCCCGGGCCAGCGACGCGTACTCCTTCAGGCGGGCGGTGATGATCCCCGCCGCCCGCGCGAGCACCGCGGCCCGCTCCTCCGGTGGGGTGCGCGACCACGGCCCGAAGGCCTCGCGGGCCGCGGCACAGGCCGCGAGCACCTGATCCCGCGAGGCCTCCGGCGCCCATCCGACGGCCTCCTCGGTCGCCGGGTCGATCACCTCGTAGTGCCCGCCGTCCGGCTCCGCCCAGGAGCCGCCGACGAACAGCGCCTGCCGTGCCGTCACCTCGTGCTCACCGTCTCCGTGTCCCGCCCCGAGCGGAGCACCCGGCCCGGCACGGCCCCGGTCACCACGTCGTCCCGGATCGCCTCGACCCCGTTGACCCACACGGCCCGCACGCCCAGCGCCCGGGAGTCCAGGCGCGGGCTGCCGCCGGGCAGGTCGTGCACCAGGGTGGCCGGGCCGGCGTCGATCCGCTCCGGGTCGAGCAGGACCAGGTCCGCGTGCCAGCCCTCCCGGATCCGCCCCCGTTCCCGCAGCCCGAAGAGCCGGGCCGGATCGTCGGTCAGCATCTTCACGGCCTGCTCCAGACCGACCAGCTTCCGGCCCCGCAGGCAGTCCCCGAGGAACCGGGTGGTGTACGGCGCCCCGCACATCCGGTCCAGATGGGCGCCCGCGTCGGACCCGCCGAGCAGCACGTCCTCGTGCTGCCAGGTCTGAGCCCGCAGCGCCCAGGACGCCGGGTCGTTGTCGGTCGGCATCGGCCACAGCACCGTGCGCAGCCCGTCGTTGGCGCAGATCTCCACCAGGCACGCGAAGGGCTCCTGCCCGCGCTCCTCGGCGATGTCCCTGACCACGCGCCCGGTCAGCCCGGCGTTCGCCTCGCTGTAGGTGTCGCCGATGACGTACCGCCCGAAGTTCGCGAGCCGCCGGAAGACACCCGCCTCCTTGCTGTTGGCACGGCGCAGCAGCTCGGCCCGTACGTCCGCGTCCCGCAGCTTCTCGATCCGCTCGGGCACGGGCAGCCCGAGCACCGGTCCCCACCCGGGGATGAGGTTCAGCGCGCAGAACGTGCCCAGCGACATGTTCATGGGCGTGAGGATCGGCATGGTCAGCGCCACGACCCTGCCGCCGGCCTTCCGGGCCTGCTCGCTCGCCAGGAGCTGCCGGGGCACGCGCTCGGGAACGGCCGCGTCGATCGTCAGCACGTTCCAGTTCAGCGGCCGCCCCGCCACCGCGCTCATCTCCACGAACAGGTCGATCTCCGCGTCGCTGAACTGGTCCAGACAGCCCGCGACGATCGCCTCGATCTGCGTGCCCTCGCACTCCCCGACGGCCCGCGACAGCGCCAGCAGCTCGGCGGGCTGCGCATGCCGTGAGGCGACCGGCTGCCCGTCCCCGTCGGAGTGGCTGCTCGACTGGGTGGTGGACAGCCCCCAGGCCCCGGCGTCCATGGCCTCCCGCAGCAAGCGCACCATCGCGGCGAGCTGCTCCTGACTCGGCTGCCCGCCCACGGCCTGCGGCCCCATCACGTACCGCCGCAGCGCACAGTGCCCCACCATGAACCCGGCGTTGACGGCGATCCGCCCCTCCAGGGCGTCCAGGTACTCCCCGAAGGTGTGCCAGTTCCAGGGCGCCCCCTCCTCCAGCGCCACCAGCGCCATGCCCTCGACCCGGGACATCATCCGCCGGGTGTAGTCGGCGTCCCCGGGCCGGCCGGGATGCAGTGGCGCGAGCGTGAACCCGCAGTTCCCGCCCGCGACGGTGGTGACCCCGTGGTTGAGCGAGGGCGTGGCGTACGGATCCCAGAAGAGCTGGGCGTCGTAGTGGGTGTGGGGGTCGACGAAGCCGGGGGCGAGGACGAGACCGGAGGCGTCCTCGACCGACGGTGCCTCCTCGGTGACCGTCCCCACGACGGAGATACGGCCGTCCTTGATGCCGACGTCGGCGGTGCGGCCGGGCGCACCGGTCCCGTCGACGACGACCGCCCCTTTGATGACGTGATCGAGCATGACCACTCAACTCCTTGAGCTGCATGTCCTTGAGGGGTGCGGGGAGCTGCGCGATCAGCCACGACGCACCCGCACCCGCACCCGCCGACGACGCTCAGCCGATCCCCCGGAACCGCGAA
This sequence comes from Streptomyces flavovariabilis, assembly GCF_000725785.1. NCBI lineage: Bacteria > Bacillati > Actinomycetota > Actinomycetes > Kitasatosporales > Streptomycetaceae > Streptomyces > Streptomyces flavovariabilis. The sequence goes on along the minus strand of NZ_JNXD01000007.1, from coordinate 214,202 downwards.
GTCCGATGCACGGGATCCGTATCGATCTTGGGAATCACGTACTCCCCGACCAGCCGGATCGTCTGCAGCGTCTCCTCCTTCGGCACCCCCACCGGCAACCCGAAACTCAGCTGGTCCGCCCCGGCCCGCTCCCACCGCTCGCACTGCCGCAGCACCTCGTCCGGGTCCCCGCAGATCAGCAGCTCCTCCTCGATCAGCACCTCCACGAACTCCTCGGTGTACTCCGGCAGCGTCTCCGGCCACACCGGGAACCCCTCGGGCCGGGGGAACGTGTCGTGGTACCGGAACACCAGCGAGGGCAGGTAGTGCAGCCCTCCGCTCGCGGCGATCCGCACGGCCTCCGCATGGGTCGGCGCACAGATCGCCGTGGTCGTCACCATCACGTTGTCGTTCACGAAGGCCCCGACGGGCTCCGCGTCCACGATCGCCGTCTTGTACTGCTCCAGCACCCACTCCATGTCGGAGACCTTCTGCACGCTGAAGCCGAGCACCCCGAGCCCCTTCTTCGCGGCCATGGCGTAGGACGGCGGCGATCCGGCGGCGTACCACATGGCCGGGTGCGACGGCCCGTACGGTTTCGGCAGAACCTTCCTCGGCGGCAGCGACCAGTGCTTGCCCGTGAAGCCCTGGTACTCGTCCTGGAGCCACATCCTGGGGAACTCGGCGATGGTCTCCTCCCAGAGCTCCTTGGTGTGGTTCATGTCGGTCACGCCCGGCATGAACCCGAGGATCTCGTGCGAGCCGGCGCCCCGCCCGCTGCCGAACTCGAAGCGGTTGCCGCTGAGGTGGTCGAGCATGGCGACCTTCTCGGCGACCTTCACCGGGTGGTTGACCGGGGCGAGCGGGTTGAAGATGCCCGAGCCCAGATGGATCCGCTCGGTCGCGTGCGCCAGGTACCCGAGGAAGACGTCGTTGGCGGACAGGTGCGAGTACTCGTCCAGGAAGTGGTGCTCGGAGGCCCAGGCGTACTTGAAGCCGGATTTGTCGGCCTGGATGACGTACTCGGTCTCCTCCATCAGCGCCTTGTGCTCGGCGAGCGGGTCGGTCTCGGCCCGTTTGCCGACGTATCCCTGAACGAAGATGCCGAATTCCAAGGAGGTTCACCGCCCCACGGTCAGTTCTGACGGTACGTCAGATTTATGGCTCCGACTGTTCCACCGGCCTCCGAGAGCGTCAATACCTGATGGAGCGTCAGATGATGCTGACGCCGGCCAGCCACCCGCCGTCGATCACGAACGGCTGCCCCGTGATGTACGAGGAGTCCTCCGAGGTCAGGAACAGCGCGAGCCTGGCCACCTCCTCGGGCTGCCCGGCCCTGCCCAGCGGCACGAGCTTGCGGTACAGCCGGTCGAGACCCCGCGCCGTCTCCTCCGGGTCGGCGTCCGGGTCCAGCCGGGCCGGGTTGGACATCGCCGTGTCGATGGCCCCGGGGCAGACGGCGTTGACGCGTATCCCCCGCCCGGCCAGCTCCAGGGCGGCGACCCGGGTCAGACCGACCACGGCGTGCTTGGTCGCCGCGTAGGCACCCACCGCGGCCATGCCCGTCAGGCCGGTGCAGGAGGCGGTGTTGACGATCGTGCCCCCGTCGGCCATCTCCGGGGCGACCGCCCTGATGCCCAGGAAACAGCCCACCTGGTTGACCTGCACGACCTGCATGAACTCGTCGAGGGGTGTGTCGAGGAGGGAGTTGAAGCGCAGGATGCCGGCGTTGTTGACGAGCCCGTCGACATGACCGAACGCGTCCTTGGCGGCGGTGACGGCGGCCTGCCAGTCGTCCTCACGGCCGACGTCGAGATGGACGTACCGCGCGCCGATCTCTTTGGCCAGGGCCTCGCCCGGGTCGTCGAGCACGTCCGCCACGACGACCCGGGCCCCCTCGGCCGCGAACAGCCGGGCCTCCTGCTCGCCCTGGCCGCGTGCGGCGCCGGTGACGATGACGACCCGTCCGTCGAGCTTGCCCATGGGGACTCCTCACAGCTCGGGGGCGACCTCGGCGCCGAACGCCGCGATCTGGTCGGTGAGTTCCGTACGGCTCCGGCTGCGGAACCGCACCTGGATCTGGTGCACGCCCATCGCCCGGTACGCCCGCAGCGACTCGGCGAGCTCCTGCGGCCCACCGGTGAGGGTCCGGCGCCCCACGTCCCACCGGGGCGTCCCGGCGTACAGCGGCTCGGTGATGGCACCCACGGTGAACGGACCCCGCACACCGGCCTGTTCGCGCAGCTCCCGGATCCGCGCGATCTGCGCGGGCAGCCGGTCCCTCGGATCCCCCTGCGGCAGCCACCCGTCGCCCTTGAGGGCGGCCCGTCGCACGGCGGCGGGCGAGGAGCCGCCGACCCACAGCGGGACGGGGTCCTGCACCGGCCGGGGCCGCTGCCCGAGCCCCTCGAAGGCGTACAGCTTGCCGTGGTGCTCGGGGAACTCCTCCGGCCCGAGGGCGGCGCGCAGGGCGTCGACGCACTCGTCGAGCACGGCCCCGCGCCCGCGGAAGTCGACGCCCAGGGCCTCGAACTCCTCCTGGACGTGGCCCGCGCCGATCCCGAGGATCAGGCGACCGCTCGAAAGGTGGTCGAGCGTGGCGTACTGCTTGGCGGTGAGGAGGGGGTGCCGCAGGCCGACGATCGCGACATGGCTGAGCAGCCGGACGTGTTCGGTGGCGGCGGCGAGGAAGGCGAGCGTGGCGACGGGGTCGTACCAGACGGTGCTCATCGCGGCGGCGAGCCGGCGGGGGATGCCCACATGGTCGCAACCGGCCAGATAGTCGAACCCGGCCCGGTCGGCGGCACGGGCGATCTCCAGCAGGTCCTCCGGTCCGGCCTCCGCCTCCCACGCCTCGGCGTAGAGGGTGCTCTGCGACTGGACGGGAAGCTGCATCCCGTACCGCAGGCTCACCGTGCACCACCGCCGCCCGGCCACAGGCCGTCCGCGGTGAGCCCGAGCAGTTCGATGGCGTTGCCCCGCACGATCCGCTCCACGACCGCCGGCTCCAGGTGCCCCATCTGCGCCTCGCCGACCTCGCGGGACTTGGGCCAGGTGGAGTCGGAGTGGGGGTAGTCGGTCTCGTAGAGGACGTTGCCGACGCCGATGGAGTCGAGGTTGCGCAGGCCGAAGGCGTCGTCGAAGAAGCAGCCGTAGACGTGCTCGGCGAACAGTTCGGACGGCGGCCGGTGCACCTTGTCGGCGACACCGCCCCAGCCGCGGTTCTCCTCCCACACCACGTCGGCCCGCTCCAGGATGTACGGGATCCAGCCGATCTGCCCCTCGGCGTACATGACCTTGAGGTTCGGGAACTGCTCGAACTTGCCGCTCATCAGCCAGTCGACCATGGAGAAGCAGCAGTTGGCGTACGTGATGGTGGAGCCGACGGCGGGCGGGGCGTCCGCGGAGGTGGACGGCATGCGGCTGCTGGAGCCGATGTGCATGGCCACGACCGTGCCGGTCTCGTCGCACGCGGCGAGGAACGGATCCCAGCCGTCGGTGTGGACGGAGGGCAGCCCGAGGTACGGCGGTATCTCGGAGAAGGCGACCGCGCGGACACCGCGGGCGGCGTTGCGCCGGACCTCGGCCGCCGCCAGCTCGGCGTCCCACAGAGGGATGAGGGGCAGGGGTATGAGCCGCCCGTGCGCGTCCGGGCCGCACCACTCCTCCACCATCCAGTCGTTGTAGGCGCGTACGCAGAGCAGGCCCAGCTCGTGGTCCTTCGCCTCGGTGAAGGTCTGGCCGCAGAAGCGCGGGAACGTCGGGAAGCACAGGGCGGACTGGACGTGATTGACGTCCATGTCGGCGAGCCGCTCGGTGACGTCGTACGACCCCGGGCGCATCTGCTCGTAGGTGATCACCTCGAGCTTGATCTCATCCCTGCTGTACCCGACCGCGGTGTCGAGCCGGGTCAGGGGCCGCCGCAGATCCTCGTAGACCCACCAGTCCCCGACGGGGCCGTCGTCCCCGGGCTGCCCCATGACCGGCTTGAAGCGGCCTCCGAGGAAGGTCATTTCCTTCACGGGAGCCCGGACGATCCGCGGCCCGACGTCCCGGTACTTCCCCGGAAGCCGGTCCTGCCAGACGCTCGCGGGCTCCACGGTGTGGTCGTCCACGGAGATGATCAGCGGAAAGGTGCCGTCGTGGGTGTCCATACCGCTCACGGTAGCGCTGATCTGACGGGTCGTCAGCTATGTGCGCGGAGACCGGTTCCGGCCTTGATGGCCTGATCCACACGGTCCGGCCCGAGCGCATGCGGAGAGAGTGTGCAGACGTGGTGGACTCCCGTGCGCCGCCCTGTGATCGGTGTCTCCCACGGCTGACGTATCCGCCGTCAACAAGGCAAACTGGCGTGGTTGCTCAGGATGTCTAGGGGGACTGCATGGACGGTGTACCGGACGGTGTGCCGCGCGTACCGGAGCAGCGGCGTCCCGACTTCACGCCGGCATCGCCGGAGTCGGCGACGACGGCTGACGCGCAGAGGCCGGCGATGTCCGCGACCCTGCGCTTCAGCGTGCTCGGCCCCGTGCGCGCCTGGCGCGGTGACGAGCCGGTCGCCACCGGGTCCCCCCAACAGCGCGCCCTGCTCGCCGCCCTGCTGCTGCGCGAGGGCCGGACCGCCACGGCCGCGGAGCTGATCGACGCCCTGTGGGGCGAGGAACCGCCCTCGCAGGCACTGGCGGCGGTACGGACGTACGCCTCCCGCCTGCGCAAGGTGCTCGACCCGGGCGGCGAGGGACGCCGGTCGGGCGGCACCGGTGCCGCCGGCCCCGCTGCCCTGGTCAGCGAGTCCGGCGGTTACGCGGTCCGCGGTCTCGCCGACGGCGCCCTGGACCTCACCGTCGCCCAGGACCTGGCGACCGCGGCGGAGAAGGCCCGCTCCGCCGGCGACCTCTGCCATGCCCGCGCCACCCTGCGCCGCGCCCTCGTCCTGTGGGACGGGGAGACCCTCGCCGGAGTGCCGGGCCCCTACGCGGAGGCCCAGCGCGTGCGTCTGGAGGAGTGGCGGCTCCAGCTCCTCGAAGCGCGCCTGGACATGGACCTGGAGCAGGGCTGCCATGCCGAGGCCGTCTCGGAGCTCACGGCCCTCACCGCGGCCCATCCGCTCCGGGAACGGCTCCGCGAGCTCCTGATGCTGGCGCTCTACCGCAGCGGCCGCCAGGCCGAGGCCCTGGCCGTGTACGCCGACACCCGCCGCCTGCTCGCCGACGAACTCGGCGTGGACCCGCGCCCCGGCCTGAGCGAGCTGCAGCAGCGGATCCTCCAGGCGGACCCCGGTCTGGCGGAGCCCCCCTCCCCGGCGCCCGAGCCGGCCTCGGCCCCGGTCCGCCCGGCCCAGCTGCCGGCGACGGTCCCGGACTTCACCGGCCGTTCCGCCTTCGTACGCGAACTCGGCGGCATCCTCACCTCCGCCGAGAGCCGGGTCATGGCGGTCTCCGCCCTGGCCGGCATCGGCGGCGTCGGCAAGACGACCCTCGCGGTGCACGTGGCCCACCAGGCCCGTGCGGCGTTCCCGGACGGGCAGCTGTACGTCGACCTTCAGGGCGCGGGCGCCCGGGCGGCGGACCCGGAGACGGTCCTGGGCTCCTTCCTGCGCGCCCTCGGCACGGCCGACTCGGCGATCCCCGACTCCCTGGAGGAGCGCGCGGCCCTGTACCGCTCGGTCCTGGCCGGCCGCCGGGTGCTGGTCCTGCTGGACAACGCCCGGGACGCCGCCCAGGTGCGCCCCCTGCTGCCCGGCACGGACGGCTGCGCCGCGCTGGTCACCTCCCGGGTGCGGATGGTGGACCTGGCGGGCGCCCACCTGATCGACCTCGACGTGATGTCCCCGGACGAGGCGCTGGCGCTGTTCACGACGATCGTGGGCGAGGAGCGGGTGGCGTCCGAGCGCAAGGCCGCCCTGGACGTGGTGGCGGCCTGCGGTTTCCTGCCGCTGGCCATCCGCATCGCGGCGTCCCGCCTGGCCGCCCGCCGCACCTGGACGGTGTCGGTCCTCGCGGCGAAGCTCGCCGACGAGCGTCGCCGCCTGGACGAACTCCAGGCCGGCGACCTGGCCGTCAAGGCCACCTTCGAACTCGGCTACGGCCAGCTGGAACCCGCCCAGGCCCGCGCGTTCCGTCTGCTCGGCCTGGCGGACGGCCCCGACATCTCCCTCGCCGCCGCGGCGGCGGTCCTGGACCTCCCGGTCGAGGACACGGAGGACCTGCTGGAGTCCCTCGTGGACACCTCCCTCCTCGAATCGGCGGCCCCCGGCCGCTACCGCTTCCACGACCTGGTGCGGCTCTACGCGCGTGCCTGTGCGGAACGGGACGAACTGCCCCCGAGCGAGCGGTGGTCGGCGCTGTCCCGGCTGCTGGACTTCTATCTGGCGTCCGCGGCGGGCGTGTACGCCATCGAGCGGCCGGGCGACCGGCTCGTGGACCATCTGGAGCCCACGTCGTATCCGGGGCTGCGGTTCGGCAACCGGCACGCGGCGCAGGACTGGCTGTACGCGGAGGCCATGTGCCTCCTCGCGTGCGTACGGCAGTCCGCCGGGCAGCCGGAGACCCTCCCCCGGGCGATCGACATGCTGTGGGCCGCGCACGACCTGTCCGAGTCGGGGGCCAACTCGCGGGAGTACGAGGCGACGGCCGAGGCGCTCGTCGGCGCGGCCCGGTCGCACGGGCTCGGGCGGGCGGAAGCCCGGGCGCTGATGACGCTCGTCAACGTCCACCACGTGAGCGGCCGTTTCGAACGGGCCGAGGAAGAGGCGGAACGGGCCATCCGCCTCGCGCAGGAGTCCGACGACCTGCTCCCCGTCTGCTGGGCGCGCAACGCGCGCGGCATCATCGCGCTGTACCAGAACCGCCACACGGACGGCGAGGAGCACCTCTCCCGGGCCATCGAGCACTTCCGGGCCCTGGGGGACCGCCCGGGCGAGGCGGCCGCACTCTGCAACCTCTCCCGGATCCACCTGGCGACCGGGCGGACCCGGAGCGCGGTCGCGCTGGCCCAGGAGGGCATCGACATCTACGACGTCATGGGCAACTCCATGCGCGGGGCGAACGCCCGCTACGCCCTCGGGCTCGCCCTCACCCAGAGCGGGAAGCTGGACGAGGCGGCCGACCGGCTCCAGGAGGCGCTGGAGGTGTTCCGCGACAGCAGGCAGCGCCTCTGGGAGGGCATGAGCCTGTTCCGGCTGGCCGAGGTGGATCTCGCCGCCCGGCGTGCGGCCCGGGCGGCGGCCAATGCCGAGATGGCGCTCACGGTGCTGCGCGGGATCGGCGGGGAGTGGCGGCGGGGCAACGTCCTCACGGTCCTCGGACGCGCTCTCAGCGGCATCGGCCAGACCGGCCGGGCCCAGGTCTGCTGGCAGGAAGCCGCCGGGATCTACGAGGAGCTGGGCTCGCCGGAGGCGGCCGAGGTGCGTGCGCTGCTGTCCCCGGTGCAGGCGGCCTGAGGCGTCGTCGGGGCGTTCATCATTCGTTTATCGCCCCACGCCATCATGGACGCAGTTGATCCGTCGCGTCGGGGGGCAGACGGGTCACCGCACGGGCCTCGCTCAGACGTTCCTGGATGAGCGGCCCGGGTGGGCCCGTCCGGCCATCCTCGGGGGAGTGGCCGGACGGGCCCGCCGACCTCACTGCTTGATCCATGCCAAGGGGAGTTGACGATCATGGGCGACGAGCTCAAGCCGCAGGACCTGCACGCCACCGACGAGCCGCTCACGACCAAGGACCTGCACGCCACGGACGAGGGCGCCGTCAAGAAGCAGGACCTGCACGCCACCGAGGAGCCGCTCGAGGTCAAGGACCTGCACGCGACGTCGGAGCCCTTCAAGCCGACGAAGTAGTCCACCACCACACGGGGTTCGGCCGCGGCGGCGCGGAGGGGGAGCCGTCGCGGCCGAGGTGTGTCCGCAGGCCGGTCGGAGCGGAACGACCCGCACGGCCCCGTGGAGTGCGCAGCCGCCCCCGGCGCGCGATAGTGGGGGCCCGTAGATCACCCTTTCCAGCGCGGAGGCGGATCCCATGCCCGGCGAGCAGCCCCATCTGTACGAGACCCTCGACGAGCGGTTCCGGACGGGCCGGTGCCAGGCGGGGGACTCGCGGCTGGAGACCCTGTTCGAAGGGTGCCGGTGGGCCGAGGGGCCCGTGTACGTGCCCGCCGGGCGGTACCTGGTGTGGAGCGACATCCCCAACGACCGGCTGCTGCGGTGGGACGAGACCACGGGGGCCGTGGGGGTCTTCCGCTCCCCCGCCGGGTATCCGAACGGCAGCACCCTGGACGGGCAGGGCCGTCTCATCACCTGTGAGCAGGGCAACCGGCGGGTGACCCGGACCGAGCACGACGGGTCGGTCACGGTGATCGCCGAGCGGTTCCGGGGCAAGCGGCTCAACAGCCCGAACGACGCCGTGGTGAAGTCGGACGGGTCGATCTGGTTCTCCGACCCCGAGTTCGGGATCGCCACCGACTACGAGGGGCACCGCGCCGAGAGCGAGATCGGGGCCCGGAACGTCTACCGCGTCGACCCCGCGAGCGGCGAGGTGCGGCTGGTCGCCGACGGGTTCCAGGGGCCCAACGGGCTCGTCTTCTCGCCGGACGAACGGCAGTTGTACGTGTCCGACAGCGTCGCCAACCACATCCGTGTCTTCGACGTCCAGGAGGACGGGACGGGCCTCGCCGGCGGCGAGGTCTTCGCCGCGTGCGCGCAGGGCAACTTCGACAACATCCGGTTCGACGACGAGGGGCGGCTGTGGGCCGCCGCCCTGGCCGGGGGCGTGCACTGCTACGACCCCGACGGCACGCTCATCGGCCGCATCCTGGTGCCCGGTACCGTCGCCAACGTGCGGTTCGGCGGCGCCCGGCGCAACCGCCTGTTCATCGCCGCCGACACCACCCTGTACTCCTTGATGATGTCGGTCACCGGCACCCCGGCCCTGCCGGTCAGCCGGTGACCGGGTCGCGCAGGGCGCCCTTCACGACCTTCCCGCTCGCGTTGCGCGGCAGCCGCGCGACGAACCGGACGGTTCTCGGCACCTTGTAGTTCGCCATCTCCCTGCGGGACCAGGCGATCAGGTCGTCGGCGGTCAGCAGGGCGCCCGGGCGCCGTACGACGTAGGCCCGGCCGACCTCCCCGAGCCGGGCGTCCGGTACGCCGATCACCGCCACGTCGGCCACGTCCGGGTGAAGGCCCAGGAGCTGCTCTATCTCCGCGGGGTAGGCGTTGAAGCCGCCGACGATGAACATGTCCTTGAGGCGGTCGGTGATGCGCAGGTTGCCCGCCGCGTCCAGGACGCCGACGTCTCCGGTGCGCAGCCAGCCGTCCGGCGACAGCACGTCGGCGGTGGCCTGCTCGTCCTCGTAGTAGCCCGTCATGACGTTGAAGCCGCGCACCAGGACCTCGCCCGGCAGGCCTGGCGCCAGGGGCCGGCCCTCGGGGTCGACGACCCGTATCCGCGTGCCCGGGATGGCCCGGCCCGACGTGGCCGCGATGACCGCCGGGTCGTCGCCGCGCCGGCACATCGTGACGACGCCGCTCGCCTCGGAGAGGCCGTAGGCCGTGAGGACCGTGCCGATGCCGAGTTCGGTGCGCAGCCGCTCCACCAGACGCAGCGGCACGACCGCCGCTCCCGTCACCACCAGGCGCAGGGCCGAGAGGTCGTGGGCGTCCCGTGCGGGGTGGTCCAGGAGGGACTGGAGGAGGGTCGGGGGGCCGGGGAGCACGGAGACCCGCTCGGCGGCGATGTTGGCCAGGACGGTGTCCACGTTGAACACCGGCTGGGGGATCATCGTCGCGCCCCGCATCAGGCAGGCGATCACCCCGGCCTTGTAGCCGAAGGTGTGGAAGAAGGGGTTGACGATCAGGTAGCGGTCGCCCCGGGTGAGACCCGCCAGGTCACCCCAGATGTCGTAGGCCCGCAGCGTCTGTTCGTGGGTGATGACGGCGCCCTTGGGGCGGCCCGTCGTGCCCGACGTGAAGATGATGTCCGAGGGCCAGGACCCCCGCACGGCCGTGGCCCTCTCCCGCACGTCCCCCGGCCCCGCCCCCTCCCCGCCGGCCAGGAAGTCCTTCCAGGTCAGGAAGGACGCCGGGGCGTCGTCCGAGAGGACGACCGCGTGCTTCAGGTCCGGCAGGCCTGGCAGGGGGCCGGTACCCGGGCCGTCCCCCGCCGCCCTGCGCAGGGACGCCACGTACGACGTGCCGAGGAACGTGCCCGTCACGAACAGCAGCCGGGCGCCGCTGCGGCGCAGTACGTCCGCCGCCTCGGCGCCCTTGAAGCGGGTGTTCAGCGGCACGAGTACCGCGCCCGCCGAGACGGCGCCCAGGGCGGCGGTGATCCAGTCGAGCGTGTTCGGGGCCCAGATGCCGACCCGGTCGCCCGGCCCGATGCCGGTCGCCAGGCAGGCCGCCGCCGCGCGCTCCACGCGTGCGCCCAGTTCCGCGTAGGTGACGCGGGTCCGGCCCTCGACGACCGCCTCGACGTCCGCGTACCGCTCGGCCGCCGCCTTGACCAGGCCCGGAACGCTTTCCCATGCCGTATCCGCTCGCACAGCACGCCTCCCGACCGCATAGGAGCTGACTGTCCGTCAGATTATCTGTAATCTGACGGCCTGTCAGCGACCGTTCGGCCCCGGAGGTGCGCGCAGCATGGCAGCAGGATCGGGAGGCCTCAAGGACGCCACCGCTCTCGTCGGCATAGGCCAGACGCCCTTCGCCAAACGGCTCCAGGAAGACGAACGCACCCTCGCCTGCCGGGCCGTCCTCGCCGCTCTCGACGACGCCGGGATCGCGCCCGGCGAGGTCGACGCCCTCGCCTCCTACACCATGGAGGAGACGGACGAGGTGGAGCTGGCGAAGGCCTGCGGCTTCGGCGATCTCACGTTCTTCAGCAAAGTGGGCTTCGGGGGCGGGGGTTCGTGCGCCACCGTCGCCCATCTCGCCGCGGCCGTCGCCGCCGGGCAGGCGAGCGTCGGGGTGGCCTGGCGGTCCCGCAAGCGGGGCAGCGGACCCCGGCCCTGGACCAACACGACCGTCCAGCTCCCGACCCCGGCCCAGTGGACCCGGCCGTACGGGCTGCTGAGGCCCGCCGACGAGATCGCGATGCTCACCCGCCGCTACCTGCACGAGTACGGCGCCACCCGGGACCACCTGTTCAACGTCGCCCTGGCCTGCCGCAACCGGGCCAACCAGAACCCCTCCGCGATCATGTACGACCGGCCCCTGACCCGCGAGATGTACATGACCTCCCGCTGGATCAGCGAGCCGCTCTGCCTCTTCGACAACTGCCTGGAGACCGACGGGGCCCTGGCCTGTGTCGTGGTCTCCGCCGAGCGCGCCCGCGACTGCCGGCACAGGCCCGTCTACGTCCATTCCGCCGCCCAGTCGCTCCCCGCCCAGCACCACGGCATGGTCAACTACTGGAACGACGACCCCCTCACCGGCCCCGCCTGGAGCGCCGCCCGGCACCTGTGGAAACACTCCGACCTGGCCCCCGAGGACGTCGACGTCGCCCAGATCTACGACGCCTTCACGCCGCTGGTCCTGCTGTCCCTGGAGGGCTACGGCCTCTGCGGGCGCGGCGAGGGCGGGGCGTTCACCGAGGGCGGGGCGCTGGAGATCGGCGGGCTGCTGCCGGTGAACACCGGCGGGGGCGGGCTGTCCGAGGCCTATGTGCATGGATTCAACCTCATCAACGAGGGGGTCAGGCAGCTGCGCGGGACCAGTACCGCACAGGTGCCGGGAGCCTCCGCCTGTCTGGTCACCGCCGGGGAAGGGGTCCCGACCTCCGCCCTGCTGCTGAGGAGTTGAGGAGCCGCTCATGCTGCGTCCCGTCCCCGACACCGACGGCGCCCCCTTCTGGGAGTACGCCGCGCAGGGTGAACTCCGCGTCCAGGCCTGCGCCGGCTGCGGCGAGCTCCGCTTCCCGCCCCGGCCCTGCTGCCCGCACTGCCAGTCCTTCGCCGCCGAGTGGCGGCCGATGTCCGGCCGGGGCCGGATCTGGTCGTACGTCGTCGCCCATCCGCCGCTGCTGCCCGACTACGCCGCGCAGGCGCCGTACAACGTGGTCGTCGTCGAGCTGGACGAAGCGCCTCGCATCCGGCTGGTGGGCAACCTGGTCACCGGGGCCGGGCAGCCCCTCGGGGCCTTCCCGCCGGAGAGCATCCGCATCGGGGCCCGGGTGCGGGCCGTCTTCCACGACGGTCTTCCCCAGTGGGTTCCGGAGCGGTCATGAGCAGCGTCCTCGTGCGGGCCGACCGGGACAGCGGGGTCGCCGTCGTGACACTGAACCGGCCCGAGCGGCTCAACGCCGTCGACCTCGCCATGGCCGACGAACTCGCCTCCACCTGGGGCGAGCTGCGGTTCGACGACTCCGTGCGGGCGATCGTCCTCACCGGGACCGGCGAGCGCGCCTTCTGCACCGGCATCGACCGGGACGCCGTCGTGCCGCAGCCGAACTCGCCGTACGCGCAGGACGATCCGCTGCTCGGCATCGGGCCGAAGGCGAACGACCTGTGGAAGCCGGTCGTCGCCGCCGTGCACGGCATGGCCTGCGGAGGGGCCTTCTATCTGCTCGGCGAGGCGGAGTTCGTCGTCGCGGACACCACCGCCTCCTTCTTCGACCCGCACACCACCTACGGCATGGTCAGCGCCTACGAGACCGTCCTGATGGCGCAGCGCATGCCGTACGGGGAGGTCGCGCGCATGGCGTTGATGGGCACGGCAGAACGGATCTCGGCACGACGCGCGTACCAGGTCGGGCTGGTGTCGGAACTCGTGGCGGACGGCGAGGCGCCGGCGGCGGCGACCGCGTGCGCCGCCGTCCTCGCCGGGTATCCGACCGAGGCGGTGCAGGGGACCGTGCGCGCCCTGTGGGCCGCGAGCGAGGCGGGGCGGGCGCAGGGGGTCGCGCAGGCGCCGCATCTCATCGCACTCGGGAACGCGACGGGCGAGCGGCAGGCCCGGCTGTTCGCGGGGCGGTCGCGGGAGTACCGGTTGCGCGATTGACGTGCTCCCTGGCCTGAAGCCCAGGGATTCCGGCCTGAGTTGTGTGACCCTTCCGGGGGCTTCCTGCTTCACCGCGCTGTGCGGGCACGCGTGCCCGTCTTACCGGCGCTCCACAGGCGTTTGACGTCTCCGCCCGTCCGGCGGCGACGATACGGCGTCCTTCGAAGAGGACGTTGCGGGCTGCGTTGTGGTCACGGTCGTGCACCGTGCCGCATCCGCTGCACGTCCACTTGCGGACGTGCAGGGCTTGGGGCCGTCCCGGAATCCGCAGGCCGAGCAGATCTGTTGCCGCTCGCGGCTAAAGATCAGATCCAACCGCAAATTCCGCGCGATGCGAACAAGTGTGTTCGAGTCAGCCCTCACACCGGCGCCGAGCCACAGACCTTGCGCTTGATCTCTCGCAGCGCGTCAGTTTTCTCGCTTCTCAAGGGGTCTCCGCTCGCCGAATACGGCCGGGGCACCTCCCGGCCGAAGGCTGGGGGAGAGATGGACTCATCCCCGGCATGAGCGCCGGGACCTCTTGTAAAAGTCTCAGCAAAAGTCGTTTCCTCATACATGCGTATGCTCGTGGGGTGGTTGAGCATCGGATGATCGACGTCAATGGCATACAGCTGCACATCGCGGAGCAGGGCGAGGGCCCGCTCGTGGTGCTGCTGCACGGATTCCCGGAGTCCTGGCACTCCTGGCGGCACCAGTTCGGTCCGCTGGCCGAGGCCGGTTTCCGGGTGGTCGCTCCCGACCAGCGCGGGTACGGCGGCAGCGACCGCCCCGAGGACGTGGCCGCGTACAGCATCCTCCACCTGGTGGGGGACGTGGTCGGACTGATCCACGCACTGGGCGAGGAGCAGGCGTTCGTCGTCGGGCACGACTGGGGCGCGCCGGTGGCCTGGCACACCGCGCTGCTGCGGCCGGACGTGGTGCGCGGGGTGGCCGGACTGAGCGTGCCGCCGCCGTTCCGTGGGGACCGGCCTCCGCTGGAGACCATGCGGGAGCGATTCGAGGGCCGCTTCTACTGGAACTACTTCAGCCTGCCCGGCGCCGCGGACGCCGAGTTCGCCGCCGACACCCGCACGACCCTGCGCAAACTGCTGTACTCCGCCTCCGGTGACGCGCCGGACGCCGGGCGTCCCGAGCAGGCCCTGGTCGACGACCTGGAGCGCGGCTGGCTGGCGGACGCGCCCAACCCCGAGGTGCTGCCCGAGTGGCTCACCGAGGAGGACCTCGACGTGCTCGCCGAGAGCTTCGAACCGGGCTTCACCGGCGCCCTCAACTGGTACCGCAACCTGGACCGCAACTGGGAGCTGACCGCCCCCTGGCAGGGCGCGGTGGTGTCCCCGCCCGCGCTGTACGTGTACGGCGACCGGGACCTGGTCCCGGCCTTCCCGGGCACACCCGAACTGATCGAGCGGCTGCCCGAGTTGATGCCGAACCTGCGCAAGCCGCTGGTGCTGCCGGGCTGCGGCCACTGGACGCAGCAGGAGCGGCCCACCGAGGTGAACGAGGCGCTGATCGGCTTCCTGACGGAGCTGCGGGACTGAGACCCGGTCCCGTCAGTCGTCGACGAGGGCCTGGCCGTCGACCTCGCAGTGGTCGACCGACTCCACCAGGCCCGCGCCGCCGCCCACCCGGACGCCGACGGTGGCCGTGCCGTTCGCGGGGACGGTGACGTCGCCGTACCGGTCGACGACGGTGATGCCCTGGGCGTCCTCGAAGGTGACCGAGACGGAGAAGGCGGCCTTGCGGCCGTTGGGGTTCCTGACCTCGACGGTCGCGTAGGGGGCCGCCGGGGTGGCGCAGCTGATCAGCCTGGCGGTGCCGTCCTTCAGGGCCTTGCCGCTGCCGGAGCCGGAGGAGGAGGTCGGCGTGGAGCCGTAGTTCGGCCTGCGGGTGTACGAGCCGCCGCCGCTGCTTCCGTGGTCATCGTCGTCGGAGCCGTACGAGCCGCCGCTCGAGCCGTACGAGCCACCGCTCGACGTCGACGTCCTCGAACTGTCGTGGTCCTGGCTGGAGCTGCTGCACCCGCCGCCGCCCGAGCCGCTGCCGCCGTGACTGCCGCCGCGGCCCCGGCCGGACGAGAAACCGGTCAGTGCCAGTACCACCAGGACCAGCACCGCCGTGAACCTGAGCTTGCGCCCCCGTATCTGCATGCCGGACAGCGTAGTGATCACCTGTCACGGGCATGTCACTGCGTGGCGACCGGTGCGTACCCGGCGTAGCGTCCTGGGTGGGAGCGGTGAACGGGCCGCTCCCCGGCAAAGCGGCGGCCGCCGTCCGGAGCACCCCTTCCGTACGCCGGTACGACGGCCGCCCCGGGCCGGTCAGGCGGTGCGCGCCGTGCCCGTGCCCTTCTCCGCGTCCAGTGCGTACACGCAGCGGTCCTTGCTGCACGCGTACACCACCCCGTCCCGGACGACCGGGGAGCCGGTGATCTCGCCGCCGGTGGCGAGTTTCCAGCGCAGCCGGCCGTCGTCGGCCTTCAGGGTGTAGAGCAGGTGGTCGGTGGAGCCGAAGTGGATCCGGCCCTCGGCCACCGAGGGGGCGCCCACGATGTCGCCGCCCGCCTGGAAGCGCCACTTGGGCGTGCCGGTGACCGCGTCGAGGGTGTAGAGGCCCTTGCCGCTGCCCACGTGGACATGGCCGGCGGCGACCAGGACGGGGTCGACACAGGAGCGGGCCTCGGTGGCGATGCGCCAGCGGTCGCGGCCGTCGGTGGCGTCGAGGGCGTAGACCGTGCCCAGGTAGTCGGCGAGGTAGATGCCGCCGCCGGTGACGGCCGGGCCGGGGACGAAGGTGGGCGGGCAGAGGAACACGGCCGGGGCCTCGAAGTGCCACTTCACATGTCCGGCGGCCACGTCGAGCGCGAGGACGCGGGTGCCGGCGCAGACGTACACGTAACCGTCGCCGGCCTGGGTGAGCCGGATCGGGACACCGCCGCAGGAGGCCGCGTCGCCGATCGGGTACGACCAGCGCTCGTCGCCGGTACGGGCGTCCAGGGCGCGCAGCCGGGCGTCCTGCCACACGTAGACCGTGCCGTCGTGCAGGGCGGGCCCGGCCTCGGGGGACTCGAAGTCGGACTGGCAGCCGGTGATCTCCCACAGCTTCTGACCGCCGGAGGCCTCCCAGCCCTGGACGCCGCCGCCGCGGGTGCCGGTGACGACGGTGCCGCGGCCGGCCTTGAGCGAGTAGACCCAGGCGTCCGTCTGCAGGCGCCACAGGTCGCCGCCCTCGCGGGCGTCCAGCGCGAACAGGGTGGGCCCGTCGGAGGCGTGGATACGGCCGTCCGCGACGGCCATGGACCAGGCGACGTCCCGGGTCTTGAAGCGGCGGCGGCCGGTGGCGACGTCCAGGGCGTGCACCTCGAAGGAGGTGACGTAGACCAGGTCGTCGGCGACGGAAGGGGTGCCCCAGACGTCGTTGGACATGCGGAAACGCCAGGGCCGCCAGCCACCGGACTGCTCCGGCGGCGCGGCCGGTGCCGGGGGCGCGGCGACGGCGGGGCCCACGGCGGGGTCGGTGCCGTTGACGCCGGGGCGGGGCTTGGACCAGGAGGCGGCGAGGGCGGCCTCCGGCGGGGGTGCCTTGACGGCGGCGGCACGGACGTCGGCGACGCGCGGGCCCGGGCCGATGGGCACCTGACCGCCCGCCAGCCGGACGGGGCCGGTGTCCGGGCCGCCGGCCGGCGCCGGCACGGACGCCGGAACGACCGGGTCGTGCGGCGGCGGGGGCGGGATGGGCGCCGGGCCGGGGGCGGGGCGTCCGCCGCCGCTGCGGCCGGCACCGGGAGCGGGCTTGCCGGCCGGGCGGCCGTTGCGGCGGGACTCGATCAGGCCCACGGCCCGCTCGGGCAGCCATGCGGAGGCCGTGCCGCTGTCGTCGGAGCCGGAGCCGAAGAGGTGGGGGGCGAGCTGGGCCTGGAGGTCGGCCGGGTTGGGGCGGGCCGTCGGGTCCATCTGCATACAGGACTCGATGAGCGGCCGCAGTTCGTCCGGGAGCCCTTCGAGGTCCGGGCCTTCGCGCAGCAGCATGAAGACCGTCTCGACCGGGTTGGCGCCGTGGAAGGGCGGGTGCCCGGTGGCGGCGAACACCAGCATCGAGCCCAGGGAGAAGACGTCGCTGGCGCCGGTGACGCTGCGGGAGTCCTTGGCCTGCTCGGGGGACATGTAGGCGGGGGTGCCGACGGCGACGTTCGTCATGGTCAAACGTGTGTTCGAGACACCCGATGCGATGCCGAAGTCGATCACCCGGGGCCCGTCCTCGACGACGAGGACGTTCGACGGCTTCAGGTCCCGGTGCACCAGGCCCGCGCCGTGGATGGACTGGAGGGCCTCGGCCACGCCCGCCGCCAGCCAGCGCACCGCCTGGGCCGGCATGGGGCCGCAGTCGTTCACTATCTCCTCGAGGGAGGGCGCGGGGACGTACGCGGTGGCCAGCCACGGCACGGCGGCGCGCGGGTCGGCGTCCACGACGGCGGCCGTGTAGAAGCCGGAGACGGCGCGGGCCGCCTCCACCTCGCGCGTGAAGCGGACCCGGAACAGCTGGTCCTCGGCCAGCTCCGTCCGGACGGTCTTGATCGCCACACGCCGGCCGGACGCCGAACGCGCGAGATAGACCAGCCCCATGCCGCCGGCACCCAGCCGTCCCAGCACCTCGAACGGCCCGATCCGCCGCGGATCGTGCTGCGTCAGCTGATCCACCACTCTGCCTGCCACCTCCCCGTACGAGCCGCGCCGACGTCACATGTCCCACGCGACCCCGTGCAGCGTCTCACCACCGCACCGCCATGGCGGCACGCACCCTGATTCTTCCTGGCCGGAGCCCTGGTTGCGAACCCGGTGACAATTGGGATGTCTCGGTATGAAAGTGATCAAACGATGACCAAACAAAGCCCGCTCAGCGGCGCAGCAGCGCGAAGGACGCCCCCTGATTGTCCGTGACGACGGCGGCCTCGCCGTACGAGGTCTCGAAAGGCGGGGCCTGGACCCGCCCGCCGAGCCGCTTCACGTCCTCCAGCGCGGCCGCCACGTCCGCCACGGCGAAGTGCACGAGGAAGTGGGGCGGCATCCGCTCGGAGAACACGTCGGAGACGGGGGCGCGCCCGAAGTCGGGCTTCGCGTCCGGTCCGAACAGGGCCTCCTGGAAGAGATCGCCGTAGAAGGCGTTGGCCGCCTCGGTGTCCCGGGCGTACAGCTCGGCCCAGGCGAAGGTGCCCGGCTCGTGCCGCTTGCCGAAGCCGGGATGCTCCTCCGGCTGCCACAGGGCGAACACGGCGCCCTCGGGGTCGGTGACGAGCGCGGTGACGCCCAGTTCCCCGGCCGGCACCGGCGCCGAGACGATCTGCCCGCCCGCGTCCCGGACGCGCCGGGCCAGGGCCGGCGCGTCCGGGGTGGCGAAGTACACCGTCCAGACGGTGGGCAGCCGGCCGTCCACTTTGCGGACCAGCGCGGCCACGGGTTCGCCGTCCTTCAGCGCCTGCGCGAAGGAGCCGAACCAGTCCTCGAAGGTCCACCCGAAAAGTTCACCGTAGAACCGCTTGCCCGCCTCGACGTCGGGGAGCTGCGCGTCCACCCAGCAGGGGACGCCCTCTCCGTACACCGATGCCCTGTTTTCGGCCATGCCGCCAACGTAACCGCGACTGACGCAACCCGCAGACCAGGCACACCAGCATCGGCACTTCCTTACACCCCATTTGCAGTCGGCCGAATCGCGCCCCGATCACGCCTCGGTAAGCTGACGTCATGACAGGACAAGTGCGTACCGTCGACGGCCGCGTGGCCGGCCGACGTGGGCAGGCGACCCGGCAGAAGCTGCTCGACTGCCTCAGCGAGATGCTCAGCTCCTCCCCGTACCGCGACGTCAAAGTCATCGATGTCGCCCGGAAAGCGGGCACTTCACCCGCGACCTTCTACCAGTACTTCCCGGACGTCGAGGGCGCCGTCCTGGAGATCGCCGAGCAAATGGCGACCGAGGGCGCCGCGTTGACGGAGCTCCTGGAGGGCCGCTCCTGGGCCGGCAAGGCCGGCTGGCAGACGGCACAGGAACTCGTCGACGGCTTCCTGGAGTTCTGGCGCAGGAACGACGCCATCCTGCGGGTCGTCGATCTCGGCGCCGCCGAGGGCGACAAGCGCTTCTACAAACTCCGGATGAAGATCCTCAACTCGGTGAACAACTCCCTCGCGGACGCCGTCGCCGAGCTCCAGGCCAAAGGCAGGGTCGACAAGGACGTGAACCCGGCGGCCGTCGCCGGTTCGCTCGTCGCGATGCTCGCGGCCGTCGCCTCCCACCAGAAGGGCTTCTCCTCCTGGGGCGTGAAGCAGGCCGAACTGAAACCGAACCTCGCCCTGCTGGTCCACCTGGGCGTCACCGGCCGGAAGCCGACGAAGTAGCGCGGCGCAACGGCCTCATACGTACCCAAGTCCTGTCTGGCAGGCGGTGGTCCACCCAGGTGGACCACCGCCTGTTGCGCTTTCTAGCGACGTACGAGCCGGAACACCCTGATCTCCCGCTCCACCCGCGCCTGGTACGCCGCGTACGGCGGCCAGAACGCCAGCAGCGCCTGCCACGCCGCCGCCCGCTCCGTGCCCTCCAGCAGCCGGGCCGTGACCGGGACGTCCCGGCCCTTCCAGCTGATCTCCGCGTCGGGATGCGCGAGCAGGTTGTGGCTCCAGGCGGGGTGCCCCGGCCGCCCGAAGTTCGACCCGACGAGGATCCAGCAGCGCCCGCCGTCCTCCGGCATGCAGGCCAGGGGCGTACGGCGCGGCAGCCCGCTCCTCGCCCCGGTCGAGGTCAGCACCACACCCGGCAGGAGCTGCGCGCTGAGCAGCACCTTTCCCCTGGTGAGCCGGTGGACGGCCCGGTCGAGGGCGGGCACCACGTGCGGTGCCACGCGCGCGAAGCCCCTGGTCGACGACACCTTCTGCACCACGCGCGCACCCTTCATGGGCCGGCCTCCTCGAAGACGTGTGCCGCGTCGGCCGCGTGCGCCCGCAGCCGGTGCACCGGCCCGAACAGCAGCTCGTCGCCCGCGGCACGCTTGAAGTACAGGTGAGCCTCGTGCTCCCAGGTGAAACCGATGCCGCCGTGCAGCTGGATCCCCTCGGCGGCGGCGCGGCGCAGCGCTTCGAGCGCCTGGGCGAGGGCGAGGCCGCCGGCCGTCTCCGCACCGGCGGTTGTGGCGGCGGCCCAGGCCGCGTAGTAGGCCGCCGAGCGGGCCGCCTGGACCTGGACGTACGCGTCGGCCAGCCGGTGCTTGACCGCCTGGAAGGAGCCGACCGGCCGCCCGAACTGCTCGCGCTGCCCCACGTACCCGACGGTCCGCTCCAGCACGCGGCCGGCGGCCCCCGCGGCCTCGGCGGCCAGGCAGGCGGCTGCCGTCTCACCGAGCCGGGCGAGGGCGGGGAGGGCGTCGACGGCCTCGCCGCCCAGCAACTCGGCCGGAGTGTTCCGCAGTTGGATGCGACCCTGCGGGCGGGTGGCGTCCAGGGCGGTGCGCCGTACCCGGGTGAGACCGGCGGCGTCCCCGTGCACGAGGAAGAGCAGCACACGGGAACGGGCGAATCCGCCGGCGTGCGCGGCGACCAAGAGGAGCCGGGCACGGTGCCCGTCGAGAACCTGGTCGACCTGCCCGTACAGCTGCCAGCCGCCCTCGGCCCGCCGGGCCTGTACACCCCCGGCCCGCCCCCCGCCCGCCCAGTCCCCGCGCCGGTCGTGGCCGGTGAGCCCGAGGGCGGTGGTGAGAGCCGGCCCCGGTACGGCGAGGGCGGCGGTGAGTCCGCCGGAGGCGATGCGCGGCAGGAGCTCGGCGCGCTGGGCGCCGGTGCCGAGGGCGAGCAGCAGCGGGGCGGCGAGGACGGCGGTGGCGAGCAGGGGGGTGGGGGCGAGGGCCCGGCCCGTCTCCTCGCAGGCCAGGGCCAGTTCGGTCACCGTGCAGCCGGCTCCGCCGTAGGCCTCGGGCAGGGTCAGGCCGGGCAGGCCGAGTTGTTCGGCGAGGGTGGTCCACAGGGCGGGGTCGTGTCCGGCGGGGGTGTCGACGGCGGCCCGCAGCTCTTCCGGACCGCACCGCTTGTCGAGCAGTTCGCGCAGGGTGCGGCGGATCTCGTCCTGTTCGTCGGTGAAGCGGGCGTCCATGGGGCACCTCTCTCCGCATCTGACGGTCCGTCATATTAGGGCGGCGGAACAGGGAAGCCCAGAGCCCTGCCACGCCCACACGAATCTGATGTACCGTCAGATTTATGGTTGCCCGGAGGAAAGTGGCCGTGGCCGGCGTGGCCCTCTCGGACTGCGGCCGCGTGGACGACGCGACCCCATACGCCCTGCACGCCCAAGCGGCCCGCCGCGCCCTGGCCGACGCGGGCCTGGACCGGTCCCTGGTCGACGGCTTCGCCTCGGCGGGCCTCGGCACACTGGCGCCCGTCGAGGTCGCCGAGTACCTGGGCCTGCGTCCCACCTGGGTCGACTCCACCTCCGTGGGCGGCTCCACCTGGGAGGTCATGGCGGCCCACGCGGCGGACGCGATCACGGCCGGGCACGCCCGCGCGGTGCTGCTCGTCTACGGCTCGACGGCACGGGCCGACGTACGCGCGGGCCGCCGCACCGGGACGCTGTCCTTCGGCACGCGCGGCCCCCTGCAGTTCGAAGTGCCTTACGGCCACACCCTGATCGCCAAGTACGCCATGGCGGCCCGCCGCCACATGATCGAGTACGGCACGACGATCGAGCAGCTGGCGCAGGTGGCGGTGCAGGCACGGGCCAACGCGGCCCTCAACCCGGAGGCGATGTTCCGCACCCCGGTCACGGTCGACGAGGTCCTGGCCGGACCCGTGATCGCGGACCCCTTCACCAAGCTGCACTGCTGCGTCCGTTCCGACGGCGGGGCGGCCGTGCTGCTGGTGGCGCAGGAGTACGTACGGGACTGCCGTACGTCGCCGGTGTGGGTGCTGGGGACCGGGGAGTCCGTCTCGCACGCGGCGATGTCCGCGTGGCCGGACTTCACGGTGACGCCGGCGGCGGTGAGCGGGCGGCTGGCGTTCGGACGGGCGGGGGTACGGCCGTCGGAGATCGACTTCGCCGAGATCTACGACGCGTTCACGTACATGACGCTGGTGACGCTGGAGGACCTCGGCTTCTGCGCGAAGGGCGAGGGCGGGGCGTTCGTGGAGAAGGGGCGCCTGCGGGTCGAGGGCGGTGAGCTGCCGGTGAACACCGACGGGGGCGGGCTGTCGGCGCAGCACCCCGGGATGCGGGGGCTGTTCCTGCTGGTGGAGGCGGTGCGGCAGGTGCGCGGCGACTGCGGGGAGCGGCAGGTGCGGCGGGGCGACGGCTCACTGCCCCGGCTGGCGGTGGCCTCGGGGACCGGGGGCTGGTTCTGCTCGTCGGGGACGGTGGTGCTGGGGGCGGACTGAGAGGAGCCTGCCACCGGGGGCGGCCCGGGGAACGGCCCGTTGCACCGCCGCGCACGCTGTCCGCCCCGCCGGAGGAGACCGGAGCGGTGACAATCGAGGCATGGCAACCGATCTTCACGTGCTTCTGAGGTCACTGCGGGTCTGGGACCCCGAGGTCACGGACCTGCCCTCCTTCGAGCCGGCCACCGCCCCGGCCGCTCCCCTGCCCCTCTTCGCCGAGTGGTTCGCGGCGGCGGTGGCGGCCGGCCAGACCGAGCCGCACACCATGTCGCTGGCGACCTCGGACGCGTCCGGCCTGCCCGACGTGCGGATCGTGATGCTGCACGGCGCGGACGCCGGCGGCTGGTCCTTCGCGTCCCACGCCGGCAGCCGCAAGGGCCGGCACCTCGCCGGCCGTCCGTACGCCGCGCTCGGCTTCTACTGGCCGGTGCTGGGCCGCCAGGTCCGGGTGCGCGGTCCGGTGACGGCGGCTCCGTCCGGGGAGTCCCAGGGCGACCTGCACGCCCGCTCGACGGGCGCGCTGGCGGCGGCGCTGACCGGGCGGCAGAGCGAGGTCCTCCCCTCCCTGGACGACCTGGCCCGGGCCTCGGAGTCGGCGTGGGAACGGGCGTCACGGGAGCCGGAGGCACCGGTGCCGTCCTGGACGCTGTACCGGCTGCGGGCCGAGGAGGTGGAGTTCTTCCAGGGGGACGAGCGACGACGGCACGTCCGGCTCCGCTACCGGCGGGAGGGGGAGCGGGACGGGGAGGGATGGTCAAGGGAGCTGCTGTGGCCGTGAGGACAGCCGTCGACGGCTGTCACCAGAGGCCGCCTGCTCACCGGCCTCGGCCGGCCCCCCTCGTCCCAGCCGGACATCGGCGAACATCACCACGGCCGCGGCCAGGAACACTTCGCCCTGCTCTTCATGGGCATCGCCGACGGCCCGGGCTCCCACACGTTCACCATCCAGGTGGTCCCCCGGGCCGCCGCCGCGTAGGGCCTACCGGCATGTCTCCCGCGTGAAGTCGTACACCTCGAAGTCCGCGACCGGCCGGTACCCGATGCGCTGGTAGAGGCTGTTGCTGGTCGGATTGGCCAGGTCCGTGAAGAGGAGGACCTCCTCCGCCCCGGCGGCCAGGGCGGCGCGGCTGACCTCGGTCGTCGCGGCGCCCGCGTAGCCACGGCCGCGGAGGTGGGTGGGGGTGTAGACCGGGGCGACGCGGACCTGGCCGGCGACCTGCGGGCCGGTGCCGGCCATGGCGACAGCGTCGCCGTCGGGGGTTTCCCAGAAGGTGATGCCGCCGCTGTCGATACGGGCGTCCGCCCACTCGGCGGAGTCGCGGACGGTTCCCAGGCCGACGGCCTCGCTGAACTCGTCGTGCCAGCGCAGGAGTTGCTCGCGATCCGACTCGACGGCGGTCCGGGGGCCGCCGGGCGGTACGGGTCCGGGTGCGGTCAGGGTGCCGAGCCGGTAGAGCCGCTGGCGCTGACGGAGGGCGGCCGGGGCGCCCGTGTGCCGCTGCCACGCTTCGGCGAAGGCGGCTGCGGTGCCGCACTCCGCGTTCACGCCGGGCAGGCGCCGGCCTAGGGCGGCCAGTCGCGCGGCGAGGATGTCGGCGTCCTCGGGGGTGAGAGCCGTGATGTTCAGCCAGTGCGGCGGGGTGCGGAAGAAGGCCGCCCGGACCTCTCCCGCCCGTTCCAGCACGCCGAACTCCGGTGCCCCGTCCCCGTACACGCACCGGCCGCGCGTCCGCAGGGTCTCCGTGACCGTCAGCGGCACGGTGTGCAGCGCCGGCCGGGAACGGAGGAAGGCGCCCGCACGGGTCAGGAAGTCGTCGAGGTCATGGGTGAGGTACCAGCTGTCCGCGCCGGTGTGGGTGACGGTGTCCATGTTTCATGGTGCCGCCCGCGGCCTCCCGGGCTCTCCTGGTTTTTCGGCGGGCCCCCGTCGGCTCACGTGCCGCTGTCCTCGGCCAGCGTGTGCGCCACCAGCGCGTTGGCGTGGCCGTGCCCCAGGCCGTGTTCGGTCTTGAGCCAGGCGACGAGTTCCATGTGCCGGGTCAGCGGCGAGCTGCGGATGAGCTCCTGCCACTCGGCGATCGGCCGGCCGTACTTCTTCTCGATGGAGGGGAAGTAGCTGGCGGGGCCCTTCACAGGTGCGGTCATCTCGGCCGGTCCCTTCATCTTCTCTGCGGTTGTGGTGCGGTTGCCAGTTATGACCGGCGGGGCGGGACGAACTGATCACCCAACGGCAGTGATGCGCGTCACACGCCTGCGCCCTGCCCTCCCCACGGGTCCGCCGGCTCCGGGTCGGTGGCCAGGCGCGCGTGCAGATGGGCGTCCCGGAACGCGTCGTGCCGCTCTTCCTGGAAGATCGCACCGCGCAGGGTGCCCTCGTACGAGAACCCGCACCTCTCGGCGATCCGGCACGACACGTCGTGACCGACCGCGTGATCCAGCTCCAGCCGGTGCAGACCGAGTTCCGTCAGCGCCCAGCGGGCGGTGAGCAGGAGGGACCGGGTGGCGACCCCCTGGCCCCTCGCCTCGGGGAGGACCCAGTAGCCGACCCGGGCGACCTTCAGGTGGTACCGGATCTCGTTGACGCCGACGTGCCCCAGCGGGGCGTCGCTGCGCGCGTCCGCGACCCGGAACGACACCGACGTCCCCTCCAGGGCACTCTGCGCCCGCGCGAGCAGCGACTCCCGCGCGCTCGCCCGGTCGGTGACCAGCCGCAACGGGGTGTTCCAGCGCCGGAAGTCCGGATCCCGCAGACCGCGCAACCACGTGTCGACGTCGGCGCCCGACCCCGCGTCCCAGGGACGCAGGACGAGGCCGTGGCCGTGGAGACCCGGGTGGGGGCCGGTCAGGGACTGGTCGCGTATGGGGGCCATGGGTCCCATTCAATCCCGTGGCCGTGATCCGGATCGCCGTGACGGGGAGAACGGGGCCGCCCCCGTCACGGCCGGAGTCCCGTCCGGGGCCGCCGGCCGTCGCTCGCCTGGCCGCTCAGCCCCTCGTCACCGTCCGGAACACCGGGATGCCCTCCCGGAAGGCCACCTCGAGCTCCGTCCCGCCCGACAGGTCCGGGTCCGCACCGACCCGGTCGCCCCCCTCCCCCACGATCTCCGTCATCATCCTCGGCCCTTCGGCCAGTTCGACCACGGCGGCGACGTACGGGACACGGTCCGAGAACGGCGGCAGGTCGTTGCGGTGGACGACGGACCAGGTGTAGAGCGTGGCGCGGCCGCTCGCCGTCTCCCACGTCACGTCCTCGCTCCAGCAGTGCGGGCAGAACTCGCGCGGGTAGTGGTGGGCCCGGCCGCAGGCCCCGCAGCGGCGGATCAGCAGCCTGCCCTCGGCGGCCGCGTCCCAGTACGTCCGCGTGAAGGTGTCGGGCTCGGGCAGGTCGAAGCGGCCGGTCATCAGAACAGCCCCAGCGCGCTGTCCAGCGACCACGTCTGCCAGGACATCCCGAACAGCCCGACCACCGACATCAGCGCCATCATCGAGTTCTGCCCCTGCTCGGCGACGTCGTGGACCATGAGCGTGAAGTAGAGGGCGTTGAGGAGGAGTCCGCCGGCCAGGGCGACCGGGGTGAGGAAGCCGGTGATCAGGCCCAGCCCGAGCGCCAGTTCCGCGTAGACGACGACGTACGCCATCACGCGGGCATGCGGCGCGACGGCCGCTTCGAAGCCCGAACGGACGGCGCTCCAGCGGTGCTCGGCGGCTATGCCGGCCGCCCACGCGATGCCGGTGCCCCGCTCGAACCAGGCCTTGCGGTCCTTGTGCCGCCAGCTCTCCAGCCACCACAGCCCGAGCCCGATCCGCAGCACGGCCAGCCATTCCGCTCCGGTGAGCCAGATCGTGTCCATGCAATCTGACGGTACGTCAGTTCTTCGGGAGCACAAGGCCCCCGCAAGCACCCATCGTCCGGCGGATCGCCAGGGTCGCCCTCCGGAGGCCGCGCGCGGCTCGCGCCAGAAACGATCACCACCCCGCCACAACCGGGCCCGGTACGCCACGAGCCCCACTCCCTGCGCCTACAGCCGTGATCAATCCGAAACCAATTCCGGTCTTGACCGAGACCCATCAAGCGGTCCCGTGATTACGCTCCCGCTCATGGCCGACTCCACACCCCCCACACCCGCCTCCGCGCAACCCCCACCGGACCGCCCCGTCTACGTCATCGGCGGCGGCCCCGGAGGGCTCTCCGCCGCGTACGCGCTGCGCGCCCGGGGCATACGGGCCGTCGTCCTGGAGAAGTCCGACCACGTCGGGGCGTCCTGGCGCCGCCACTACGACCGGCTGCACCTGCACACCACCCGCCGCCTCTCGGCCCTGCCCGGGCTGCCGATGCCGCGCAGGTTCGGGCGGTGGGTGTCCCGGGACAACGTGGTGCGGTACCTGGAGAAGTACGCCGAGCACCACCGTCTCGAGATCGTCACCGGCGTCGAGGTGTCCCGCGTCGAGCGCACCCCCGACGGCACGGGCTGGCTGCTGCACGCCACCGGCGGCCGGGAACTGACCGGCGCGGCGGTGGTCGTCGCCACCGGCTACAACCACACCCCGCGCCTGCCGGACTGGCCCGGCCGCTCCGCCTTCACCGGCGAGTTCCTGCACGCCGGCGAGTACCGCAGCGGCAAGCCCTGCGCCGGCCGGGACGTCCTCGTCGTCGGCGTCGGCAACACCGGCGCCGAGATCGCCGTCGACCTGGTGGAGAGCGGCGCCTCCCGGGTCCGGCTCGCCGTGCGGACCGTCCCCCACATCGTGCGCCGTTCGACCGTCGGCTGGGCCGCCCAGTACAGCGGCGTCCTGGTCCGCCGGCTGCCGGCCGGCCTGGTCGACCGGATCTCCCGGGTGCAGGCCAAGGTGGCTCTGCCCGACCTGTCGCCCCACGGGCTGCCGCGCCCGGACACCGGGCTGTACACGCGGGTGAAGCAGGGGGCCATCCCGGTGCAGGACGTCGGTCTGATCGACGCCGTGCGCAAGGGCACGGTGGAGATCGTGGCCGCCGTGGACGGTTTCGAGGACGGCGGCAAGGTCGCGCTGGCCGACGGCAGCCGGATCTCCCCGGACGTGGTGATCGCCGCCACCGGGTACGTCCGCGCCCTGGAGGGCCTGGTCGGCCACCTCGACGTGCTCGACGACCGCGGCAGGCCCGTCGTCCACGGCGCCCGCACCCAGAGTTCCGCCCCCGGCCTGTACTTCACGGGCTTCACCAACCCGATCAGCGGCAACCTCCGCGAGATGGCACTCGACGCGGTGAAGATCGCGAAGGCCGTCGCGAGAAACAGCTCGGGGCGGGTGTCCCGCCTGCCGGGCTGACCACCCGCCCCGACGGCGAGACGCCCCCGAGTCGGTCCGCTCGACAACTTCGCCCGGCACACCCCGTTCCTGACGTCGCATCAGTTCAGTAATCTGACAGTGCGTCAGTTAGCGGCTGTCTCACAGGAGCGGGCGGAAACGATGCTTGGATCGACCCACGGCACCCTCACCACCGACTCCCGCCGGACCCGGGCCATCGCCTGTGGCGAGCGGTCCGGGCCCGTCGTGCACGGCAGGCCGGCCCAGGCGGGTGACCTCGATGTCAGCGGGCGCCCGCTGCACGCCGGCGCACCCGACCTGGACCGCTTCTTCCGCCCCCGGTCCGTCGCCGTGATCGGCGCCTCGGACGCCGCGGGCCGCCCGAACACCGGCATCACCCGGCAACTGGCCGACTGGGCGGTACGCGTGGGCGCCACGCTCCACCCGGTGCACCCCAGCCGGCCGGCCGTCTTCGGCATCCCCTGCTCTGCTTCCGTCGCCGCCCTGCCCGAACAGGTCGATCTGGCCGTCGTGCTGGTCGGCGACCCCCTCCCGGTGATCGAGGAACTGGCCGACGCCAAGGCGCGGTTCGCGGTCGTCTTCGCCTCCGGGTTCGCGGAGACCGGGCCGGAGGGCGAGGCCGCCCAGCGGCGACTGGCCGCCGCCGTCGAGCGGTCCGGGCTGCGGCTGCTGGGGCCCAACACCAACCTCAACGCCTTCGAGCAATTCCGCGAGGACCTGGAAGGCCCCGCGATCGCGTTGATCACCCAGTCCGGCCACCAGGGCCGGCCCGTCTTCGCCCTGCAGGAACTCGGCATCCGCCTCTCCCACTGGGCCCCCACCGGCAACGAGGCCGACCTGGAGAGCGCCGACTTCCTCTCCTACTTCGCCGAGCAACCCGAGGTCGGCGCCATCGCCTGCTACCTCGAAGGGCTCAAGGACGGCCGCTCCTTCCTGCTCGCCGCCGACCGGGCCGCCCGGCGCAAAGTCCCCGTCGTCGCCGTCAAGGTCGGCCGCACCGAGACCGGCGCCCGCACGGCCGCCTCCCACACCGGCAAGCTGACCGGCGCGGACGCGGTGGTGGACGCGGCGCTCCGGCAGTACGGCGTGATCCGGGTCGACGGGCTCGACGAACTCCAGGACACGGCCGCCCTCCTGGCCCGGGCCCGCCCGCCGCGCGCGGACGGCGTCGTCGTCTACTCGATCTCGGGCGGCACCGGCGCGCACGTCGCCGACCTGGCCACCGAGGCGGGCCTGAGCCTGCCGGTCCTGTCCGAGGCCAAACAGGCCGAGCTGCACCAGTGGATACCCGGGTACCTGAGCGTCGCCAACCCGGTCGACAACGGCGGCCATCCGGTCGGTGACCATCGCGGCCGGAAGATCATCGACGCGATCCTCGCCGACCCCGGGGTCGGCGTGCTGATCTGCCCGGTCACCGGGCCGTTCCCGCCGCTCAGCGACCGGCTCGTCCGCGACCTGGTGGACGCGGCCGAGCAGACCGACAAGCTCGTCTGCGTGGTGTGGGGTTCGCCGGTCGGCACCGAACCCGTCTACCGCGAGGTCCTGCTCGGCTCCTCCCGCGTGGCCACCTTCCGCACGGTCGGCAACTGCCTCACCGCCGTCCGCGCCCACCTCGCCCACCACCGCTTCACGGCCGCCTACCGATCCCCCTTCGACGAGGCCCCGCGCACCCCCTCACCGTCCTACCGCAAGGCCCAGGCCCTGATGCAGCCCGGCCGGCAGCTCAGCGAACACGCGGCGAAGCAGCTGCTGCGGGCGTACGGCATCCGGGTACCGCGCGAGCAGCTGGTGACCAGCGCGGCGGCGGCCGTCCGCGCGGCCGGGCTCGTGGGCTACCCGGTGGTGATGAAGGCCTCCGGTGCCCGGATCGCCCACAAGACCGAGCTGGGCCTGGTGAAGATCGGGCTGACCTCGGCCAGCCAGGTCCGCGACGCCTACCGGGAGCTGACCGACATCGCCCGCTACGAGGACGTCTCCCTGGACGGCGTCCTGGTCTGCCAGATGGTGGAACAGGGCGTCGAGATGGTCGTCGGTGTCGCCCACGACGACCTGTTCGGCCCGACCGTGACCGTCGGGCTCGGCGGGGTGCTCGTCGAGGTGCTGCGCGACACCGCCGTAGGGGTGCCGCCCTTCGGGGAGGAGCAGGCGCGGGACATGCTCGCCGGGCTGCGCGGGCGGGCCCTGCTCGACGGGGTCCGGGGGCGGCCGCCGGCGGATCTGGACGCGCTGGTCGAGGTCGTCCTACGGGTGCAGCGCATGGCTCTGGAACTCGGCGACCAGCTCGCGGAACTGGACATCAATCCGCTGCTGGTGCTGCCGCAGGGGCAGGGCGCGGTGGCGCTGGACGCGCTGGCGGTGTGCCGCTGATGACGCGGTCCGCGGTGCTGCACACGACCGGCGACCACGTCCTCTCCCTCACCCTCAACCGGCCCGAGAGCCTCAACGCCCTCACGCCCGGGCAGCGCGAGGAGATCATCCGGTTGCTGGCGGAGGCGTCCGCCACGGCGGAGGTGCGGGCCGTCGTGATCACGGGGTCGGGCCGCGGCTTCTGCGCCGGAGCGGACCTCCGGGGCGCCGGCCCGGCCGGCGAACGCGTCACGGGCGACGTCGCACGCACCCTGCGCACCGGCGCCCAGCGTCTGATCACCGCCGTGCTCGACTGCGAGAAACCGGTGATCGCGGCCGTGAACGGCACGGCGGCCGGCCTCGGCGCGCATCTCGCGTTCGCCTGCGATCTGGTCCTCGCGGCCGAATCCGCCCGCTTCATCGAGGTGTTCGTACGCCGCGGACTGGTCCCCGACGGCGGCGGCGCCTACCTCCTGCCGCGGCTCATCGGCCCGCAGCGCGCGAAAGAGCTCATGTTCTTCGGCGACGCGCTCACCGCCCCGGACGCCGAACGTCTCGGGCTCGTCAACCGGGTCGTCGGGGACGAGGAGCTGGCGGAGACGGCGCGCGCATGGGCCGAGCGCCTCGCCTCCGGCCCGACCCGCGCCCTCGCCCTGACCAAGCAGCTCGTCAACGCCTCCCTCGACACCGACCGCACCGCCGCCTTCGCCGCCGAGGCCGCCGCACAGGAGATCAACATGACGACGGCGGACGCGCGGGAGGGCGTACGGAGCTTCGTGGAGCGGCGGGGGGCGGAGTTCGAAGGCCGCTGACCCTTCCTATCTGACGAGGCGTCAGCTTCAATGGCGGGTGTGATGGGACAAGCAGGGATGGCGGAAGCCGCCGTCCGCTACCTCAGGTCGAACCGCACACCCGCCCCCGAGCCCGTCGAAGCGCTGCCGCGCCCCGATCTGCGCTGTGTCGCCGAGGACGAGCGCGCACCGCTCGACCCGCGTGAGTTCCGCCGCGTGCTCGGGAACTTCGCGACGGGCGTGGCGATCATCACGGCACCGCCCGCCGCCGGCGGCGACTCCCCCGCCGGCTTCGCCTGCCAGTCCTTCTCGTCCCTTTCCCTCACCCCGCCCCTGGTGGCCTTCATGGTCGGCCGTACGTCGACGACGTGGCCGCGTATCGCGCGGGCAGGGGTCTTCTGCGTGAACGTCCTGGGGGCCGGCCAGGGCCAACTCTGCCGCGCCTTCGCGGTCAGCGGCGCGGACAAGTTCGCGGGCGTGCCGTACGACGCGGCACCGGTGTCCGGCTCCCCACGTCTCGCGGGCACCGTCGCCTGGATCGACTGCGCGATCCACGCCGTCCACACCGGCGGTGACCACCTCATCGTGGTCGGCCGGGTGAACGCCCTCGGCACGGCGGACGAGCCGTCCGGCCCGCTGCTCTTCCACCGAGGGCACCTCACGCGGCTGACGCCCCTGTAGGGCTCACGCCGCCGCCAGCCGCCACAGTGACGTGACCTCGGCGGCCCGCACGGCGTGCAGCGGATCGCCGGTGTCCCGCACGCGCGCGTGGCGCGGCCGGGTGTCCATCCGGCCGACGACCCGCAACCCGGCCTCCTCCACGGCGGCCATCAGCTCCTCCCGGCGGCGCAGCCCGAGCAGTTCGGCGAGGTCGGACAGGACGAGCCAGCCCTCACCGCCGGGTTCCAGCCGGCCGGCGAGCCCGCCGAGGAACCCGCGGAGCATGCCACCGCCCGCGTCGTAGACCCCGAGGTCGAGGTCGGAGGCGGGCTTGGCGGGAACCCAGGGCGGGTTGCAGACGACGAGGCCGGCACGTCCGTCGGGGTACAGGCCCGGCCCGGTGACGCGGACGGTCGCCGTGAGCCCCAGCCGCCGCATGTTCGCCCGGGCGCACTCCCGTGCCCGGGCGCTGACGTCCGTGGCCACCACCTGCCCGATCCCGCGCCGGGCCAGCACGGCGGCGAGCACCCCGGTGCCCGTGCCCAGGTCGAACGCCGTACGAACGGCACCGCCGCACGGCAAGGGCGCCCGGGCGACGAGATCGACGTACTCGCTCCGGGTCGGCGCGAACACCCCGTAGTGCGGGTGGACCCGCGCGCCCAGCGCCGGTACGTGCACTCCTTTCTCCCGCCACTCCCGGGCGCTGATCACACCCAGCAGTTCCGTGAGGGCGACGGCGAAAGGCCCGTCGGTCGGCGGCCCGTAGGCCTCGTCGCAGGCCCGGCGCACATCCGGCGCGCGACGCAACGCCAGGGTGTGGTCCTCCTCGAGCAGGACGAGCACCTTGCCGAGCACCCGCGCGCGGTGGGCGCGGAACCGGCGTTGTGCGTGAAACGCCTCGGCCGCGGAACCCGGCACACCGGGCGTGCTGCGGCCGACCCGGCGATCCATCGCGCGCAGCAGCTGACGGGCGTTGTGGAAATCCCCGCGCCACAGCAGCGCGGTGCCCTCGCAGGCCAGCCGGTGGGCGACGGCGGCCCGCATACGGTCGTCGGCGACGACGACCCGGCGGGGCAGGGGCAGCCCGGACTCAGAGTGCCAGCGGGCGGAACGGGGTTG
The DNA here is from genome assembly GCF_000725785.1 of Streptomyces flavovariabilis. Taxonomy (NCBI): domain Bacteria; kingdom Bacillati; phylum Actinomycetota; class Actinomycetes; order Kitasatosporales; family Streptomycetaceae; genus Streptomyces; species Streptomyces flavovariabilis. The sequence goes on along the minus strand of NZ_JNXD01000007.1, from coordinate 181,617 downwards.
AGCCTCGACCCAGTGGATCGTGGACACGGCAGACTCCTCGGAAGGTCGAACGTGAGCGAACGCGCGAAGCCACGACGATCACGTCACCGAGGACCATGCCGAGTGTCATCAACTGACCTTTCCGAGCCGGGAGTCAAGAAGGAGCAGCGCTCCCGCCCTCAGGATAGGCCGGGCGCGGATCCGGCCGCCGTCACTGACGGCGGCGAAATCGGGTGTCCCTGGGCGGCCGATGTGACGATCATGGGCCGGACACAGCCCCGCGACCGATGAGGAACCCCCGCCCATGCCTGTGCCGGCCGACCCGACGATCCTGCACCCGATGCCCGATCAGCCCCGGGTGGTGCTGCTCAAGCCGCTGGTGAAGTCCCCGCTGATCGAGGTCGGGGAGTACTCCTATTACGACGATCCGGACGACCCGACGGCGTTCGAGACGCGCAACGTGCTCTACCACTACGGGCCGGAGAAGCTGATCATCGGCCGGTTCTGCGCCCTGGGCACGGGCGTGCGGTTCATCATGAACGGCGCCAACCACCGGATGGACGGCCCCTCGACCTTCCCGTTCCCCACCATGGGCGGCTCGTGGGCCGACCACTTCGACCTGCTCACCGGTCTGCCGAACCGAGGGGACACGGTCGTCGGCAACGACGTCTGGTTCGGTCACGGCACGACGGTGATGCCCGGCGTACGGATCGGGCACGGCGCGATCATCGCCACCGGCTCCGTGGTCACCACGGACGTACCCGACTACGGCATCGCCGGCGGCAACCCGGCCCGCCTCATCCGCACCCGCTACGACGCCCCGGACATCGCCCGGCTGCTGGCGGTGGCCTGGTGGGACTGGCCCGCGGAGCACATCACCACACACGTGCGGACCATCATGTCGGGCACCGTCACCGACCTGGAGGCGGCCGCTCCGAACGCCCGGTAGGGCGAACAGCGGCCCCGGCCCGACACGTCCCGGCCACAGGACGGCGAGGGCCTCCGCGTGGACACCAGGAAGGCACACGGCCCTGTGCCACCCGAAGACACCACCCGGGAACCCGCCGAGCACGCCCGCTTCGCCGCGTACCTGGCCGAGCTGGAAAGGGTCACCGACACCGGCGAGATCGAGCTGGTCGGCCGCGTCCTCGCCGACCCGGACCGGGTGATGGCCAAGGCCGCCGTGGTGCGGCACCTCGACCGCCGGGCGGCGGAGCTCTGCCTCGAACCCGCCTGGGAGGGGTGGGCAGCGGCCATGGCCCGGGCCATGGTTCCGCATCCCTTCCTGACCCGGCGTCTGCGGGAGTGGTCCCTCTTCCGGGCCATCGCGCTCCGGTTGCCCTGGCACCGGGACGACTTGCTCGCGTCGTCCGACTGGCTCCAGCTCAGAATCGCCACCGGGACGGCCCCCGAGGCCCTCGGGATCCTGGCCGGCAGCGGCCGGACGAAGAGGATCCGCCACACCGCCGGAACGGGCCTCACCCGGCAGGGCAGACGGACGAGGTGAGCCGGGGGCCCGGTTCAGGCCACCGCCGCCTCGCCCTCCGCCCGCCTCCGGATCACCAGCGCCATCAGCGCCGCCGCCGCGCACAGCGCCCCCGACGCGTACCAGACCACGTCGTACGTACCGAACGTGTCGCGGGCGACGCCGCCCAGGAAGGCGACGAGGGCGGCTCCGACCTGGTGGGAGGCGAGGACCCAGCCGAAGACGATCGCACTGTCCTCGCCGTAGTGCTCGCGGCACAGGGCGAGGGTGGGCGGGACGGTGGCGACCCAGTCGAGGCCGTAGAAGACGATGAAGAAGATCATCGGGGGGTGGACCGCGGGGCCCAGCAGGAGCGGGAGGAACATCAGCGACACGCCCCGCAGCGCGTAGTACACCGCCAGCAGGCGGCGCGGCTCGAAGCGGTCCGTGAACCAGCCGGAGGCGATCGTGCCGACGACGTCGAAGACGCCGATGACCGCGAGCAGGGAGGCGGCGGCCTGGACGGGCATGTGGTGGTCGTGGGCCGCGGGGATGAAGTGGGTCTGGATCAGACCGTTGGTGGAGGCGCCGCAGATCGCGAAGGTACCGGCGAGCAGCCAGAACGGGCCGGTGCGTACGGCCGAGAACAGGACACTCACGGCCCGGCGGGCCGCGCCGGGGACGGGCGGGGGCTTGGGCACGAACTCGGCGGCGCCGTACGGCTTCAGGCCCACGTCCGCGGGGTGGTCGTGCAGCAGGAGCCACACGAACGGCACGACCGCGAGCGCGGCGAGGGCGACCGTCACGGCCGCCGGGCGCCAGTCGTAGCGCTCGATGATCCAGGACAGCAGGGGCAGGAAGATCAGCTGGCCGGAGGCCGAGGCGGCGGTGAGGATGCCGCTGACCAGGCCGCGCCGTTCGGTGAACCAGCGGTTGGTGACGGTCGCCGCGAAGGCCAGCGCCATGGAGCCGGAGCCGAGTCCGACCAGCAGGCCCCAGCACAGCATCAGCTGCCAGGCGGCGGTCATCCACACGGTGAGCCAGGAGCCGGCCGCGATCACGGTCAGGGCGACCGCGACGACCCGGCGGATGCCGAAGCGGTCCATCAGGGCCGCCGCGAACGGGGCCGTCAGACCGTAGAGCGCGAGATTCACCGAGACGGCGGCGCCGATCGTGCCGCGTGACCAGTCGAACTCGTCGTGCAGCGGATCGATGAGCAGGCCCGGCACGGACCGGAAGGCGGCCGCGCCGATGATCGTCACGAAGGTGACGGCGGCGACGAACCAGGCGCGGTGCACCCGCGCACGAGTCGGCTTCGGCGCCTGCTGCACAGCCGCCGCTTCGGTTGTCTGGGTCACGACATAGAGCTTCCGATCCGCGCCGCACTCCATCGAGTGGCCCGAAGGACAGCATTCATTAGGATCGGGCCATGAGCCGTGAGACGGAGTTCCGCCCGCACCGCGTCGTCGTCCTCGCCCTCGACGGCCTGCTCCCCTTCGAGCTGGGCATCCCGCACCGCATCTTCGGCCGCCCCAGGGACGCCGAGAGGCGCCCTCTGTACGACGTCGTCACCTGCTCGATCCGCCCGCCGGGCCCGGTGCAGACCGACGCCGACTTCGCCATCCAGGTCGAGCACGGCCCCGAGGCCCTGGCCACCGCCGACACCGTGATCGTCCCGGCGTCGTACGAACTCGGCCCGGTCTTCGAGCAGGGCGTGCTCACCGGCGAACTGGCCGCCGCCCTCGCCCGCATCCGCCCCGGCACCCGGCTCGCCTCGATCTGTACCGGCGTCTACGTCCTCGCCGCCGCCGGTCTCCTCGACGGCCGCCCCGCCACCACGCACTGGGCCGACGCCGACCGGTTCCAGCGGCTCTTCCCGCAGATCGAGGTCGACCCGGACGTCCTGTTCATCGACGACGGCGACATCCTGACCTCCGCCGGCGTCGCGGCCGGCGTCGACCTGTGCCTGCACATGGTGCGCCGCGACCACGGCGCGGCGGTCGCGAACGACGTGGCCCGCCGCATGGTCGTGCCGCCGCACCGCGACGGCGGTCAGGCGCAGTACATCCACCGGCCCGTGCCCGACCCGCAGCAGGCGACCACCACCTCGGCCCGCACCTGGGCCCTGGGCCGCCTCCACGAGCCGATCCAGCTGCGCGACATGGCCGCCCAGGAGTCCATGTCGGTGCGCACCTTCACCCGCCGCTTCCGCGAGGAGACCGGTGTCAGCCCCGGGCAATGGCTCACCCAGCAGCGCGTGGAGCGGGCCCGCCACCTCCTGGAGTGCACCGACCGCTCCGTGGACCAGGTGGCGCGGGACGCGGGCTTCGGCACGGCCCAGTCGATGCGCCAGCACCTCCAGTCGGCCCTCGGCGTCACGCCCACCGCCTACCGGCGCACGTTCCGGGCGGAGAACGACGCGGCCACTGCCCTCAGAACGTGAGCACGGCCCGCGCCACCCGCCCCGCCTCCGCGTCCGCCGCCGCCCTCTCGAAGTCCTCGACCGGGTAGGTCCGGGTGACCAGTTCGTCGAGCAGGAGGCGCCCTCGGCGGTACAGGCCGGCGTACAGGGCGATGTCCCGCTGGGGGCGGGAGGAGCCGTAGCGGCAGCCCAGGATGGACTTGTCGAGGTACATCGAGGAGACGCGGAAGGACGCCTCGGCCGTGGCGGGCGGGACCCCGAGCAGGATGGCCTGGCCGTGCCGGTCCAGGGCGTCGATCGCCTGCCGGATCAGCTCCACGCGGCCGACGCACTCGAAGGCGTGGTCCACGCCCGTGGGCAGGAGGTCGCGCACACCGTCGGTCGAGGGCAGGAAGTCGGTCGCGCCGAACCGGCGTGCCGCCTCCTCCTTCGCCGGGTCGGTGTCGACGGCCACGATCCGCCCGGCGCCCGCGAGCCGCGCGCCCTGAAGCACGTTCAGGCCGATGCCGCCCGTCCCGATGACCAAAACGCTGTCACCGCGGTCCACCCGCGCCCGGTTCAGTACGGCGCCCACCCCGGTCAGCACCCCGCACCCGATGAGCGCCGCCGAGGTCAGCGGAATGTCGTCGGGGATCTTGACCGCCTGTACGGCCTTGACGACCGTGCGCTCGGCGAACGCCGAGTTCGACGCGAACTGGTGCACCGGTGAGCCGTCGTGGGCGAACGGCCGGCCCGGGCGCCCTATGGCCTGCCGGCACATGGTCGGCCGGCCCCGGTCGCACTCGGCGCACGTGCCGCAGTTCGCCAGGGTGGACAGCGCCACATGGTCACCGGGCGCGACATGGGTGACGCCCCCACCCACCGCCTCCACGACCCCGGCCCCCTCATGGCCCAGCACCACGGGAACGGGGAAAGGGATGGTGCCGTCCACCACCGACAGATCACTGTGGCACAGTCCGGCCGCCGCGATCGCGACCCGCACCTCGCCCGGCCCCGGCTCCCGCACCTCCAGGTCGGCCACGACCCGGACCTGCTTCCCGTCGAAGATCACGCCTCGCATCACACGGCCCCCTTGGGCTCCCTGGGCAGGCCGAGCAAGCGCTCGGCGATGATCGTGCGCTGGATCTGGTCCGAACCGCCGTAGAGGGTGTCGGCCCGGGAGAAGAGGAACAGATGCTGCGCCGCGTCCAGTTCGTACGGCGCGGAGGCCGACCAGTCGGCGGGGCCCACTCCTGCCGCCGCACCCCGCACCAGCACCGCCAGCTCCCCCAGCCGCTGGTGCCAGCCGGCCCACAGCAGCTTGGCCACGCTCGGGGCGCCCGGGTCGACGGAACTCCCCAGCGTGCGCAGGGCGTTCCAGCGCATCGTCCGCAGTTCGGCCCACTGCCGCACGAGCCGCTCCCGTACGACGGGGTCGTGCGCGGCGCCCGAGGCCACGGCCGCGCGCACCACAGCGCCCAGTTCCTCGGCGAACCCGATCTGCTGGGCCAGCGTGGACACGCCCCGTTCGAAGCCGAGCAGGCTCATGGCGACGCGCCAGCCGTTGCCCTCGCCGCCGACGACGTGCTCCGCGTGCGCGCCGTCGAAGAAGACTTCGTTGAAGTCGCTGGTGCCCGTCATCTGGCGGATGGGACGGACCTCGATCCGGCCGGGCTGGTCCATGGGGACGAGCAGGAACGACAGGCCGTGGTGCCGCGCCGAGCCGGGTTCGGTCCTGGCCAGCACGAAACACCAGTCCGCCTCGTGCGCGAGCGACGTCCAGATCTTCTGCCCGGTCACCCGGTACGTAGGACCCTCCGGCTGGCGCACGGCCGCGGTACGGACACCGGCCAGGTCCGATCCGGCGCCGGGTTCGCTGTAGCCCTGGCACCAGAGTTCGGCACCGGCGGCGATCGGCGGGAGGAAGCGGGACTTCTGCTCGTCGGTGCCGTGGGCGAGGAGCGTGGGGGCGAGCAGATTCTCCCCGATGTGCCCGGAGCGCGGGGGCGCCGCCGACCGCGCGTACTCCTCGGCCCAGACGACCTGCTGGGTGAGGGTGGCGGTGCGGTTCCCGTAGCCGTCCCTGCCCCACCCGAGCCCGATCCACCCGGCAGCACCGAGGGTGCGCTCCCACACGCGTTGTTCCGTCTCGCCCTTGACGTTCTCGGCAAGCCAGGCCCGGGCTTCGTCACGGAAGTCCTGGTCCTCTCGAGCGAATCCGAAGTCCACGATCGCCGCCTTGGATCGAAGTGACTGGGTGATGGGCTGAGGCGGGGCGGGTGCGCAACCCGGCGCCGCGGGGTGCCGCCCGCGCCCACCCGTGCCGCCCCAGGCGGCACGACTGCCCGCGGACCAACGCCCTGAAGGGGCGCGGGGAACTGCGCGACAAGCCACGACGAGGCCCGCACCCGCCGGACAACCCCCGCCCCCGGGCTACTGGGCGTTGGGCCGCTCCCCCCGAGCCGCAGCCCTCTCCATCTCCCGCACCCGCTCCAGCAACGGCATCGGATCCACCCCCACCGACCCGGGCAGAAACTCCGCGATCCGCTCCGCGGTCCAACCGCCGGAGGCATACGCGGCACGCAGTTCGCGCGGCTGCGCCCACACCGCGATCTTCGCCCCGGCCACCGTGTACACCTGCCCGGTCACCCCGTCTCGCCCCGCCGCATCGGACAGCAGATACACCACCAGCGCGGCGACATCCTCCGGCTCCCCGATCTCGGCCAGTTCCATCGGCACTCCCGCCGACATCCGGGTCCGCGCGACGGGCGCCACCGCGTTCGCCGTCACCCCGTACTTGTGCAGCCCCAGCGCGGCGCTGCGCACCAAGGAGATGATCCCGCCCTTGGCCGAGCTGTAGTTGGCTTGTGACACCGACCCCTGATGGTTGCCGCTGGTGAAGCCGATCAACGTCCCGGACCGCTGCTTCCGCATCACCGCGGAGGCCGCCCGGAACACCGTGAACGTGCCCTTCAGATGGGTCGCGACGACCGGGTCCCACTCCTCCTCGGTCATGTTGAACAGCATCCGCTCGCGCAGGATCCCGGCCACGCAGACCACCCCGTCCAGCCGCCCGTACGACGCCAGCGCCACGTCGACGACCCGCTGCCCGCCCGCCATCGTGGAGATGTCGTCGGCGACGGCCACGGCCTTTCCGCCCGCCGCCTCGATCTCCTTGACCACGGCCTGGGCGACCTCGCTCGCCGGTGACGCGCCGTCGACCGAGACGCCGTAGTCGTTGACGACGACCTTCGCCCCCTCGGCCGCCGCCGCGAGCGCGACCGCCCGGCCGATGCCCCGCCCGGCGCCCGTGACGGCGACGACCTTGCCTGCCAAGAAGTTCCCCACGCCCGTCCCCTTCCCGTCCCACGGTTTCTGACGGACCGTTAGATTCTCGTTCTCCGAATTCTACGGCCCGTCAGATACGGGAAGACAAGCCCCGGGGAGGACTCATGTCGCTGTCGGACGCGTTCCACGACATCGCCAAGCGCGTGAACAACTGGGGACGTTGGGGGTCCGACGACGAGATCGGCACGCTGAACCTGATCACCGACGAGGTCGTCAGGGAAGCCGCGGCGACCGTCCGCACCGGCCGGCGGGTCCCGCTCGCACTGCCCCTCCAGCAGGACGGCGTGCAGACCGGCATGATCCCCGGCCGCGTCAACCCCCTGCACGCGATGGTGCAGATCAACCAGGAGATCTTCGGCCCGGGCACGGTCGCGTGCAGCGACGACGTCGTGACCATGGGACTCCAGGCGGCCACCCACTGGGACGCGCTGTCCCACGTCTCGCACTCGGGCCGGCTCTACAACGGCCGTCCCGCGCACACCGTCACCCCGCACGGCGGCGCCGGGTTCAGCGGCATCGGCACGGTCCGGCACCTCGTCTCGCGCGGGGTGCTGCTGGACGTCGCCCGGGCCCGTGGCACGGCCCGGCTCGGCGGCGGGTACGCCGTCACGCCCGAGGACCTGGACGCCGCCGAGGAACTGGCCGGCACGCGGGTGCGGGCGGGGGACGTCGTGCTCGTGAGGACCGGGCAGATCCAGGCCTGCCTGGCCGGGGACCGCCACGGTTACGCCCATCCGTCGCCGGGACTGTCGATCCGGACGCCGGAGTGGTTCCACGCGCGCGATGTCGCGGCCGTCGCCAACGACACCCTGACCTTCGAGGTGTTCCCGCCGGAGATGGAGGACCTCTGGCTGCCGGTGCACGCCCTCGACCTCGTGGAGATGGGCATGCCACAGGGCCAGAACTGGAATCTCGAAAAGTTGTCCACAGCCTGTGGAGAAGCGGACCGGTACGCGTTCCTGCTGACGGCGACCCCCGAGCCGTTCACGGGGGCGACCGGCTCTCCGGTGGCACCCGTCGCCGTTCTGTAGGCCGGCGGGCCGTGGGACCCGCCCAACCGGACGCCCGGCGGACCGGCACGGCCGGGCCGCCACCCACTGAAGCTGGATGGCGGCGCCGCGCTGCTCGCCCCGAGCACGGCAGCGCGCGCCGCCACCCGACTCCGGCGCTCCCGCCCGGCTCCCTGGCCCTGAAGGGAGCCGACGCCGAATCGCGACTCACACTCGCCGAGGGCTGCCGTCCACCGAAGCCCTCGCCGTCCCCTCACGGCGAATCGCTGCCCACCAGCGTGAGCATCCAGTCACGACCCGTCAACACCCGTTCGGGGGTACGACACTTATGCGGCTTTTGACCCAGGCGCGCACAGAAGCACGTCCCGGCGCATCGCCGTACGCCCTGACCAAACCCGCCGACCCGTCGTGCATCCGTGCCCCGGCCCCGCGCACACACCCGCGGCATGTGCCGTCGCACACCTCGCGGGGCGCGTACGGGCGGCGGTACTACACCGCCTCGTACGCCAGACCCTCGAAAGCCGCCCCGCCGCCGCACGCCACCGCGCCGCCGCCGCATGGCGCCGTGAGGCCGGGGGACTTCACGCACCGGTCCAGCTCGCACCAGATGCGCTTGCCGGTGGAGTCGACGCTCCAGCCCCAGCGGTCGGCGAGGCCGTCGACGAGAGCCAGACCCCGGCCGCCGGTCGCTTCGTCGCCGGCGCACCGGGGCACGGGGGCCCGGCCACTGCGGTCCGCGACCTCGAGGCGCACCGTGGACTCCTCCGTCACCACGTGCGGCAGGGACAGCCGCAGGACGGCGGGACGGCCGGTGTGCACCACGGCGTTGGTGACGAGCTCGGAGACGAGCAGGATCAGCGTCTCGGCGAGGGGTTCGTCGGCCTGTATGCCGGACCCGGCCAGGCGCGAGCGGGCCCACCGCCGGGCTCGCCCCACTTCTGCGGGGTCGGGCCGGATCTCCAGCTGCACTTGAAGCACCTGCACCGCTCACACCATCCGAACCGGCGGACACTTAGGCTCGCGCCTCACGAGGGCCACGATCGTAGCCATTTTCTGCATGGCCAGAACAACGGCCGGGACAAGGATCACAGAACGTGAATCCCTTGTGGGACAGCATGGTTGACGTACAGTCACGCCAACAAGCGCTTCGGGCATATTCCAGCGCGAAGGAGTACCCGTGCGGCATACTGTGCGACGCTCGCCGCAGGCAGTCGAACAGGCGGCGCCACGGGGTCGCACTGCGCTCGGAGCCACTCGCATCTCACACAAGGTACCGGAGCGGGCAATCGACTCCAGGCCGTAACGAGTCACACTGAGGACACAAGCCGATATCAACGCTCCGTAATTCCGGTATGCCACGATCCGCGACATCTCCGGGAGTGCGTACGGCGATACCGCAGCCAGACGGGCCGTCAGGTCGCTCCGGGCGCCAGAGCGGCCGCGAGCAGCTCCTCACTCTGCGTGACTCCGCCCGCACGTTGGGTTCGAACCCATGCACGCTTCAGATGCAGATGGACCTCGGACTCCCAGGTGAAGCCCATGCCGCCGTGCACCTGGAGACAGTCGCGGGCGCCGCGCACGGCGGCCTCGTCGGCGAGGATCCGGGCGGCGGCGATGTCGGCCGGGTCGGCGGTGACGGCAGCCGCGTACACCGCGGCGCGGGCCGTCTCCGCCCGGACCAAGATCCCCGCGCACAGATGCGCCACCGCCTGGAAGGTCCCGATGGGCCGTCCGAACTGCTGGCGCGCCCGGGCGTGTTGCGCCGCCAGTTCGCAGACGCGGGTGGCCGTTCCGAGCTGCTCGGCGGCGGTGAGGAGGCTCGCTACGGGGTCGGCGGCCCGGACGGGCACGCGGTGCAGGGGCGTCAGCGGGTCGAGTGAGCGCAGGGGCACGGCTGCGGTGGCGTCCCCGCGTACGACGTCCGCCTCCGCCAGCCACTCCACGAGCCCGCCGTCCACGGCTGCCACCACCGTCTCCCCGGTGGCGGCGCCCGGTACGGCACCGGCCGCGAGGTGCGTGGCGATGAGCGGCCCGGGCAGCAGTACCCGCCCCGCCTCCTCGAACACCAACACGGCTTCCGGCAGCCCGAGTCCGACCCCGCCGTCCGCCTCCGGCACCCGCAGCGCGAAGAACCCGAGGTCACCGAGGACCCGCCACAGCCCCCGGTCGAGCCGCGGCGCTCCGACGGCACGGCCCGCTCCACGACGGCCCGCCGCCCCACCGCCCGCGGCACCGGCGTACGCGGAACCGCGCGCCGCGTCATCACCGCCCGCCCCGGAAGGACCCATCCGCTCACCGCCCGGCTCCGAGCCGGCCGCCCCGGAACGGCCCGCCCGTTCACCACCCGCCCGGGGACCGCCCACACCGCCACCGCCGCCCCCGTCCGGACCCGCTCCGTCACCCTCCGAGACGTCATCGCCCGCCCCGCAACGGCCCGCCCCCTCACCGCCGATGCCGCCGCCCCCCGCACCGGCCCCACCGCCACCGGCGCCCTCCGCGGCAGCCCGCAGGACCTGTCCGTCGAAATGCCGTGCGAGCACCCCGCGTACGCCGTCCCGCAGCGCCCGCTGGTCGTCCGTCAGGCGGAACCGCACGGCGCCTCACCGTCCCTTCGGCAGGCCGAGTATGCGCTCGGCGATGATGCTGTGCTGGATCTGCGAGGTGCCGGCCGCGATGGTGTAGGAGAGGGAGGACAGCCGGTCGAGGGTCCACGGCCGGTCCAGGTCGAGGCAGTCGGGGCCCAGCACCTCGGCGGCGGCGTCGTAGAGCTCCTGGCGGGCGTGCGAGTAGCGGAGCTTGAAGACCGAGCCGCCGGTGCCCGGTACCCCGCCCGACGCCTCCGCCGCACTCACGTTCCACTGGGTGAGCCGCCACAGCGCCCGGAACTCCGCGTTGAGCCTGCCCAGCCGGCGCCTGAGTGCCGGGTCGTCCCAGCGGCCGTTCCTTCGGGCCTCGACGGCCAGTTCGGCCAGGACTCGGCGGCAGGCGACGACCTCACCCGCGAAGGCCGTGCCCCGCTCGAAGGACAGCGTCACCATGGTCACGCGCCAGCCGTCGTTCTCCGCACCGACCCGGTTGCGCACCGGCACCCGCACCTCGTCGAGGAACACCTGCGCGAACTCGGCCGACCCGGCGAGCGTGCGCAGCGGCCGCACGGTGACGCCCGGCGCGTCCATGGGCAGGGCGAGCCACGTGATCCCCCGGTGCCTGGGCGCCTCGGGGTCGGTGCGGACCAACAGCTCGCACCAGTCGGCGACTTCCGCGTGAGAGGTCCAGATCTTGGAGCCGGTCACCACGTAGTGGTCGCCGTCGCGCCACGCGCGCGTGCGCAGGGCCGCGAGGTCGGAACCGGCCTCCGGTTCGCTGAAGCCCTGGCACCAGACCTCCTCGCCGCGCAGGATCGGCGGCAGCCAGCGTGCCCGCTGCTCCTCCGTGCCCTCGGCTGCGATCGTCGGTCCGGCGTGCAGCAGCCCCACGAATCCGGCGCCCACATAGGGCGCGCCGGCCTTCTCGGTCTCCTCCAGGAAGATCAGCCGCAGAGTCGGGGAGGCGCCCCAGTGGACGTCCGCGTACCCGGCGTCGTGGAGCCTGCGCTGCCAGCCGAGGTCGTACGCCCGCCGGCCCGGCCAGTCGTCGGGGGACGGCTCGGGCGGGAGACCGGGGAGCACCGCCGTGAGCCAGTCCCGCAGCCGTGCCCGGAAGTCCTCCTCCTCGGGCGTGTACGACAGGTCCATCAGCGGTCGAGGTCCAGGCCGAGCATCCGGATGGCGTTGCCCCGCATCAGCTTGTACACGGTCTCGTCGTCGAGTCCCTTGACGTGGTCGAGGGCGACCTCCTTGGTGTGCGGGAAGGTCGAGTCGACGTGCGGGTAGTCGGTCTCGAAGGTGGCGTTGTCCCGGCCGACCACGTCGATCGACGCCACGCCGTGCTTGTCGCGGAAGAAGCAGCAGAACATCTGCCGGTAGTAGTACGTCGACGGCGGCTCGGGGATCGTGTCGCGGACGCCGCCCCAGGCGCGGTGCTCCTCCCAGACGTCGTCGGCGCGCTCCAGGGCGTAGGGGACCCAGCCCATCTGTCCCTCGGAGTAGGCGAGTTTGAGGCGGGGGAACCGCACCAGGACCCCGCTGAACAGGAAGTCCATCATCGAGGCCATCGCGTTGTTGAAGCTGAGCGAGGCCTGGACGGCGGGCGGCGCGTCCGGGGAGGCGGCCGGCATCTGCGAGGACGATCCGATGTGCATGTTGACGACCGTCCCGGTCTCCTCGCAGACCGCGAAGAACGGGTCCCAGTAGCCGGAGTGGATGGACGGCAGCCCGAGGTGGGTGGGGATCTCGGAGAAGGTCACGGCCTTCACCCCGCGGGCGGCGTTGCGGCGGATCTCCTCGACGGCCAGGCCGACGTCCCACAGCGGGATCAGGCACAGCGGGATGAGCCGCCCGCCGCTGTCGCCGCACCACTCCTCGACCATCCAGTCGTTGTAGGCGCGCACACAGGCGAGGGCGACCTCCTTGTCGTGCGCCTCGGCGAAGGTCTGGCCGCAGAAGCGGGGAAAGGAGGGGAAGCAGAGACTCGCCTCGACGTGGTTGAGGTCCATGTCCTCCAGCCGCGCCTTGGGATCCCAGCAGCCGCGCCGCATCTCGTCCCGGGTGATGCCCTCCAGGGTCATCTCGTCCCGGTCGAAGCCGACGGCGGCGATGTTGCGCTTGTACGGGAACTTCAGGTCCTCGTAGACCCACCAGTCGGTGGGCTGGCCGTCCGGGTCCATGGTGATGCGGTACTTGCCGCCGATGTAGGCGAGTTCACCGATCCCGGCGGTCAGTGGCTTCGGGCCGCGGTCGCGGTACTTGGCCGGCAGCCAGGTGTCGAAGAGGTGGGCGGGCTCGATCACGTGGTCGTCGACGCTGATGATGCGGGGCAGTTCGGTCGCCATGGGTCCCCTCCGCCGGACGGTACTTATCTGATGCAGCGTCAGTTAGCATCCCATCTGACGACCCGTCAGCCAAGGAGCAGGGGCATTCCGTGAACGAGACCCCGCACGCCCTGAGTTCGTCCCGCACCCTGTGGGAGCTGGTCACCCGCCGCGCCGCGCTCACCCCCGGCCGGCCGCTCTTCCTCCAGGACGGCCGCACGCTCACCTTCGAGGCGCTGCGCGCGCGTGCCGAGCGGGTCGCGGCCGGGCTGTACGGCAGGGGGGTACGCCCCGGCACGGTGGTCGCCTGGCAGCTGCCCACCCGCATCGAGACGGCCGTGCTGTCCTTCGCCCTGGCCCGTCTCGGCGCCGTACAGACCCCGGTGATCCCCTTCTACCGGGACCGCGAGGTCGGCTTCGCGCTGCGTGAGTCGAAGGCGGAGTTCTTCGCGGTGCCGGGCACCTGGCGCGGCTTCGACCACACGGCGATGGCCCGCCGGCTGGGCGCGAAGGGCGTCTTCGAGGCCTACGACGACCTGCCCGACGGCGATCCGTCCGTGCTGCCTCCCCCGCCCTGTGACGGCACCGCCGTCCGCTGGATCTACTGGACGTCCGGTACGACGTCCGACCCCAAGGGCGTGCTGCACACGGACCGTTCGCTGCTCGCGGGCGGCTCCTGCCTGGCGCACGCGCTGCGGCCCTCGGCGGACGACGTGGGCTCGATCGCCTTCCCGTACGCCCACATCGGCGGGCCCGACTACACGGTGATGCTGCTGCTGTACGGCTTCCCGGCGCTGCTGTTCGAGCAGTTCGCGCTGCCGGAGGCGCTGGAGGCGTACCGCGCGCACGGCGTGACGATGGCGGGCGGGTCGACGGCGTTCTACTCGATGTTCCTGGCCGAGCAGCGCAAGCGGCCCGGGGCGCCCGTGGTGCCGACCCTGCGGCTGCTGGCGGGCGGCGGGGCGCCCAAGCCGCCGGAGCTGTACCACGCCGTGGTGCGCGAGATGGGCGTGCAGCTCACCCACGGGTACGGCATGACCGAGGTGCCGATGATCACCATGGGGGCGCCGGACGACGGCGCCGAGCTGCTGGCGACGACCGAGGGACGACCGCCGCAGGGCATGGAGATCCGGATCGTGGACGGTGAAGTGCGGCTGCGCGGGGAGGCCGTGTGCCGGGGGTATCTGGATCCGGGGCAGACGGCGGAGGCCTTCGACGGGGACGGGTTCCTGCGCACCGGCGACCTGGGGCGTCTCACGGAGAGTGGGCACCTGGTCCTCACCGGCCGGCTGAAGGACGTGATCATCCGCAAGGGCGAGAACATCTCGGCCCAGGAGATCGAGGACCTGCTGCACCGGCATCCGGCGGTCGGGGACGTGGCGGTGATCGGGCTGCCGGACGCGGCACGCGGGGAGCTGGTGTGCGCGGTGGTGGAACAGCCCCCGGGGGCCGAGGCGCTGACGCTCGCCGCCGTGACCGACTTCCTGCGCACCGAGGGACTGTCGGTGCACAAGCTGCCGGAGCGGCTGGAGGTGGTGGCCGCCCTTCCGCGGGGCGAGACCCTGCGGAAGGTGCTGAAGTACAAGCTCCGCGAGCGCTTTGCGGGCACGTGACGCCGTCGGGCACGCGCCCGTGTTCAGGCTATTCGGGCACCGTGAAGTAGCGGGCGAAGGCCGGGATGACCTCGGCCTCGCCGACCTTGCCGTCACCGTCCGCGTCGAGCGTGGCGACGGCCGGCCCGGCGATGTCCTCGGGGACGCCGAGACACTTCAGGACACGGCCAACCTCCTCGATCGTCGCCGCGCCGTCACCGTCGGTGTCGGCGACGTCCAGGGCCGCGTGCAGGAAGGGGCGGGCGATCTCGGCGAACCGGTCGGGGTTGTCGCGCAGGCGCTTGACCGCGCCGTTGACGAACTCCTGGCGCGTGATGCGCTGATCGCCGTCGCGGTCCGCCATCCCGGCCATGCCCTGCCAGAAGGCCTCGGCGCCGCCGTACAGGGCCTGCCCCTTGTCGGACCTGGCCGCCACGGCGAACTCCGTGAGCAGCGCCTTGGCCGCGCCGTAGAAGTCCTCGCGGTCGATGTAGCCGTTGCCGTCCTGGTCGAAGGTGGCGAACCGGGCGGCGATCCTGCGCTCGTACTCGCTGCTGACCATGTCTCTTTCGGGCCGCCTTACGTCGGGTGGGGTGCGTCTGGGTCGGAGCGTACGACGGAGGGAGCCGTTCGGGCGCGGGAAAACGTCACTTGTGCCAAGACCGGGGGAATTCCGGGACAACGGCGTGCCGGAACGGCAACACTCGGTCTACCGTGCGTCATCGCGCCGTCACGCGGACAGGGGTTCGCCCTCGTCGCCGAGGGCCGCGTGCACATCGCCGTACACGTCGAACAGCCTGCGCACGCCCAGCGCGCCGAGGACCCGGTTGACGTGGGACCCGTCGGCCGCGCCCCGGGCGGGCAGCACGAGGCGCAGCCGGCCCTGGCAGGAGCGGATCAGCCGGCGGGCCGCGATGAGCACGCCGACGCCGCTGGAGTCGCAGAAGAACACCTCGGACAGATCCAGGACGAGACAGTGGTGCCCCTCGGCCACGACGTCGTGCACGCGCTGACGCAGCACCGGCGACGTCACCAGATCCAGCTCGCCCGACACCTGGAGCACGGCCCATTCGCCCTGCTCGCCGCCGGTCACTTTGAAGGTCACCACCACGCCCCTCGCTCGCCAAACCGGAAGCAGTCCCTACGCTTCCTTGCAGCGCGGCTGCCCAGCGGCCGTTCCCTGAAACACAACCCAAAAAACGGATCCCCCGCGGAAGAGGCTTGTTTTAGTCGACTTCGATCCTGTTCGATCCTCTTCAGTCAGGTCTGATCGGAGGGCAGTGGGGTAGGCGCGAGCCCAAAGGCTCTCGGTGCGAGCACCGGTCGCCCTCTACCACCTGCGGCCGGTCAGGGGGCGCACATTGCCACAAAGGGGCGTGCGCTACCGGACGTGCCGACTACATTCGAGGAGACGTCGGGCACAAGCTGGACAAGGCACGGGCGCGGGACACGAGCAGGGGGTGAGGGGCCCGCATGGCGAAAAAGGACGTACCGCCTCGCTGGGACCGCACGATGCAGCAGCGGCTCGCCCGTGGGGAGGCGGCCGCCCTCGGTGAGCTGTACGACCGGTTCGCCTCGCTCGTGCACGGCCTGGCCCACCGCGTGCTCGGCGACGAACGCGCCGCCGACCGCATCACGCGCGAGGTCTTCCTCCACGTCTGGGAGCATCCCGACTCCTACGACCCCAAGCAGGGCCCGCTGCGCACCTGGGTCGCCACACTGACCCACCGGCTGGCGGTGCAGCGGCTGCGCGCCACCGAGACCGCCGCCCTCACCCGCGAAGGCTCCGGCACCGCGGAGGAACTGGAGCACAAGGTGCGCCGCGCCTCGGTCGCCGCCCGCGCCGACTACATCGTCCAGTCCATGCCCGTCCCGCTGCGCTCGGCCCTGGAACGGGCCTACTTCCAGCGCCGCGACTACCGCCAGACCGCCGCCGACCTCGACATCACCGAGGACGAGGCCCGCCGCCGCCTGCGCCTGGGCCTGCAACTGCTCTCCACCGCCCACGACACCGAGGCCCCGGGCGCACCGCCCGGATACGGGGGTGCGGTGTGAACGGGCCGGACCGGTTCGAGGCGTACGACGGCGGCGAGGGGGAGAACGGCCGGAACGGCCACGAGGAGAAAGGCAACACCCGGGACGAAAGCGGCATTCGGGGTGCAGGCGGCGAGCGTGGGCCCGGCTCCGGCACCCCCTCGGGTCCCGGCAGGTCCGACGGGCCGGAGGAGCCGGACCGGCCCGAGCGCGGTGAGGCCCCGGGGCCGGGGCGCCCGCCGCGGATACCCATGCCCCGGGCCTCCGTCGAGGACGGCGGGCTGCCGCTGCCCGCGCCGGCGGACCTCGGTCTCACGGCTCCGCCGCCCGCTCCGCCCGTCTTCGAGCACCCCGTGCTGAAGGCCCTGCTCGGCGCCTGGGCGCTGGCCGCGTGTTCGGCCGAGGAGGCGGCGGCCGTCGAGGAGCACCTCGGCGACTGCGGCTCCTGCGCCGACGAGGCCCGGCGGCTGCGCGAGGCGGTCGGCCTGCTGCAACGCCCCGAGAGCCTCGACCTGGACCCGGGGCTGCGCACCCGCGTCCTGGACACCTGCCTGGAGCGGCGCCCGCCGCGCATCCCGGTGCCGGACTGGGCCGCCGCGTACGACGCCGAGACCGCGCGCCTGGACGCCCTGCTGCAGGACTTCGGCGACGCCGAGTGGCACGCGCCGGTACGGCTGCGCTGGTTCCGGGCCGACGCGTCGACGAGTCGCCGCACCACCGTCGCCGGGGTCATCGCGCATCTGCTCAGCGTGGACGGCCTGGTGGCGGTCGCGCTCGGCCTGGACGACCCGCTGGGCGACGTCCCGTCGCCGCACCCGACCCCGGCGGCCCGCACCGAGGCGTTCTGGCGCGCCTCCCACTTCCCGCCGACCCGCTTCGTCCGCGCGCCCTGGCGGGAGCAGAGTCACGGCCTCGTGCGCACGGTGTCCTTCACGGGCGGCGGCACGGGGAAGATGCCGGTGTCCTACGGCGACTTCGAACTGCCGCTGCACGACGCCATGCTCGACCGCGCCTTCGAGTGCTGGGTGCACGCGGAGGACATCGCCGACGCGGTCGACTACCCCTACGCCCCACCCTCGCCGCGCCATCTGCACCGCATGATCGACCTGGCGGCCCGGATGCTGCCGACGGCCCTGGCCCACCGCCGCCGGGCCGGTCTGGCCTCCCCCGCCCACCACCGCCATCTGGTCGCGGCGGGCGAACCGGGCCGCAGCCTCCGCCTGGAGATCGAGGGCTCGGGCGGCGGCGAGTGGCTGATCCCCCTGGACTCCCCCGCGGCGAAGGGCTCCGCCGAGCACGCGGTGGCCCACGTGGCCCTGGACGGCGTCGAGTTCTGCCGACTGGCCGCCGGCCACGTCCCCCCGCAGGAGGCGGCGGCGGGCCAGGTGGGAGACAGAGAGGCGATCAGGGACGTCCTGTTCGCAGCCGCTTCACTGAGCAGGATGTGAGCAACTCAGGGGCGCGGGGCTCCGTCTGACATGCGGCTCCGCCGCGTGGGCGCGAACAACCACACAAAACCCGCACCCGCCACGAAACGGGACAACCCGAGCTCCTAGGCGAAAATCACAGTCCGCCGCCCGTTGAGCAGAATCCGCCGCTCGGCATGCCACTTCACGGCCCGCGCCAGCGCCTGGCACTCCACGTCCCGCCCGATCGCGACGAGCCCCTCGGGCGTCACGTCGTGCCCCACCCGCTCGACTTCCTGCTCGATGATCGGCCCCTCGTCGAGATCAGCCGTCACATAGTGGGCCGTCGCACCGATGAGCTTCACACCCCGGGCGTGAGCCTGGTGGTACGGCTTCGCGCCCTTGAAGCTCGGCAGGAACGAGTGGTGGATGTTGATGATCCGCCCGGACAACGCCTTGCACAGGTCGTCCGAGAGCACCTGCATGTACCGGGCGAGCACGACCAGTTCGACATCCTCCTCGCGCACGATGTCGAGCAGCCGCCCCTCGGCCTCGGCCTTCGTGTCCTTCGTCACCGGAATGTGGTGGAAGGGGATGTTGTACGACCCCACCAGTTCGGCGAAGTCCGTGTGATTCGACACCACTCCGGCGATCTCCACCGGCAGCGCCCCGGTCCGCGCCCGGAACAGCAGGTCGTTCAGGCAGTGCCCGAACTTGCTGACCATCAGCAGGATGCGCATCTTCTGGTCGGCCCGGTTGATCTGCCAGTCCATCTGGAACGAGTCACCGATCGCCGTGAAGCTGGCCCGCAGCTTCTCCACGGTCACGGGCGCGTCCGCCGAGAAGTGGACCCGCATGAAGAACAGTCCCGTGTCGTGGTCGCCGAACTGCTGGCTGTCCTCGATGTTGCAGCCGGTCATGAACAGGTAGCTCGACACGGCGTGCACGATGCCCTTCCTGTCCGGGCAGGAAAGGGTGAGGACGTACTGGTCGGCCGGGACCGCGGCGCTGGTGGACTGCTCGTTCATGCAGGACAGGTTCCCACAAGGAACGACACCACCGGCAATCGTCCCGCAGGCCGGACCGGGGCGGTCACCGAGGAACGGCTAGGCGGGACTCGTCATGATCCGCAGCACGTCCAGGCTGCGCGGCGCCGAGTCCGGCTCCTCACCGTCACTCGCCGCGAGCCGCACATGCGCCTCCCTGGCCGCCCGGACCGCCTCCGGCCACGCCTCGTGTTCCAGGTACGCGGCGACCGGCGCGTCCGGCCCGACCTGGTGCATGATCCGCAGCACCCGCAGCACCGCGGTGTCGACGAGGGCCGCCTCCTGCGAGTCGCGGAAGATCGTGCCGACGTACTTCTCGGCGGACCAGTGGTCCAGCCAGGTGTCCTCGACCAGCCGGTACACCGCGTCGGTCACGTCGCCGTAGCCGTCCACGCCGGCCAGCCAGACGTCCCGCTGGAACCCGGGATCGGAGAGCATGTGCAGCGCCGAGCGCACGTTGCTGCGCCAGCGCCACCACGGCATGTCGTTGGCAGGCATGCCGCCCATGGTGGATGAGCGACGGCCACGACGGGAAGAGTTCTCCGAAGCTTGCACGGTCATCGATCGTACGTTCCCCTCCACATCGGTCACACCGGCCCCCGCAATTCACCTGCGCGTCACCAATTGTTGACCAGAGATCACTCATGGGTTAGCCGTGTGGCGGAATCGTGCGGAACCATGACCGGCAGGCGACGCACTCGCAGCACATTCCTCCCCGGCCTCCTCACCCGTCACGCCAGAAACGGCATCCTCACCGCGGGCACGGCGGTCGCGTGCGCGTCGCTCCTCGCCGGATGCGGTGTCGTCCCCGGCACCACGGGGGATGTCGGGGCCGACACCATCACCGTCATGACCTGGGCTCCGCAGAGCACCGAGGCCACCAACAAGCCCGGCATGCCCGCCTTCGCCCTCGCCTACGCCCGCTGGATCAACGCCAAGGGCGGGATCAACGGCCGCAAGCTGAACGTGCTGACCTGCAACGACCACAACGACAGCGTGGCCGCCGCGAAGTGCGCCCGGCGGGCCGCCAAGGAGAACGTGGTCGCGGTCGTCGGATCCTACAGCCAGTACGCGGACTCCTTCTTCCCGTCGCTCGAGGGCGCCGGCATCCCCTACATAGGCGGCTACGGCATCACCAACGCCGAGTTCACCAGTCCCCTGTCCTACCCCGTCAACGGCGGCCAGCCCGCGCTGCTCGCCGGGCTGGGCAGCGCGCTCGCCGCCGACTGCGGGCCCGTCGTGCTGATCCGGCCCGATACCATCACGGGCGACCAGCTGCCCCCGCTGCTCGACTCCGGTCTCAAGGCCGGCGGGCATCGGGCCTCGAACGACCAGCGGGCGGCGGAGGACGCCACCGAGTACGACGGCCAGGCCGAGCGCGCTCTGCGCACGACGACCACCGGCACAGAGGACCGCGGGTGTGTGGTGCCCGCCCTGGGGGACCGCAACGGCACCTTCATGGACTCCTTCCGGCGGGCCCGCGAGGACTACCCCGAGGTACGGACGGCCACCGTGCTGGGCAGCGTCGACCAGACGGCGATCGACGCGACCGGCGGAGCGTCGGGCCCCTACGAGGGCTCGTACATCACCGGCTGGTACCCGGTGGCGAGCGATCCGCGCTGGGACGGCATGAAGCGGGTGATCCGGGAGCAGGCCTTCGGCGACAACCGCATCGACCCCGCGGACGCCGGCGTGCAGACCACCTGGATCGCCTACACGGTGTTGCGGCAGATCGTCGAGTCGCTCGGCGACGGCGAGGTGTCCGCCGACACGGTGGCGGAGGCCATGGACGACGGCCTGAAGGTCACCACGGGCGGGCTCACACCGACGCTGCGGTGGCGGTTCCAGGACAAGCTCGCCGCCGTGGGCTTCCCGCGCCTGGTCAACGCGAACGTGACCCTCCAGGTGGTGCGGGAGGGGCGGCTGGTCTCGGCACGCAAGGGTTTCGTCGACACGACCAGGACGCTGGAGAACGCCGACGTGAACTACTGAGCGCCCCGCTCAGCGGTTCACGTCCGCGCCGGCTCTCCCGGATCTCTCAGAGCTGCGTCGGCTGACGCTCGGTCAGGCCGTACTTCTTGGCGATCCCGTTCCACAGCCCGGCCGCCTTGGCCTTCTCGGCGCTGGCGACCCCACTGGCGCGGTTGCCGGCCTGGGTCTGGTTGGTGGGCCGGGCCTGCCCCTTCCTGCAGCCCTTCTTGCCGGCGGTCTGGTCGGCCCAGGCCGCGTAGTGGTTGTCGGCCGAGGCGGAGGCCTGCCAGGCCTTGGTGAGGGCGGTCGTCAGCGCGGCGTGGCCGGGCAGCTTGTCGACTTCGATGCCGGAGAGCCGGGTGACCAGCCCGCTGCGCTGCTTGGCGGCGTCCCGCAGGTCCTTGGCGGCCTTGGGAAGGTTGTCGCAGCCCTTGACGTCGGCGACGGCGTTGATCACGGTGCTGCGGCTGTCGCCGCTGTCGGCGAGGAGCTTGTCCAGCTCGACCGCCTGGGCCCGGGCCGGGTCGGCGGACGGGGAGGCGGAGTCGTCCGCCGCGGGTGCGGAGGCGGCCACGGTCTTGTTGTCGCCGCCGTCGTCGTCACCCCCGCCTCCGCCGGCGAGCAGCGCGCCCGCGCCGACGCCGAGAACGGCGATGCCGATACCGACGGCGGCGATGACGGGTACGCGCGAGCCGGCACGGCCACCGCGCGACCGGCCTCCGTCGGGCGGAGCGTGGGAAGGCCCGGGAGCGCCGTACGAGGGCTGTGACTGCGGCTGGGGCTGCTCGATGCGGGGCATCTGCTGCGTGGCCCCGGCGGGGCTCTCGGCACCGCCCTCACTGCGGAAGAGGTTGTCGAACTCGGCGGGCGGCTGCTTCTCCCCGCCGGGGACCGGCGCGATGTACTGCGTCGCCTCGGCGTCCGGATGCGAGGCGGCCGGCAGTGGCCCGGCTCCCGCCCCGGCCCGGGGACCGGTCCCCAGGAACCGCGTCGTCTCGGGGTCCTCCCCGGAAGGCATCTCGGGCGGCAGCGCTCCGGGGCCCACCGGGGGTATGTACTGCGTCGCCCCCTCGTCGGCGGCCGGTGCGACGGGCGGCAGGTACTGCGTGGCAGCGGCGGCCGCGTCCCCCGCGACGGGCGGTATGTACTGGGTGGCGCCCTCGTCGGCGGGCGGGGGCAGCGGGGCTCCTCCGCCGGCGGGCCCGTACGCACCGGTGGCCGGCGGCAGGCCGGCCCCCTGCGGATATCCGTACCCGGAGCCTCCCTGCGGCACCTGCCAGTCGCCGGATCCGGCCCTGTGCGCACCGGATCCCGGCCGCGGCTGGGCACCGCCCCCGGCCGGGGCGCCGTAGGCGTCGGCGCCCTGCGGATACCCGTATCCGGGCGTTCCCTGCGGCAGGCCGCCCCCGGTGGGGGGCCCGTACCCAGCAGCGGGCTGCTGCGGCGGCCCGGCCTGCCCGGCCCGGTGCGTGCCGGAGCCCTCCGGAGGGAGCGGGGCTCCTCCGCCCTGGGCGCCGTACGGGTCGTACCCCTCGTGGCCCGCGGGCGGCTGAGCCGTGCCGTACGGGTCAGGGTTCGCCGGTGTGCCTGCGTAGGGGCTCGGGGGCCGGGTGCCCTCCGGGGGGAGTGCGCCCGGGGCGTGCGCGTCCCACGCGGGCGGCTCCGGCGCGCTCCACTGCTGGGGCTGGGGCTGCCAGGTGTGGTCCGGCGCCGGGGGCGGGGTCTGCTGCCGGCCGGGACCCCACGGCTCGCCCCAGGTCTGGCCCTCCGCGGGGGCCGAGGACTGCGGCCCGCCCGTCGTGGGCGGGGCGGGCCGGCGGCCGGAGGTGTCATCCGGTCCGCCCGTCATGCCCGGCAGCAGGGGTTCGCCACCGTCGGAGGGCAGCACGATGCCTTCGCGCGCGGGGCGCGCCG
This sequence comes from Streptomyces flavovariabilis, assembly GCF_000725785.1. Lineage (NCBI taxonomy): Bacteria > Bacillati > Actinomycetota > Actinomycetes > Kitasatosporales > Streptomycetaceae > Streptomyces > Streptomyces flavovariabilis. The sequence goes on along the minus strand of NZ_JNXD01000007.1, from coordinate 158,542 downwards.
AGGGCTCCTCGCCCTGTCCACTCTGCGTCACCGGGACTCCTACTAATGGGGGACCTTGTGAATCGTCGGGTCACGCTACCGGGTCCCCAGAGCCCCGTGCCACGCAGCACAGGGCCCGGCCTCCTGCCCTGTGAGCGCGGTAACACCACCGGCTCACGGCACGCTGCTCATGTCACCTCCCGAGCGCCGAGCTGCCGTTCGCCGCACGTTCACGCATCCGCAGACCCTGTGTTCATGCCGCCGCCTGCAGGTCGAGACGCGCCCCGAACTCCCTCACCACCGCCTCGTCCCGGTACGGCTCCAGCCGCTGCTGGAAGTCCTCCAGGTACTCGGCGCCCCGGTTGGATCGCAGCCCCTCCAGCAGTTCCACCGCCTTCATGCCGGTGGTGCACGCCTCTTCGATCTCCCGCTGCTGCACCTGCGCCGTGGCCAACAGCACATAGCCGATGGCCCGGCGGCGCGCCCGTGTCTCGGGATGCCCGTCCAGCGACTCCCGCGCGCACCGGGCCGCCGCCTCGGCCTGCCCCAGGTCCCGGTGGCAGTGGGCCAACTCGTCGGCGAGATACGCCTCGTCGAAGTGCCTGATCCACACCGGGTCGTCCCCGGCCGCGGGATCGGCCGCCTCCAGGGCGCTCACCGCGCGCCCTGCCGAGGAGTGGGCGGCGCGCACGTCGCCCATGAGGGCGTGCCCGCGCGCCTCCGCCGCGAGGAACATCGACTCCGCCCGCGGCGACACGCGCCCCCGCGCCCCTTCCTGCGCCGCCCGCGCCAACTGGGCGATCTCCCGCGGGTTTCCGAGCTGTGCGGCGAGATGGCTCATGGAGGCCGCGAGGACGTACCCGCCGTAGCCGCGGTCCCCGGCGGCCTGCGCCAGCCGCAGCGCCTGGATGTAATAGCGCTGCGCCAGGCCCGGCTGCCCGGTGTCGACGGCCATGTACCCGGCGAGCTCCGTGAGGCGGGCCACCGCGGCGAACAGGTCCCGGCCGACCGCCTCCCGGTACGAGCCCGCCAGCAGCCCCGAGACCACGCTGTTGAGGTAGTGCACGACGACCGGCCGCACATGCCCGCTGCCGTACTGGTGGTCGAGGTCCACCAGCGCCTGCGTCATGGCCTGGACCGCCTGCACGTCGGACTGCCCCACCCGCGGCCCCGCCGAGCGCGACACCTGCGCGTCGGGCGCGGAGATCAGCCAGTCCCGGCTGGGCTCGACCAGCGCGGACGACGCGACGGAGGAACCGGACAGGAAGTCCCGCCGCCCCACGTCGCTGCGCCACAGCTCGCAGACCTGCTCGATGGCCCCCAGGACCGTCGGTGAGAACTGGAGGCCCACGCCCGAGGCGAGGTTCTTGCCGTTGGCCATGCCGATCTCGTCGATCGTGACCGTACGGCCGAGTTTGCGGCCCAGGGCCTCGGCGATGATCGCCGGGGCCCGGCCCCGCGGCTGCTGCCCGCGCAGCCAGCGTGCCACCGACGTCTTGTCGTAACGCAGGTCGAGGCCGTGCTCGGCACCGCACATGTTGACCCGGCGGGCCAGGCCGGCGTTGGAGCATCCGGCTTCCTGGATGAGCGCCTGGAGCCGTTCGTTCGGCTGCCGGGCGACGAGCGGCCTTGCGGCCATGGCGTACCCCCTGTGGCTGCGGTGCCTGCCCACGCACCGAGTTGACGTGTCTTCCGCGGCCGGGGTCCCTCGCGTCCCGGCGAAGAGATCCGGCCGTGAAGATCAATGCCCCGCCGACCAGGCGAAAATGCGAGGCATGTGAGGAATGCCGGGGTACCGGCAGGTGCCGGCCCCACGTCTGGCTACCCACGCGCGGCCACGGATCCTCCTGCGCGCCCCCGCACATGCATCCATGCGCCCCGGGAACAGGGGCGATGCTCTCCCCCGCGCACACGGGTGGGCGTAACCCCTGGTGACGACCAGAGTTGTGTTCATCGTGGAAGAGACGATCGCCGGCGCCGAAGCCGCTCAGATCCCGAAGCAGCGCGGGGAATCGCTGCTGGAGACCGCTGTTCGCTACGCCGAGGAGCGCCACTGGGACGTGTTCCCCGGCACCTGGCTGGAAGCCGTCGACGGGAGTCAGCGCTGCTCCTGCGGTGACGCGGCGTGTCCGGCGCCCGGGTCGCACCCGGCGCGTCCGGACTGGGCGACGCAGGCGACGGGCAGTGCGACGGTCGCGCGGCGGATGTGGCAGAAGCAGCCGACCGCGTCGATCCTGCTGCCGACGGGGCGGACGTTCGACGCGATCTCCGTGCCGGAGACGGCCGGGTTCCTGGCGCTCGCGCGCATGGAGCGGATGGAGCTGACGCTCGGGCCGGTGACGCTCACACCGGATCGGCGGATGGAGTTCTTCGTGCTCCCGGGGGCCGGGGTGAAGGTGCCTGATCTGGTGCGGAAGCTGGGGTGGACGGTGTCGTCGCTGGACCTGACCGTGCTGGGCGAGGGGGCGTACGTGGCCGCGCCGCCCACGCGGTTCGGGTCCCGGGGGGCTGTGCAGTGGGCCTGCCGGCCGACTCCGGCGAATCGGTGGCTGCCGGACGCGGAGGAGTTGATCTCGCCGTTGGCCTACGCGTGCGGCAGGGATCGGTAGCCGTCGCGTCTGCCTGCTTCGCGTTGTTCGGCGGCTGCGGCTTCGTCGTGGCTGATCGCGCCCACGCGGCGGAGCCGCATATGAGACAGCGTCCCGCGCCCCTGAATGAAGGGCGATCCCCCACCGTAGGGTGCAGGGTGACGGAGGGAGACGCGGTGGGAACCAGCGCGGTGCGGGTGCGGGGGCTCTGGAAGCGGTTCGGGCAGCAGGTCGCTGTTGCCGGGGTCGATCTCGAGTTGCCCGCGGGCAAGTTCATCGGGCTCGTCGGGCCGAACGGGGCCGGCAAGACCACCACCTTGTCGATGGTGACCGGGCTGCTCAGGCCCGACGACGGGACCGTCGAGGTGGTCGGGCACGACGTGTGGCGGGACCCCGTCGAGGTGAAGGCCCGGATCGGAGTGCTGCCCGAGGGACTGCGGCTGTTCGAGCGGCTGTCGGGGCGGGAACTGCTGGCGTACAGCGGGCGGTTGCGCGGGCTGCCCGGTGCCGAGGTCGACAAGCGGGCCACGCAGCTCCTCGACGTCCTCGACCTGGCCGGGGCCCAGCACAAGCTGGTCGTCGACTACTCGACCGGCATGCGCAAGAAGATCGGTCTCGCCACCGCTCTCCTCCACAATCCCGAAGTGCTGTTCCTGGACGAGCCGTTCGAGGGCGTCGACCCCGTCTCCGCGCAGACCATCCGGGGCGTCCTGGAGCGCTACACGGCCTCGGGCGCCACGGTCGTGTTCTCTTCCCACGTCATGGAGCTCGTCGAGTCGCTGTGCGACTGGGTCGCCGTCATGGCCGCCGGGCGGATCCGCGCCACCGGCACGCTCGCCGAGGTGCGCGGGGACGCGCCGTCGCTGCAGCGGGCGTTCCTCGAACTCGTCGGCGCGCAGAGCCGGGACGCCGGGTCCGACCTCGACTGGCTGGGCGGCGGGTCCCGGTGAGCGCCGACGCGATCACCCCCGTCTTCGTACGGCTGAAGCTGTCGCTGCTGCGCAACGGGCTGCGGCAGTCCGGCGGGCGCAAGGCCGCCTACATCACGTCGGCCGTCTTCGCCCTGCTGTTCGCCGCGCTCCAGCTGATCGGCCTGATCGCGCTGCGCGGGCACGCGCACGCCGAGTCGGTGGTCGTGCTGGCGGTGGCGGTGCTGGGGCTCGGGTGGGCGGTGATGCCGCTGTTCTTCCCCGGCGGTGACGAGACCCTCGACCCGACCCGGCTGGTGATGCTGCCGCTGCGGCCCCGGCCGCTGATGCGGGCGCTGCTCACCTCCTCGCTGGTGGGCATCGGGCCGTTGTTCACGCTGTGCCTGCTGGTCGGTTCCGTGGTCGCCGTGGCGCGGGGCGGGGCGGCGTTCGCCGTCGGCGCCGTCGCCGTCGTACTGGCCCTGCTGGTGTGCGTGGCCCTCGCGCGGGCCGTCGCCGCCGCCAACGTCCGGCTGCTGACCAGCCGCAAAGGCCGGGACCTCGCGGTGCTGAGCGGGCTCGTCATCGCGATCGGGGCGCAGGTCGTCAACTTCGGCGCGCAGCGGATCGGGGCGTCGGGGCTGGGCGAACTCGACCCGGCGGCCGCCGTGCTGCAGTGGGTGCCTCCGGCCTCGGCGATCGGGGCCGTGCACGCGGTGGGCGAGGGGTCGTACGGGGTCGCCCTGGCCCAACTGGCGTTGTCCGCCGGCGCGCTGGTGGCGCTGCTCGCGATGTGGTCGCGGCATCTGACCCGGCTGATGACCTCTCCCGACGGATCCACCCTGCCGAGCGCCGGGTCGGCCGCCCGGGAGCGGTCGTCGACCGGGCTGGGGCGGCTGCTTCCCCCGGGCCGTACCGGCACGGTCATGGAGCGCAGCCTGCGGTACGTGTGGCGCGACCCGAAGACCAAGACGGCCTGGGTGACGTCGCTGGCCATCGGGCTGATCGTGCCGGTGTTCAACGCCTGGCAGGGCACCGGGTCGGTGTACTTCGCGTGCTTCGCCGCCGGGATGCTCGGCATCCAGATGTACAACCAGTTCGGGCAGGACACCTCCGCGTTCTGGATGGTCGCGATGACGATCTCCTCGACGCATGACGCCTACGTCGAGCTGCGCGCCCGGGCGTACGCCCTGCTGCTGATCACCCTGCCGTACGCCACGCTCGTGACGGTCCTGACGACCGCCGTGCTCGGCGACTGGCGGCGGCTGCCCGAGGCGCTGGGGCTGTCCTTCGCGCTGCTCGGCGCGATGCTCGCGACCGGGGCGTGGACCTCGGCCCGCTTCCCCTACTCCATCCCGCAGGAGGGCTACAAGAACGTCGCCCCCGGGCAGACCGGGCTCGCCTGGATCTCCATCTTCGGCGGGATGATGGCGGCGGCCCTGCTGTGCGCGCCCGTCATCGCGCTCACGATCTGGCTGAACGTGAGCGCCGACGGCGATGACTGGACGTGGCTGCTGCTGCCGGCGGGCACGGTGTACGGGGCGGCTCTCGCGGCTGTGGGGCTGAAACTGGCCGCTCCGCGGACGGCCCGGCGGCTGCCGGAGATCCTCGCGGCGGTCAGCAAGGGGTGACGTGCCCCGGGGCGGCGTCAGTTGCCGGCCAGCGAGTCCAGGAAGGGTTCGATGGCGGCGCGCCAGGCCTCCGGCTGGTCGTAGTGCACCAGGTGGCCGGCGTCGGCGACCTCCGCGTACTGGCCGCGGGGCAGGACCCGGACCATCTCCTGGGCCTCGGCGCGGCCCAGCTCGCCGTCCAGGCCGCGCACGACCAGGGCGGGGCAGCGGACCTGGGCCAGCTCCTCCCAGTGCGCGTCGTACACCCACGTCTCGCGGGAGCGGAGCATCTGATCCGGGTCGAAGACCGGACGCCAGCCGTCCGGGGACTCGGCCATCACCTCGGCGTAGAACGCGCCACGGGCCGGATTGGGCCGCTCCACCCAGGGGTCGTCCTCGCCGAACCACTTGCGGACGTCGGCGAGTGTGGCGAAGGGCAGCGGCCAGGACTCGAACCACTGGTCCCACTCGCGCTGCGAGGCGGCGCCGAGCGCGGAGGCCCGCATGTCGCAGATGATCAGCCCGCGGACCAGGTCGGGCCGCTTGGCCGCGAGCTGCCAGGCCGTCAGCGCGCCCATGGCGTGGCCGATGAGGACGACCGGGGCGAGGCCGAGCTGTTCCAGAGCGGCTTCGGCGTCGTCGACGTAGGCGTCGCGCGTGAAGGAGCCCTGCGGGGGTTTGTCGCTGCGGCCGTGGCCGCGCTGGTCGAGGGCGATCGCGCGGTAGCGCGCGGAGAGCCAGCGGGCGGTGGACGCCCAGTGCGAGGCGCGGCCCATGAGGCCGTGCAGTAACAGCACGCCGGGCGAGCCCTCCGGTGCGGTGTGCCCGGTGTGCGCCCCCTGCCCGTCCCGCGCCGGATCGGTCTTGGGCGGATCGCCGAACTCCCAGGCCGCCAGGCGTACGCCGCCCGTCCCGGTCACGTCGATGCGTCGCGCCATGTCCTGGCACCCCCCAAGCTTCGCGCGGACCGGGGCTCCCTCGAGCCGGCCGGTCCTGTGAACCGTGTTCTGCCTGTTGTGCCTTCTGCCCTGCTTGTCGTCGTACCTGTCGGTGCAAGTGTTCCGTGCGCCGCCCGCAGACTATCGAATGCGCTTTCGAGGACGGGGTTCTCGCGGGCAACACCCCTCGTTCGAGTGACCATTCCCGGGGATTGATCGCCGCTGTCGAGGGGAGATCTTCAACGGGAGGCGGACCGCTCGGGGAAAACGGTCCGAGGGGAATGACCCTGAGAGCTCGGGGCTCCGGGTCAGCACAGGGGAGGACAGGCCCCGGCGCCACACGGCGCCGGGGCTCTCCACGTCCTCACGGCACATCCTCCCGCCCCCTCCCCGGCCGGGTGACATCGCTGTCGAGCCGCGGCCCAGAGCCCCTCAGGTCATATGCCTCACGCGACAGCGTCGCACGGGAAGCGTACGAGCGCTGCCGTTCTGCGGACTGGGCCCCGGATTCGGTCCGGATCACGCCAACGCCACAAGCACCCCATGCACGACGGGAGTTGGACGACGCCGACCGGTCGGCTCAGGGCCGGTCGGCTCAGGGCTTGGCGACGAACACGTGGGAGGCGACGTCCGACTGCAGCTCGGCCGCCTCGCCGCCGCTGCCCACCAGCACCCCGCCCGCCGACTCGGTCACGCTCACCACCGAGCCGGGCTGCACGCCCGCCCGCCGCAGCGTGTACATCAGCTGCGCGTCCGTCTGGATCGGCTCGCCGATCCGGCGCACCACGACCGTCTTGCCCTCGGGGCCCGGGTCGAGGCTGGCCAGCGACACCATGCCCTCGTCCAGGAACGGGTCGGCGCCGTCCTTCTCACCGAGCTCCTCCAGACCCGGGATCGGGTTGCCGTACGGCGACTCCGTCGGGTGCCGCAGCAGCTCCAGGACGCGGCGCTCCACGGCCTCGCTCATCACATGCTCCCAGCGGCAGGCCTCCGCGTGGACCTGCTCCCACTCCAGCCCGATCACGTCGACCAGCAGACACTCGGCGAGGCGGTGCTTGCGCATCACGCGCGTGGCCAGCCGACGGCCCTCGTCGGTCAGCTCCAGATGCCGGTCGCTGGCGACGGACACCAGGCCGTCGCGCTCCATCCGCGCCACGGTCTGGCTGACGGTCGGCCCGCTCTGGTCCAGCCGCTCGGCGATACGGGCGCGCATGGGGACCACACCCTCTTCCTCCAGCTCGAGGATGGTGCGGAGATACATCTCCGTGGTGTCGATCAGTCCGGACATACGTGCCCCTCGAATGAGATCTGCCGGAGGCTGGACGGCTCACCGGCGTGTGCGCTGGCCCTGCACCCAATTCTGCCGGATACCACCGACAACCGGGCCGCGGGAGGGAAAGCCGGGGATTACCCGCCCGGGGGCAAGGGTACGGACTTTCCTTTCGGGGCTTCCCGGCGCGCGGCGCGCGGCACTCACGGCCGTATTGACACCGCACTGGTCCAGACCGCACCGTGATGCGCGACACAAGCCGCCCAGGCCAGCCCGAAGGGACCCCGAATGAGCGACCGCGCGCCGGCCGGACAGTTCCTCGACGCCGCGATCGGCCTGCTCCGGCTGATCCGCGACGAGGAGGCCGACGGCATCGCCGCGGCCGGCACGCTCCTCGCCGACACCGTCGCGGGCGGCGGCCGGCTCTTCGCCTTCGGCGCCGGGCACTCCTCCCTCGCCGCCCAGGACCTCGTCTACCGCGCCGGCGGTCTGGCGCTGATGAACCTGCTCGCCGTGCCGGGCGTCGTCGGCGTCGACGTCATGCCCGCGCCGCTCGGCTCCGCCCTGGAGCGCGTCGACGGCCTCGCGAGCGCCGTCCTCGACAGCTCCCCGCTCCGCGCGGGCGACGCCCTGCTGATCATCTCCCTGTCGGGGCGCAACGCCCTGCCCGTGGAGATGGCCATGAACGCGCGCGCCCTGGGCGTCAGGGTCATCGGCGTGACCTCGGTCGCCTACGCGTCGGAGACGAAGTCCCGGCACGCCTCCGGGACGTACCTGAAGGACCACTGCGACCTGGTCCTCGACTCGAAGATCGCGGTCGGCGACGCCGAACTCACCCACGACGACATCCCGGCGCCCTTCGCCCCCGCCTCGACGGTCGTCACCTCGGCCCTCCTCCAGGCCGTCATGGCGACGACGGCCACCACCCTCGCCGACCGCGGCATCGAACCGCCCCTACTGCGCTCCGGGAACGTCGACGGCGGCCACGACTGGAACGCCCGGGTGATGGAGCGGTACCGCGACCGGATCTTCTACCGGCACTGAGCAGGCCGGGGCGGGCGCCTGTCACTCCTCGCCCGACATCCCCGCCAGATCCAGCGCCGCCGCGATCCGCACCGCCACGTCCTCCGCGTACATCGCGTCGGACCGCTCGAAGGCGCTGCGGCCCGCGCCCCGCAGGAACGTCACGACACCCAGGGTCCGGCCCCGGCTGCGCAGCACCGCGCACAGGGTGTGGACCGCGTCCGGGGGCCACTGGCGGGCCAGGGCCCACTCGCGGGCCGCCTCGGGCGGGGCCGTGCCCGCGCTCGCGCGCAGGGCTCCCACCCGCTCCACGCACTGCAGGGCCGGGTGCCCCTCGGCGTACCGGACGGGCAGGCCCGCGCGGCCGGCCAGCCTGCTCGGGCCCGGCGCCCCCGACGGTGTGGCGGCGACCCGGACCAGCCGCACGGGTCCCTCGGTCTCCGCGTCGGTGAGCGCACCCCCGGCGACCCGGTCGATCAGCGCGTGGTCGGCGAAACCGGCCAGGGCGAAGTCCAGGTGGATGGTCGCGGCCTCCACCGGGTCCTCGCACTCGGCGGCGGCCCGCGACGCCCGGTGCAGCTGCTGGGTACGGAACCGCAGCAGGGACGCCTCCTGCTCGGCCTGCTTGGCCTCGGTCACGTCCTGGAACAGCCAGCCCACCCCCAGCGGAACCGGCTCCTCCGCGAGCGGTGACGCCAGCCGCAGGAAGCCGCTGCGCCAGCACCGCCGCTGCTCGCCGTCCGAGGCGCGCACACTCACCCACACCTCGGCGGGCGCGGGCGGCGCACCCTGTGCCAGCACGTACTGAAGTGCGCTCTCCAGCTCTTCCACGCCCTGCGCCAGCAGCTCGCCGAGCGGGCGCCCCAGGACCGACGTACGGCCCGTGCCCAGGGCCCGGGCCGCGTGCGCGTTCACCACGGCCGGCCGCAGGTCGACGTCCACCAGCACGACACCCCAGCTGGCGTCCTCGAACAGCGCCTCGCTCAGTGCGATCGACCGCTCCAGATCGATCTGCGTGTGCACCTCGCTGAACGCGCAGTACACGCCCGCGGGCTTTCCGTCGGGCCCGCGCACCGCCGCCGACTGCGTCCGGACGAGCACCCGCCCGCCGTCCTTCGTCAGCAGGGCGAACTCGTGGACCTGCCGCCCCGGCGCGTGCATCGCCGACAGCAGCCGCCCCTCGACCTCCTCGGCGTCCGCACTGCGCACGGCCCACCCGGCCAGCCCGCGCCGCCCCACGGCCTCGTCCGCGCTCCAGCCGAGAATCCGCCCGGCCTCACGGTTCCAGTGCGTCACGACCCCGTCGGCGTCGAACGCGCACAGCGCCGCGTCCATCCCGTCCAGCAAAGCGGCAAGCAGATCCGAACCATCCGAACTCTCCCGCTCGGGCTCGTCCGGCCCCAGCTCGTCGGTGGTCCCACTACGCCGGGAAGCACTCACCTGGACCCCCTGCAGGCTGCGTCCGCACGTACGGCACGTCGGTTCGCTCCTTGCAATCATTCAACTGGAACGTGACCCAGCGCACACCGAGTTCCCACAACATTGAAGGAATCGTTGTACGGCGGCAATCCCCACGTCAACGCCCAGGAGTCCGCCCGGCCGCCGTCAGTCGATCAACGGCGGGCGCGCGCGGCCCCAGAAAAACGGTTGATCCGAGGCCGGCCGGTTTCTTAGGGTTCCAGGTACACGAGAAGGGAGGTGGTTCGGCAGATGTATGAGAACCGGACGCGTGAGGTGGCTGCGGGCTAGCGGCCCGACACCACACACAGTGCGGTGCCGGACCAGCGCGTGAGCGAAGCGCGCAGCCGGCCCAATCTCCAGCAGTCACCCGACCCGCGAGTCGCCGGTACGTCCGGCCGGCTCCTCTCAGGAGGAACCAGACTCGCGGGTCGTCTGCGTTTTTCTGCGGCTTCCCGGGGGGCGATGGTGGTGGGTGCGTGGCGCGACGACCGGATCGGCAGTGCCCTGCGAGGCGAGAACCCGGCCGTGATGCGGCGGCTGGACGCCGGGTTCGCGGTCATCGGCGATGTGCAGTTCCTGCCCGGCTACTCGGTGTTGCTGACCGATGATCCATCGGTGCAGCGGCTGTCCGAGCTGCCGCGGAGCAGGCGGCTGGCGTTCCTGAACGGCATGGACCGGCTGGGGGAAGCCGTCGAGCGGGCCTGCCGGCGGGTGGAGACGGGGTTCCGGCGGGTCAACCTGGAGATCCTCGGGAACGCCGACAGGTTTCTGCACGCGCATGTGTGGCCGCGGTACGACTGGGAGCCCGAGGAGCGGGTGCGGCTGCCCGTGTGGCTTTATCCGCGGGAGATGTGGGGCGAGGAGCGGTACGCGCTCGGGGCGCGGCACGGTCCCGTGCGAGAGGCGATCGGGGAGGAGCTGGACCGGCTCGCCCGGTGAGACACGCGGACGGCCTCACCCCGGGAGGTGAGGCCGTGGGCGGGCGGGTCAGTGGGCGATGGTCTCGTAGCCCTCGATCTCGTGGGGGTCGCGGGTGCCCGGGCCCACGTAGCGGGCCGAGGGGCGGACCAGGCGGCCGGTGCGCTTCTGCTCCAGGATGTGGGCGGACCAGCCGGCCGTGCGGGCGCAGGTGAACATGGACGTGAACATGTGCGCCGGGACCTCGGCGAAGTCCAGGACGATGGCCGCCCAGAACTCGACGTTCGTGGCGAGGACGCGGTCGGGGCGGCGGGCGTGGAGTTCCGCGAGGGCCGCCTTCTCCAGGGCCTCGGCGACCTCGAAGCGGGGAGCTCCCAGTTCGCGGACGGTGCGGCGCAGGACCCTGGCCCTCGGGTCCTCGGCGCGGTAGACGCGGTGGCCGAAGCCCATGAGGCGTTCGCCCTTGTCGAGCGCGTTCTTGACGTAGGCCTCCGCGTCGCCCGTGCGCTCGATCTCCTCGATCATGCCGAGGACCCGCGAAGGGGCGCCGCCGTGCAGCGGGCCGGACATCGCGCCCACCGCGCCGGAGAGCGCCGCTGCGACGTCGGCGCCGGTCGACGCGATGACCCTCGCCGTGAAGGTGGACGCGTTCATGCCGTGCTCCGCGGCGCTCGTCCAGTACGCGTCCACGGCCGCCACGTGCTTGGGGTCCGGCTCGCCCCGCCAGCGGATCATGAAGCGTTCGACGACGGACCGGGCCTTGTCGATCTCCCGCTGCGGAACCATCGGCAGACCCTGGCCGCGGGCGGACTGGGCGACGTACGAGAGCGCCATGACGGCCGCTCGGGCCAGGTCCTCGCGGGCCTGCTCCCCGTCGATGTCGAGGAGGGGCCTGAGGCCCCAGACCGGCGCCAGCATGGCCAGGGCGGACTGGACGTCCACGCGGATGTCGCCGGAGTGCACGGGGATGGGGAAGGGCTCGGCTGCCGGGAGGCCGGGATTGAAGGCGCCGTCGACGAGCAGGCCCCAGACGTTGCCGAACGAGACATGACCGACGAGGTCCTCGATGTCGACGCCCCGGTACCGGAGTGCGCCGCCCTCCTTGTCCGGTTCGGCGATCTCCGTCTCGAACGCGACGACTCCCTCGAGCCCGGGTACGAAGTCGGACATCAGGCGGCTCCTCGTGATGTAAGTGACAGATGGTGTGACGTGGGGTGGGGCGGACGAACCATGTGTCAGTCAGCTTGCGAAGCGGGCGGCCGTCCAGTGGATCCACGGTCGCGCAAGGCGACTCGCGGTCCTGGCCCGGCTGCCCCTGTGATGCCCCGTACGACTGGCGGTCACCCAACCGGAACGGCACGGAAACGATATCCCCGAGTGCCACCGTTGGGGAGGGGTCACGGCACTCAGTGCCACGCAGTGACGAAGGACACCGTCCGTACGGCAAGATGACCGGGTGACCGACCGCGACGACGTCCCCATCGATCTGGCCTCGATGCGCAAGCAGTACCGGGCGGAGGGGCTCTCCGAGACCGAGCTGGCCGCCACGCCCGTCGAGCAGTTCGCGCGCTGGTTCAAACAGGCCGCGACGGACGGCGGGCTGTTCGAGCCGAACGCCATGATCGTCTCGACGGCCGACGCCGAGGGCCGGCCCAGCTCTCGTACGGTGCTGCTGAAGCACTTCGACGAGCAGGGCTTCGTCTTCTACACGAACTACGACTCCCGCAAGGCCCGTGACCTGGCGGAGAACCCGTACGTCTCGCTGCTGTTCCCCTGGCATCCGATGGCCCGGCAGGTCATCGTCACGGGGGTCGCCCGGCGCACCGGCCGGGACGAGACGGCGGCGTACTTCCGGACCCGGCCGCACGGCTCGCAGCTGGGGGCGTGGGCCAGCGCCCAGTCCTCGGTGATCTCCACGCGCGCCGACATCGACGGCGCCTACGCCGAGCTGGCCGCCCGCTACCCGGAGGGCGAGCAGGTGCCGGTGCCGCCGCACTGGGGCGGTTTCCGGGTGGCCCCGCAGACGGTGGAGTTCTGGCAGGGCCGGGAGAACCGGCTGCACGACCGGTTGCGGTACGTGGAGCAGGCGGACGGGGGCTGGCGGGTGGAGCGGCTCAGTCCGTGAGGCGGGCCGGGTCCTCATGGCCGTGTGGGAGCGCGGCCGGTCCGGCTCGGCCCAGCGTCTCCTCCAGCAGCCCCGCCCACTGCGCCACCACGCGTTCCCGGCGGGCCGCGTCGTCCGTGAGGAGGTTGGCGAGGCCCAGGCCGCGGGCCATGTCGAGCAGGCCCTGGACCGTTTCGCGGACGCCGGGGACGGATTCGTCGGCGGCGAGGAGGTCGACGGCTATGCGGTGGGTCTCGCGGCCGACGCGGGATTCGAGCTCGGTGACGCGGGGGCGGAGCTGTTCCTCGTTGGAGGCGGCGACCCAGAGGTGGAGGGCCGCGCGGAACAACGGCCCGGTGTAGAGGTCGACCAGGGCGGCGACGACGGCGTGACGGTCTCCGGCCGCGCCCTCGGGGAACAGGGCGCGCAGGGCCGTGGAGCGTTCCTCGGCGACGTACTCGACGGCGGCCGTGAAGAGGTCCTCGCGGGTCGGGAAGTGGTGCTGGGCGGCGCCGCGGGAGACCCCGGCGCGCTCGGCGACCACGGAGACGGTGGAGCCCGCCCAGCCGTGTTCGGCGAGGCAGGACACGGCGGCTTCCAGGAGCCGCTGCCGGGTGGCACGGCTGCGGTCCTGCTTGGGGACTCTCTCCGCACGGTCGACCGTACTCACACCACCCATGCCGGATCCCGTCGTTCGAGGAAGGCCGTCATCCCCTCGCGGGCCTGCGGGGAGGAGAACAGCCGGGCCGAGAGCGCGGTCAGGTCGGCAGCGTCCCGGTCGAAGGCTTCCAGCACCCTAGCCGTGAGCAGCCGTTTCGTCTCGGCCAGGGCGTCGGGGGCGGATGTGCGCAGGCCTTCCAGGATGGGGGCCAGGGCCGTGTCGACGTCGTCGGCGCAGGTGGTGAGCAGGCCGGTCGCTGTCGCTTCCGCCGTGTCGAAGCGTTCGCCGGTCAGGTAGTAGCGGGACAGGGCGCGCTGGTTCGTGCGGGGCAGGAGCGGGAGGGAGATGACCGCGGGGGCGACCCCGATACGGACCTCGGTGAAGGCGAAGGTGGCCGCCGTGGAGGCGGCCGCGATGTCGCAGGCGGCCAGGAGGCCGAGGCCGCCCGCGCGGACGTGGCCGGTGACCCGGGCCACGACCGGCTTGGGCAGTTCGATGATCTGCCGCAGCAGGGCGGCCAGTGCCTCGGGTGGCGGGGGGTCCTTCAGGTCGGCGCCCGCGCTGAACGTGTTGCCGGTGTGGGTGAGGACGATCGCCCGGACGGCGCCGTCCTCGCCGGCGTCGGTGAGCGCGTCGGCCAGTTCGCCGACCAGGGCGGCCGAGAGGGCGTTGCGGTTGTGCGGTGAGTCGAGGGACAGGGTTTCCACGGCACGCGCGCGGGTGCGGGCGATCAGCGTCATGTGCTCTCCCTGAGCTGTCGGCGGAGGATCTTGCCGGAGGCCGCGCGGGGGACGCCGACGATGAAGGTGACGTGGCGGATCCGCTTGTAGGGGGCCACGCGCTCGGCGACGTACATCATGATCTCCGCCTCGGTGAGGTCCGCGGCGGACGGCAGGCGGACCACGTACGCGTGCGGGACCTCGTTGCCGTCGGCGTCGTACCTGCCGATGACGGCGGCGTCGACGATGCCCGGGTGGGTGAGGAGCAGGGCCTCCAGCTCGGCGGGGGCCACCTGGAAGCCCTTGTACTTGATGAGTTCCTTGACGCGGTCGACGACGAACAGCCAGCCGTCCCCGTCGACGTGGCCGACGTCACCGGTGTGCAGCCAGCCGTCGGTGTCGATCATGGCGGTGGTGGCGTCGGGGCGGCCGAGGTAGCCCTTCATGATCTGGGGGCCGCGGATGAGGATCTCGCCGGATTCGCCGGCGGGCAGGTCCTTGCCGGGGTCGTCGAGGGAGACGATGCGCATCTCGGTGCCGGCGATGAGCTTGCCGACGGTGCCGGGCGGGGCGTCGTTCATGGCGTCCAGGGGGACGACGTGCGTGCCTGGCGAGAGTTCGGTCATGCCGTAGGCCTGGCCGACGGGCGGCAGGCCGAGGCGCCGGGAGCAGGCGGCGGCGAGGCGGGCGTCCAGGGGAGCGGCGGCGCTGATGACGTACCGCAGGGACGACAGGTCGTACTGGGCGACGGCCGGGTGCTTGGCGAGGGCCAGCACGATCGGCGGGGCCACGTACAGGGCCGTGATGCGGTGGTTCTGGATGGCCGCGAGGAACTGCTCCAGGTCGAAGCGGGGCAGGACGACGACCGTGGCGCCCTGCCGGAGCGGGGCGTTCATCAGGGCGGTGAGGCCGTAGATGTGGAAGAACGGCAGCACCGCCAGCACCCGGTCTCCGGGGGCCGCGGGGACCGCCGGGTGGAGCTGGGCGAGGTTGGTGGCGATCTGCCGGTGCGTGAGCATCACGCCCTTGGGGACGCCGGTGGTCCCGGAGGAGTACGGCAGCGCCGCGATGTCCTCGGCCGGGTCGATGGCGATCTGCGGCTCGGGGGCCGCTGAGGCGAGCATGTCGATCAGGGAGCGGTGGCCGCTCGCGCTGTCGCACACGAATATCTCGCGTATGCCGCCCGCGAGTTCGGCGGCCCGGCGGGCGACGTCCAGCAGTGGTGACACGGTGACGATCCAGCGGGCTCCCGAGTCCCGCAGTTGCTTGGCGAACTCGTCGGCGGTCGCGAGCGGGTGCACGGTGGTGACGGTGGCACCCGCGCGCGTGGCGGCGTAGAAGGCGGTCGGGAAGGCGATGGTGTTGGGGCTGTGCAGGGCGAGGAGGTCGCCCTTGCGGACCCCGGCCTCGGCGAGGGCGGCGGCGACGCGCCGGTGGAACCGGTCCACCTGCTCGTACGTGAGGGTGGTGCCGTCGGTGCCGTCGATCAGCGCCGGGATGTCGCCGAACTCGGCGGCCCGGGCCAGGACCGCATCGTGGATGGGCAGGTCGACGGGCGGGACGTCTGCGTACTCGCTGCGGAACATGGTTCCTCCTCGCGCGCGGGCCGTCTCAGTACGACTTGGGCAGGCCGAGAGTCTGGTGGGAGACGTAGTTGAGAATCATCTCCCGGCTCACCGGCGCGATACGAGCCACGCGTGCGGCCGTTATCAGCGAGGCGAGGCCGTACTCGCGCGTGAGGCCGTTGCCGCCGAGGGTGTGCACGGCCTGGTCGACCGCCTTCACGCAGGCCTCCCCGGCCGCGTACTTCGCCATGTTGGCGGCCTCTCCGGCGCCCATGTCGTCGCCCGCGTCGCAGAGGGCGGCGGCCTTCTGCATCATCAGGCGGGCGAGTTCGAGGTCGATGTGCGCCTGGGCGAGGGGGTGGGCGATGGCCTGGTGGGCACCGATGGGCGTGTCCCAGACCGTGCGCTCGCGGGCGTACCCGATGGCCTTCGCCAGGGCGTAACGGCCCATGCCGATCGCGAAGGCGGCGGTCATGACGCGTTCGGGGTTGAGACCGGCGAAGAGCTGGAGGAGCCCCGCGTCCTCGTCGCCGACCAGGGCGTCGGCGGGCAGCCGTACGTCGTCCAGGACCAGTTCGAACTGCTTCTCCGCGGCGCTGAGTTCCATGTCGATGGGGCGGCGGGTGAAGCCGGGGGTGTCGCGCGGGACGATGAAGAGGCAGGGTTTGAGGCGGCCGGTGCGGGCGTCTTCGGTGCGGCCGACGATGAGGGTCGCGTCCGCGATGTCCACGCCGGAGATGAAGACCTTGCGGCCGGTGAGGAGCCAGTCGGCTCCGTCGCGCCGGGCCGTGGTCGTGATGCGGTGGGAGTTGGAGCCGGCGTCGGGTTCGGTGATGCCGAAGGCCATGAGGCGGGTGCCGTCGGCGAGGGCGGGAAGCCAGTGCTGTCTCTGCTCTGCCGTGCCGAAGCGGGATATCACCGTGCCGCAGATGGCGGGTGAGACCACCAGCATCAGCAAGGGGCAGCCGGCGGCACCGAGTTCTTCGAGGACGACGGAGAGTTCGGAGATCCCTCCGCCGCCGCCTCCGTACTCCTGGGGGAGATTGACGCCCAGGTAGCCGAGCTTGCCCGCGTCGGCCCAGAGTTGCCCGGTGTCGCCTCCGCGGCCGTGGCGCCGGCCGAGTGCGGCGACGGCTTCTCGCAGTGCCTTGTGCTCGTCGGTTTCGATCGTGGCCATGTGACTCCTTCGTCGTGGCTGATCGCGCAGTTCCCCGCGCCCCTTCAGGTCTTCTGCACGACCGCCAGCAACATGCCCGGCTCCACCTGCTGTCCGGGCACAGCCGACAACGCCGTCAGCGTTCCTGTCACCGGTGCTGTGATCTCGTGCTGCATCTTCATCGCCTCCAGCCAGAGGAGGCTCTCGCCCGCCTTCACCGGTGTTCCTGCCGTGAGACCGTCGGCGACTCGGACGACCGTGCCCGGCATGGGGGCCAGGAGGGAGCCGGGGGCGTGCTGGGCGGTGGGGTCGGGGAAGCGGGGCAGGGCGGTCAGAGCGGTGGTGTTGACGTAGACCTGGCTGCCGTAGCGGGTGACGTGGTACTTCCGCTCCACCCCGGCCACTTCGAGGATGACGAGACGCGGGTCGGCGTGCACCACGCGCACCCCCTCCGCCTCCAGCCCCTGCCTCGTGTGCCGGTAGCGGACCTCGTGCTCCTCGCCCGCCCCCGTGTACCGCTTGGTCTGCGGTGACGAGGGGACGTTGCGCCAGCCGCCGAAGCGGGAGCGGCCCCGGGCGTCGGCGAGGGCCGCGGCCAGGGGGGCGTGGGGGTCGGGGGACGGCTGGGTCAGGTCCGGCAGGTGGCGGTCGTAGAAGCCGGTGTCCATGCGGGCCGCGGTGAACTCGGGGTGGCGCAAGGAGCGGACCAGGAGGTCGCGGTTGGTGACGGGGCCGTGGATCACGGCGCGTTCCAGGGCGGAGGCGAGCTTGCGGAGGGCGTCCGTGCGGGTGGGGGCGTGGGCGACGACCTTGGCGAGCATGGGGTCGTAGTGGACGCCGATCGTGTCGCCGTCGGTGTATCCCGTGTCCAGGCGGACCGGCTCGGGGACGGAGAGGCGGTGCAGGGTGCCCGTCTGCGGGGACCAGCCGCGGGAGGGATCCTCGGCGTACAGGCGGGCCTCCACGGCGTGGCCACGCGCGCGTGGCGGGCCGGTTTCGAGGGGGTGGCCCTCGGCGATGCGGATCTGCTCGGCCACCAGGTCGATGCCGAAGACCGCCTCGGTGACGGGGTGTTCGACTTGAAGGCGGGTGTTCATCTCCAGGAAGTGCGCCCTGCCGTCGGCGACGAGGAACTCGACCGTTCCGGCGCCCACGTAGTCCACGGCCCGGGCGGCCCGCACGGCGAGGGCGCACAGCTCGTCCTCCAGGCCGGCGGACAGGCCGGGCGCGGGGGCCTCCTCGATCACCTTCTGGTGGCGGCGCTGCAGGGAGCAGTCGCGCGTGCCGAGCGGCCAGACCGTGCCGTGAGTGTCGGCGAGGATCTGCACCTCGACGTGGCGGCCGTCGACCACGTACGGCTCGACGAAGACCTCGCCGTCACCGAAGGCACTCACGGCCTCGGCCCGTGCGGCGGCCAGCTCAACGTCCAGGTCCGCCAGGTGCCGTACGACGCGCATGCCGCGGCCGCCGCCGCCCGCCGCCGCCTTCACCAGCACGGGCAGGTCGGCTTCGGTGACCTCGGTGAGAGGCCGGATGCCCATGAGCTGCTTGGCGCGGGTCTTGGACGCCATCGCCTCCATGGCGTCCGGGGGCGGGCCGATCCAGCGCAGACCCGCGGCCAGGACGGCACGGGCGAAGCCGGCGTTCTCGGAGAGGAAGCCGTAGCCGGGGTGCACGGCGTCCGCGCCGGCCGCGACGGCGGCCTCGACGATCAGGTCGCCGCGCAGATAGGTGTCGGCGGGCGCCTCCCCCGGAAGTCGTACGCTCGCGTCGGCCACGCGCGCGTGCAGGGCGCCGGCGTCGGCGTCCGAGTGCACGGCGACGGTGCGGATGCCCAGGTCGCGGCAGGTGCGGAAGACGCGGCAGGCGATCTCGCCCCGGTTGGCGACCAGCAGGGTGGAAATCATTGTTGCCTCACATCCGGAAGACGCCGAAGCCGCCGCGCGCGCCCTCGAAGGGGGCGGTGTGGATCGCGGACAGGCACAGGCCGAGGACGGTGCGGGTGTCGCGCGGGTCGATGACGCCGTCGTCATAGAGCCGCCCGGACAGGAACATCGGCAGCGACTCGGACTCGATCTGCCGCTCCACCATGGCGCGCAGCGCGGCGTCCGCCTCCTCGTCGTAGGGCTGCCCCTTGGCGGCGGCCGACTGACGGGCGACGATCGACAGCACGCCCGCGAGCTGCTGCGGGCCCATCACGGCCGACTTGGCGCTGGGCCAGGCGAAGAGGAAGCGGGGGTCGTAGGCCCTGCCGCACATGCCGTAATGGCCGGCGCCGTAGGAGGCGCCCATGAGGACGGAGAGGTGCGGGACGCGGCTGTTGCCGACCGCATTGATCATCATCGCGCCGTGCTTGATGATGCCGCCCTGCTCGTACTCCCTGCCGACCATGTAGCCGGTGGTGTTGTGCAGGAACAGCAGCGGGATGTCGCGCTGGTTGGCGAGCTGGATGAACTGGGCGGCCTTCTGGGACTCCTCGCTGAAGAGCACGCCCCGGGCGTTGGCGAGGATGCCGACCGGATAGCCGTGCAGGGCGGCCCAGCCGGTCGTCAGGCTCGTCCCGTACAGGGGCTTGAACTCGTCGAAGTCGGAGGCGTCGACGATGCGGGCGATGACCTCGCGCGGGTCGAAGGGGCTCTTCAGATCGCCGGGGACGATGCCCAGCAGCTCCTCCGCGTCGTACTCGGGTGGCTCGGCGGGGCCCGGATCCCGGTACGCCTTGCGGTGGTTGAGGCGGGCGACCACGCGGCGGGCCTGCCGGAGCGCGTCCTGCTCGTCGACGGCGAAGTGGTCGGCGAGGCCCGACACACGTGCGTGCATCTCGGCGCCGCCCAGGGACTCGTCGTCGCTCTCCTCCCCGGTGGCCATCTTGACCAGCGGCGGGCCGCCGAGGAACACCTTCGCCCGCTCCTTGACCATGATCACGTGGTCGGACATGCCCGGGATGTAGGCGCCGCCGGCGGTGGAGTTGCCGAAGACGACCGCCACGGTCGGGATGCCGGCGGCGGAGAGCCGGGTGAGATCCCGGAAGATGGCACCACCGGGGATGAAGATCTCCTTCTGGGACGGCAGGTCGGCGCCCCCGGACTCCACCAGGCTGATGCAGGGCAGCCGGTTAGCGAGGGCGATGTCGTTGGCACGCAGGGCCTTCTTCAGTGACCAGGGGTTGCTCGCTCCGCCGCGCACGGTCGGGTCGTTGGCGGTGATCAGGCACTCCACGCCCTCGACGACACCGATGCCGGTGACGAGGGACGCGCCGACGGTGTAGTCGCTGCCCCAGGCGGCCAGCGGGGACAGCTCCAGAAAGGGCGTGTCGGGGTCGAGGAGCAGCTCGATCCGCTCGCGGGCGAGGAGCTTGCCGCGTCCCCGGTGCCGTGCGACGTACTTCTCGCCACCGCCCGCGAGAGCCCTGGCGTGCTCGGCGTCGAGTTCGGCGAGCTTGGCGAGCATGGCCTCGCGGTTGGCCCGGTGGTCGGGACCGCTCGGGTCGAGCGCGGAGGTCAGGACGGTCACAGCAGGGCCTCCGGTATGTCCAGGTGGCGGGAGCGCAGCCATTCGCCGAGGGCCTTGGCCTGCGGGTCGAAGCGGTGCTGGGCCGCGACACCGGCGCCGAGGATGCCCTCGACGACGAAGTTGAGGGCGCGCAGGTTCGGCAGTGCATGGCGTACGACGGTCAGCTCGCGGCTCTCGGGGATCAGCTCCCGGAACCGGTCGGCGGTCAGCTCGTGCGCGAGCCACCGCCAGGCGTCGTCCGTGCGCGCCCACACCCCGACGTTGGCGTTGCCGCCCTTGTCCCCGCTGCGGGCGCCCGCGACGAGGCCGAGGGGGGCCCTTGTCACCGGCCCGGGCGGCAGCGGCTCGGGGAGCGCAGGCTCCGGAACGCCGTCGAGTACGAGGGTGTCGTGGGGCGGCGGCACCGGAACCCGGTCTCCGTCGTGGAGGACCGCCACATGGTCGACTCCGCTCTGGGGGACGTACACATCCTCGAAAACCCCATAGGGCGAGCCCTTCCCCGGTGGTGCCAGCACATGGAATCCGGGGTAACCGGCGAGTGCCAGCTCCACCGCGGCCCCGCTCAGCACACGCCCCACGCTCTCCTGGTCCGGGTCCCGGACGACGAGCCGCAGCAACGCGCTCGCCGTCTCCTCGGTGCCGGCGTCGGGCCGGTCGGTGCGGGCCGTCTCCCAGCGCACGTCGGCGACCTTGCGCAGGGCGGGTTCCATCTGGTCCCGCACCAGGGCGGCCTTGGCCTCGATGTCGAGGCCGGTGAGCACGAAGACGACCTCGTTGCGGAAGCCGCCGAGCCGGTTGAGGCCGACCTTGAGGGTGGGCGGCGGCGCCTCCCCGCGCACGCCCTCGATCCGCACCCGGTCGGGCCCGTCCCGGGTCAGCCGTACGGTGTCCAGCCGGGCGGTGACGTCCGGCCCCGCGTACCGGGCACCGGCCGTCTCGTACAGCAACTGGGCGGTGACCGTGCCGACGTCGACGAAGCCGCCGGTGCCGGGGTGCTTGGTGATGACGCAGCTGCCGTCCTCGTGCAGCTCGGCGAGCGGGAAGCCGGGGCGGCGGACGTCGCCGTCGAGGAAGAAGGAGTAGTTGCCGCCGGTGGCCTGCGCTCCGCACTCCAGGACGTGCCCCGCGACCACGGCACCGGCGAGCCGGTCGTGGTCGCGCGGTGTCCATCCGAAGTGGGCGGCGGCGGGCCCGGTGACCAGGGCCGCGTCCGTCACCCGCCCGGTGACGACGACGTCGGCGCCCGCCCGCAGGCACTCCGCGACGCCGAAGCCGCCGAGGTAGGCGTGGGCGGCGAGGCTGCGGGGGTGCGCGGCGGTGAGGTCGTCGCCCGCCACATGGGCGACGCGCACGGGGATGCCGAGCCGGTCGGCCAACCCCCGTACGGCGTCAGCGAGTCCTGCTGGGTTGAGTCCGCCCGCGTTGGTGACGATCCGGACGCCCCGCTCGTGCGCGAGCCCCAGGCAGTCCTCGAGCTGCCGCAGGAACGTGCGGGCGTATCCGGCGGCGGGGTCCTTGAGGCGGTCCCTGCCGAGGATGAGCATGGTCAGCTCGGCGAGGTAGTCACCGGTGAGGACGTCGAGCTCGCCGCCGGTGAGCATCTCGCGCATCGCGTCGAAACGGTCGCCGTAGAAGCCGGAGGCGTTGCCGATGCGGAGGGTCACGACGTGGCCTCCTTCGGCGGGCGTCCGCCGCCCGGTGGTCCCGCGAAGGCCTGCGCGATGTCCAGCCAGCGGTCGGCGTCGGGGCCGTCGGCACACAGGGCCAGGCCGGTGCGGTGGGCGCGCTGGGTGACCAGGAGACAGAAGTCGAGGGCGGGACCGGTGACGCGCTGCGGCGCGTCCGCGGGGCCGTACGTCCACAGGTCGCCGGAGGGGGCGCGCAGTTCGACGCGGAGGGGGGAGGCGGGCGGGGTCAGGCCGTGCACGCCGTAGGCGAAGTCGCGGGTCCGCACCCCGAGCCAGGCCACATGCCGCAGCCGGTCGGTGGGTGGGCGCGCCACACCCAGGGCGTCGGCCACGTCCTGCCCATGGGCCCAGGTCTCCATGAGACGGGCCGTCGCCATGGAGGCGGCCGACATGGGCGGTCCGTACCAGGGGAAGCGCGCCTTGGCCGGGGCGGCCCGCAGGGCCTTCTCCAGTGCCGTACGGCCGTCGCGCCAGCGCGTGAGCAGCGCGTCGGGCGGGAGGGCGGCGCCCTGTTCGGCGCCCTCGTCGACGAAGGAGCCCGGCGCGGCGAGAGCCTTCTCGACCAGGGCGTGGAAGCCGTCGGCGTCCGTGACGGCGAGCAGGGCCGAGCGGTCCGTCCAGGCGAGATGGGCGATCTGGTGCGCCACGGTCCAGCCGGGCGCCGGGGTCGCGAGCGACCACCGCTGCGGTTCCGACCCGGCCACGAGGCGGTCGAGTTCCTCGCTCTCCTCGCGCAGATCGTCGATCACGGACGTCGGGTCGGACACGGGCGCTCCCCTCGGGGTACGGCGGTGTGCGGGGTGGTGCGGGGTGGTGCGGGGTGCTGAGGAGCATGGCAGCGGCACCAGAAACAATCAAGCGTGCTTGCATGAAATTGTCGGATGGCCGTACGCACCGCCGGGGGGCGGGTATCCGCCCCCCATGCCGCCGCCCGGGGGTGGCTATCCGCCCCATGTGCCGCACCCCTACATGCCCCACCCCGTGCCGCCGCAGGCGCCGCCCCCCCCCCCGGCCCCGTCGCGCGACTGCGGCGGCGGATCGGCCCCATCCACACCGCGCGCCGGGTGTTCAGGCCGTCCCGGCCGGACCTCGTCGAGGACGCTTTCGTCGCCCGTATGCAGAAGATCCGCACGCTGGTGGGGCTGGCCGCGGTGGTGTGGGTGACGGTGAGCTACAAGGTCGGCAGCTCCCTGCGGGACGTCGCCGACGACCGCCTCGACCAGTCATGGCACAGCGTGCTGGTGCTGTCCGTCACGTTTCCTGTCGCCGTGGGCGTGCTGCTGGCCCTGACCGCCCCGTCGGCCCGCCGGGATCTGCTGCGCCGGGCCGCGATGCCGTTCGGCGCGATGGTGGCCCTGATCGCCGCGGTCTTCGTGTTCCCGCTGATGGTGCTCACCGGCTTCGTCGACGGGCGGTTCGCCACCGGCCCGGCGATGACCGTGGTCACCTGGGTGGTCGTCGTGCTCGTCCTGGTGTGGGTACTGCCGTTCATCGCCTGGGGCATCGGCCTGGCGCTGCTCCACGTGTTCCGCACGGCCGACATCCACCAGGCCATGCCGCCGCTGCTGGCCATGACGCTGGTGTGGGAGATGACGCTGCTCGACCTGTTCACCGGGGCGTACGCGGGGGTGCCGGGGCCGGTGCGGGCGGTGTTCCTGCTCGGGGCGCCTCTGTCGGTGACCGCGGTGGGTCTGTGGGAGCTGCGGCGGCTGCGGGCGCACTACGGGATCTCGGTGCGCGGCATGCTGGTGCGCTAGGCGCTGTCCGCGACGTCCGTCGTCCGCCCGGAGGGCGTGCCGGGCGGACTCGGGACTTCGGCGCGGTATCCGCGATAGGGCCGGGCGCCGCACGCCGAGACGGACGTGGCCGGGCAGCCGGGGTGTGGGGGACGCCCCTGGTCTTCGGCGCCGCCGCGGGCCCGGCCCGCCGGTGGGCTCAGCCGGCCCTGCCCGCTTCTCTCGCCGCCTCCTCCAGCCGGTGCCGATGGGCTTCCCACATGGCCCGGTCGCCCGGGGGCATGCTGTCCTTGCCCCGCGTCAGGCCGACCGACCCGTCGATGAGTTCGCGCACGATGTCGGCGTGGCCGGCGTGACGGCTGGTGTCGGCGATCACGCGCACCAGGAGGTGGTGCAGCGTGGTCTCGCGCCGCTCCTCGGGCCACCAGGGGACGCGGCCGGTCGCGTCCAGCGGCAGCGCCGCGATCGTGCCGTCCGCGTGCGCCCACGCCCGGCGGTACAGCCCGGCGATGTCCTCGCGCGACTCGTCCGGGGTGGCCCACATGTCGGCGTTGGGCTCGGCGTCCCGCGTGTACCACCAGGGCGGTGGGTTCTCGTCGAAGAATGGCCGGCCGAAGGTGTCGCCGAAGTACCCCAGCTCCACCCCCGCGGTGTGCTTGACCAGCCCCAAAAGATTGGTGCCGGTCGGTGTCAGGGGGCGGCGGACGTCGTACTCCGAGAGCCCGTCGAGCTTCCACAACAGGGCGTCACGCGCGTCCTGGAGATAGCGGAGCAGGTCGGCCTTCGGATCCGGTGCGGTCATGCGGGCAGTCTGGCACCCGGCACTGACAACCGGGCCGGACCGGGACGGCGGCCGCTTCCCGCCCGGAGGCCGCTTCCCGCGCGGGGGCCGCTTCCCGCCCGGAGGCCGCTTCCCGCGCGGGGGCCGGTCAGCCCTCCAGGCCCGTGCCCTCCAGCGCCACCGTCTTCTTGCGTCCGCCGCCCACCTGTGTGCGCACCGCCCCCATGCTCGCCGCGACGACGAGGGCGATCGCGGCGGCCTCGGAAGCGTTCAGGGCCTGGTCGAGGATGAGGAAGCCGGCCGTCGCGGCGATGGCCGGTTCGAGGCTCATCAGGACCGCGAAGGTGGAGGCGGGCAGGCGGCGCAGGGCGAGGAGTTCGAGCGTGTAGGGCAGCACCGAGGAGAGCAGGGCCACCGCCGCGCCCAGGCCCAGTGTCACCGGGTCGAGCAGCTTCGTGCCCGACTCGGCGATGCCCAGGGGCAGGAACAGCACCGCTCCCACCGCCATGGCCAGGGCCAGCCCGTCGGCCTGCGGGAAGCGGCGGCCCGTACGGGCGCTGAAGACGATGTAGGCCGCCCACATGGCGCCGGCACCCAGGGCGAAGGCCGCTCCTGTGGGGTCGAGGCCGCTGAAGCCTCCCCCGCCGAGGAGGAAGACACCGGCGAGGGCCAGCGCCGCCCAGACGACGTTGATCGCGCGGCGGGAGGCGAAGACCGAGAGGGCGAGCGGGCCGAGGACCTCCAGGGTCACCGCGGGGCCCAACGGGATGCGCGCGACGGCCTGGTAGAAGAGGCCGTTCATGGCGGCCATCGTGATGCCGAAGACGACGACCGTGCCCCAGTCGGTGCGCGAGTGGCCGCGCAGCCGCGGACGGCAGACCAGGAGCAGGACGACGGCCGCGACCAGCAGGCGCAGCGCCACCACCCCGAGGGCACCGGCCCTGGGCATCAGCGTCACGGCCAGGGCGCCGCCGAACTGCACGGAGATCCCGCCCGCGAGCACCAGGCCCACGGGCCCGAGGGAACCGAGCCGGCCCGGGCCGGCGGCCGGCGCGGTGGCGTCGGCGGTCACGGTCGCGGTCGCGGTCGCGGTCGGGGACGAGGTGGCGGTCTCCGGCGTGGTCACGGGCGGGTCCTGTACTCGAGGTCGGTGTCCGGGTGGTGCGTGTGTGCGGTGCGTGCACCCGGATGCACTCAACGTACAGCCGGATGCACTGCACAGTCCAGGGTAATGGACTCCGTCAGGTGCGTGAACCCTTTTTGCCTCTGTCTCGGGCTGTGAGACGTCAGCGGCGGGAAAGGTAGAGGTCGAACGCCTTGTGGAGCAGCCGGTTGAGCGGGTAGTCCCATTCGCCGAGGTACTCCACGGCCTCACCGCCGGTGCCCACCTTGAAGCGGAGCAGTCCCAGCAGGTGGCTGGACTCCTCCAGGGTGTCGGTGATGCCGCGCAGGTCGTAGACGGCGGCCCCGAGTTCGTGCGCGTCGGTCATCATCCGCCACTGCAGGGCGCTGCTCGGCTGGACCTCGCGGCGGCGGCTGGTGGAGGCGCCGTAGGAGTACCAGACGTGGTCGCCGACGGTCAGCATGGTGGCCGCGGCGAGCACCTCGCCGTCGTGGGAGGCGAGGTAGAGCCGCATCCGGTCCGGGTGTTCGGCGGTCAGCGCGGTCCACATGCGCTGGAAGTACGGCAGCGGGCGCGGGACGAAGCGGTCCCGCTCGGCGGTCTCGCCGTACAGCTCGTGGAAGGCCGGCAGGTCCTCCAGGTCGCCGCGGACGACCTTCACCCCGGCCTTCTCCGCCTTCTTGATGTTGCGCCGCCACTGCTGGTTCAGGCCGTCGTGGATGTCCTCCAGCGAGCGTCCGGCGAACGGCACCTGGAAGACGTACCGGGGCTGGCCCGCGGCGAAGCCCTCCTCGCCGCCGGGTGCGGTCTGCCGCCAGCCCATGCGGCGCAGGCTGTCCGCGACCTGGCCGGCGCGGGGTTCGTACGACGTCGCCCGCACGTCGCGCAGCCGCCGGGCGGCCGGGTCCGCGATCGCCGCCTTGACCGTCTCGGCGCTCCAGCGGCGCACCACGACCGGCGGACCCATCCGCACCGCGAAGGCGCCCCGCCGTCTCAGGTGCGCGAGCATCGGCTCCAGCAGACGGTCGAGGCCGGGCTCGTGCCAGTCGATCAGCGGGCCCTCGGGGAGATAGGCGAGGTAGCGCGGCAGCCCGGGCACCCGCGGCCCGGGCAGCGGGCGCAGCAGCACCAGTCCCACGCCGACGAGCTGCCCGCCGCCGAACCAGCCGAGGCTCTCCGCCCGCCAGTCGGGCTTCACCTCACCCCAGGAGGGGATCTGGGTGTGGCTGGCGGAGCGGCGGGCCGTGACGAACGCGAGGTGCTCGTCACGGGTGATCGGCTGGACGCGGACGCTCATGCGCGGGCTCCTTCGAGCAGCGGGCGGTGCCTGGTTCCGCGAGCCTAGGAGCGGCCCCCGCCCTCCCCCGGCTCAGACACTCGGGTCCGCCCGTGCCGTGGCCCGAACGCCTCACCCGCTCCCTCGCCGGCGGTCCCCGTCCGGCGCCTCGTCCACCGCCTCGTCCAGCGCCTCGGCCAGGACCTCCGCCAGATGCCTGCCCCGGACGCCCGCCAGCTGCTCCAGCTGGGTGCGGCAGGAGAAGCCGTCCGCGAGGACCACCGTGCCGTCCGGGGCGTCCCGTACGGACGGCAGGAGCTGTTCCTCCGCGCAGGCGGTGGACACCTCGTAGTGGCCCTTCTCGAAGCCGAAGTTCCCGGCGAGGCCGCAGCAGCCGCCGCTCAGTTCGCCGGTGATCAGGGCCGCTTCCCGCAGCCGGCGGTCGGCGGCGTCGCCGAGCACCGCGTGCTGGTGGCAGTGGGTCTGCCCGGCCGCCGGGCGGTCCACGCGCGGCGGCGTCCAGCCGGGGGCGTGGCGCTCCAGCGTCTCCGCGAAGGTGAGGACCCGCGCCGCGAGCCGGGCCGCGCGCGGGTCGTCGTGCAGCAGCTCGGGGACGTCCGTGCGCAGGGCCGCGGCGCAGCTCGGTTCCAGGACCACGACCGGGGCGCCGGTCTCCAGCACCGGTTCCATCAGGTCGAGCGTGCGGCGCATGACGGCCCGGGCGCGGTCCAGCTGGCCCGTCGAGACGTACGTCAGCCCGCAGCAGACCCGGCCCCGGCCGCGCAGCAGGGACAGCGGGTCCAGGGCGACCGTCCTGCCGTCGCCCACGGGCGGTTTCGCCAGGTGCACGGTCGGCGGCAGCGCCACCCGCAGCCCGGCCGCCTCCAGCACCCGTACGGCGGCCTGTCCCACGGCCGGCGAGAGGTGCTCGGTGAACGTGTCGGGCCACAGGACGACCAAGTCTCCCCGCGGGGCGGGGCGGGGCGGCCTCCGCCGCTCCCACCACCGGCTGAACGTCCGCGGGGCCACCCGCGGAATCTCCCGCTCGGGCGCGAGACCGCCCAGCCGCTTGGCCGCCCATGCGAAGGGCCGTACCGCGGACAGCGCGTTGACCAGCCGCGCCGTGCGCGTGCGGGCCACCGCCCGGAGCCACACCGGCAGCCGGCCCATCACGTGGTGCGCGGCGGGCCGGCGGCGCCCCGCGTAGTGGTGATGCAGGAACTCCGCCTTGTACGTGGCCATGTCGACCCCGACCGGGCAGTCCGACCGGCAGCCCTTGCAGGACAGGCACAGGTCCAGCGCGTCCCGGACCTCCTCCGAGCGCCAGCCGTCCGTCACCACCTCACCGGCGAGCATCTCGTGCAGCAGCCGGGCACGCCCGCGCGTGGAGTGCTCCTCCGCGCCTGTCGCCCGGAAGGACGGGCACATGACGCCCGAGCCGGACACCGATGCCGTACGGCACTTGGCGACGCCCACGCAGCGCCGCACCGCCGCCGTGAAGTCGCCGCCGTCGGCGGGGTAGCCGAAGGCCACGTCGACCGGTTCGCGGGGCAGGACGGAGAAGCGCAGGCCGGTGTCGAGCGGCGCGGGGCGGACGAGCATCCCGGGGTTGAGCAGGTCGTCCGGGTCCCACACCCCCTTCACCCGCTCGAACAGGCCCACCGTCTCGGCCCCGTACATCTTCGGCAGCAGTTCCGCCCGCGCCTGCCCGTCCCCGTGCTCCCCGGACAGCGATCCGCCGTGCGCCACCACCAGCTCCGCGAGCTCCTCCGAGAAGCGGCGGAAACGGGCGACACCGGGCGGCGTCAGCAGGTCGAAGTCGATACGGACGTGGATGCAGCCGTCCCCGAAGTGCCCGTACGGCGTGCCGCGCAGCCCGTGCGCCGCCATCAGGGCCCGGAAGTCCCGCAGATACGCGCCGAGCCGGGCGGGCGGCACCGCGCAGTCCTCCCAGCCCGGCCAGGCCTCGGTGCCGTCGGGCATCCGCGTCGCCGTCCCGCTCGCGTCCTCCCGGATCCGCCACAGCGCGCGCTGCCCGGCCGGGTCGGTCACCACGAACGCGTCCACGACGTCGGCGGCCCGCACGACCGCCTCCGCACGCGCGCGTGCCTCCGCGGCCGACTCCCCGCCGGTCTCCACGAACAGCCAGGCGCCGCCCCGCGGCAGCGCGGCCGGGGACGGCACGAGGTCCGCCGCCATGCCCTCCACCGTCAGCGGACGGTACGGCAGCAGCCCGGCCGCCGCCTCGGCAGCCACGCTCTCGTCGGCGTACGCCAGCACGGCCAGGGCACGCGCTCGGGGCGCCTCGACCAGGCGTACGACCGCCTCCGTCAGCACGCCGAGCGTGCCCTCGGAGCCGCAGAAGGAGCGGGCCACGTCGGCGCCGCGCTCGGGCAGCAGGGCGTCGAGCGCGTAGCCGGAGATGCGGCGGGGCAGCTCCGGGAAGCCGGTGCGCAGCAGGGCCGCTTCGCCCTCCACCAGTGCACGCAGCCCGTCCGGCCCCCCTGTCCAGTGCCGCCCGAGCCGCAGGCGCTCACCGCGCGCGGTGACGACGTCCAGCTCCCGGACACTGTCCGCGGTCGTCCCCCACGCCACGGAGTGCGAGCCGCACGAGTTGTTGCCGATCATGCCGCCGAGCGTGCACCGGCTGTGCGTGGACGGATCCGGCCCGAACCGCAGCCCGTGCGGCGCGGCGGCCTCCTGGAGCCGGTCCAGCACCAGCCCCGGCTGCACGACGGCGGTGCGGCTCTCCGGGTCGAGCGACACGAGCCGGTTCATGTGCCGGGTGAAGTCCAGCACCACGCCCGTGCCCGTCGCCTGCCCGGCGATCGACGTGCCGCCGCCTCTCGCGACGACCGGGACCCCCCGCTCCCGGCACACCTCCAGGACGGCCGCCACGTCATCGGCGTCATGCGGAGCGACCACGCCCAGCGGCACCCGCCGGTAGTTGGAGGCGTCCATGGTGACCAGCGCCCGGGAGGTGACGTCGAAACCCACGTCACCCCGGACGACCCGGCGCAGCTCCGCCTCAAGGGCAGCCAGACCCCCGACATCCGTCATGCGTCCAGCATGCACCCGGCCACTGACAGTGACGGACCGGGGCGCCGCCCCCTCGATGGGTCAGCCCTTGACGGCGGAGCTGGCCACGCCCTCGACGAACCAGCGCTGGAAGAACGCGAAGACGATCAGCACGGGCAGCACCAGCAGCACGCCGAAGGCGAGGATCTGGCCCCAGTCCGGGGGCTGCTGGCCCTGGAAGACGCTCATCTCCAGCGGCAGGGGGCGCACGGACGGGTCGGACACCATCAGCACCGGCCACAGGAAGGAGCCCCACTGGATGAGGAAGGTGAGGATCGCGACCGAGGCGAACACCGGCCTGGACATCGGCACGATGATCGCGAAGAAGGTGCGCCAGGGCCCGGCGCCGTCCAGCCGCGCCGCCTCCTCGATGCTCGGCGGGATCTTCTTGAAGAACGTGTGGAACTGGTAGATCGCGAAGGCGTTGGCGACGAACGGCAGGGCCTGGATGAACAGGGTGTTGCGCTGGCCGTTGAACATGTAGAACAGCGGCACCGCCACCGACTCGAACGGGATCAGCATCAGCAGCAGCACCAGGGTGAACACGGCGTTCTGCCCCCGCCACTTCAGCCGCGTCAGCCCGTAGGCCGCCATCGAGTTGACGATCAGCCCGCCGGTGACCACCACGAACGACAGCAGCACCGACACGCCCATGAACTGCCAGAAGTAGCCGGTGCTGTCGGAGTTCAGGCTGTCCAGGACGGCTGCGTAGTTGTCGAAGGAGAGGTGGGTGGGCAGGAAGCCGGACAGGCCGTTCAGGACCTCGTCCGACGGCTTGAGGCTGCCGAGGAAGAGGTAGAGCGCGGGGAGGGCGAAGACGAACGCCAGGACGCTCAGGACGGTGTAGTCGAGGACGCGGCGTACGGGCGCAGGGGTGATGGCCATGGTGGAGTCACTCCTCGTGGTCGGGCCGGACGACGCGGCGCTGGACGATGGTCAGGGCGACGACGATCAGGAAGAACACCACCGTGACGGCCGAGGCCTGGCCGATGTTGTTCTGGTCGAAGGCCGTGGTGACGGCCTGGTACATCACCGTCCGGGTGGCGTCCTCGTCCAGGCCGCCGCCGCGGATGAGGATGTACACCTGGTCGAAGACCCGGAAGGACAGCACCGAGGTCAGCATCGCCACGAACACGAGGGTGCCGCGGATGCCGGGCAGGGTGACGTGCCGGAACTGCTGCCAGCGGGAGGCCCGGTCCAGCTGGGCGGCCTCGTAGAGCTCGCCCGGGATCTGCTGGAGACCGGCCAGCAGGATGACCATCTGGAAGCCGACGCCCTGCCACACCGACAGCACGATGATCGAGCCCATCGCGGTGAGGCCGTCGCCGAGCCAGTCGAAGGCACCCCAGTTGCCGAAACTCACCGTGTCCAGCAAAGAGTTGAGCAGGCCCTGCTCGCTGCGGGCGAGGATGAGCCGCCAGATCACGGCGACCAGCGCCATCGGGAAGACCACCGGCATGAAGAAGAAGGACCGGAACAGGCCGATGGCCTTCAGCTTGCGGTTGAGCAGGATCGCCAGCGCCAGCGCCAGACCCGTCTGGAGCGGTACGACGACGGCGGCGAAGGTCAGGTTGTTCAGCAGCGCCCGCAGGAACGGGCCGGACAGATCGGGGTCGGTGAACAGCCGCCGGTAGTGCTCCACGCCGAAGAAGGCGGGCTCCAGCGGCGAGCCGAGGCGAACGTTGTAGAAGGAGAGCACCACGGCGTAGCCGAACGGGATGCCGACGAAGGCGATCAGCCCGCCGACGGCGGGGGCGGCCATCAGCAGCCCGTGCAGCCGGTCGCGGTTGCCGCGCGCCGGACGCGCGGGCTTCGCGGAGGGCGCGGACGAGGCGGCCTGCGCCCGGCCAGGGGCCGCGGGGTGCGCGGGTTCCACGGTTTTCACGACAGGGTCCTCTTCCCGGCCGGGCGGGCTCGGTCGATACGCGGCTGCGTCGCCACGTCGACGGCGGCCCGCCCGGGCCGATACGTCCTGCGGGTTACGGGATCTCGTAGCCGGCGTTGTCGGTGAAGTCCCGGTCGATGGCGCGGGCGGCCTTCTGCAGGGCTTCCTTGGGGTCGGCGCCGCCGTAGATCGAGTTCAGGGCCGTGTTGAACTTGGCGGTGACCGTGGGGTATCCGGCGGTCACCGGGCGGGTGACGGCGACGCAGGAGGCACTGATGTCGCTGTCGCCGCACGGCTTGGCCAGCTGGTCGGCGAAGAGCTGGAGCGGGCCGCCCTTCTTGTACAGCTCGCTCTTGGCGAGGGCGGACCTGGTCGCGGGGACCGCGCCGTTGGCCTTGGTCATCGCGCCGATGTTGGTGTCGTTCAGCAGGTAGTCCAGGAAGACGCCCGCGGCCTTGCCGTTCTTGCTGTCGGCGCCGATGCCCCAGGCCCACGATCCCTGGCCGGTCTTGGGGCCGTTGCCGAAGTCCGGCAGCGGCAGGACGACGAGGTCGTCACCGAGCGCCTCGCTGTACGCGGGGTAGTTCCAGTGGCCGACCCAGCTCAGCGCCACCTTGCCCTTGGCGAAGGCGTTGCCGTCGGTGTTGGGGTCGACGTACGTCTTCCAGGACTGGAAGGTCTTGAACGCGGAGACGACCTTCGGGCTGTCGAGGGCGCCCTCCGCCTTGCCGTCCTTCAGCAGGCCGCCGCCGGCCGACCAGACGATCGGGGAGAAGCCGAAGGTGCCCCACTCGGTGGCCAGGCCGTACTGCTCCGATATGTCGAGGACCTTGCCGTCGGAGTCCTTGCCCTTCAGCGCCCGAAGCGCCTTGCCGAACTCCTCGGCCGTCCAGGCGTCGTCCGCGCTCGTCGGGTACTTCACGCCGGCCGCGTCCAGCAGCTTCTTGTTGGCGTACATACCGAGGCCGGCGTCGAACATGCCCAGGCCGTAGTGCTTGCCGTCGATCTCGCCCTGCGCCTTGATCGCGTCGGTGGCGTTGTCGAGGGTCTTGGCGGAGACGTGGCCGTCGACCGGGGCGAGCTTGCCGTTGTAGACGAAGTTGGCCATCGTCGGGCCGTCGAACTCGAGCACGTCCGGCAGTTCGGAGGCGTCGGTGGTGGTGATGGTCTTGGTGTAGTCGTTCTCGGGGATCAGCTTCAGCTCGGCCTTGACGGCGCTCTGCGAGGAGTTGAAGGACTTCACCGCGTTCTGCAGCGCGGCCGTCTCGTTCGCCTGTCCCTGGTGGGCCCAGACGCTGATGGTGCCCTTGCCGCTGCCCTGTTCGGCGGCGGTGTCGCCGCCGCCCCCGCCTCCGCCACAGGCGGCCAGTGCGGCCAGGGGCAGCAGGGCGAGGGCCGTCAGGCCCGTACGACGGTGTCTTGCGTTACCAGTGATCATGGTGGTGCCTCCGTGCGGGGTGGGCGCGTGGCTGCGCGGACGGTGGGGAGGGAGCCGGGGACGGGCTGGAGCGGCGTCCCGGTGGCGGGCGGAGAAGGGCGGACGGTGCTACCGCTGCCGGCCGGTGTGCGGCGGAGCGGTGGTCTCGCGGAGGATGAAACGGATGGGCATCTCGACGGGGCGCGGCGACACGGCGTCCCGTCCGTCCAGACGCACCAGGAGCAGCCGGGCCGCCTCCCGGCCCTGGGCCGCGACCGGCTGGGCCACGGTGGTCAGCCCGACCACCTCGGACAGCTCGTGATCGTCGAAGCCGACCACGGACACGTCCTCCGGAACCCTCAGCCGGTGCCGGCGCAGGGCGCGCAGCGCGCCCATCGCCATCTCGTCGGACTGGGCGAACACGGCGGTCGGCGGATGGCGCAGCGCCAGCAGCTCGGTCATGGCCCGCTCACCGCCCTCGACCGTGTAACCGCCGTCGGCTTCCAGGGCGGGGTCGAGCTCGATCCCGGCGTCGGCCAGCACGTCCAGGTAGCCCTGCCGGCGGTCGAGGGGCGTGGTCCAGTGCAGCGGCTCGCTGGCGCCGGAGATCATGCCGATCCGCCGGTGGCCCAGGTTCACCAGATGCCGTACGGCGCTCTCCGCCCCGCCCCGGTCATCGATGCCGACCACCGTGAACCCGGGCCGGGCGCCGCCGACCGTGGTCGCCAGCGGCACACCGAGGGAGCACAGGGCGGCGGCCTCCTCCGGGTCCGGGATCAGCAGGGACAGCACGGCGTCGACCCGCTTGCGGATCGGCAGCTTGGTGAAGAAGCGCTTGCGTGCCTCCGGTGAGCCGAGGTTGTACAGCAGGACGTCGTAGCCGGCGGCGCTGAAGACCTTCTCGGCCGCGTCCAGCACCGTGCCGAAGAACCAGCGGCCGACGTACGGGACGACGACGCCGATGGTGTAGGTGCGTCCGCTGGCCAGGCTGGACGCCGAGCGCGATGCGGTGTAGCCCAGCTCGGCGGCGGCCTGGACGATCCGGGCCCGCATCTCCTCCGACACCCCGGGACGGCCGCGCAGGGCGCGGGACACGGTGGAGGCCGAGACCCCGGTGGCCTCGGCGACATCGGTGATGCTGACCGTCACGGGACGCTCCTTGATCGGGTGCACGCCGCGTGCCCGGGGGCCCGGAGAACACGTCGGTGTGAGGGGGAGTGACGAGACCGTAAACCCGCCCACCCTGTTGCGCAAGCGTTTGCGTTCATATGTACTTCGACTGACTCCCAGAGGAACTTCCCCCAGCAAGATCACAGCGCACGCGTTTGAGTGCCGCTGTCGGCAGACAGGACCTGTCCATGCGATACGCGCCGCCCGGCCTCTGCGTGAACGACTTCGACCTTCTGCGCCACGCGGACGGCACCTACACCGCGCTGCACCTGCAGGGCCCGTGGACGGCCGAGTTCGACCACCTGCGCATGGAGACCTCCTACGGCCGGGCCACCTCCTCCGACCTGGTCCACTGGGAGCCGCAGGGCACGGCCTTCGGCAACGGCCTTCCGGGCCGCTTCGACCAGCAGGCGGTGTGGACCATGCACGCCTTCCCGCACGGCGACGGCATGGCGATGCTCTACACGGCCGTCTCCGGACTCACCCCCGGCGGCTGGCCCCTGCAGTCGGTCGGCCTGGCCCACTCCGACCGCACCGACGGCACCGGCTGGCGGCGCCACGGCGCGGGGCCGGTCGTCGAGGCCGACGGGCGCTGGTACCGCACGGGCGAACGCATGGGCTGGCGCGACCCCTTCGTCGTACGCGACGACGAGTCCGACGGCTGGGTCATGGTGGTCTGCGCCGCCGACGTCTCCCTGCCCGTCGAGGTCAGCGGCTGCGTCGCCTGGGCCACCTCCGACGACCTGGAGCACTGGACCGTCCACCCGCCGCTGATCTCCCCCGGCGACGTCGACGAACTGGAGTGCCCGGTCCTGGAACGCCTCGACGACGGCGGCTGGCTGCTGCTCGGCTCCGTCGGCGCCACCCGGGGCTTCGAGGCGTGGACCGCGCCGCGCCTGCGCGGCCCGTGGACCCGCCGCGGTCCGCTCGGCCCGACGGGCGCGTACGCCCCGCGCGTCGTCACGGCCCCCGACGGCGCCCGCGTCGTGCTGCACACCACCCCGCGCCGCGTCGGCCTCACCGACACCGGCGAGCGCTGCCGCGGCATGCTCGCCCAGCCCAAGTCCCTCGTCATACCGCAGGACGCGGCGCCCCGCCTGGAATGGTGGCCGGGTCTGGACCGCCGGCTCGGCGAGGAGACGTACGACGCCCCCCTGCACGCGGTCGGGGACGTCGGCATCTCCGGCCGCACCGAGATCACCCTGCGCACGCATGTCTCCGACCGGGACCGGCCCGCGCTCACGGTCGGCTGCGACGGCAAGAACCTCCGGGTCACCGGCCCGGACGGCAACGTGCTCGGGGAGACCCTCCTGCCGGAACCCGCCGCCGCACTGCGCATCCTGACCATCGGTGAGTATGTCGAGGTCTACGCCGACGGCGTCTTCGTCCTCACCACCCTGTGCTACTCCGGCCGCCCCGCCCCCTGGACGGCCACCACCGAGGGCGGAGCCCGCCCCGTCGCCGTCCGCCCCCTCCGGCTGCCGAACCCGCACCGCGACGACGCCTCGGCCGTCTGGCCCGGCCCGGCGCCGCACTGATCGGCCCAAACCCCGTCTCACCCGACGGACGACGTTTCGCCCACGTTTCTGGAAACGGCTACGCTCCCCTGCGTGGCTGAGATCCGGATTCCCTCTGACATCAAGCCCGCGGACGGACGTTTCGGCGCGGGTCCCTCCAAGGTGCGGACGGAGGCGCTGGACGCCCTCGCCGCGACCGGCACCTCCCTCATGGGCACCTCTCACCGTCAGGCTCCCGTCAAGAACCTGGTCGGCAAGGTGCGCGAAGGCATCAGCGAGCTGTTCCAGCTCCCCGACGGCTACGAGGTGATCCTCGGCAACGGCGGCTCGACCGCGTTCTGGGACGTCGCGACGCACGGCCTGATCGAGAACAGGTCGCAGCACCTCAGCTTCGGCGAGTTCTCCTCCAAGTTCGCCAAGGCCGCCAAGCTCGCGCCGTGGCTGGCCGAGCCGGACGTCATCTCCGCCGACCCGGGCACGCACCCCGAGGCGGTCGCCGAGGCGGGCGTGGACGTCTACGCGTTCACCCACAACGAGACCTCGACCGGTGTCGCCATGCCGATCAAGCGCGTGGCCGGTGCCGACGAGGGCTCCCTGGTCCTCGTGGACGCCACCTCCGGCGCCGGCGGCCTGCCCGTCGACGTCAGCGAGACCGACGTCTACTACTTCGCCCCGCAGAAGTCCTTCGCCTCCGACGGCGGCCTGTGGATCGGCGTCTTCTCCCCGGCCGCGATCGAGCGCGCCGAGCGGATCCACGCGTCCGGCCGCCACGTCCCGGAGTTCTTCTCGCTGCCGACGGCGATCGACAACTCCCGCAAGAACCAGACGTACAACACCCCGGCGCTGGCCACCCTCTTCCTGCTGAACCAGCAGCTGGAGTGGATCAACGGCCAGGGCGGTCTGGACTGGTCGGTCCGGCGCACGGCGACCTCCGCCCGCACGCTCTACGGCTGGGCCGAGGACATCAAGTACGCCAACCCGTTCGTCACCGACCCGGCCAAGCGCTCGCAGGTCATCGGCACGATCGACTTCACGGACGAGGTCGACGCCGCCGCCGTCGCCAAGGTGCTGCGCGCCAACGGCATCGTCGACACCGAGCCCTACCGCAAGCTCGGCCGCAACCAGCTGCGCGTCGCGATGTTCCCGGCGATCGACCCGGCGGACGTCGAGGCGCTCACCAAGTGCGTCGACTACGTGATCGAGAAGCTCTGACCTCCTCCCGTACGTGACCGAGGGGCGCCCCGTATGCAGGGGGCGCCCCTCGCTCGCGCTCAGGCAGCCGCGCCCCGGCCGAACACCTCGAACAGCCGCGTGAGGCTGTCCTCTTCCCCGCCGTCCGCCGCCGCCCGCCGGAACGTCTCCAGCACCGCGGCGGGCAGTGCCGGATCCACGCCCGAGTCCCGCGCCGTGTGCACGACGTGGTCCAGGCTGGCCACGGCCATCGAGATCCGCTCGACGTCACCGGAGTGCTGCCCCGCCTCGATGCGCGGCGTGTAGAAGTCGAGGAACTGCTCCATCCCGCCCAGCGTCCCGGCCGCGTACGGCGTGATCTCGGAGGGCTTGATGCCGTTGGCGTCCGCCAGCGCCAGCATGTGCAGCCAGGCGGTCAGCGTGGTCCAGAACAGGTCCATCTGGAGCTGGTAGTACAGCGCGGCCAGGCCCGGGTCCTCACCCCGGTAGTCGGTGCCCGTAAGGACCTTCAGGACGTCCTCGTACTGCTCGAAGAGGTCCCGGGGGCCGCTGTAGAAGGTGTCGAACTCCGCCGAGCCGATGCCGGACGGCGGCGTCTGGACTCCGCCGGTGAGGTGGCGCGCCCCGTGCCGGGCCGCCCAGGCGGCACCCTCGCGGGCCCGCTCGGGGGTGTCCGAACTGAGGTTGACCAGGATCCGGCCCGCGAGCGCCGGGGCGGCGGGCTCCAGGACGGTGTACATCGCGGCGTAGTCGGTGAGGCTCAGCACGACCACCTCGCTCGCCGCCAGGGCCTCCTCGACGGTGGCGGCGCGTACCGCGCCCCTGGCCACGAGGTCGTCGGCGCGGCTCGCGGTGCGGTTCCAGACGGTGACCCGGTGGCCGGCGTCCAGGTAGGCGCCGGCCATCGCGCGGCCCATGGGGCCCAGGCCGAGGACGGTCACGGGCGGCGTGCTCACAGCGGACGGGCTCACGGACATCTCCCCGGGGACGGCGGAACGAAGACGACTAGAACGAACGCTCTATCCAGAGAGGAACCTAGCACAGCGACTAGAGCGATCGCTCTAGCTCGGTAGAGTGGTGGCGTGAAGACCAGGGCCCCGCACGACCTCGCGACCGCCGGCACCCGTGAACGGATCGTCCGGACGGCCTCTCGCCTGATGCAGCGCCAGGGCTACGAGGGCACCGGCATCAAGCAGATCTCCCGCGAGGCCGGGGCGACGCTCGGCTCGGTCTACCACTTCTTCCCGGGCGGGAAGCAGGAGCTCGGAGCGGCCGCCGTACGCCTCGGCGACGAGGAGTTCACCGAATTGCTGCGCGAGACGCTCGACGCGGAGCCGGAACCGGAGAAGGCGCTGCCCGCCCTCGCCGCCTTTCTCGCCCGAGGACTGCGCGACTCCGACTGGCTCGACGGCTGCCCGGTCACCTCCACCGTCGTGGGCACGGCGGCCGGCGCCCCGGGCATCCAGCAGGCCGCCGCCGAGGCGTTCGCCCGCTGGCGTTCGGTCGTCGCCGAGAGTCTGGTCGCCGCAGGCTTCGCCGCTCCGGACGCCGCCGACCTGTCCCACACGGTGATCGCCACCCTGGAAGGCGCCGAACTGGCCTCTCAAGTGGCCCGCAGCGAGGCTCCGTTGGAGGCGGCGGGGCGCCATCTGGCGCGGTTGGTGGCCTCGTACCGCTAGCCTGCGCGGCGCTACGCCCCCGGTTGCGAGCGCGCCACCCGGAACCCCACGTCGTCGATCCGGAACGTCGGATGGCTCCGGCGGCGCACCGAGGCGCGGCAGCTCCAGTGCTCGTCGGACCAGCCGCCGCCACGCAGCACCCGGTAGGTGCCGTAGACCTCGGCGTCGTAGAGGTCCCAGCACCAGTCCCAGACGTTGCCCAGCATGTCGTACAGGCCCCAGGCGTTGGGCTGCTTGCCGCCCACGGGGTGGATGCGGTCGTCCGCGTTGCCGCGGTACCACGCGATCCCGTCGAGCGGGCCGTAGCGGGGGCCGGTGCCGCCGGCGCGGCAGGCGTGTTCCCACTCGGCCTCGGTCGGCAGCCGGTAGCCGTCGGCGGTGGTGTCCCAGTCGGCGGCCCCGCCGTCGGGCCGCACCTCGTACGCCGGGGTCAGGCCCTCGCCCCGGGACAGGGCGTTGCAGAACCGGATCGCGTCCCACCAGGACACGCCCTCGACGGGCAGCAGATCGCCCCGGGCCGTGCTCGGACGCCCGCCGGTGACCTCGGCGTACCAGGCCTGGGTGACCGGCACCGCGGACATCCGGAACGACGCGACCCCGACCGTCCAACTGCGCTGCGTCCGCCGGTCGGACAGCGTGACGGACCCCGCCGGGACGGCCACCATGTCGTTGTTCACGCGTTCCCCCATGACCGGACACAGTAGGGGGCACCCGGCGAGTATCGCCGGGTGCCCCCGTGTCGTCCCGTCAGGCCTGGGTCACCGAGGCGCTCAGCGCCCGGACCCCAGGATTCCCCGCAGGCCGTCACCGACCGCCGCGACGGCGGGCTGCGGCGTGCTCGGCGCCTTCTGCGTCGCCGGCTGCGGCTTCGGGTCGGCGGTCTTCTTGCACACCGCGTCGGCCACGCCGTTGCCGTGCGGGACCTTGCCGTTGGTCAGGTACGTGGCGAGGTGCTTGTCCAGGCAGGCGTTGCCGCTCAGCGTGATGCCGTGGTTGCCGCCGCCCTGCTCCACCACCAGGCTGGAGCCCTTCAGCAGCCGGTGCATGGTGACGCCGCCCTGGTAGGGGGTGGCCGCGTCGTCCGTCGCCTGGAACAGCAGCACCGGCGGGAGCTTGCTGTTGGCGACGTTCACCGGCTTCAGCGTCTTCGTCGGCCAGAACGCGCACGGTGCGTTGTACCAGGCGTTGTTCCAGGCCATGAAGGGGGCCTTCTCGTACACCGCCCAGTTGTCCTTGCGCCACTGCTTCCAGTCGCGCGGCCAGGACGCGTCACGGCACTGCACCGAGGTGTAGACGCTGTAGCCGTTGTCACCGCTGGCGTCGATCGCCGCGATGTTGTCGTAGGCCTTGACCAGCGCGGCCGTGTCGTGGTTGTTGACGTAGGCCGCGAACGTCTGGGCGAGCGTGGGCCAGTAGCCGTTGTTGTAGCCGCCGGGTAGGAAGATGTCCTCCAGCTCGGAGGCGCCCACCTTGCCGCCCGCGGGCTTCTTGGCCAGGGCCGCCCGCATGGCGTACCACTTGGCCTCGATCTTCTTCGGGTTCGTGCCGAGCTTGTACGTGGAGTCGTACTTGGCTATCCACGCCATGAGCGCCTTGTGACGCTTGTCGAAGGCGTAGTCCTGCTGGATGTTGTCGTCGTACCAGACACCGGTCGGGTCGACGATGGAGTCCAGCACCAGGCGCCGCACCCGCTCGGGGAACAGCTTGGCGTAGACCGCGCCCAGGTACGTGCCGTACGAGTAGCCGAAGTAGTTGATCTTCGGTGCGCCGAGGGCCTTGCGGATCGAGTCCATGTCCTTCACGGCGCTGACCGTGTCGATGTACGGCAGGACGTCCTTGTACTTCGTGCCGCAGGCCTGGGCGAAGGACTTGGCGCGCGCGAGGTTGGCCTTCTCGAGGGCCGGTGTGCTGGGTACGGAGTCAGGGCGGACCGGGTCGAAGTAGCCCGGCTTGCAGTCCAGGGCGGGCTGGCTCTCACCCACTCCGCGCGGGTCGAAGCCGATGACGTCGTACTGGGCCGCGACCTCCTCGGGCAGGGACGACGCGACGAACGGGGCCAGCGACAGACCGCTGCCACCGGGGCCGCCGGGGTTGACGAGCAGCGGGCCCTGGGACTTCGGCGCGGTGTGCGGCACGCGGGACAGCGCCAGCGTGATCTGCTTGCCCCGCGGCTTCGCGTAGTCGAGCGGCACCTTCAACGACGCGCACTGGAGTGTCGGGGCGTCGTCCGTACCGCACTTCTTCCATGTGATCTTCGCCGCGGCGGTCGTCAGGGCGGCGGTGTTCGCGGAGTGTGACGCGCCGGCGTTGGCGGGGGCGGCGGCGAGCGTCCCGGCCAGGACGACCGTGACGCCGCACAGTACGGCTGCGCTTCTTCTCATGGAGTTCTCTCGCAACGGTGAGGGGGGTCGGGCCCGTGAGTGACACGGGCCGTGCCGCATCGTTTCGGAAGAGCGCGCCACACATACGGATTCGACCAAGACTTGACCGAATCGAGTCATAGTCTGCTCTCAGACCCCCCTCAGAAAAGGGGAGTTCCGGCAATCCGGACACGCCGACCGGCATGGGTACGCCCGGCCGGCACCGGGCGCCCCACTCACCCCGCGATCAGGTCGCCGTGCAACTCAGACCCGTCGCGCCTCCGCCCCCGGGCGCACCGCCCAGGCCGAAGCCCGCCGAACCTCCCACCGGCACGCTCCCGTTGTGCGCCGCGTTGACCGCGGTGACGGTCGCCCCGTTCTGGGTGTGCGACGCGTTCCACATGCTCGTGACCTTCTGCGAGCCGCTCCACGTCCACGTCACCTTCCAGGACTTCAGCGGCAGCGTGCCCGCGTTGGTCACCTTCACCTCGGCGTTGAAGCCGCCGCCCCAGTCGCTGCCTACGGTGTAGGCGGCGGTGCAGGTGGGCGTGGAGCCGCCGGGATCGCCAGGGCCGCCCGGACCGGGGCCGGGGGTGCCGGGGTCGAAGCCCGGGGCCTTGATCGGCGCCAGGTACGCGTCCTTCGCCGTGTCGACCGTCTGCCAGTCGTCCTTCAGGATGCCGCCCGTGTCACCGGAGTTGGGGTTCCAGGACCAGAACGTCCAGTGGAAGCTGTCGGCGCCGTGCGCCGACGTCGAGCGCAGGTACTTCACCAGCTCGGCCAGCCACTTCTGGTCCACCGCCGGCTGGAGCGTCGTACCGAACTCGCCGAGCCACACCGGGGCGATGTTCTGCTTGAAGATGTAGCCCCAGTACTTGTCCCAGATGCCCGGCATGTTGGCGGGGAAGGACGGGTCCGAGAACCAGGACTGCTGCGCCACCGACGTCGCGTAGTCGTGCGCCGAGTACACCAGCCGGTTCGGGACGTCCAGCTGGACCGGATACTGGGCCACACCCATCAGGTTGCCGCCCCACCAGCCGTTGGCGCCGTCGTGCGACTGCACGCCCTCGACCATGACCAGCAGCTCGGGGTTGACCGACAGCACCGCGTTGCCCGCGCGCTGGGCGGCCAGGCGCCAGTCGCGGGAGGTGTCGCCGCAGCCCCAGCAGGCCGGGTCGTGGGGCTCGTTGTGCAGATCGACGCCGACCACGGTGGAGTCGCCCTTGTAACGCGCCGCCAGTGCCTTGAGGTTGGTGATCCACGTCGACTCGGGGACCGCCGCCGTGTACCAGAGCGCCGACTGGCCCGCCGCGTCCGGGCGGTGGCGGTCCAGGACGACCTTCAGGCCGGAGCGGCCCGCGTACGCCACGATCCGGTCCAGTACCTGGAGGGACGTCAGCCCGCGCAGGTCGGTGTTCTTGCCGTCGTGGCTGATGCTGTCCGGCATGGTGCCGGGCTTGAGGATGTCGTCGCTGTAGGGCATCCGGATGGTGTTGTAGCCCAGCGACTTCATCTGGTCGATCATGCTCTTGTAGTCACGGGCCCACAGGCCGTGGACCACGTGATTGGCGGTCTCGAAGCCGAACCAGTTGACGCCGGCGATACGGACGGGCTGCCCGGCCGCGTCCAGGATCTGCCGGCCGCTGGTGTGCCAGTAGCCGGCGCCGGCGGCCTCCGCGGCGACATCGGCCCGTGCCGACTGCACGCCCGCCAGCGGTAACAGGAGCGCCGCGGCAACACACAGCGCTCTGCGCAGAGTGCGGAACATGTGGCTGCTTCCTCTCGGGGGGAGGCACGGCACCCGGAACAGGATGGGAGCGCTCCCATAATGCCGCGCACCTCCCAGAGAACTGGCGCAACATGAGCACGTCAAGACTCTGGGAGGTGTGCGACCGCCGTGAGCGCTATCGGCTCAGCTTCTGGAACCGCCGTACGGCCAGCGGCAGGAAGATCGCCGTCAGGATCACCGGCCACACCCCGGCCATCAGCAGCGCGTGCTGCTCCACCCAGGAGTCGCCGCCCCCGACCGGCGTCCCGAAGAGCTCCCGGGCCGCCGCCGCCGTGGAGGAGATCGGGTTCCAGGCCGCCACCCAGCCCAGCCAGTCGGGCATGAGCTGCGGCGCGACGAAGATGCTGGAGATCATCGTCAGCGGGAAGGCGACCGCGAACAGACCGCCCGCCGCCTCCGGGTTGGGCACCAGCAGACCGAGCCACACGCCGATCCAGATCAACGCGAACCGCAGCCAGAGCAGGAGCCCGAACGCGGCGAGGAAGCCGAAGCCGCCGTCCGGGCGCCAGCCCATGGCGAACGCGGTGAGCATCATGATGGCCAACTCGGCGCAGGCCACGATCAGATCGGTGACCCCGCGCCCGGCCACCACGGCCGAGGAGGCCATCGGCATCGAGCGGAAGCGGTCGATGACCCCCTTGGTGGAGTCGTAGACCACGACGGTCGCCGTGTTGATGAAGCCGAACGCCATGGTCATCACGAACATGCCCGGCATCAGGAAGTCCTTGTAGTCCCCGCCGCCCGGCACCGTCATGGCGCTGCCGAAGACATAGCCGTAGAGCAGCACGGACAGGATGGGGAAGCCCAGCTGCCAGGCGATGTTGACCGGCTGGCGCTGGTAGTGGGTCAGGCCTCGGCGGACGATGTTCCAGCAGTCGGCGAGCAGCCAGTACGTACCGCTCCGCGTGGTCTGCGTGCTCAGGTCGGTGACGCTCATGCCGCGGCCTCCTTCTCGGTCCGGTGTCCGGTCAGGCGCAGGAACACGTCGTCGAGGCTCGGCCTGCGCAGCCCGATGTCCTCGACGCGGACGCCCTCGTCCTGAAGGGTCCGCGCGACCTCGGTGAGGGCGGTGACCCGGTCGGTGACCGGGGCGTGCACCCGCAACTCGCTCTCGTCCGCCTCGGGTT
Source organism: Streptomyces flavovariabilis (assembly GCF_000725785.1). NCBI lineage: Bacteria > Bacillati > Actinomycetota > Actinomycetes > Kitasatosporales > Streptomycetaceae > Streptomyces > Streptomyces flavovariabilis. The sequence goes on along the minus strand of NZ_JNXD01000007.1, from coordinate 114,312 downwards.
CGCCGTCCGTGACCCGGGCGACGGCCTTCACCACCCGCGGGATCTCGGACCGCTCGGCGACCACGACCTCGATACGGTCGCCGCCGACCAGGGTCTTCAGCCCGTCCGGGGTGTCGTCGGCGATGGCCCGCCCCTGGTCGATGACGGTGATGTGCGAGGCGAGCTTGTCGGCCTCCTCCAGGTACTGCGTGGTCAGCAGCACGGTCGTGCCGCCGGCCACCAGCGCCCGTACGGAGTCCCAGACCTCGCCCCTGCTGCGGGGATCGAGTCCGGTCGTCGGCTCGTCGAGGAAGAGGACGGCCGGGGCGAGGATCATGGACGCCGCGAGGTCGAGGCGGCGCCGCATGCCGCCGCTGTACTTGCCCACGCCCCGGTCTGCGGCGTCGGTCAGGTCGAAGTGCTCCAGCAGTTCGGTGGCCCGGAGAGCGGCCCGCTTGCCGCCCAGGTGGAACAGCCGGCCGAACATCTCCAGGTTCTGCCGGCCGGTGAGCACCTCGTCGACCGCCGCGTACTGGCCGGTGAGCCCGATCCTGGCCCGCACCTCGCGCGACTGCCGGGCCACGTCGAGACCGGCGACCGTCGCGCTGCCCCCGTCCAGCCGGACCAGCGTGGACAGGATGCGGACGGCGGTGGTCTTACCCGCCCCGTTCGGCCCGAGCAGGCCGTGCACCGTGCCCTCGCGCACCGCCAGGTCGAAGCCGTCGAGTGCGCGCTTCTCGCCGTACCTCTTCTCCAGCGCCTCGGCCCGCACCGCGTATCCGTCCATGCCGCCCCCTCCCGTGCGTCCGCGCCCCGTCGGCACCGAACTGGGTACAGCGTACCCGATTGCGCGTACACCGTACCCAGTTTTTGCCCGGGGACCTAAGCTGGGCTCCATGACGAGCGGCACGAGTGGCACGGGCAGTACGGAGACCAGCGGCAGCGGCGATATCGCCCGCACCCTCGAACTGCTGTGGGAGACCGGCCGCCGCCCCAGTCGCGGCCCCAAGCCGACCCTGACCCTGGACCGGATCGTGGAAGCAGCCGTCCAAGTGGCGGATGCCGAGGGGCTGGAGGGACTCTCCATGCGCCGCGTCGCCGCCGAACTCGGCACCGGCACCATGTCGCTGTACCGGTACGTCCCTGGCAAAGGCGAGCTGCTCGACCTCATGCTGGACCGGGTGCAGCGCCCCTCCGGGAACCCCGCCGACCTCGGCGACGGGGGCTGGCGGGCGGCCCTGGAGGCACTGGCCCGTGAGACCCTCGCCCTCTACCGCCGCCACCCCTGGCTGCTCCAGGTCAACCAGTCCCGCCCGATCCTCGGCCCGAGCGCCCTCGACGGCATGGAGAAGGTGCTGTCCCTGATCCGCCCGATGGGGCTGAGCGACCCCGAACTGGTCTCCGCGATCATCATGATCGACGGGTACGTCGTAGGGGCCGCGCGTTCGCAGCTGTACCAGCAGGAGGCGGAGCGCCGGACGGGCCTGACGGACGCCGAGTTCTGGCAGGCGCAGGTGCCGATGCTGGAGAAGGCCATGGCGTCGGGCCGTTACCCGGTCATGGCGTCACTCTCCGAGGACGCCTTCGGCACGGACTTCGACCACTTCGAGTTCGGGTTGCAGCGGATCCTGGACGGGCTGGACGTGCTGGTGGCGGCACGCAGGTCCTAGTGGGTGCCGTCACCGGGCCGGGCCGTTGGGGCCGGAGACGGCGCCCAGCTGGGTGAGGCCGGCCAGCACGTCGGTACAGGTCCAGTACTCGACGAACCTGCCGCCGGAGACCCGCAGGATGTCGTGGCCGCTGAAGGCGACCGGCGTGCCGGCCGGGGCCGTGGCGTGCTCCAGGCCGCCCGTGTAGCGGGCGCGCAGCGTCCAGCGTGCCGCGACCAGGTCGCCCTGGACGATCGGCCCGACGTCCACGCCGAGGGTGACGTCCCCGAACACCGCCATGGTCTGCTCGATCTCGGGAAGCAGCCGGGCCGGGCCCGTCACCGCTTCCGAGTCACTGCCGTCCGGCCGTGCCTGGTGCACGACGAAACCGGGATCGAGGATCTCGTCGGCATGACTGAAGTCGCCGCGCCACAGCGCGGTCCAGCGGCCGTACAGCTCGTTCATCCGCTCCATGGACAGGGTGCTCATGCCGCGCTCCTTCGAGGAGTAGTATCTGTGTCACGAAGTATCTGCGTGACGCAGGGAATTGAAAGGGCGGACGCCGAGCCGTGTCAATCGATAATCGTGAGGGGCTGCTCGCGGCCGTCACCGTGGCCGCCCGGCGGCAGCACGCCGCGTACACCCTGTTCAACCAGGCCATGGCGGACCGGCTGGGACTGCATCCGACCGATCTGCAGTGCGTGAGCCTGCTCGGCCTCGAACCCGAACCCCTCACCACGGGGCAGATCGCCGAGCTGACCGGCCTCACTTCGGGATCGGCCACCCGGCTCGTCGACCGGCTGGAGCGGGCGGGGCTGGTCGAGAGGAAGCCTGACCCGCACGACCGCAGAAGGACCCGGGTCTCCCTCACCGCCCGGCGAGCACCGGAGGCCGAGGCCGCGTGGGACGCCCCCGGCAGGGCCTTCGCCGACCTCCTCGCCGAGTTCAGCGACGTGGAACTCGCCGTGGTCGAGCGCTACTTGCGCCACTCCACCCAGGTGGGATCCGCGCAGGCGGCACGGCTGCGGGAGCGGAAGCCCGGGGCGCCCCAGGGGGGTGTCCCTAGCCCCGGCGCCGCATTCTCCGCAGGCCGAGCAGAGCGGCCAGCACGACGCCCACGGCGATCGCCCCCGTCTTGAGATTGCCGCTCAGCCCGTCTCCCCCGCCGTCGGACGCGCCCGAACTCCCGCTTGCGGAGGGAGAGTCGGACCCGCCGCCGGGAGCGTCCTGCGGCTCCACCGGACTGTCCGCCCCTTCAGCGCCGTACATCAGCTTCTCGCCGTCCGCGGTGTAGGTGACGGACTCCCCCTGCCCCAGGAACGGCACGCCGAGCCGTTCCTTCTTCTTGATCTTCCCGCCGTTCCAGTCGTACGCGATCGCGCCGAAGTAGCTGCGTACGACGAGGTGTTCACCGTCCGGGGAGAGCGTGGCGTCGGTCGCCTCCAGGTCGGGGACGGCCGCGACGGGCCGGAAGGTGTTCGACCCGGAGGGGGAGAGCCGGGCCGGCCCCTCGTACAGGTGCCCGCCCTTCTCGTTCTTGTCGACGATGTAGACCCGGCCGGTCTTCGGGTGCACGACGAGGGACTCGGCGTCCCGCGCGCCGTCGGAGTACTTCACCACGTACTGCGTGGCCTTGATCGTCTGGTCGCGCAGGTTCTTCGGCTCGGGCAGCCGGTAGATCCAGACGTACGGCCAGGTGCCGCCGAGGTTGTCCCCGATGTCGCCGACGTAGATCTGGTTGTCCGGCCCGACGGAAACGGCCTCGACGTCGCGCGGACTGCCCACGCCGGACATGGTGATCGTGGCGACCGTCTCGCCCGTCGCGCTGTCGACGGCGTAGAGGTACGCGCCGTCGTCGCTGTCGTTGTGCGTCCAGTAGATGCCGGGGTGCTGCCGGGAGGCCGCCAGGCCGCTGGACTCGGTGATGCGCGGGTCCTTGATCGTGAACTTCTCGTCGCCGTCGGCGGCGGAGGCGGGTACGGCGAGGGCGCCCGTGAGAAGGGCCGCGGCGAGAAGGGCGAACGGTCTGCGCATGCCCCAAGCCTGCCATCCCGCTGGGCGGTTCAGCGGCGCTTCACCGTGCGTGAGGGATCAAGGAGGACGGCCGGCCATCGGGCGTGGCCCGGCTCACACCCCGCCGGGCGACCTGATCGTCCATGATGAGCGGATGCTCAGGTTCATGCCCGTCGGTGACTCCATGACGATCGGAAGCACGGGCGAACACACATGGCGCTACCGGCTGTGGCAGCACCTGTGCCGGTCCTACGGCGGCGCCTTCACCCTCGTCGGCCCCCGCGAGACGCTCTACGACAAGCTCGCCGAAGCCCCGGTGTCGTACGCCTACGCCGAACCGGACTTCCCGCGTGCCCACCTGGCCGGCTGGGGCGAGGGCTGGCAGCACATGGCGCCGCTGATCGGCGACGCGGTGCGGTCGTGCCGCGCGGACGTGCTCCTGGTCTCCCTGGGCCTGATCGACCTGGGCTTCTACACGAACGCCGAGCAGACCGCCGAGAACGTCCGGGCCTTCACGGCCGAGGCGCGGGCGGCGAACCGCCGGGTGGGGATGGTGTGGCTGCCGGTGACCCCGAACGTGCGCGCCCAGTCGGACGCCGCCTTCGCCGGCGAGGTCGCCCGCTTCAACGAACTCCTCGCCAAGACCGCCGCGGACCTCGACGAGCCGGGCTCCCCCGTCCTGCTGGCCTCGCCCTCGCCGTCGTACGACGTCGCCACCGACACCTACGACGGCACCCACCCCAACGCGAGCGGCGAACACAAGATCGCGGCGGCCTTCGCGGAGGCGATGTACCAGGGCTGGGACCTGGCCGGCCCGTACGAGGAGTAGCTCTCCTCGGGCAACTCGTCGGCACAGGACCGACACCGGGCCCGGGTTCGTGCTTGCTTGGAGCGCACTTCAAGACGTTGGCTTGGGAACCATGAAGTACACGCAGCTCGGACGCACGGGACTCAAGGTCAGCCGGCTCGTCCTCGGCACCATGAACTTCGGCCCGCAGACCGACGAGGCCGACAGCCACGCCATCATGGACGCGGCGCTGGACGCGGGCATCAACTTCTTCGACACCGCCAATGTGTACGGATGGGGCGAGAACAAGGGCCGCACCGAAAGCATCATCGGCAACTGGTTCGCCCAGGGCGAGGGACGGCGCGACAAGGTCGTCCTCGCCACGAAGGTCTACGGCAACATGGGCGCCGACGGCCCTGCCTGGCCCAACCACGACAAGCTCTCCGCGGTCAACATCCGCCGGGCCGTCGACGCCAGCCTCAAGCGGCTCCAGACGGACTACATCGACGTCTACCAGTTCCACCACATCGACCGGGACACCCCCTTCGACGAGATCTGGCAGGCGGTCGACGTCCTGATCCAGCAGGGCAAGATCCTCTACGTCGGGTCGTCGAACTTCCCCGGCTACAAGATCGCCCAGGCCAACGAGACCGCCGCCCGGCGCGGCGGGACCATCGGCCTCGTCAGCGAGCAGTGCCTGTACAACCTCGCCGAGCGGCGCGCCGAGATGGAGGTCGTCCCGGCCGCGCAGGAGTACGGCCTCGGGGTCATCCCGTGGTCGCCGCTGCACGGCGGTCTGCTGGGCGGTGTCCTCAAGAAGGAGGTCGAGGGCAAGCGCCGCGCCTCCGGCCGCGCGGCCGACGCGCTCGCCGACGCCGGCACCCGCGCGCAGATCCAGGCCTACGAGGACCTGCTCGACAAGCACGGCATCGAGCCCGGCGAGGCCGCCCTGGCGTGGCTGCTCACCCGCCCCGGCGTGACCGGCCCGATCGTCGGCCCGCGCACCGCCGAGCAGCTCGCCTCCGCCGTCCGCGCGTCCGAGCTGGAGCTCTCCGAGGAGCTCCTGACCGGCCTGGACGAGATCTTCCCGGGCCCGGGCCCGTCACCGGAGGCCTTCGCCTGGTAGGTGCGCCCCTTCAGGGGCGCGGGGAACTGCGCGACAAGCCCCCACCGGCGCGCAGCCGAAAAGCAGCCGTCCGCAGTTCCCCCACCGCCCTACCTCCCCAGCACGGAAGCCAGGGCGACGACGAGAAACATCAGCACGAGCACACCGGCCATGATCCGGTTACGGGTTTTCGGGTCCACGGCACCGAGCCTAACCGGCGCCCCCGAGCGGCCAGCGCCCGACCGCCTCGTACCGGGGCTGCTCCCCCGGGACCCCCGACGTCGGCAGATTGCTCCGCACCAGGCAGAGCTCCCGCACGGTCCAGGTCCGGCCCGTGAATCCCGCGAGCGCGTCCAGGAACGCCCGCACGTCCCCCGCCTCCCGGTTCCTCGCCACGGTCAGATGGGCCTTGTACCGCCGGTGCTCGCCCATCGGTACCCCCGCCTTCCGCGCCGCCGCCTCGGCCCGCTCGGCCAGCAGCCGGAGGGTCGCCAGGTCCCCCTCGGCCCCGGCCCACAGCGCCTTCCCGTGCCCGAACTGGCCCCCGCCCCGCACGGCCAGCGGGAACGGCTCGGTACGGCGCGCGGCACGCTCCAGCCGCTCCGAGAGCTCCGGGACGAGGCCGTCGTCGACCTCCCCGTAGAAGGCGAGTGTGAAGTGCCAGCCGGGCCGGCCGGTCCAGCGCATGCCGCCGGCGCCGGGCAGCTCCCGCAACGCGTCGACCACGGCGCCGAGTTCACGGCACACCTCGTCAGGGGGCAGCACGGCCGCGAAGAGTCTCATGGGGCCAGCCTGGCACCATGAGGCCATGCGGATCACCATCCGGGACGGCGGGCCCGACGACCTTCCCGCGATACTCGGCATGCTCGACAGCTGTGTGGAGTGGCTGGTCTCCCAGGGCCGCACGGGGCAGTGGGGGACCCGGCCGCTGTCGCAGAGCCCGAAGACGGTGGAGTCGGTCGGCCGGTACATGGCGGAGGGCAGCGTGTTCATGGCCGACATCGACGGCGTCCCCGCCGGGACCCTCACCCTCACCGACTCGGCGGGCGCCTACCTGTCCCACCTCCCGCAGCCCGACGAGCCCGAGCGCTACATCCACTGGCTGGCCTCCGACCGCCGCTTCAAGGGGCACGGCGTGGGCAGCGCCCTCCTCATCCACGCCGCCGAGGAGACCCGCCGCGCCGGGATCTCCCTCCTCCGCGTCGACTGCTACGCCGGGGACGACGGCAAGCTCGTCCGCTACTACGAGTCCAACGGCTTCACCCGCACCGAGGCCTTCACGGTCGGCGAGAACAACTGGCCGGGGCAGTTGCTGGCACGCAGGGTGTAGGCGGCCTCCGGGTCCGGGCGTGTCCCGGTCACCGTGCGTATCGTTGTACTGCGCGGCCGGGCCCATCCGCGGGTTCGGCCGGGGAGGAGCGCCACGATGACCGTCCTTGACGACAGGATCGAGATGGCCGACAGCAGCGGTGAACTCACCCTCGACACGATGTTCGAGTGGATGGAGACGATGCCGGTCCCCGAGGGCTACAAGGTCGAGATCGTCGGGGGGAACATCTTCATGGCGCCTCAGCGGGACACCCACTGGGACATCATCGCGGACATCTACGACCAGCTGCGCGCCAAGTACCCGCGCAAGCGCGTGAAGTCCGATGTCCGTGTCGACTACCCGGGCCACCTCAACGGCTTCGCCTCCGACATCACCGTGATGGCGGAGGGCTCGGCGAAGAACGACAAGGGCCTGTGGCGCTACCAGGACGTCGAGTTCGTCGCCGAGGTCATCTCCAGGAAGACCTCCGCGAACGACTACGGCCCCAAGAAGGACGCCTATGCGGCCGCCAGTGTGCCGGTGTACCTGATCGTTGATCCATACACCGGCCGCTGGCATCTGCACACCAAGCCCAGGGACGGCGAATACCGGGGCGAGCTGAGCCTGGACTTCGGGGACGAGATCGACCTGACGGGCACCGTGGTCGGGCTCGTCCTCGAAACCGGCGAGTTCCCCCGCGACTGACGCCGCCCTACGCCGCCGGGGCCAGCTCCTCCCGATGCTCCCGGGGCACGAACCGCACCCTCGGGTGCCCCCGGTGCCAGCCCACCGACAGCCGGAGGTTGCCCACCCGGGCCAGGACCAGGCCGATCACCGCAGCCGCGAGCGCCGCGACCGCGCCGCCGGCCGCGAGGCCGACCCGGGCGCCGTACGTGTCCGTGATCCAGCCGACTATCGGGGCGCCGACGGGCGAGCCGCCGAGGAAGACCATCATGTAGAGGGCCATGACCCGGCCGCGCATCGCCGGGTCCGTGGACATCTGGATGCTGGTGTTCGTCGTGACGTTGACGGTCATGCCGAACAGGCCCAGCGGAACCATGAGCAGGGCGAACATCCACAGGGTGGGGGTCGTCGCCGCCAGGATCTCCAGCGCGCCGAAGGCCATGGCCGCCACGATCAGCAGCCGCAGCCGGGCCGTGCCCCGCCGCGCGGCGAGCAGCGCGCCCGCGACCGAGCCGACCGCCATCAGGGTGTTGAACATGCTGTACGCGCCCGCGCCGGCGTGGAACACGTCGTCCGCGAAGGCCGACAGGTAGACGGGGAAGTTGAAGGCGAACGTGCCGACGAAGCCGACCAGGACGATCGGCCAGATCAGCTCCGGGCGGCCGGTGACGTACCGCACGCCCTCCCGCAGCTGCCCCTTGCCGCGCGGGGTGCGCTCGACGACATGCAGCTCGCGGGCGCGCATCAGCAGCAGGCCGGTGAGCGGCGCGATGAAGGACAGGCCGTTGAAGAGGAACGCGTAGCCGGTGCCGACGCCGGTGATCAGTAGGCCCGCGACGGCGGGGCCGACCAGGCGGGCGGACTGGAAGTTCGCGGAGTTCAGGCTGACCGCGTTCTGCAGCTGCCCCGGGCCGACGAGCTCGGAGACGAAGGACTGCCGGGCCGGGTTGTCGACGACGGTCGCGAGACCGACCGCGAAGGCGGCGACGTACACGTGCCACACCTGGACGTGTCCGGTGAGCGTGAGGACGGCCAGGGCGATCGCGGTGAGCGCCATCGACGTCTGTGTCACGAGCAGCGCGGGCCGCTTGCGCAGCCGGTCGACGAGGACGCCGCCGTAGAGGCCGAAGAGCAGCATCGGCAGGAACTGCAGCGCGGTCGTTATACCGACGGCGGCGGAGGAGCCGGTGAGGCTGAGCACCAGCCAGTCCTGGGCGATGCGCTGCATCCAGGTGCCGATGTTGGAGACGACCTGTCCCAGGAAGAACAGGCGGTAGTTCCTGACCTTCAGGGAGGAGAACATCGAGGACTTGCGGGCGGGCCGGGCGGCGGGTGTGCCGGAGGGGGGCGGGGAATCGTGGTGGTCAGGTGCGGGGGCGGAAGCTGCTCCGGGTCCCGAACTCAAATGGGTCGCCTCCTTGCAACAGCCTGCTTACAGATGTGCGAGCTTCTCCAGCACGGGGGCGGCGGCGCGGAGTTTCGCCCACTCGTCCTCGTCGAGGTTCTCCACCAGCGTGGCCAGGAACGCGTTCCGCTTGGCGCGGCTCTCCTCGAGCATGGCCTCGGCCTGCTCGGTGCGTGTGACGACCTTCTGGCGCCGGTCCTCGGGGTGCGGCTCCAGCCGGACCAGTCCCTTGGCCTCCAGCAGCGCCACGATGCGGGTCATCGACGGCGGCTGGACGTGCTCCTTGCGGGCGAGCTCGCCCGGGGTGGCCCTGCCGCACAGGGACAGGGTGCCCAGCACCGACATCTCGGTGGGGCTGAGCGATTCGTCGACCCGCTGGTGCTTGAGCCGACGGGACAGCCGCATCACTGCGGATCGGAGGGAGTTCACGGCGGCTACATCGTCGCCATGGGTGAGGTCCGGCATGTTCTTTAGCGTAACTCATTACCCTCGCTAAAGACCAGCGGTAACACGCAGGACCGCCCGTGACGCCCGCCACTGAACCATGACATCACTCATATGGGTGACGCGGCGGCGGAACGCGCCCCGCCGTACCGAACGGTGCCGCGACCCTCTGCTCATGGGGACCAGTGTGCTCAGCCTGCGAATAGACCACGACCTGCTCGAACGGCTCCGGTACCAGGCCGCGAAAAGGGGAATGAGCGTCCAGGACTATGTCGTCCGGACGCTCATTCGAGATGACTTCGACCAGCGGTTCCAGACCGCCGTCGAGGAGACGGAGAGGTTCTACGGATCACCCGACTCCGGCGACGGGGATCAGGTCAGGCCCAGCGCCGGCATCAGGTAGTAGAACGCGAACACCGCCGACACGACGTACATCGCCACCGGCACCTCCCGGCCCCGCCCGGCCGCCAGCCGCAGCACCGCGAAGGTGATGAAGCCCATGCCGATGCCGTTGGTGATCGAGTAGGTGAACGGCATCATCAGCATCGTCACGAAGGCCGGGACGGCGATCGTGTAGTCCGCCCAGTCGATCTCCTTGACCGAGCCGGCCAGGATCAGGAAGCCGACCGCGAGCAGCGCGGGCGTGGCCGCCTGGGACGGCACCATCGTGGCGACCGGCGTCAGGAAGAGGGCGACGGCGAAGAGGCCACCGGTCACGACGTTCGCCAAACCGGTCCGGGCACCCTCGCCGACACCCGCCGTGGACTCGACGAAGGCGGTCGTCGCGGAGGAGGAGCTGGCGCCGCCGGCGGCGACCGCGAGGCCGTCGACGAACAGCACCTTGTTGATGCCGGGCATCTGCCCCTGCGCATCGGTCAGCTTCGCCTCGTCGGAGACGCCCATGATCGTGCCCATCGCGTCGAAGAAGCACGACAGCAGCACGGTGAAGACGAAGAGCACACCGGTGAGCATGCCGACCTTCTCGAAGCCACCGAACAGGCTGACCTGCCCGATCAGCCCGAAGTCGGGGCCGGCGACCGGGTTGCCGGGCCACTTGGGCGTGGTCAGGCCCCAGCTCGGCACCTTCGCCACCGCGTTGATGATCACCGCGAGGACCGTCATGGCGACGATCGAGATCAGGATCGCGCCGGAGACCTTGCGCACGATGAGCGCCAGCGTCAGCAGGACGCCCAGGACGAAGACGAGGACCGGCCAGCCGTCGAGGTGACCGTCGCCGCCGAGCTGGAGCGGGACGGTGGTCTGGGCGGCGTCCGGGATCCGGGAGACGAAGCCCGCGTCGACGAGCCCGATCAGCATGATGAACAGGCCGATACCGATGGAGATGGCCTTGCGCAGCCCGTAGGGCACGGCGTTCATGACGCGCTCGCGCAGTCCCGTGGCGACCAGCAGCATGACCACGACCCCGGCGAGGACCACCATGCCCATCGCGTCCGGCCAGGACATGCGCGGGGCGAGCTGGAGCGCGACGACCGAGTTCACGCCGAGGCCGGCGGCCAGCGCGATCGGGACGTTGCCGATGACGCCCATGAGGAGGGTGGTGAGCGCGGCGGTGAGGGCCGTCGCGGTGACCAGCTGCCCGTTGTCGAGCTGGTGGCCGTACATGTCCTTGGCGCTGCCGAGGATGATCGGGTTCAGCACGATGATGTAGGCCATCGCGAAGAAGGTGGCCAGACCGCCCCGGACCTCGCGGGACAGGGTGCTGCCCCGCTCGGAGATGCGGAAGAAGCGGTCGAGTGCGCCGTACGTGCGCCCGGCTCCCGGCTGTTCAGGGGCGGGGACCTTGGCAGGAGCCGAGGAGGACATGTGTTTGGAGTTTCCTACGAAGAGAAGTGGTCAGACACAAACCGTTTCAGTATGAACGTATAAGGCCTGGATCGGCCATCTCCGCGCGTAGACCTGATCGCCTCGTAAGCTGTCCCCATGGCGAAATGGACCCCCCGACACGAGGCACCGGAGCCCCTGGAGGGCCCCGTGGTCGCCACCATCACCGGCGGCACGATCCTGTGGTTCGTCCTCTTTCTGGTCCAGCTCCCCTTCTACGGCTGGTTCGACGATCACGGCCACACCTGGTGGGTGTGGACCTGCCTGGCCGGCGGCGGGCTGGGACTGATCGGCATCTGGTACGTCCGCAAGCGCGACGCCGCGATCAAGCGGGCGGCCACCCATAACCCGACGGCGCCTCCCACGACCCCCTCGGCCCAGTAGGCCCGGCGACGACCCGAGCCGAGACGCACCCGCACCCGCACCCGCACCCGCACCCGCACCCGCACCCGCACCCGCACCCGCCGGACGACGCAAGGGGCCATGTCGGGGGCTGCCCGCCCGCAGCTGGTTGGCGCGTCAACACCAGTCAGTCGGTGTGAGACCCCATCGCGCCGTTCCGAGGACGGACACCCCCGGCACGGCCCCGCCCCACCACCCGGCGCAAGGCGAACACACAAACCCGCACTCTCCGACGAGACACCCGCCCGCCCCCTCCCTACGCTCAGGAGATGGCGGCGAAACGCTCGAAACCGTCGCGCGGGACCCGCCGCCGGACCGGTGAGGAGCGCAGCGATGACGATGCAGAACAGCGCGGTCGAGGCCGACCGTGCCCTGAAGTCCAAGCACCGGGCGATGTGGGCCCAGGGCGATTACCCGTCCCTGGCCGCCGAGGTCATCCCCGATCTCGGAGCGATCCTGGTCGAGGCGTGCGGGGTGCGCTCCGGCCGGCGGGTGCTGGACGTGGGCGCCGGCTCCGGCAACGCCGCGATCCCGGCGGCCCTGGCCGGCGCGGACGTGGTGGCCTCCGACCTGACCCCGGAGCTGTTCGAGGCCGGCCGGCGGGCGGCCGAGAAGCAGGGTGCGCACCTCACCTGGCAGGAGGCCGACGCCGAGGCCCTGCCCTTCGGTGACGCGGAGTTCGACACCGTGCTGTCCTGCGTGGGCGTCATGTTCGCCCCGCACCACCAGCAGGCCGCCGGTGAACTCGTCCGGGTCTGCCGTCCGGGCGGCACCATCGGGCTGCTCAGCTGGACGCCCCAGGGCTTCATCGGCCGGATGTTCGCCGCCATGAAGCCGTACGCGCCGCCGCCCCCGCCCGGAGCCCAGCCGCCCCCGCTGTGGGGGGACGAGGACCATGTGCGCGCCCTCCTCGGCGACCGGGTCACGGACGTCAGCGCCGAACGCCGCACGGTCCGGGTCGACCGCTTCGAGACGCCGGAGATGTTCCGCGACTACTTCAAAGAGCGCTACGGCCCGACCATCAGCGTCTACAAGAACATCGCCGGCGAACCCGAACGCGCCGCCGCCCTGGACGGCGCCCTGGTGGACCTCGCCCGCGACGGCGACCTCGGCACGGGCTCCGGCAGGACCGTCCTGGAGTGGGAGTACCTGCTGCTCACCGCCCGCCGGACGGGCTGACACCGGGGCGCGGCACCCCTGGGTCCGACGGCGTACAACTGCCGTACGACCACGGCACGAAGTCCGTCCTTCCCAGGTCGGATCTTCGCCGCATTCAGCGGGTGAAGCGGCAAATCCGCACGTACCGTCGAATGCATGACGCATCTCGACGCGGGTGCCCGGCCCGACTCCGCGCGGCCGGCGACGGTCACCTCCCGCGAGACCGGCCTGACCGGTGCTCAGGTCGCCGAACGGGTGGAGCGCGGCCAGGTCAACGACGTGCCGGTGCGCAGCAGCCGGTCCACCGTCGACATCGTCCGTGCGAACGTCTTCACCCGCTTCAACGCGATCATCGGCGTGCTGTGGCTGATCATGCTGGTCGTCGCGCCGATCCAGGACAGCCTGTTCGGGTTCGTGATCCTCGCCAACACCGGCATCGGGATCGTCCAGGAGTGGCGGGCGAAGAAGACGCTGGACTCGCTCGCGCTGATCGGCGAGGTGCGGCCCACCGTGCGCCGGGACGGGACCGCCGCGCAGGTCAGCACGTCCGAGATCGTGCTGGACGACCTGATCGAGATCGGGCCCGGCGACAAGGTCGTCGTCGACGGCGTCTGTGTCGAGGCCGACGGTCTTGAGATCGACGAGTCGCTGCTCACCGGCGAGGCCGACCCGGTCGTCAAGCATCCCGGCGACCACGTCATGTCGGGCAGCTTCGTGGTGGCGGGCGGCGGGGCCTTCCAGGCGACGAAAGTCGGCCGGGAGGCCTACGCCGCCCAGCTCGCCGAGGAGGCATCCCGCTTCACCCTCGTCCAGTCCGAGCTGCGGTCGGGCATCTCCACGATCCTCAAGTACGTCACGTGGATGATGGTCCCGACCGCGATCGGCCTGATCATCAGCCAGCTGGTCGTGAAGGAGAACGCCTTCGACGACTCCGTCGCCCGCACGGTCGGCGGCATCGTCCCGATGGTCCCCGAGGGGCTCGTCCTGCTCACCTCGGTCGCCTTCGCCATCGGCGTGATCCGCCTCGGCCGCAAGCAGTGCCTGGTGCAGGAGCTGCCCGCCATCGAGGGGCTCGCCCGGGTCGACACCGTCTGCCTCGACAAGACCGGCACCCTCACCGAGGGCGGCATGGACGTCACCGAGCTGCGGCCGCTCCAGGGTGCCGACGAGACGTACGTACGGAAGGTGCTCGGGGCTCTCGGCGAGTCGGACCCGCGGCCGAACGCCTCCCTGAAGGCGATCATCGACACCTACCCGGCCGTCGAGGACTGGCGCTGCACCGAGGCGCTGCCGTTCTCCTCCGCCCGCAAGTACAGCGGCGCCGCGTTCAGCGAGGGCGACGGGCAGACCGGCCGGTGGCTGCTGGGCGCGCCCGACGTGCTGCTGGCGGAGGACGATCCGGCCCTGGCCGAGACCGGGCGGCTGAACGAACAGGGCCTCAGGGTGCTGCTGCTCGCCCGGGTCGCCCGGGACCTGGACGATCCCGAGGTGACGAAGGGCGCGAAGCCCACCGCCCTGGTCGTGCTGGAGCAGCGGCTGCGGCCGGACGCCGCCGACACCCTGCGCTACTTCGCCGACCAGAACGTCCGGGCCAAGGTCATCTCCGGTGACAACGCGGTGTCGGTCGGCGCGGTCGCCGCCAAGCTCGGGCTGTCCGGCACGACCGTGGACGCGCGCCGGCTGCCCGCCGAGCAGGAGGGGATGGCCGACGCCCTCGACGACGGAACGGTGTTCGGGCGGGTCACCCCGCAGCAGAAGCGGAACATGGTGGGCGCGCTGCAGTCCCGGGGGCACACGGTCGCGATGACCGGTGACGGGGTGAACGACGTCCTGGCCCTGAAGGACGCCGACATCGGCGTGGCGATGGGCTCCGGGTCGGAGGCGACCCGGGCGGTCGCGCAGATCGTGCTGCTGAACAACAGCTTCGCGACGCTGCCGTCGGTGGTGGCCGAGGGGCGCCGGGTCATCGGCAACATCACGCGGGTGGCGACCCTGTTCCTCGTCAAGACGGTCTACTCGGTGCTGCTGGCCGTCCTGGTGGTGTGCTCACAGGTGGAGTACCCGTTCCTGCCGCGCCACCTGACCCTGCTGTCGACGCTGACCATCGGTATCCCGGCGTTCTTCCTCGCGCTCGCGCCCAACAAGGAGCGCGCGAAGCCGAACTTCGTACGGCGGGTCATGCGCTACGCGATCCCGGGCGGGGTCGTGGCCGCGGCGGCGACCTTCGCGACCTATCTGATCGCCCGGGAGCACTACACGGGTGCGGGGGCGCTGGACGCGGAGACGAGTGCGGCGACGCTCACGCTGTTCCTCATCTCGATGTGGGTGCTGGCGATCATCGCCCGGCCCTACACCTGGTGGCGTGTCGTCCTCGTGGCGTCCATGGCGGGGGCGTTCCTGCTGGTGCTGGTCGTGCCGTGGTTGCAGCACTTCTTCGCGCTGAAGCTGGTCGGGATGACGATGCCGTGGATCGCGGTCGGCACCGCGGCGGTGGCGGCGGCCACCCTGGAACTCCTGTGGAGGTGGGTGGACCGCCGCTTTCCCGCTTGAGCGCGGCGCCGTGGGGGCTGGTCGCGCAGTTCCCCGCGCCCCTCGGCGGGGCGCTTTACCTCACGTCGACGTAGTCGCCCGTGGCGTTGACCGCCGGGGTCGTCGTCGTGCCGGCGAAGCTGAAGCGCCAGTAGCCGTCGTACTGGGCGGTGGCGGTGGCCTTCAGGTTGCCGTACTGGTCGGAGTACACCGTCTTGACCGTGGTGTACGTGCTCGTGCCCGCCTTGCGGAACTGGAGCTTGACCGGCTGGTTGGTGTAGCCGTGGTAGGCGTTGTCCTCCCAGTTGGCGCGGGAGAGCTTGCCGGTGGACGTGATGGTCTTGCCCTTGGAGACGGGCTCGGGACCGGCGTTGACGGTCAGCTTGGAGTAGCGCTGCACCTTGGTGCTGCCCAGGCCGCCCTGCATCTTCTCGGCGTCGTCGCTGGTGACGGCGAGGGCGCCGGCGCCCCAGGTGCCGGCTTCGGAGTTGAACAGGTCGCCGTCGGCCGGGCGGATGTTGATGACGCCCTTGCAGTTGAGGACCGTCGACGAGGCGGCGGTGCAGGTGGCCGGGTCGTCGCTGATCAGGACGTTGTCGGCGGCGTCGAGCGAGGAGCCGTGGTAGATCAGCGGGCCCGTGGCGAAGTGGTCGGAGCTGGTGTCGAGGTCCGCGGCGTGGGTCACGGTGAAGGTGACCGGCACGCTCACCACGTTGGTGGTGCCGACGACGATGTTCTTGCCGCTGTTCACCTTCACGTTGGAGAAGGTGACATCGAGGGTCGACGCGGTGGTGCCGGTGCCCGCGTCGGCCGAGGCGGAGCTGAAGGCCTGCTTGCCGGACGGGGCGTCGGCGGCCTGCGCGGCCGGAACGACGAGGGCGGAGAGGGCCAGGGCGCCGGCGACGGCGGCCACGGTGGCTCGGATGTGCATGTGTTCCCCAGGGGGAGAAGTGATCTGGGAGTCTGTTGACTCACGCGATCAGATTCACGAGCCCCGGGCGGGGTTGTAGGGCACGACCCTGGTTTTGCCGTCTCATCCGCAACGTTTGGCACGCCCATGGGACATACGGCATCGCCGGCCCCGGAACGCGTTCCGGGGCCGGCGGTGTGGTCCGTGCGGGGAGGGTGTCAGCGCACGTCGACGAAGTCACCCGCGGCGTTGACCGCCGGGGTGGTCGTGGTGCCCGCGAAGGAGTAGCGGAAGTAGCCGTCCGCCGAGGCCTTGACGGTGGTCTTCAGCTCACCCGTGGAGTTGGACTTGATGGTCTTCACCGTGGTGTAGGTGTTGCTGCCCTTCTTGCGGAACTGCAGCTTCACCGACTGGTTCGTGTAGCCGTGGTACTTGTTGTCGTCCCAGTTGGCGCGGGACAGCTTGCCGGTGACCGTGATGGTCTTGCCCTTCTTCACCGGCTCCGGCGAGGCGTTGACCGTCAGCTTGGAGTAGCGCTGGAGCTTGAAGGAGTTCGTCGGGTCCTTCACCGCGACCCCGACGTTGTCCAGGTTCGGGTTCTCCGGGTCCTCACCGTTGAACGCGACCGCGAACGCGGCCGCCTTCCAGGAGCCGGCGTCCTCGTTGAGCAGCGCGTACGGGTCGATCGCGACGGTGGCCTTGCAGGTGGCGACGGTCGCGGAGGAGTCCGTGCAGCTCGCGTCGTTGCTGTCGAAGAAGAAGACCGTCTCCTCGAACGAGGCACCGCGGTACAGCTCGACGCCCGCGAAGAAGTCCGCGGCGTGGATGTTCACTTCCTTGCCGTGGGTCAGCGTGAAGGACACGGGGACCTTGACCACGTTGGTGGTGCCGACGGCGATGTTCTTGCCGTTGTTGACCTTGACCGAGGAGAAGGTCGCGTTCAGGACGGTCGGCGTGCCGTCCGCGGCGGCGGCGAAGGCCGACCGGCCGGAGTCGGCGTGGACGACCTCGCTCGCGGCGGCGATGTCCGCGGGAACCTTCGGCTCCGCGGCCTGCGCGGCGGGCACGGCGAGGGCGGAGAGGGCCAGGGCGCCGGTGACAGCGGCAACGGTGGCTCGGATACGCATGCATTCTCCAGGTGGAGAGGGGCCCCGGTGCTCGTCGTCGGCTCTCGGGGCCCAAGTGATCGTGGAGTCTGTTGACTCGCTTGATCAGATACCTCAGCAGTGCACTTGGTTGTACGACAGGTGAAAAATATGTGCGGAACTTTTCACCAACGGTCGAACGTCGTCACCGGCTCAGTCGAACCACCGGTCCCGCGCCAGCTCCTGCGTCCGGGACGGGTCCTCCAGCAGGGCCGCCACCTCGAACCGCCGCGGCCACTGCCCCGCCGCCCAGGCGAGCCCCGCGGCGACGCCCTCCAGGGTGGCGGCGTGCAGGACGCCGTCGGCGGTGAGCCGCCAGTCGATCTCCACGCCGTCGACGACGAGTTCCTCGTGCTCGACGTAGAAGGCCGGGGTCCGCCGGCCGAGCAGCACCCGCACCGGCTCCGGCACGTCGTGCTCGGTGCCCTCGGAGGTGACCTCCCCGGTGACGGACTCGCTCAGCCGCCGCACCTGGAACAGTTCGGCCAGTTCGGCCGCGCGGGACGGCGGTACGGGGAGCAGCGGGACGCCCTCGGTGAACGGCAGCAGGTCGGGCGAGTCGCACACCACGGCGTCGGCCGCGTCCACGACCTCCACCCGGCCGTCGGTGACGGCCCGCAGGTCGTCCGGCAGGGTCACCTGCTCGGGGTCCAGCTCGGCCAGCGCCCCGTACAGGGCGTGCAGCTGAGCGCTCGTCACCTCGCGGTCGGGGTCGGCGAGCCGGTCGAGCAGCTCGGCGGCACCGCCGGGCTCGTCCAGCAGCGCGGCGACGGACGTGCGCACCCCCAGCGCCCGCAGCACCTGCTCGTCTTCAAAGCCGGTCGCGTCGGCCTCGTCGTAGAGCCCGCGCAGCAGCGGATCGCCGCCGGCGGCCCGCAGACCGGCGGGGCGGCGGCCGTCGAGCACGGGGTTCCCGCGCAGCCACCACGCGGTGTAGGGCCGGACGACCTCGTGCGTCCCGTCCGGCAGCAGGATCCGCACGGGCTCCACGACGGCGTCCCGCAGCGGGGGCCGGGACAGCAGAGCCAGCGCCTGCGGCCACTTGTCCTCGTCGACCAGGTCCAGATCCCGTACGGCGATGATCTCGGTGGCGACCGGCGGCACCGGGCTGTCCGGGAAGCGGTCGAGGATGTCCTCGCACCACACGTCGACGGCGTCCAGCAGACCCGCGTCGTCCGGCTCGGCGAAGTCTCCCTCGCGGGCTTCCAGTTCGTCCGGGTCGAGGACGACGTCGGTGGCGCGGACGACCGCGAAGTTCACCAGGACCCCGCAGGCGGCCAGCGGCTGCTCGCCCCACTTGCCGGCCAGCTCGGCGTCCACGGAGGCGAGTTCACCCTCGCGCATGACCTGGGCGAACGGGCCACCGGGGTAGACGAGTTCACAGGCGGGGGCCGGTTCGCCGTCCTCGTCGGGCAGGGCGAGCGCGCCGAGCCACGGCTCGTCACCGGGCTCCAGCGCGGCATCCCGCACCAGGGCGAGCACGGTGTCGGCCAGTTCGTCGGCGTCGAGGACGTCCTCTTCCCAGTTCACGCCGCCCTCGTCGTCCAGGGAGGCGGCGACGGCGGCCCGGACCTGCGGGGTGGTGAGGACGGCCCGGGGGGTCGCGGGCAGGGCGCCGAGCTTCTCCAGGATCGGGTGGGCGGCGTCCGGGTGGGCGACCTTCAGACCGAGCCGGGCCAGCACCTCGGGGTCGATCCGACCGGCCTCCGCGCCGGGCAGCAGGACCTGCCGGGGCCCGATGGTGGTCCTGCCGTCGGCGAGCGGCACCGGGAGCCCGGACAAGCGGTCCGGGTCGACCCCGGCCAGGCTGTCGTAGAGCCGCCGCCACCAGCCGGGCTCCTTCTCGAGACCGGCCAGCCGGTCGATCGCGTCGGTCAACGGGACCCGGGCGACACCCAGGGTCCGCAGCTCGGCGCGGCGCTCCAGCCCGGCGGGCAGCAGGGTGGGCAGCACCTCGGCGAGCACCCGCACGGTGTCCGCGCCCGCGCCCTCGACGACCTCGGCGTCCCGCGGCCGCAGGGATTCCGGCAGGTCGTCACCCTCGCGGGGAGGGAGGGCGGGCGGCAGGAAGGAGGTCCGCGGCAGCCGCTGGAGGATCGCCTGGCGCAGGGCGCCGTCCAGTTCGCCCTTGCCGAGCGGGCCGGGTACCAGGCCGATGATCCCGGACGTCACCGGCCGCCAGTCGCCGAGGAGTTCGGCATAGGCGTCGGCCGCGCGCTGGACCAGGAAGTCGGTCAGCGGGCCGGGGGCGGCGTGCCGGCGGGTGGAGTCCAGCGGGAACGAGGCGATGAGCAGGGCCGGGACGCCGAGCGGCTCGTCGCTCGGGGTGGGGGCGTGCACGACCGCGCTGGTGCGGGGCCGGGCGGGGCTGCCGTCGCTGTCCACGGGCACGGCCCAGGTGACGGACCAGTGGGGCCGCAGCCGCTCCTCGACGGGCCGGTCGGCGAGGAGGTCGGGGGTGAGGGGGCCGTGAGCGGTGGCGGTGCGCCAGTGGGTGACGCCGTCGGCGGAGTCGTCGACGACGGTGAAGGCACCGTCGGTGCGGCGGGTGAGGGTCCGCGGACTCTCCCCGTTGATCTCCACGACCAGCTCTTCGAGGCCGGGGAGGGTGAGCAGCAGGGCGTCGTCGACGGCCCGCAGGAGCCGCTCGGTGAGATCGGCGGCAGCCGCGTCACGCAGCGGCAGGATGACGGCGGTGTCGTACGGGTCGGGGGCGGTGCCCTCGGCGGCGTACGGCAGCCGCAGCAGGGGGACGTGCCCGTCCCGCCGCCGGACCTCGTCGCCGAGGCCGGGGCTGTGCCGGGCGGTGTCGGCGGCCAGTGCCCTGGCCTCGGCGAGCGACCACCGCACACCGCCGTGGCGGCCGACGACGGCGGGCTCGTCGGTGACGGAGAGCACGGCGGCGAAACCGACACCGAACCGCCCCACGGAGGTCGTGTCCCGCGTGTCCCGCTTGGCCGACGCCCGCAGTGTGGACAGCGACTCGACTCCCGCCGCGTCCAGCTGGGCGCCGGTGTTGGCGGCGACGAGCACCTCGTCCCGCAGGGTGAGCCGCAGCCGCCCCGGCACTCCGGCCCGGGCCGCGGCGTCGGCGGCGTTCTGGGCGAGCTCCACGACGAGCCGGTCCCGGTAGCCGCCGAGGACCAGGTCCTCCTCGGCGTTGGCGTCCTCACGGAACCGGGCGGGGCTGGTGGCCCAGGCGTCGAGGACACCGCGCCGCAGACGGGCGGTACCGAACGGATCGGCCCCCTCGGCGGCGGGCCGCACGAACTTGCTGCTCACGTTCCGTTCCTTCTCCTCGTGGACGTGAGGATGAAGGTACCGCCTGGGGAGCACCCCTCGTGCGCCCGCCCGGCGCGGGCCGCCGGCCGCTACGAGTGGCCCAGTTCCTCCGTGTCCGCGTCCGCCGTCGCCGACACCGAGCCCGAGTCCGAGGACGGGCGCAGGGGGAACGGGTCGACCCGGGTCTCGTCGATGACCGGGGCGGCCGGCTGGGGCGGCCGGGGCATGACCGCGGCCTCGGAGTGGCCGCCACAGCCGTAGGCGAGGGAGACCAGACGGCCGTCGGCCGGGGAGAACTCGTTGGCGCAGGCACCGAAGGCCTGGCCGAGGGAGCCGCCGATGGGCACGAGGAAGCCACAGCTGACGCAGGCCGCGGGGGCCGCCTGGGCCATGGGGGTCTTGGGGCCGAACGCCTCCTCCCAGCGGTCGGCCGCGGTGTGCAGGCCGTAGCGGGACAGGACGCGGGCCCGGCGCATGCCCAGTTCCTCGGCGACCGCCGGGATCGAACCGCGCAAAGGGGCGACCGTGAAGCCGGCCGGGGAATCCGCGGTGAGGTCCGCGTCCTCCGCCTCCACCAGGTCGGCCAGCTCGTGCGACACGGGCGACGCGGGCGCCGGCTCGTCCTCACCCGAGTAGCCCGGCTCCAGCCGCAGGTCCTCGGCGTCGGTGGGCAGCAGATCGCCCGGGCCCATGTCGCCCGGCCGCAGCCGCTCGCTCCACGGCACCCACTCGGGCGCGAGCACCGCGTCCGGGCCGGGCAGCAGGGCCGCCTCGTCCACCGTGACGATCTTCGCCCGGGACGCCCGGGCCACCGTCACGGCCCAGCGCCAGCCCCGGTAGCCGAGCTCGCGGCACTCGAAGAAGTGGGTGACGACGCGGTCCCCCTCGGAGACCAGCCCGACGTGTTCCCCGACGATTCCCGGCGCGGCGGCCTCCTCGGCTGCGGCGCGTGCGAGGTCGACGGCCTCGGCGCACAGACGGTCAGGGGTGCGGCTTCGCGTTGTCGCTGCGCTCACAGGTATCGCTTCTCTCCATACGCCGTCTCACGAGTGCGCCACTCCCAGCGCGGGGGCGGACGGAGCGGACCGGGGGACCGCGTCGACATCCTTCATCCATTTTGCGGGATGGCTGAGATACGCACGCTACCCTTCCGCCCCTCTTCGCGTACACCGACGGTCCCTGTTGCGCCGCCCACCGGACCACGAGCGGCCGCCCCGGACAGTCACCCCTCAGGCCCTATACATGCGGTAATGGCACTACCCACGGCCTTATCGGGGCACTATGACGTCGTGGCAGCCGCGAAGACACCCCCGGGCGCCACCGGGACCGGTGGGTCGAAAGGGGTCAAGGGAAACAGCCGACTGAACGGGCCGGGCCGTCTGGGCGGCTCCCTCCGTGCGGTCGGCCGTGCCCTGCACTTCCCGGTGACCGGCACCGCCCGCGGCATCCGCAAGGCCACCCACGCGCACGGCGCCGGCGAGTCCGGCCTCGGCAAGCTGATCGAACTGCACGGCGTGAACGGCGCCGGCGACGTCATGATCACCGTCGCGCTGGCCTCCACCGTCTTCTTCTCCGTGCCCACCGACGAGGCCCGCGGCCGCGTCGCCCTGTACCTCGCCATCACCATGGCGCCCTTCACCCTCCTCGCGCCCGTCATCGGGCCCCTCCTCGACCGCATCCCGCACGGCCGCCGTGCCGCGATGGCCGGCGCGATGCTGGCCCGGGCGCTGCTCGCGATCGTGCTGTCCGGCGCGGTCGTCAGCGGCGGCCTGGAGCTGTACCCGGCCGCGCTGGGCGTCCTCGTCTCGTCGAAGGCGTACGGGGTGGTCAGAAGCGCCGTCGTGCCCCGGCTGCTGCCACCGCGCTTCTCCCTCGTGAAGGCCAACTCGCGCGTCACGCTCGGCGGCCTCCTCGCCACCGGCATCGCCGCGCCCATCGGCGCAGGGCTCCAGCAGATCGGGCCGCGCTGGCCCCTCTTCGGCGCCTTCGTGCTGTTCGTGGCGGGGACGATCCTGTCGTTCACACTGCCGCCGAAGGTCGACTCCGCCAAGGGCGAGGACCGCGCCCTGCTGGCGGCGGACGAGCAGCACCTGCACGGGCCGCACCGGCAGCCGGTCAAGCGTCCCGGGCTGCGCACGGTCGGCCCGGCCGTCACCCACGCCCTGGCCGCCAACGCCGCCATCCGCTGCCTGACCGGGTTCCTGATCTTCTTCCTGGCGTTCCTGCTGCGGGAGCACCCGATCTCCGGCCAGAGCGCCGCGGTGTCGCTGGGGATAGTGGGCGTCTCGGCGGGCGTGGGCAACGCGCTCGGTACGGCTGTGGGGGCGTGGCTGCGCTCCCGGGCGCCGGAGATCATCATCGTGACGGTCGTGGCGGGCGTGGCGGGCGCGGCGATCACGGCCGCGGTGTTCTTCAGCGCGGTCCTGGTGGCCGGTCTGGCCGCGATCGCCGGGTTCGCCCAGGCCCTGGCCAAGCTGTCCCTGGACGCGCTGATCCAGCGGGACGTGCCGGAACTCGTCCGTACGTCGGCGTTCGCCCGCTCCGAGACGCTGCTCCAGATGTCCTGGGTGCTGGGCGGGGCGGTGGGCATCGCGATGCCGCTCAACGGCACGGCCGGGCTGGCGGTGGGCGCCGCGATCGTCGGCGCCGGGTGGCTGACGACCGTACGGGGGCTGCTCGGCTCGGCGCGGCGCGGGGGCACGGGGCGGGCGCGCGTCGCGTAGGGCCCTTCTGATGGATCTCCGAGGGAGCCGTACCCCGCGTGGGCGGTGCAACCCGCGGGCCCGATAGCCTTCGCCCATGAACACGTTGCAATCCGTTGTGCGACGCCGCCGCGCCGTCGCCGTCGCCGGCGTCGTATCCGCCGGACTGCTCGTCCTGTCGGCCTGTGACAAGCCGACGCCGATGGCCACGGTCACCGTGGGCAGCGACTCGGTGAACTCCGAGGCCACCTGTGGCGGCGAGGGCGATGCCCTGAAGCAGTCCGATCTCGCCGGGTGCCTGAAGGACAAGGGCATCAAGAGCATCTCCGTCGACCCCGACGCCACCGTGCGCTTCGGTGTGGACCCCGAGATCGCCGACAAGGGCTGGACGATCCTGATGAACGGTCAGCCGCTGACCGACTCCAGCACGAAGACCTACCGCACGATCCCGGGCAGCGTGTTCTTCAACGCCCAGTACGGCGCGCAGGGCGACTCGACGCTGGTCTCCATCAAGGAGGGCGACAAGGACGCGTCCGGCCTGTGGAACTTCAAGCTCAAGAAGGATGCCTGATCGCTGCCGCTGAGCTTGACCGGGTGCTGGTCGCCACCGCCGTTCCCGTGGAGCGGGACGCGGTGGCCGGGGCCTTCCCCGGTGGTACCGGCATCGAGGTGATCGCCGTCGGTGTGGGGCCCGCTCTCGCGGCTGCCTGCACCGCCACCGCCCTCACCGCCGCCGCCCTGAGGGGCGAGCCCTACGGCCTCGTCGTCTCCGCCGGGATCGGGGGCGGGTTCCAGCCCGAGGCGGCTGTGGGGTCGCTCGTCGTCGCCGACGAGATCGTCGCGGCCGATCTGGGGGCCGAGACCGAGGACGGGTTCGTGCCGGTCACCGAGCTCGGGTTCGGGACCGTCAGGCACCGGCCGCCCGCGGATCTCGTACCGCGGGTCGCCGACGCCACCGGCGCCCGGACCGGGGCCGTTCTCACCGTGTCGACCGTCACCGGGACGGCCGCCCGGGCCGCCGCACTGCGGGACCGGCACCCCACGGCCCTCGCCGAGGCCATGGAGGGCTTCGGCGTCGCCGAGGCAGCCGCCGCGCACGGGGTGCCCGTGCTGGAGATCCGGGCGATCTCCAATCCCGTCGGGCCGCGTGACCGCGCCGCCTGGCGCGTCCCGGACGCTCTGGCAGCCTTGACCGAGGGGTTCGGGAAGCTCACGCCCGTACTGGAGAGTTGGAACCGGCATGACAGTTGAGCAGCTGCAGATCGCCTACTCGCCCTGCCCGAACGACACCTTCGTCTTCGACGCCCTCGCCCACGACCGCGTCCCCGGCGCCCCCGCCCTCGACGTGACGTTCGCCGACATCGACATCACCAACGGCATGGCCGAACGCGGCGAGTTCGACGTGCTGAAGGTGTCGTACGCCGTGCTGCCCTACGTCCTCGACGACTACGCCCTGCTGCCCTGCGGGGGCGCGCTGGGGCGGGGCTGCGGGCCGCTGGTTCTCACGCGGGAGGCGGGCACCGACCTCGCGGGCCGGACCGTCGCCGTGCCGAGCGAGAAGTCGACCGCCTATCTGCTGTTCCGGCTGTGGGCCGCGGACACCGTGGCCGACGGGGTGGGCGAGATCGTCGTCATGCCGTTCCACGAGATCATGCCGGCCGTGCGGGACGGCAAGGTCGACGCCGGGCTCGTGATCCACGAGGCGCGCTTCACCTACCGCGACTACGGGCTGCACAAGCTCGCCGACATGGGCGAGCACTGGGAGAACACCACCGGGCTGCCGATCCCGCTGGGCGCGATCATCGCCAAGCGGTCGCTGGGCGAGCAGAAGCTCCGGCTGCTCGCCGACTCCATCCGGACGTCCGTGCGCGCCGCCTGGGACGACCCCGAGGTGTCCCGGCCGTACGTCATGGAGCACGCCCAGGAGATGGACCCGGCCGTCGCCGACCAGCACATCGGGCTGTACGTCAACGAGTTCACCGCCGGCCTCGGCGAGGACGGCTACGCGGCCGTGCGGGGGCTGCTGACGCGCGCGGCTGCCGAGGGGCTCGTACCGCCCCTCGGCCCGGACGCGCTGCGGTTCCCCTGAGGCTCAGACGTCCAGCTGGTCGGCGACCGCGCGCAGCAGGCCGGCGATCTTCTTGCCGGCGGTCTTCTCGGGGTAGCGGCCCCGCTCCAGCATCGGCGTGATGTTCTCCAGGAGAGTCGTCAGGTCCTGGACGATGGAGGCCAGCTCGTCCGGCTTCTTGCGGGTCGCGGCGGCGACCGACGGGGTCGGGTCCAGGATCGTCAGGGACAGCGCCTGGTCGCCGCGCTGTCCGGCGACGACGCCGAACTCGACGCGCTGACCCGGCTTGAGCATCTCGACTCCGGCGGGGAGGACCGAGGAATGGACGAAGACGTCACCGCCGTCGTCGCGGGAGAGAAAGCCGAAGCCCTTCTCGCTGTTGAACCACTTGACCTTGCCGGTAGGCACGTCTGTCCTCGTCCTCGTACTCGTCGGAAAACTGCTTCTGGAAACGGCTCTTGATAGCACTCGGGCGGGTCGTACGACCCGCCAGGTACCAAGGCTAATGCTCTTGCGGCCGGTGACAAGACGTCACCCGGTTGTTCCTTCGCGCTGGGAACTACCCTGGTCGGGTGCGTGACAAAACCCAAACGAATTCCGCCGCTCCCGGTGACCGCCTGGTCCGTGCCGGAGCCCTCGTCTTCTTCATCGGCGCCCTGGCCACACTGGTCACGGTCGCCCCACTGTTGCTCGGAACGACGCCCTTTCCGACGTACATGTTCGGATTGAGCATGCTCATGGCGGTCGGATTCCTGATGGCCGGTGCGGGAGTGCTGCGTTCCGTGGCAGCGGGCCGGCGTCAGGCGCGCGCGGGACGGTAGTCCGAAAGCCACCGCGGGAATTCGGTCAGATCGGTGAGGACGACGTCCGCACCCGCGGCGCGCAGTTCCTCCTCGGGGCACGGGCCGGTGGCCACCGCGACCGAGAGCGCCCCGGCGGCCCGGGCGCCGCGGACGTCCCCGACGTGGTCGCCGACGTACACGCCCGCGTCGTGCTCGCGCAGGGCCTCCGCCTTCTGCTCGGCCCACAGGTCGCCGATGACGGCGTCGGGCTCGATGCCGAGGTGGGCGAGGTGCAGCTTGGCGTTGGGCTCGTACTTGGCGGTGACCACTATCGCGCGTCCACCGGCCTCCCGCACGGCCGCGATGGCCTCCCGGGCGCCGGTCATCGCCGGGGTCGCGGCGATGGCGATCGACGGGTACATCTCCCGGTACAGGTCCGCCATGACCTGGATCTTCCCGGCCGGGAACCAGTTGATCAGTTCCTCCGCGAGCGGCGGCCCGAGCCGCGTCACCGCCAGGTCGGCGTCGATGTACGTCCCCGTCCGCTCGGACAGCGCCTGGTAGCAGGCGCGGATGCCGGGCCGGGAGTCGATGAGGGTCATGTCGAGGTCGAAGCCGACGGTGAGTGCCATACGGGCCATTCTCCCCAGGCGGTGTGAACGGCAGACGTCCGCCTGTCACCGGCTAGCGCGAGCGCTGTGAACGCCACACCAGGAACAGCGCCGACGCCACCGCCGCGCCCCTGACCACCCACGGCCAGGTCTCCGCCACCGCGGCGTTCATCTGGCCCTCGGCGATCGGGGTGCCCCAGCGGCCGTTCATCCGGCCCCACAACCACACCAGGCCACCCGCCACGGAGAGGCTCGGCAGGATCACGACGGCCCACTTCGTCTCGGCCTGGGTCAGGCGACGGGAGGCGTAGGCGATGAGCCAGCCCACCAGGAGGACGAACCAGTTGCCGAGCACGGCGCCGGCGACGAGGAGCCCGGCGGCGATCAGGAGGAGCGGGTTGCTCCAGCTCGCGGCCGGCAGGCGCGGGAGACGGCGGCGGCTCCCCTTCCCGGCCACCTCGGCCACCTCGGCCGCCTCGGCGACCGGCTCCGTCTCCTCGGCCGCCGGCTGCTCCTTCTCCGCCTTCCGCTGCGCCGGGGGCCTCAGGAGGTCCGGCAGCTCCACGCCGCCCACGAATCCCGGCACCTCGTCGCCCACGCCGAAGGGGCTGCTGTCCACCCGCCACCAGTCCGGCTGGACCGCGGTGTCGCCGAGCTCGTGCCCGGCGGCCAGATGCGGCGGGGCCGGACCGTCCAAGGACGCGGGGCGCGGCTCCTCGGCGGGCCGCGCGGGGCGGGGACGCGGTACGACGCGCCGCATGACGCTCTTCGCCCGCTGCTCCGGCTCGGCCTCGCGCTGTACGGGCACGGAGGCGGGGGCGGCAGCGGCGCTGGACGGCTCACCGGTCGTGCCGCCCGCCGCCGCGGTCACGACGTCGTCGGGGCTGCCCAGACGGGACAGGATGCGGCGGACGGCGGCGGGCGAGTCGACGGTGGCCTTCGCGCGGCGCTTGTCGATCTCGTTGCGCAGGTCCGCGACCAGGCGCATACGGGTGGCCGACGACAACTGCCGCTGCTGGGCCACGTCGCCGACGCGGCTCAGATACTCGTAAACGACCTGGTCGCTCTCAATCCCCACGAAGTCCCCTCCGGGGCGGGTGCGTTGCGTGACGCCGTCGGACGACGGTACCGCGAGGACCTGCCGGGCGGCCAAAAGCCCGTCCCGCGTTCGGGGGGCGAGGCCGCGCACAGTCGGCCCGCCCGCCGCGGGCGACCCGCTACCGTGGACCGGATGAGCACCGAGGACAGGCCCCCGGCCCCCCGCTCCCTCGCGGAAGCGCTCCGCGCGCGGGGCGATGCCGCGCTGGGCGCGCTCCTGCGCAGCCGCCCGGATCTCATCACGCCCGTCCCCACCGACCTCACCCAGCTCGCGACCCGCGCGGGCACCCGTGCCTCGGTCGTGCGGGCCCTGGAGCGGCTGGACCGGTTCGCGCTGCAGACGGCGGAGGCGCTGGCCGTGGCGGCGGACCCGGCGGCGTACGGCGAACTGCTCGGGCTCATGGCCGGGGACGACGCCGACCCGGCCGTCGTCCAGGCCCTGCCGCACGCCGTGGACGTCCTGCGCGAGCAGGCGTTGGTGTGGGGCGACGACGACCGGCTGCGGCTGGTGCGCACGGCGCGTGAGCTGCTGGCCCCCTCGCCGCAGCACCCGTCGCCGACGGGGCTCGGCCCGTCGGTGCAGGAGGCCACCGCCGGGATGTCCCCGGGACGGATCCAGGAGATCGTCACGGCCGCCGGGCTGGCCTCGACGCACGACTCGGTCTCCGCGGTGACCGCCCTGGCCGGGCTGTTCACGGACCGGGCCGGGATGGCCGCGCTGCTCGCCGACGCCCCGGCCGACTCGCTCGAGGTGCTGGAACGCCTGGTGTGGGGGCCGCCGTACGGGCAGGTCACGGCCGATCCGGCGCCCCGGCTGCGCTGGCTGCTGGACCGGGGGCTGCTGCTGCCGACGGCGCCCGGGACGGTCGTCCTGCCGCGCGAGGTCGCCCTGCATCTGCGGCGGGGGCTGGCGCACCGGACACCCGAGCCCGTGCCGCCGGTCGTGGAGGCGGCCGCCGTTCACCGTCCACAGGTTGTGGACAGTACCGCCGCCGGGCAGGCGTACACCGCGCTCGCGACCGTCGAGGAGCTGCTGAAGGACTGGGACGAGGGCGGGCCCGCGGTGCTGCGGGCCGGCGGGCTGAGCGTGCGGGACCTGAAACGGACCGCGGTCGCGCTCGACGTGCCGGAGCCGGTGGCCGCGTTCTGGGTGGAACTGGCGTACGCGGCGGGCCTGATCGCCTCGGACGGCGAGGCCGACGAGCGGTACGCGGCGACCCCGGCGTACGACGAGTGGCGCGAGCTGCCCGCCGCCGAGCGCTGGTCGCGGCTGGTAACGGCGTGGCTGGCGGCGACCCGGACGGCCGGTCTGGTGGGCGGGCGCGACGCGAAGGACCGTACGTTGTCGGCGCTCGGGCCGGGCCTGGACCGCTCGGCCGCGCCCGAGGTACGGCACCGGCTGCTGGCGCTGCTGGCCGGGCTGCCGGAGGGCGCCGCTCCGGCCGCCGGGTCGGTGCTGGCCCGGCTGCGCTGGGAGCGGCCTCTGCGCGGCGACCGGCGCGAGGACGATCTGCGCGGCCGGCTCGCCGAGTGGGCCCTGTCCGAGGCGGAGCTGCTGGGCGTCACGGGCCGGGGCGCGCTGTCCGCCCAGGGCCGGGTACTGCTGGGCGCGCCCGCGGCTCCCGCCCCGGGCCCGGAAGCAGAACCCTCCGGCCCGGGCGACAAGCTGCCCGTCCACCACCATCACCGCCCCGCCCCGCTCGCTCCCCTCTCCGCCGCCGAACAGGCCGTCGCGTCAGCCGCCGCGGCCCGGCTGCTCGCGCCGCTGCTGCCCGAGCCGCTGGACCACGTGCTGCTCCAGGCCGACCTGACGGCGGTGGCGCCCGGGCCCCTGCGGCGGCCCCTCGCGGACATGCTGGGCGTGCTGGCGGACGTCGAGTCCAAGGGCGGGGCCACCGTCTACCGGTTCACGCCCGGCTCGGTGCGGCGGGCTCTGGACGCCGGGCAGGCCGCCTCCGACCTGCACGCCTTCCTCGCCGCGCACTCCCGTACGCCGGTGCCGCAGCCGCTCACGTACCTGATCGACGACGTGGCCCGCCGGCACGGGCACCTGCGCGTCGGCGCGGCGTCGGCGTACGTCCGCTGCGACGACGACGCGGTGCTCAACGAGATCCTCGCCGACAAGCGGGCCACCGGGCTCGGGCTGCGCCGGCTGGCCCCCACCGTGCTGGCCGCGCAGGCCGACCCGTCGGGGCTGCTGGAGGGCCTGCGGGTGATGGGGTTCGCGCCGGCCGCCGAGTCCGCCGAGGGCGATGTGCTGATCACCCGCGCCCTGGCCCACCGCACCCCGCCCCGCACCGCTCCCGAGCCGGTCCCGGACGGCCCGCCGGTCCCCGACGACACCCTCCTCGCGGCCGCGCTGCGCGCCATCCGGGCCGGCGACCTCGCCTCCACCACCCCGCGCAAGCCCGGTGCGGCTCCGGCGGTCGACGGCGAGCTGCCCCGCACCGGCGCCGCCGAGACCCTCGCCACCATGCAGGCCGCCGTCCTGACCGGCGAGGCGCTGTGGATCGGCTACGTCAACGCCGAGGGGGCCGCCAGCCAGCGGGTCATCGCCCCCGTCCGCGTCGAGGGCGGCTTCGTCACGGCGTACGACCACACCGCGGACGAGGTCCGCACGTATCCGCTGCACCGGATCACCGGGGTCGCGGAGCTCGCCGACGACGCGGGCTGACGGCCCCTCGCGGCCCGTGTCACCCGTTCGGGTGCGGGCGGGCGTTCATGCACGCCACGCCGGGGAATTCCCACGCTCGGGCGACCTTCCCGGGCGTGCCGCATCACGTCGTGCGCGTGGGGGCAGCCACCGGGTGTCCTGTGAGCTTCGCCGAAAGGAAGTCCCCCACATGCGCGCTGTCCGCCGAGTCGCCGCCGTCCTGGCCACCGCGGCTCTGATGACGTTCGGAGGCCTGGCCACCCCGGCCTCCGCGGTGAGCATCGATGTCGCCGGCCTCGTCCTCGAGACACCGCAGATCTGATCCGCTCCCGCGCACCCCTAGGGCCGGCCCAGGCGTCCCCGGGCCGGCCCGCGGTGCGGTGTCCCCCGTCTCTCAGCCCGTGAAAGGCCCTGCCGTCCTCATGCGTGAGAACCTGCCCGCCGTCGCTCTCTGTGCCGTCGCGCTCGTGGGGGTGCTCGCGCCCTCCGCCGCCGCGGCCCCCGCGCTGCCGCTGCCCCTGCCGGCCGCCGGTGCGGAACCGCTGGTCACCGAGGGGGTCTCCATCGAAGGCCCGCTGGTCCAGAACGTCAGTCTGCCCACGCTGATGTAGCGCGGCGCGTCCGGTAGCTGTCGCCGTCCAGCCGCACGATCTCGGCGTGATGGGCGAGGCGGTCCGTCATCGCCGGGGCGGACGGACCGAGGACCTCGTCCCAGCGGCCGAGCGGGCGGTCGCTGGTCACGATCAGCGAGGCCCGTTCGTAGCGGTGCGCGACGAGCTGGAAGAACAGGCCCGCGGCGGCCGCGTCGAAGGGCGTGTAGCCGACCTCGTCGACGATCAGGAGGGGGTGATCGTCGAGAGCGGTCAGTTCCGCGTCGAGCCGGCCGGCGGCCCGGGCGTCTGCGAGCCGGGCGATCCACTCGGCGGCGGTCGCGAACAGCACCCGGTGCCCGGCCTGGCAGGCGCGGACGCCCAGGGCGACGGCCAGATGAGTCTTGCCGGTGCCGGGCGGACCGACGAAGACCACGTTGCGCCGGGCGGTGACGAAGTCCGCCTTCCCGAGCCGGGCCACGGCCTCCCGGTCGAAGTCCCGGGGGTGTTGCTGGTCGAAGTCCTCCAGCACCTTGCGCGCCGGGAAGCCGGCGGCACGGATCCGGGCCTCGGCGTCGGCGTCCGGGTCGGGCCGCGGCGAGACGACCGCGGCAGCCGCCGGGGCCGTCTCGGGCTCCTTCGTCTGCGGCCGGCTTTCGTGGTGGTGCGCCTGCGCAGGTGCGGTCGGTGGGCGGTCGGCGTGTCCGCGGTCCGTGTGGGCGACCATCGGGCCCGACATGTAGGCGAGGATCGCCGCCGAGGCGATGAACGCCATGTGGATCACCGTCCCCCACAGCAGGGCGTGCCGCGACGTGTGGTGGACGTCCACGAACATCTGGAGCAGGTGCACGGAGGAGATGCCCACGATCGCCGTGGCGAGCTTGACCTTCAGCACGTTGGAGTTGACGTGTGAGAGCCATTCGGGCTGGTCACGGTGGCCCTGGAGGCCGATGCGCGAGACGAACGTCTCGTAGCCGCCGACGATCACCATGATCAGCAGGTTGGCGATCATGACGACGTCGACCAGCTTGAGCACCGCGAGCATCACGTACGTCTCGGTGGCGTGCCCGCTCACGCACATGAGGATTAAGGTCCACAGCTCCTTGAAGAACTTGTAGACGTAGACGCCCTGGGCGGCCACCAGCCCGAAGTACAGCGGGGCCTGGAGCCAGCGGGTGGCGAACAGGGCGTATCCGAGTGTGGTGGTCGTCGGGTTCTGCACCTTCGCCATTCTTCGGGGCCGCGATGGAAAAACTGAATTCACACCACACGTTGGGATGAATAGGCATTCAGTACGACCGGACGCGCAGATCACACCACCTGACGCGGTCGATCAGGCACACTGGACGTTTGGCCGAGGCGTCGCACTGTCGAGCCGTCCGAGCCGTCCGGCCACAGAAAGGGTGCCGCGCGTGAATGGTCCGCTGATCGTCCAGTCCGACAAGACCCTGCTCCTGGAAGTCGACCACGAGCAGGCCGACGACTGCCGCCGGTCCATCGCCCCGTTCGCGGAACTGGAACGGGCACCGGAGCACATCCACACCTACCGTCTGACCCCGCTGGGCCTGTGGAACGCCCGCGCGGCGGGCCATGACGCCGAGCAGGTCGTGGACGCGCTCGTGCAGTACAGCCGCTACCCGGTGCCGCACGCGCTGCTGGTGGACATCGCCGAGACGATGGACCGCTACGGCCGTCTCACCCTGTCCAAGCATCCGGCGCACGGGCTGGTCCTGACCACCACCGACCGCCCGGTGCTGGAGGAGATCCTGCGGTCGAAGCGGGTCGCGCCCCTGGTCGGCGCCCGCATCGACCCGGACACGGTCGCCGTGCACCCCTCCGAGCGCGGGCAGATCAAGCAGACGCTGCTCAAGCTGGGCTGGCCGGCCGAGGACCTCGCCGGGTACGTCGACGGCGAGGCGCACGAGATCGAGCTGGCCGAGGACGGCTGGGCGCTGCGGCCGTACCAGAAGCAGGCCGTCGAGAACTTCTGGCACGGCGGCTCGGGCGTCGTCGTCCTGCCCTGCGGCGCCGGAAAGACCCTGGTCGGCGCCGGGTCGATGGCGCAGGCCAAGTCCACGACGCTGATCCTGGTCACGAACACGGTCTCCGCCCGGCAGTGGAAGCACGAGCTGGTGAAGCGGACGTCGCTCACCGAGGACGAGATCGGCGAGTACAGCGGGACGAAGAAGGAGATCCGGCCCGTCACGATCGCCACGTACCAGGTGCTGACGACCCGGCGGAAGGGCGTCTACCCGCACCTGGAGCTGTTCGACTCGCGGGACTGGGGGCTGATCGTCTACGACGAGGTGCACCTGCTGCCCGCTCCGGTCTTCAAGTTCACCGCCGACCTCCAGGCGCGGCGGCGGCTCGGCCTGACCGCCACCCTGGTGCGTGAGGACGGCCGGGAGTCGGACGTGTTCTCCCTGATCGGTCCCAAGCGGTTCGACGCGCCGTGGAAGGAGATCGAGGCGCAGGGCTACATCGCGCCCGCCGACTGCGTGGAGGTCCGGGTCAATCTCACCGACTCCGAGCGGCTCGCGTACGCCACGGCCGAGACGGAGGAGAAGTACCGCTTCTGTGCGACGACCGCGACCAAACGGAAGGTCACGGAGGCGATCGTCCGCCGCTTCGCCGGGCAGCAGATCCTCGTCATCGGCCAGTACATCGACCAGCTCGACGAACTGGGCGAGCACCTCGGGGCGCCCGTCATCAAGGGCGAGACGTCGAACGCGCAGCGGGAGAAGCTCTTCGACGCCTTCCGGGAGGGCGAGATCAGCGTGCTCGTCGTGTCCAAGGTCGC
The DNA here is from genome assembly GCF_000725785.1 of Streptomyces flavovariabilis. NCBI lineage: Bacteria > Bacillati > Actinomycetota > Actinomycetes > Kitasatosporales > Streptomycetaceae > Streptomyces > Streptomyces flavovariabilis. The sequence continues at coordinate 80,365 of NZ_JNXD01000007.1, read as the reverse complement.
GAACTTCTCGATCGACCTCCCGGAGGCGACGGTCGCGATCCAGGTCTCGGGCACCTTCGGCTCCCGGCAGGAGGAGGCCCAGCGCCTCGGCCGGGTTCTGCGCCCCAAGTCGGACGGCCACCAGGCGCACTTCTACTCGGTGGTCGCCCGGGACACCATCGACCAGGACTTCGCCGCACACCGGCAACGCTTCCTGGCGGAGCAGGGCTACGCGTACCGGATCATGGACGCGGACGAGCTGCTGGCGGAGAGCTGACGGCGCTCGGCGGGGGCCGGTCCGCTCACTTGTGGCGGACCACGCCGACTTCCTCTCCGTACTGACCGAGGACGACCACGTCGAAGGCGGCGCCCGCGAAGACCTTGACGGCGCGCAGGGCATCGCCGAGACGGTGGCGGTGACTGCCTGCCACGGCGGTGGCGCCGGGCGGGCGGCCCGGCGCCGGGGCGGGGTGGATGGTTGCTGCGCTCATGTCTCCATGGTGCGTTTTCGTCCGTAAAGCCCGCGTCGGTCTCGGGACCGAACCTGACGACGGCCCGTGTACGCCCCTGGGCCGATCTGTGCCCCTCAGAGAGGAGGGGCTCGTCCCCTAGGGGATGAAGGGGCCCGGGCGGCGAGGCGGCGAGGCGGCGAGAAAATCGTTGGCGGCCGCCGCACCCGCTCCTCTAAGATCTCCGCTCTTGCCCGCCTCCCCAGAGGAGCGCCGCCGACCGGACGGAAACCGGCCGGCATCTCACCGCCCACTCTTCAGCCGGTCCCTCCGGAGGCACCCCCTTGTCCACGCCCGTCGACGACCCGCTCTCGCGTGAGCGCTCCCACCTCTCCGCGTCCCGTTCCGCCCTGCGCGCCATGCGTGAGGACGTCGAGGCCCTCGACATCAGCGACGTCACCGCGAACTGGGTCAACGCCGAGGTGCTGGCCCGCCAGATCGAGGAGCGCGTCAAGGCCCTGGCCGACCTCAGCGACACCCCGCTGTTCTTCGGCCGGCTCGACTACCTGCACGCCCCCGGGAGTGAACAGGCCGAGGGGGCGCAGGGGGAGCGCTTCTACATCGGGCGGCGGCATGTGCACGATCACGACGGCGACCCGATGGTCATCGACTGGCGCGCGCCGGTGTCGCAGCCGTTCTACCGGGCCTCCAAGAAGGACCCGCTCGATGTCGCGCTGCGCCGCCGCTTCGGTTACACCCGCGGCGACATCACGGCGTACGAGGACGAGCACCTGTCGGACCCGTCCGAGGCGGCCCGGACCAGCAAGCTGCTCCAGCAGGAGATCGAGCGGCCGCGTGTCGGCCCGATGCGGGACATCGTCGCGACGATCCAGCCGGAGCAGGACGAGATCGTCCGCTCCGGCCTCTCCGGCACGGTGTGCGTGCAAGGGGGCCCCGGCACCGGGAAGACCGCCGTCGGCCTGCACCGGGTCGCCTACCTCCTCTACGCCCACCGCGAGCGGCTCGCCCGCACCGGCACGCTGGTCATCGGGCCGAACCGGTCCTTCCTGCACTACATCGAGCAGGTCCTGCCCGCGCTGGGCGAGTTGACCGTCCAGCAGGCCACCGTCGACGACCTCGTCGCGCACGTCGAGATCAAGGGCACCGACGACGCGCGCGCCGCCGTCGTCAAGGGCGACGCCCGGCTGGCGCAGGTGCTGCGCCGGGCCCTCTACGCACACGTCACGATGCCCACCGAGCCGGTCGTGGTCGTGCGCGGCTCCCGCCGCTGGCGGGTCCCGGCGTACGAACTGGAGGAGCTCGTCCGCGAGTTGCTCGACCGCGACATCCGCTACGGCGCTGCCCGCGAGGCCCTGCCGCAGCGCATCGCGCACGCGGTGCTGGTGCAGATGGAACGCTCGGGTGAGGCGCCGGACGACCGGGTGCAGGACGCGGTGGCCCGCAACAGCGCGGTCAAGGCGGCGGTCAAGGCGGTCTGGCCGGCGGTCGACCCGGCGAAACTCGTGCTCCGCCTGCTGTCGGACCCGGAATTCCTGGCCGTGCACGCCGAGGGGATCCTCGACGAGGACGAGCAGAAGGCGATCCTCCGGGCGAAGCCGGCGCGCAGTGTGAAGTCGGCCAAGTGGTCACCCGCGGACGCCGTCCTGATCGACGAGGCCACCGACCTGATCCAGCGCACGCACTCCCTCGGGCACGTCGTCCTCGACGAGGCGCAGGACCTCTCCCCCATGCAGTACCGGGCGGTCGGGCGCCGCTGCACGACCGGCAGCGCGACCGTCCTCGGCGACCTGGCGCAGGGCACCACGCCGTGGGCGACCCGCGGCTGGCAGGAGGCGCTGACCCACCTGGGCAAGCCGGACGCGCTGGTGGAGGAGCTGACGGCCGGTTTCCGCGTCCCGACGGACGTCATCACCTACGCCTCCCGGCTGCTCCCGTACATCGCCCCGGGCCTCACGCCGGTGGTCTCCATCCGCGAGAACCCGGGCCACTTCGAGGTCCGGCCGGTCTCCGGCACGAAGGACGTGGTCGGGGCCTGCCGCGAGCTGCTGCGCAACGAGGGTTCCACGGGCCTCATCGCGGCGGACGCCCGCGTGCCCGAGCTGGCCGGGGCCCTGGCGGAGGCCGGCATCCCGTATCTGGGCCCCGGCGAGGAGACCACCCAGGACACCCGCCTGACCCTGGTCCCCGCGTCACTCGCCAAGGGCCTGGAGTACGACTACGTCGTCCTGGACGAACCCCAGGCGGTGGTCGACGGCGAACCGGACGAACGGACGGGCCTGCGACGCCTGTACGTGGCACTGACAAGGGCGGTGTCAGGCCTGACGGTGACCCATACGGCCCCACTGCCGACACAACTGCTCGCCTGAGCGGCGGGCCTGCGCACCGCGCCTGGCTGCGGGCATGCGTGCCGCTGGGGGCGGCACGCATGCCCGCAGCGGCATCCCGCTCCGCCGGGTTGCGGACCCACCCGGCCCCAGCCCCACGCCGAGCACCCCTCAGAACCCGTCCACCGCAGCCCGCCACTCCGCGACAGCCTCGGCAGACACCGGCTCGTCCCACCCCCGCGGCCGAGCCGCCCCACCGATGTGAAACCCGCCGACCCCGGCCTCCAACAGCACCGGCACATGATCGAGCCGCAGCCCACCCCCGACCAGCAGCCTCTGCTCATACCCCGGCTCCCCCGCCCGCCCCGCCTCCGCGAGCAGCACGGGCAACCCGTCATCGACCCCGTCCGCCGACCCGGCCGTCAGGTACGTGTCCAGCCCGGGCATCCCGTCCAACTGCTTGCGCAGGGCGTCCCGGTCCGCGGCCCGGTCGATCGCGCGATGGAACGTCCAGGGGCAACCGTCCAGCACCCCCACGACCCGTTCCACAGCCGCCAGATCGACCACACCGCCCGCCTCGAGGAACCCCAGCACGAACTCCTCGGCCCCGGCCTCCCGCAGCTCGCCCGCCATCCCCACCAGCCGGTCCACGTCCCCGGCCGCAAAGCCCCCGGCCGGCCGCAGCATCACCCGCAGCGGGATGTCGACCGCCCGGCGGATCCCGGCAACGGTGGCGGCCGACGGAGTGAGCCCGTCGGCCGCCATGTCGGTGACCAGCTCGAGGCGGTCCGCGCCTCCCGCCTGGGCGGCGACCGCGTCCTCGACGCCGAGCGCGATCACCTCCAGGACTGCACGCTTGCTCATGGGGCCCCTTCGTCGGCGTGGCGTCGGCGTTCGGACGCCTGGCGGGTGCGACAGGTCTAGTCCAATCAAGACTACGCTGCCCACTCCCGCCGGATCCCAAGCCCCCGGCCCCCGAGCCCGTGCCCCGGAACCACGCCTCAGCCGAAGATGTTCAGCTCCTTCGCCTCCACCCCGGCCAGCTCGAACGCCGGCACCCCGTCCAGCGGCCGCCCCGTGTACAGCCGTACGAGCGTCGGCCCGTCCCCGATGAAACGGCCCGGGGGCCGCTCCCCGCCGCTCTCCCCCAGCCGCAGCGGCTCGTCCAGGTCGTCGAGGTCGGCGTGCAGCGGTACGTGCCCCCGCTCGCGGGTGATCCTGGCGAGCAGCGCGAGCGCGTCCGGCAGCCCGGCCCCGCCGTACGCCCCGGGCTCCCCGAAGGTCTCGCGGACGTCCCCGGCGTGCACCCACTCCCCCAGGGCGAGAATGTCCAGCTTCCCGCCGGCCCCGGCGATCACGGGCCCGGCCGCGCCCATGCCCCGCTCCAGCTCGTCGACGACCTGCGCGTCGGTCCAGCCGGCCCGCTCCGCGATGTCCCGGTCGTTGGACTCGGGCGAGAACACGCCCTTCTCGAACCTGCCCTCCGCCACCCGTGTCAGCGCGGCCGAGCAGTGCGCGAGCACGTCCCGCACCGTCCAGCCCGGACACGCGGCGACGGGCCGCGCGAAGTCCTCCCCGGCCCGGCCCCGCAGCAGCGGGATCAGCGCGTCACGCTCGATCGTCAGCAGCCGCCCGGGCTGCTCGGGGTCCCGTACGTCATGCACATCAGCAGGAGTCGTCATGCCCACCACGCTAGATCCCACAAGGCTCTCAGCGGGAGAATGCCCCCATGGCCGATCTCGACTCCCTGCGCACCCGCTTCGCCCGCACCCTGGAAGCGGCCCGGGGCCCGGCCGGCGGCCCCGACCCCGCGCCGTACGCAGGCAACCTGCTCAGCCGCTGGCAGGAGCCCCAGCGCCGTTACCACACGGTCGAGCACCTCACGGCGGTCCTCGACCGCGTCGACGAACTGGAGCGGTACGCGCACGACCCGGACGTGGTCCGGCTGGCCGCGTGGTTCCACGACGCGGTCTACCTGCCCGACCGCTCCGAGAACGAGGAGCGCTCGGCGCGCCTCGCCGAGCGGGCCCTCGCCGAAGCCGGCGTTCCCGAGGCGAAGACCGCCGAAGCGGCCCGCCTGGTCCGCCTCACCGTCACCCACGACCCCGCCGACGACGACCCCGACGGCCAGGTCCTGTGCGACGCCGACCTCGCGATCCTCGCCTCGTCCCCGTCGGCGTACGCCGCGTACACGACGGCCGTCCGCGAGGAGTACCACTTCGTCCCGAACGACGCCTTCCGCGAGGGGCGCACCGCGATCCTGCGCCAACTCCTGGACCTGCCGAGGTTGTTCAGGACGCCGTACGCGGCGGCGAAGTGGGAGGCGACGGCCCGCCACAACCTGACCGCCGAGCTGGAAATGCTGTCGCTCCCGTCCCACGACGCCTCGTAGCCTGCCCACCATGGGGACAACGGGAGCGGAACAGGTGGAGCAGGCCGTCGCCGAGTGCGTGGAGCTGCTGAGGGCGGTCGCCGACCGGGACTGGGAAGGGGTACGGGCCGGGCGGCTGGAGTGGGACTGCCGCAGGACGGCGGTGCACATCGCCGAGGATCTCATCGCGTACGCGGGGCAGCTGGCGGGGCGGGAGCAGGACGGGTACACACCGTTCGAGCTCTCGCTGGAGGAGGGGACCGACAATGCGGGTGCGGTGCGGGTGATCGGCGCGACGGGCGCCCTGCTGGCCGCCGCCCTCCGCACCACCCCGCGTGAGGTACGGGCCTTCCATCCGTACCCGTTCCGCAGCGCGAACCGTGAGGGGTTCGCCGCGATGGGCGTGGCCGAGGTGCTGCTGCACACGCACGACATGGCCGAGGGGCTGGGCCTGCCGTACGAACCGGCGCCGGAGCTGTGCGACTTCGTGCTCACCCGGATCTTCCCGCACGTCCAGCCGGGCCCCACCCCGTGGCCGACCCTGCTGTGGGCCACCGGCCGCGCCGAACCGGCCGGCCGCGCCCAGGTGACCGGGTGGCGCTGGAACAACAACCTGGTGATCGGGACCGAGCGGCTCACCCTGGAGGGCGTCACGCCGGCGGCGGCCACCGATCTGTCCACGGTCGGCGACGGCGGCTTCGAGTGGATCGAGGGCGGCCCGATGGAGGGCACCCGGGTCGGCGCCGGACTGGTGTACAAGCAGTACGAGGACGGGGTCCACCGGCCGGAATGGGGCATGTACGTGCTGGTCGGGCGTGCGGACGGCCGGGCGCTCGGCGCCATGGGCTTCCACAGCGTCCCGGACGAGGCGGGGCGGGTCGAGATCGGCTACGACCTGGTCGAGGGCGCCCGCGGGCACGGCTATGCCACCGAGGCGCTGCGCGCGCTGTCGTCCTGGGCACTGGGCCGGGACGAGGTGCGGACCGTGGTCGCGAACGTCGAGCGGGACAACGCGCCCTCGCGGAACGTGCTCGTGCGGGCCGGGTTCACCCAGGTCGCCGAGGACCCCGAGCACCTGACCTACGAGCTGCGCGAATCCCGCGAGGAATAGCGCCCTTTGGGCCGCCGCAGCCCCGCCCCGTGCAGCAGCCGCACCACCTCGCGGCTGCTGACCTCCACGGCCCCGGCGGCCACCACGTCGGCGTACCGCTGGTCGGGGATGTCGTAGTGGTCGCGCTCGAAGGCCCGGCGGGGGACGCCGAGGCGGGCTGCGAAGGCGTGCAGCTCGTCGTAGGAGACGTCGCTGACGAGGTGGGACCACAGGCGGCCGTGGCCGGGCCAGGTCGGCGGGTCGATGTAGATCGTCACGCGGGCCTCACGAGGACGCCCCGCCGATGGCCTCGCTCAGCGATCCCACCGCGGCGACCTTCACACCCGCCTCGGTGCACACCCAGTGCGGGTCGGGCCCCAACTCCGGTTCGACGTCGAGGGCGTGCGGCTCGCCGGTGCCGCACACCGGGCACAGCGGCCAGCGGCCGTACCGCTCCAGCAGGGAGTCCTGTACGTCCTGCGCGACCAGACCGGCCACGTACCGCGCGCCTTCGGGCCACTGCTCGACCCACCATCGCCGCTGCGTGACGGAGTCCTCGACCAGGGACACGACGTCCGCCTCGGCGACGCGTCCCGCGACGAGGTCGGCCAGCACAAGGGCGCGCGCGGCGTGCAGCGCCTGCTCCAGGGGGCTGATGGGATCCATGCACCCATTGTGCGCACTCTTGACCCCGGCGCCGCGCCGAAAATATCTTTCAATCGTGACCCGAGACGTGAAGGAAATTTTCGCCGGCGAACGCGGCGGGCCCTCGGGGGCGGGCGGCACCCCACCCGCCCCGGCCGCCCTGGCGGCCAAGGTCCGCACGCTGGGCCCGTCGATGACGCGTTCCATGCAGCGCGTCGCCGAGGCCGTCGCGGGCGACCCGGCCGGCTGCGCGGCCCTCACGGTCACCGGCCTCGCCGAACTCACCGGCACCAGCGAGGCGACCGTCGTACGCACCGCCCGCCTGCTGGGCTATCCGGGCTACCGGGACCTGCGCCTGGCCCTCGCCGGCCTGGCCGCGCACCAGCAGTCGGGCCGCGCCCCGGCCATCACGACGGACATCGCGGTGGACGACCCGATCGCCGACGTGGTCGCCAAGCTCGCCTACGACGAGCAGCAGACCCTCGCCGACACCGCCGCCGGACTCGACACCGTCCAACTGGGCGCGGCCGTCACCGCGCTGACCACGGCCCGCCGCACCGATGTGTACGGCGTGGGGGCGTCCGGCCTGGTCGCCCAGGACCTCACGCAGAAGCTGCTGCGCATAGGGCTGATAGCGCACGCCCACAGCGACCCGCACCTCGCCGTCACCAACGCCGTGCAACTGCGCGCGGGCGATGTCGCGGTCGCCGTCACCCACTCCGGGTCGACGGGGGACGTCATCGAGCCGCTGCGGGTCGCCTTCGAGCGCGGGGCGACGACGGTGGCGATCACCGGCCGCCCGAACGGCCCGGTCACGCAGTACGCCGACCACGTCCTCACCACGTCCACCGCACGCGAGAGCGAGCTGCGTCCGGCGGCGATGTCGTCCCGGACCGGTCAGCTGCTCGTGGTGGACTGCCTGTTCGTGGGGGTGGCGCAGCGGACGTACGAGAAGGCGGCGCCGGCGCTGTCGGCTTCGTACGAGGCGCTGGCCCACCGGCACCGTTCCTGAGGCAGCCGCCCCGCCCAGCACCGGAAAGACACGGAAAGAGCCGTCCATGACCTCCACCTCCCGCCCCCGGGACCTCAGGACCGAGTTGGAGTCCCTGACCACCGAGGCCTTCCGGCCGGAACTCGCGGACATCGACCGGCTGCCCACCCTCGACATCGCCCGGCTGATGAACGGCGAGGACGCCACCGTGGCCGGGGCGGTCGCGGCCCGGCTCCCGCAGATCGCCGCCGCGATCGACGCCGTCGCGGAGCGGATGGCCCGGGGCGGCCGCCTGGTGTACGCGGGCGCGGGCACGGCGGGCCGGCTGGGCATCCTGGACGCCTCCGAGTGCCCGCCCACCTTCAACACCGACCCCGCCCGGGTCGTCGGCCTGATCGCGGGCGGCCGGGACGCCGTGATCACCTCCGTGGAGGGCGCCGAGGACTCCCGGGAACTGGCCCGGGCGGACCTGGAGTCCCTCGCCCTCACCCCCGACGACACGGTGGTCGGCATCTCCGCCTCCGGCCGCACCCCGTACGCCATCGGCGCGGTCGAACACGCCCGCGCCCGCCGCTCCCTCACCATCGGGCTCGCCTGCAACCCCGGCAGCCCGCTGGCGGCCGCCGCCGACCACGGCGTCGAGATCGTCGTGGGCCCCGAACTGCTCACCGGCTCCACCCGCCTGAAGGCCGGCACGGCGCAGAAGCTCGTCCTCAACATGCTCTCGACGATCACGATGATCCGGCTGGGCAAGACCTACGGGAACCTGATGGTCGACGTCCGCGCGTCGAACGACAAGCTCCGCGCCCGCTCCCACCGCATCGTCGCCCTCGCCACCGGCGCCCCCGACGAGGACATCGAACGGGCCCTGACCGCCACCGACGGCGAGGTGAAGCACGCGATCCTCACCATCCTGGCCGACGTCGACGGCCCGACGGCGGCGCGCCTGCTGGAGGAGGCCCACGGGCACCTGCGGGCGGCCCTGGCGGCGGCCGGCTGACTTACCGGTCCCTGCGGCGCTGACCACCGTAGAAGGTGCCGGCGGCGACGAGGACCGTCAGTCCGGCGGTGACCGCGAGGGTGATCTCCGTGGTGTTCCGCTGGTCGGGGCCATCGGGCAGCCGGGGTTCGAGCAGCCCGAGCGGGTCCTTCCGGATCTCGACGCGGTCGCCGGGCTCGGCCTGCCCGAAGCAGTTCTCCCGCTGGGACACCTCGTACGTCCTGCGGTCCCCGCCGAGCTCCCGGACCGAGCAGAACATGTCCGGCCCGCGCCGCTGGTCCCGGTCGGCCACCTGGGTCACCACGGCGTCGACGGGCTCTCCGACGGTCCTCATGTACCCGTCGTACACGGCGGGCCCGGCGAACAGCATCAGCGCGAAGCCGCCGAAGGAGACGAGTGTCGCCGCCCCGGCCCGGTGCCAGGAACCCCCGATGACCCACGCGGCAACCGCGATCACCGCCAGGACGACGACCACCCCGAGCCCGGTCATCCACTGCCCGATCGCGGAACCGAGCAGCAGCAGGGCGGGCACCAGCACGGCCCACAGCACCGAACCGACCGCCTTGCGCCCGCCGGACAGGCCCGGCCGCGAGCTCCCCGTCCCACCCGTGCCGTCGGCCGCCACGACCGTCCCGGACGCGCCCATGTCCCGCGTTCCCCCTGCCAGTCGCCCGTTCGAGTGCGCCCGCCACGATATACAACGGGCGGCGTCCCCCGGTCAGCCGGTGAGCTGGACGACCACCTCCTGCCCGTCCGCGTGCCGCTCCTCCTGTTCGGCCGCGGCCTTGCCGGCCAGGACGTTGACCGCCGCGTTGAACCGCTCCATCGAGGTGGGGCGGTCCGGGCCCAGGACGTACTCCTTCAGAATCCGGCGCTCGGGCGCCATCGGGTCGTGCCCCGGCACGCGCACCGAGTCGAGGATCTCCGGCAGCCGGGTGCAGTCCCGGTCGAGGAGGTAGGCACCCCCGGCCGTCGTGTAGGCGGCCCGGAAGGCCTCGTCGGTCAGGCCGTTCGCGTTGGTCAGGACGTAGGGCTTGAGGCTCGCCACGAAGTCCGCGACCACCGACGAGACATCGCTGACGAGGATGTCGGCCTGGTCGAAACACTCGTACAGCGTGGGCAGTTGCTTGAGGATCACCTGATGCCGGACCGGCCCCCGGCTCTCGTGGAAGAGCCGGTGCCACTCGGCACGCAGCTCGTGCCACTCGGCCTCCCCGTCCAGGCCGGTGACCCGCGCCTCGCGCGTCTGCTGGGCGTCGTCACCGGCGAGCCGCCCGGACAGCTCGCCGAGCCGCGCCTGGATCTCCGCGAGCCGCGGCCCGGCGGCGGCCGTCATGGTCTCGGCCGCCTGGCCCGCCCGGGTGTCCCGTCGCTCGTTGTCGGCGTGCAGCAGTTCCCGGATCGCCCGGTCCGCCTCGGCCGCCGCACGGGAGCGCTTGCCGGTGAGGGGATGCGGTTTGTAGAGGACCCGCACGTTCTCCGCGAGCAGCTTCTCGACCAGCGGCACGCCCATCGGGATCAGGGACGTGTGGCAGTCGTCGTCGCTCCAGCCCTCCCACGTCGGCGCGTACAGCACGGTCGGCAGCGGCCCCGGCACATGGTCGGCGTGCAGCCTGATCGACGACAGCTGCGGGCGGCCCACCTCGACGATCGCCGAGTCGCTGATGGCGTGCCGCACCCGCTGGTAGCGGTCGCGTCCGGCCCGCCCGGCCACCCAGATCTCGTCGTACACCTTGCTCACCCGGTTGCTGCTGGCGAGCTTGTCGCTGTCGCCGTGCCCGATGAAGACGTGCTTGGCCTCGGCGACGCGCAGCATGTGCACGTTCTTGCCCGCGTTGCCCGGGTAGAGGACGACCCGCAGCTCGGGCAGCTCCAGCTGCGCCACGTCGTCGGCCTTCGGCACGCACACGACGGGGATCGACGTACGGCCGAGGTAACGGAACGAGGCCCGCTCCCGCAGGATGATCAACGGCCGCCGGTCGAGCCGCTCCAGCGTCTCGATCCACATGTTGACCTGGTACATGAAGTCCCGGGACACGGCCGCGAAACTGAAGTACAGCGCCACCTCCGGCCGGTACCCGGCCAGTTGCCGGTTGAGCTCGGCGATCACCTCGTCGCCCGACGGCATCCGGCGGGCCCGGCGCAACTGCCCGAGCAGCGCCACCACGGCCGCGACGGCGAGCCCTGCGGTGAGGGCGAAGCCGATGCCCGCGGGCTGCCACGCCCCGGCCGCGAGCGCGGCGAGCAGCCCCGCGTGCGCGGGCACGTCGAGATGCAGCAGCTTGCGCAGGAAGCGCCGGTAGAGGAGAGCGGGGGGCGACTGCGGGATGCCCGCCCCGCTCATGTCGAGGTTGCGCACCACGACCGGCAGCGTGCGGCGCCGCCGGATGGCGTGATGCACCGCCGTGTACAGGATCACCAGGCTGATATGGGCGCTGAACACGGCCAGCGCGGCCACCAGCACCGCGCCCGGCGCGTCCATCCGGTCGGCCAGCGCGAGCAGCATCACCGTCCGCACGGCGAACCGCATCGTCCGGGTCAGCTGCAACGCGGCCAGCCGCCGCACGAAGGCGGGAGCACGCGTGTGCAGCACCTCGTCCACGACGTACGTCACGGCCGAGGCGACCACGAAACCCCACAGCGACGGGAGCAGCGCGAAGACGGGCAATGCGGCGAAACCGGCGGCGAACAGGAGAACAAGCAGAAGGTCGGTCTTCCCGCGCACACGCAGGACACCGCACAACCAACGGAACGTCATGAAGAGGCTTTCTCTGGGAAAGGACGTGTCTTCCGGGCTGGCGTGCGGTGGGGCGAACGCCGGTGTGTACGCGCGATACGCCTGTTCGACGGCAGTCGTGGACGAATGGTTGTACACCCGTCGGCCACCAATACGTCACCGTGACTTCGGCTCCCGGTCGACCTGCCGCACGCGAGCCCGCAGCGTCTCCCGAACGGGCAACGAGCCCAGGGCGTCGGCAAGTTGCTCGGACACCCGTACGTCGCACCGCCCCAGATCGACCAGCGCGAACGGCTCGTCACTCACGCCGGTCACCGGTTCCGCGCCCCGCGACGGCAGCGTGCCGTGCCATGGCGCGGGATCACGACCGGGAGAAGGCACGCACATGACCGCTCTGCCCCTCGAGGACTCGGGCGACCACGCCGACCGAGGACAATGGACCCATGAACCACGCCCAGCTCACCGCCCTAGGCCGTGCCCTCCGTCTCCTCGGTGAGCACGGGGAAGCCCTCACCTCCGACACCCCGGACGCCAAGCTGCACGAGGTCAAGGCCGACCTGAAGCGCGCGGTGGACCTGCTGGAGGAGAGCGTCTCGAACGCCGCGCCCAGCACGCGCTGCCCCGAGCATCCGAACGGCCCGGTCGACGAGGCCGCCCCCGACCTGTGCCTGCTGTGCGAGACCCGGCGCAGGGCGGCCCGCCGCAACGAGTTCAACGGGCCCGCGCCGCAGCAGCCACAGACCGACCCCGTGCAGTCCCGCTACGGCGTACGCGGTGACCGCCCCCAGCCCCAGCAGCGCTGGCTGGCGGAGCTGTGGAACGGCCAGGCCTGGCAGCTGTGCGGTACCCCGCGCCGGGACCGCCGCGAGGCCGAGCTGTTCATCGCCGCCCAGCGCCGCGCGCCCCGGGCCGCCATGGCGTACCGGCTGGTGCACGAGTTCACCGACTACGAGGTGCTGCGGGTGTGGGGGACGCCGGTGAAGGTGGACATCGAGCCCATGGGCAACCTGTAGCAGATCGAGCTCACAGCAGCGGCAGGGGCAGGAACGCGTGCCCCTCCCACAGCCGCCGCGACCGCTCCTCCGGGTACGCCGTGACCACCGGCTGCGCGTCCAGCACCTGCACCAGCCGCTCCGCGTCGTCGTACGCGGGCCAGCCCGGGTCACCCGACCGCGCGAAGGACGTCCAGGACGCGCGGAAGCGGGACGACAGCGAGAGCGCCTCGGCGGACGGCTCCGCGCCCGCGAACAGCAGAGCGCCCAGGTCGGCCCCGTACGTGCCGAACAGCAGCGGGATGTCCAGGCCGTGGCAGGCGCCGAGCGCGCCGCCGAGGCCCGGGGCCGGCCAGGTCAGTTCGTAGACGTGCGCGCTGCCGCCGCCCGCGCGGTGGGCCTGGGCGAGGTGCAGGGAGGGCATGCTGAACAGCCAGTCCGTCTGGACGCGTTCGTAGAGCTCGCCCGGGGAGGCATCGGGGAAGGCGGCGCGGTACGCCTCCTCACCGGAGGCGCCGGGGGCGAACAGGCGCAGGGCCGATGCCGCCCGCTCCTGCGTGATCTGGCCCAGCCGGCCCGCCATGGCGATGAACAGGCGGTACTCGTCGCGGTTGTGGCCGACGAGGAGGTCGATGTCCCGAGCCGATCCGGCCGCCAGCGCCTGCCACGGGCTCGTCGGCAGGACCTCCCCGTCGACGACCGGGGAGAAGGGCGTGACCGTGGGCGCCGCCTGGCCCCAGCGGTCGACGCGCTGGAGCATCTTGGCGCTCAGCGTCTCCCCCGCCGACGTCAGCCGGCGCGGATCGACCGTCGAGAGGTCGGCTACCGTGGGGCGCAGGCCCACCTCGGCGGCGAGGGCGGTACCGATGTCACGGGCCAGCGCGTCGGAGAAGAACGTCCCCGGCACGCTCTGGGCGATCGCCCGCCGGAACAGTCCGGCCGCGCGCTCCATGGTGAGCAGCGAGGCGATCGAGCCCGCGCCCGCGGACTCCCCGAAGACCGTGACCTGCCCGGGGTCGCCGCCGAAGGATTCGATGTTGTCCCGCACCCACTCCAGCGCGGCCACCTGGTCGAGCAGTCCGCGGTTGGCGGGCGCGCCCTCGATGAACGCGAAACCCTCCATGCCCAGGCGGTAGTTGAAGGACACGACCACCACGTCGCCGTCGGCGGCGATGCGCCGGGCGTCGTAGCCGGGGCTGCCGGAGTGGCCGAGCTTGTAGGCGCCGCCGTAGATCCACACCATCACCGGGCGCCGGGCGGCCGGGTCGGTCTCGGGGGTCCAGACGTTGACCGTGAGCCACTCGTCGCCCTCGGGCACGTCGAGCAGGCCCGGGCCGCCCAGGTTGCCGACGTCCTGCGGGGGCGGCGGGCCGAAGGTGTACGCGTCCCGTATGCCGTCCCAAGGGCGGGCGGGGCGGGGCGCCATGAAGCGCGCCTCGCCCACCGGGGGTGCGGCGAACGGGACACCGCGGAAGACCGCGAGCCCCTCCTCCCTTCGGCCCCGGACCGCACCGGCGGTCGTGCGGACCACCGGTGCGGGCGGCTCGGAAGGGCCGCCCGCCGACGGGCGGGACTCGGTCGTCGTCATCTGGATCTCCTCACCGAATGCGAGTGAACAGGCGCTCGGCCAGTGTCCTTGACTGACGCAAGCAGATCCAGAGCCTCAGGGGACGACGGTCAGTGGAGCGTCTTCAGCGACGCGGGGTTGTACGGCGCCAGGTCATCGAAGTGGCCGTCGAGCACCTTGCGGGCCCAGTCGGGGTCCTGGAGCAGGGCGCGGCCGACGGCGACCATCTCGAACTCGTCGCGCTCGAAGCGGTCGAGGAGGTTGTCGAGGTCGCCGACCTCGGCACCGTGGCCCTGGAAGGACTTGAGGAAGTCGCCTCCGTTCAGGCCGACCGAGCCGACGGTGATGGCGGGCTTGCCGGTGAGCTTCTTGGTCCAGCCGGCCAGGTTGAGGTCGGAGTCGTCGAACTCGGGGACCCAGTAGCGGCGGGTGGAGGCGTGGAAGGCGTCGACGCCGGCGGCGGCCAGCGGGGTCAGGATGGCCTCCAGCTCCTCCGGAGTCTCGGCGAGGCGGGCGTCGTAGGCCTCCTGCTTCCACTGGGAGTAGCGGAAGATGACGGGGAAGTCGGCGGAGACGCTCTCGCGGACGGCCGCGACGATCTCCTCCGAGAGCTTGGCGCGGGCGACCCGGTCGCCGCCGTAGGCGTCGGTGCGGCGGTTGGTGCCCTCCCAGAGGAACTGGTCGAGCAGGTAGCCGTGGGCGCCGTGCAGTTCGACACCGTCGAAGCCGATGCGCTCGGCGGCGGCCGCGGCCTCGGCGAACGCGCCGATGACGGCGTCGATGTCGGCCTGGGTCATGGCCTTGCCGGTGGGCTCCGTCGCGCCGATGCGCAGACCGGAGGGGCCGACGGCCGGGGCGTCGGCTACGGGCGGCTCGCCCTGGTTGCGGACCATGCCGATGTGCCACAGCTGCGGCACGATCGTGCCGCCCGCGGCGTGCACCGCCTCGGCGACCTTCGCCCAGCCCTCGAGCTGCTCCTCGCCGTGGAAGCGCGGCACGCGGTCGCTCTGCCCGGCCGAGTCGTGGCCGACGTAGGTGCCCTCGGTGACGATCAGGCCGACTCCGGCGGCGGCGCGGCGCGCATAGTACGAGACGACGTCCTCGCCGGGCACACCGCCCGGGGAGAACATGCGGGTCATCGGCGCCATCGCGATCCGGTTCGGAACGGTCAGGCCGCCCAGCGTTACGGGCCGGGACAGGATTTCGGCGGCGCGGGAAGCGGAGGCGGCGACAGTCACGTGGGGGCTCACTTTCGGATACCGGAAGGTATGTGCATACGCATAGGACATAACCTTCAACCATCCGGTCCCGTCCGGGCCATCCCACCCCCGCTGTGATCCCGGACACGCACCCCGGACACGCCCGAGGGCGGTACCTCCTGCCGGAACAGGAGGTACCGCCCTCGGTAAGGACGTTGATCAACCCTCAGGTCGATCAGAAGTCCATGTCACCGCCCGGCATGCCGCCACCGGCAGGCGCGGCGGACTTCTCCGGCTTGTCGGCGATGACGGCCTCGGTGGTGAGGAACAGCGCGGCGATGGAGGCGGCGTTCTGCAGCGCGGAACGGGTCACCTTCGCCGGGTCGATGATGCCCTCGGCGATCATGTCGACGTACTCACCGGTCGCGGCGTTCAGGCCGTGGCCGACGGGCAGGTTGCGCACCTTCTCGACGATGACGCCGCCCTCGAGACCACCGTTGACGGCGATCTGCTTCAGCGGGGCCTCCAGCGCGAGCTTCACGGCGTTGGCGCCGGTCGCCTCGTCACCCTCGAGGTCCAGCTTCTCGAAGACCGTGGAGGCCTGGAGCAGGGCCACGCCACCACCGGCGACGATGCCCTCCTCGACGGCCGCCTTGGCGTTGCGCACGGCGTCCTCGATGCGGTGCTTGCGCTCCTTGAGCTCCACCTCGGTGGCGGCACCGGCCTTGATGACCGCGACACCGCCGGCGAGCTTCGCCAGGCGCTCCTGGAGCTTCTCGCGGTCGTAGTCCGAGTCGCTGTTCTCGATCTCGGCGCGGATCTGGTTGACCCGGCCCTGGACCTGGTCGGCGGAGCCGGCACCGTCGACGATGGTGGTCTCGTCCTTGGTGATGACGACCTTGCGGGCCTTGCCCAGGAGGTCGATCGTGGCGTTCTCCAGCTTGAGGCCGACCTCCTCGGAGATCACCTCGCCGCCGGTGAGGATGCCGATGTCCTGCAGCATCGCCTTGCGGCGGTCGCCGAAGCCCGGGGCCTTGACGGCGACGGACTTGAAGGTGCCGCGGATCTTGTTGACGACCAGGGTCGACAGGGCCTCGCCCTCGACGTCCTCGGCGATGATCAGCAGCGGCTTGCCCGACTGCATGACCTTCTCCAGGAGCGGGAGCAGGTCCTTGACGTTGGAGATCTTGGAGTTCGCGATCAGGATGTACGGGTCGTCGAGGACGGCCTCCATACGCTCCATGTCGGTGGCGAAGTACGCCGAGATGTAGCCCTTGTCGAAGCGCATACCCTCGGTGAGCTCAAGCTCCAGACCGAAGGTCTGGGACTCCTCGACGGTGATGACGCCTTCCTTGCCGACCTTGTCCATGGCCTCGGCGATGAGCTCGCCGATCTGGGTGTCGGCGGCGGAGATGGAGGCCGTGGAGGCGATCTGCTCCTTGGTCTCGACGTCCTTCGCCTGCTCCAGCAGGGCGGCGGAGACGGCCTCGACGGCACGCTCGATACCGCGCTTGAGGGCCATCGGGTTGGCGCCGGCGGCTACGTTGCGCAGGCCCTCCTTGACCAGGGCCTGGGCGAGAACGGTCGCGGTGGTCGTACCGTCACCGGCGACGTCGTCCGTCTTCTTGGCGACTTCCTTGACCAGCTCGGCGCCGATCTTCTCGTACGGGTCCTCGAGCTCGATCTCCTTGGCGATGGAGACACCATCGTTGGTGATCGTGGGCGCGCCCCACTTCTTCTCGAGGACGACGTTGCGGCCCTTGGGGCCGAGCGTCACCTTGACGGCGTCCGCGAGCTGGTTCATGCCGCGCTCGAGGCCGCGCCGCGCCTCCTCGTCGAACGCGATGATCTTGGCCATGTGAAGTGGTCCCTCCAGGACTGGGGGTGATTACTTCGGACCGCGCCCGCGCCCGCGACGGACGGCTCGCTTGCCTCGTGGTTCCTTCCCACCAGGCCTGCGGGCCTCACCGACCCGGTCCTTACGTTGTCACTCTCACCTTCAGAGTGCTAACGCAATGATTAGCACTCGACCCCCGAGAGTGCAAGGCGCGCTCGCGAAGCGAGTGCTCGTCGAGGGGTGGTGGTCGGGTGACGGCGGGCGCAAGCGCCTCCCGGGGATCGGGCAGGGGGGCAGCCCCCGGCGAACACCGCCCGGCGCGCCTTCGAACAGGCCGAAGGGCCCGCACCCCGGGGGGTACGGGCCCTTCTGAGAAGACCGGTCGCTTGTGCGTTGGTCGTGGTGCGCGTTCAGGCAGAGACGCGAACCATGTCGGCCTGCGGTCCCTTCTGACCCTGCGAGATCTCGAACTCGACCCGCTGGCCCTCTTCAAGGGTGCGGTAGCCGTCCATCTGAATCGCGCTGTAGTGGACGAAAACATCCGCACCACCGTCGACCGCGATGAAGCCGTACCCCTTCTCCGCGTTGAACCACTTGACGGTGCCCTGAGCCATGCCTAACTCCCCTATTACTGGCCCTTGCACAGATCCACACTTCGCGGATCCGGGTCAGACCTCACCCCCCACGGTTGGGGGCGTGCGCCGGAACGCGTCGACCGCGGCTGAATGTATCTGTCCAACTGCCGTCTGCAACAGGTCAATCGGACGAGAATTCTGGACGCGCAGGGTCCGGAATGTAGGGAGAATTCGCCCGACTTCAGGGCAAGTCGGGCCACACAAAAAGAACAAAAGCCGCGAAAGACGCGCACACTTTGGCTACATCTTGTCGGGCTCGCGGCAGGAATTCAGGGTTCCGGTCACGAGATCCGGAACGCGTTCCCCAACTGTACCGCGCTCAATCACACAGAATTGCCCCCTCCGCTTCTCTCACGGAGGGGGCAATTCGATACACGCTCGGTGACCGGAATTACTCAAGGTAACAACCAAGCCGGTCGACCGGATTCAGCCGCCGGCGACGGCGGGAATGATCGACACGCCGGCGCCGTCCGGCGTCGCCGTCTCCAGACCCTGTTCGAACCGCACGTCGTCGTCGTTGACGTACACGTTGACGAACCGGCGCAGCTTGCCCTGGTCGTCGAGCACCCGGGCGGCGATCCCGGTGTGGTTCTTCTCCAGATCGGCGATGACCTCACCGAGGGTCCCGCCGTCGGCGGATACTTCGGCCTGCCCGCCGGTGTAGGTACGCAGGATGGTGGGGATGCGAACGGTGACGCTCATGACTTCAAAACCTCCGGTTGGATATCGCACCTAGGGGCGCGGGGAACTGCGCGACCAACCCCCACCGGCCCGCAGCGATCGACGACGCTCAGACGAGCCCGGCCTCGCGGAAAGAATCAAGGTTGGGACGAATGGTCGCGGTCAGCCCGGTCCCCGCCACCGCATCCAGCGTCTTCAGACCGTCCCCGGTGTTGAGCACGACAGTGGTCTTGGTGGGGTCGAGCAACCCGTTCTCGATCAACTTGCGCGTCACGCCCACCGTCACACCACCGGCGGTCTCCGCGAAGATCCCCTCGGTCCGGGCGAGCAGCTTGATCGCGTCGACGACCTGCTCGTCGTTCACATCCTCCACCGCACCGCCCGTACGGCGCGCGATGTCGAGGACGTAGGGCCCGTCCGCCGGGTTGCCGATGGCCAGGGACTTGGCGATGGTGTCCGGCTTCTGCGGCCGCACCACGTCGTGTCCGGCCTTGTACGCCGTCGACACCGGCGAGCAGCCCTCGGCCTGCGCGCCGAAGATCTTGTACGGCTTGTCCTCGACCAGACCGAGCTTGATCAGCTCCTGCAGACCCTTGTCGATCTTCGTGAGCTGCGAGCCGGAGGCGATCGGCACCACGAGCTGGTCCGGCAGCTGCCAGCCGAGCTGCTCGCAGATCTCGTACGCGAGCGTCTTGGAACCCTCCGCGTAGTACGGCCGGAGGTTGACGTTGACGAAGCCCCAGCCCTCGCCGGCCGGGTCGCCGATCAGCTCGGAGCAGAAGCGGTTCACGTCGTCGTAGTTGCCCTCGATGCCGACGAGCTCGCCGCCGTAGACCGCGGCCATGACGACCTTGCCCTGCTCCAGGTCGTGCGGGATGAACACGCAGGAGCGGAAGCCGGCGCGGGCCGCGGCGGCACCCACCGCACCGGCGAGGTTGCCGGTGGAGGAGCAGGAGAGCGTGGTGAAGCCGAAGGCGCGGGCGGCCTCGATGGCCTGGGCGACGACACGGTCCTTGAAGGAGTGCGTCGGGTTGCCGGAGTCGTCCTTGACGAACAGCTTGCCGGCGTCGACACCCAGCTCACGCGCGAGGTTGTCGGCCCTGACGAGCTTGGTCCAGCCCGGGTTGATGTTCGGCTTGTCCGCCACGTCGGCCGGGACCGGCAGGAGCGGGGCGTACCGCCAGATGTTCGCCGGGCCCGCTTCGATGCGCTTGCGGAGCTCCTCGGCGTCGTAGGACGAGAAGTCGTAGGCGATCTCCAGCGGACCGAAACACTCCTCGCACGCGAAGACCGGGCCGAGGGGGACGCGGTGACCGCACTCGCGGCAGCTCAGCGCCGCGGCGGGACCGAGGTCTACGGTGGAGTCAGTGGTGCTTGCAACAGTCTGCACAGCCATGTGAGGCGAGGCCCTTCCTCATCTTCCTCACGACGCATTTCGCCGCGAGACGGATTTGGCACCTTCCCTAGCCGGGAGCCTCGCGAAGTGGTCGCCAGTGACCTACGAGTACCGACTGGAGGGTTGCCGGGGCTTCATCGGGCCGTTTCCCTCTGCCCCTCTGGATGAGCTGTATGTGGTTGTAGGCGGCGGGTGACCCCGGACATGCGATGGTCATCCGCGTTGTTCAAGACTGTAACCGACGACCAGGACAGTTGAGATAGTCGTCCGAACCGCGAGATGGATCACAGTCCCTCCCGCCTGGAGTACGCAGAGGAGCCGCCACGGTGCTGGAAGAAGTCGAGCGCTGGCTGAGCACCCGTTCCTGGTCTGCGACCGATCGCCCCCTCCACCAGGTCCTGGCCGCCAAGCAGCGCACGGGCCGGACGGTCAGCGTCGTGCTGCCCGCGCTCAACGAGGAGGCGACGGTCGGTGACATCGTCGCCGTCATCCGCCACGACCTGATGCGGCAGGTCCCGCTCGTCGACGAACTGGTCGTCGTCGACTCCGGGTCCACCGACCGCACGTCCGAGGTGGCCGCCGCCGCGGGCGCGCGGGTGGTGCACCGGGACGGGATACTCCCGCGCCTGCCCGCCGCGCCCGGCAAGGGCGAGGTGCTGTGGCGCTCGCTGCTCGCCACCCGGGGGGACATCGTCTGCTTCGTCGACGCGGACCTCAGGGACTTCTCGTCCGACTTCGTCTCCGGGATCGTCGGCCCGCTGCTCACCGAACCGGACGTCGACCTGGTGAAAGCCATGTACGACCGTCCCCTCGGTGGCGCTGCCGGGCAGGGCGGCCGGGTCACCGAACTGATGGCGCGCCCGCTGCTCAACATGCACTGGCCGCAGCTGGCCGGCTTCGTGCAGCCGCTCGGCGGCGAGTACGCGGCCCGCCGCTCGCTGCTGGAGCGGCTGCCGTTTCCCGTCGGGTACGGCGTGGAGCTGGGCATGCTGGTCGACGCCCTGCACCTGGCAGGCCTGGACGCCCTCGCCCAGGTGGACGTCGGAGTGCGCAAGCACCGGCACCAGGACGGGCAGGCGCTGGGCCGGATGGCCGCCGCGATCTACCGCACGGCTCAGCTGCGGCTGGCCCGCGGGCATCTGATCCGGCCGTCCCTGACGCAGTTCGAGCGGGGCGAGGACGGCTTCGAGCCGCGGACGTACCGCGTGGACACCGAGGAGCGTCCGCCGATGGTGGAGATCGCCGAGTACCAGGCGCGGAAAGCGGCCTGACCGGGGCCGTTTTCGGCCGGGTACGGAAGATCCGCACGTTTGAGCGTTTCCGGGCCGGGCTAGGTTGAGGCTTATGGCTTCAACGTACGGTGCTGCGCAGGTGCTGGTGGCCTCCAACCGGGGTCCCGTCTCGTACACGGTGGGCGAGGACGGATCGCTGGACGCCAAACGAGGCGGCGGCGGACTGGTCTCCGGCCTCTCCGCGATCGGCTCGGACGCGGACGCGCTGTGGGTGTGCTCGGCGCTGTCCGACGGCGACCGGGAGGCGGTGAGGCGCGGAATCGTAGGGGCGGGGCCGGAGGCCCCTCCGCAGAGGGGCGGTGGCGGGCGACGGGCGGGAGAGGACGGCGTGCGGATGCTGGACGTCCCGGCCGACGTGCACGCCGACGCGTACAACGGCATCGCCAACTCGGTCCTGTGGTTCGTGCACCACATGCTCTACCAGACGCCCCTGGAGCCGGTCTTCGACGCCGAGTTCCGGCGGCAGTGGGCCTCCTACGAGACGTACAACCGGGCGTTCGCCGAGGCGCTGGCCGAGGAGGCGGCGCAGGGTGCGGCGGTGGTGGTGCAGGACTACCACCTGACGCTGGTGCCGGGCATGCTCCGCGAGCTGCGGCCGGACCTGCGCATCGGGCACTTCTCCCACACGCCGTGGGCGCCGCCGGAGTACTTCCGGATGCTGCCGGACGACGTGGCCGGGCAGGTGCTGCGCGGCATGCTGGGCGCGGACCGGCTGGGCTTCCTCACCGAGCGCTGGGCGGAGGCGTTCACCGCGTGCGCCGAGCGGTTCGCCGGCGGGCTCGGCGGCACCCGGATCGGAGTGCACGGGCTGGGGGCCGACGCGGAGTTCCTGCGCAAGCGGGCCCACGAGCCGGACGTCGAGGAGCGGATGGCCGCGCTGCGGCAGGAGATCGGCGAGGGCCGGCGCACCATCGTCCGCGTCGACCGCACCGAGCTGTCCAAGAACATCGTGCGCGGCATGCTGGCCTACCGGCGGCTCCTCGAGGCCCACGCCGAGTGGCGCGAGCGCGTGGTGCACGTCGCCTTCGCCTACCCCTCGCGGCAGGACCTCGCGGTGTACCGGGACTACACGGCCGAGGTGCAGCGGCTCGCGGACGAGATCAACGCCGAGTACGGCACACCGGGCTGGAAGCCGGTCGTGCTGCACGTCAAGGACGACTTCGCCCGCTCACTGGCCGCCTACCGGCTGGCCGACGTGGCACTCGTCAACCCCATCCGGGACGGCATGAACCTCGTCGCCAAGGAGGTCCCGGTCGTCTCCGACGCGGGCTGCGCGCTGGTGCTGTCGCGGGAGGCCGGGGCGCACGAGGAGCTCGGCGAGGACGCGATCACGGTGAACCCCTACGACGTGACGGGCACCGCGGCGGCCCTGCACGAGGCTTTGTCGATGCGCCCGGACGAACGCGCCGAGCGCAGCAAGCGCCTGGCGGCGGCGGCGACGGCACTGCCACCGGCGCAGTGGTTCGTCGACCAGCTCGAAGCGCTGAGGGGCTGAGCGGCGATGAGCGCGAACGCGTTGCCCGCGCCTGTCACGAAGGCCGGGCAGGACGGGCTCGCCGCCCTGCTCGCCGATCCCGGCAAGGCGCTGGTCGCACTGGACTTCGACGGGACGCTCGCGCCGATCGTCGCCGATCCGGAGCTGGCCCGGGCCCATCCGGAGGCGCTGGGCGCGCTGGTGGCGCTCGCCCCGAAGGTCGCCGCCATCGCGGTGATCACCGGCCGGCCGGCCGAGGTCGCGGTGCGCAACGGCGGCTTCGCGGACGCACCGGGACTGGAGCACCTCGTCGTCCTCGGGCACTACGGCACCGAGCGGTGGGACGCCCGCAGCGGCAAGGTCACCGCCCCCGACCCGCACCCCGGCGTCGACGCCGTCCGCGCCGGGCTGCCCGGGCTCCTCGAAGGCAGCGGGACCTGGGTCGAGGACAAGGGCCGGGCTGTGGCCGTGCACACCCGCCGGGCCGCCGACCCGCAGGCCGCCTTCGAGGCCCTGCGCGAGCCGCTCACCGACCTGGCGACCCGGCACGGCCTGATCGTCGAGCCCGGCCGTATGGTCCTGGAACTGCGCCCGCCCGGCATGGACAAGGGCGTCGCCCTCGCCGGCTTCGCCCGGGAGATCGGCGCCGGATCCGTCCTCTACGGCGGTGACGACCTGGGCGACCTGCCCGCCTACGCCGCCGTCGGCACCCTGCGCGCGGAGGGCACCCCGGGCCTGCTGGTGTGCAGCGGCAGCGACGAGGTGACCGAGCTCAGGGAGCGGGCGGACCTGGTGGTGGACGGCCCGGAGGGCGTCGTACGGCTGCTGGCCGCGTTGGCGAACCGGATCGGCTGAGGTCGCGCCCCGAAGGGGCGCGGGGAACTGCGCGAACAACCACGACGCACCTGCACCCCGCGACGGGCAGAAGCCCCACGGCCCTCAACGATCAGACCGGCGCCGCTCCCGGACACGCCGCAGCCGATTGACCGTCACCGGATCATGCGCCAGCGCCCGCGCGTCGTCCAGCAGGGCGTTGAGAAGCTGGTAGTAGCGCACCGGGGCGAGACCCAGCTCCTCGCGGATAACCCGCTCCTTCGCGCCGGGCCCGGAGAAGCCGCGGCGTTCGAGCGCGAGGATGTCCTGCTCCCGGCGCCCGAGCCGCGTCCCGTCGTGCTCCTCGTCCATGCCCGGCACCGTAGCGCCCGCCACCGACAACGCCTACTCCGCGCTCTCCGCCCGGATCGCCGCCGCCTGGAGGTGGCCGAGGACGCCCGAGGGACTGCCGCCGGGCGCGACGGCCTTGCCGATCTGCTGCTTGACCTGGGAGCTGACGTCGGCCCAGGAGGTCTTGCCGACCGGGTAGAGCTCGGAGGCCAGCAGCTCCTCCAGGAACGGCCTGAGGTGCCGGTCCTCGTCCGCGGCGGCCATGGTGCCGGACGCGGAGGAGGTGACCGGCAGCAGGTCGTACTCGCGGGAGAAGGCCAGCACGTTCTTCTCGCTGTAGACGAAGTCGAGGAAGTCGCCCACCTGGTCGCGGTGGCCGTTCTTGCGGAACGCCGTCATCCAGTCGGAGACGCCGAGCGTGGACTTGCTCGGGCCCTCGTGGCCCGGTGTGGGCACCATGCCGTACTTGATGCCGTTCTTGGCGGCGATCTTCATCAGCGAGGGGTGGCCGTTGAGCATCCCGACCTCGCCCTTCGCGAAGCCGGCGAACGCCGCGGCCCGGTTCAGATTGCCCGGCGCGACCGGCCCGGTCAGGTCCTTGCCGACCAGGTCGTCCTTCAGCCAGGAGAAGGTGTCGATGTTCTCCGGGGAGTCGATGCCGTAGCCGTCGACGCTGTCGGTGTAGCCGCCCCCGCCGCTCAGCATCCACTGCATGGTCTCGGCCTGCGCCTCCTCCGGGCCGAGGGGCAGCGCGTACGGGACCTTCACGCCCTCCGCCTTGAGCGCCTCGGCGTCCTCGGCCAGGTCGTCCCAGGACTCGGGCGGGGTGATGCCGGCCTTGGCGAAGAGGGTCTTGTTGTAGAAGAGCACGCGGGTGGAGGCGGCGAACGGCATGCCGTACTGCACGCCCTTCACCTGGCCCGCGGAGGCCAGCTGCCCGACGAAGTCGGCCTGCGTGCGTATGGAGAGCAGGTCGTCGGCCTTGTAGAGCCGGTCCTGGGCGACATAGTCGGCGTACGCGCCGATCTGCGCCATGTCCGGCGGGTCACCGGCGGCGACCATCTCCCTGACCTTGCGGTCGACGTCGTTCCAGGAGTAGACGCTGACGTCGATCTTGACGTCGGGGTGGTCGGCCTCGTACTCCTCGACGAGCTTGTCCCAGTACTTCTTCGAGCTGTTGGCCGCGCTGTCGCCGTAGTCGGCGGCGACCAGCTTCAGGGTCACCTCGGCCGAGCCGCCCGTGACACCGCAGCCGCCGAGCACCGCCGTCATGCCCAGTGCGGACACCACCGCGATCGTTCCTGCCATCCGCCGCCGCTGCACCGCTTCTCTTCCCCAACCCCGGCGTCACCGCCGCCGAAACATTTCGATATCCGGAATAAGGTCTACACCACGTGAGTGGACTAGACCTCTTGCGGGTCCGCGGGTCACACTGTTTCCGTGAGACATGTCATCGCCCTCGACGTGGGCGGCACCGGAATGAAGGCCGCCCTGGCCGGACCGGGGGGCCAGGTGCTGCACCGGGCCCGCCGTGCCACCGGACGCGCCCAGGGGCCGGACGCCGTGGTCGCGGGCATCCTCGACTTCGCCGCCGAGCTGCGTGCCTACGGCACCGAGCAGTTCGGCACGCCCGCGTCCGCCGCCGGCGTGGCCGTCCCCGGCATCGTCGACGAGGCACGCGGCGTCGCCGTCTACGCGGCCAACCTCGGCTGGCGCGACGTCCCCCTGCGCGCCCTGCTGGCGGAGCGGCTGGGCGTCCCGGTCGCCCTCGGCCACGACGTGCGCACCGGCGGCCTCGCCGAGGGCCGGGTCGGCGCGGGCCGGGGCGCCGACCGGTTCCTGTTCGTGGCCCTGGGCACCGGCATCGCGGGCGCCATCGGCGTCGACGGCCGGGTCGAGGCGGGCGCCCACGGCTTCGCGGGTGAGATCGGCCACATCGTCGTACGCCCCGGTGGGGCCCCCTGCCCGTGCGGGCAGCACGGCTGCCTGGAGCGTTTCGCCTCGGCCGCGGCCGTGAGCGAGGCCTGGGCGGCGGCCTCCGGCGACCCGGGCGCGGACGCGGCGGACTGCGCGAAGGCGGCGGATTCCGGCGACCCGAAGGCCCGGGCGGTCTGGCAGGAGGCGGTCGACGCCCTCGCCGACGGCCTGGTCACGGCCCTGACGTTGTTGGATCCACGCACTTTGATCATCGGTGGTGGCCTGGCGGAAGCGGGGGAAACCCTGTTCACGCCGCTGCGGGAAGCGATCCGCAGTCGCATCACCTTCCAGAAGCAGCCGGCACTCGTCCCGGCGGCGCTGGGTGATACGGCCGGATGTCTCGGCGCCGGGCTCCTGGCCTGGGATCTCCTCGACCACACCGACCGCATGGAGGTAACGCCCTGATGGCAGCGGACTCAGGGGCGCGGGGAACTGCGCGACCAGCCCCAACGCACCCGCACCCCGCGACGGCCGGACACCCCACGGTCCTCACCGGCGCGACAGTGGTACTCCCCACAGGCACCGTCGAAAACGGCCGACTGGCCGTCCACGGCACCCGCATCGCCGCCACCGCCCCGGAAAACGCCCAGGTCATCGACGTAACGGACCACTACGTGATCCCCGGTTTCGTCGACCTCCACAACCACGGCGGCGGCGGAGCCTCCTTCACCTCCGGCTCCGTCGACGACATCCTCAAGGGCATCCACACCCACCGCCTGCACGGCACGACCACCCTGGTCGCCTCCACCGTCACCGGCGACCTGGACTTCCTCACCCGGCGCGCCGGCCTGCTGAGCGAACTCGCCGAGCAGGGCGAGATCGCCGGCGTCCACTTCGAGGGCCCGTTCATCTCCCCCTGCCGCAAGGGCGCCCACTCCGAGGCCCTCCTGCGCGACCCGCACCCCGCGGACGTCCGCAGGCTGATCGACGCGGCCCGGGGCCGGGCGAAGATGGTCACCCTGGCCACCGAACTGCCCGGCGGCCTCGACTCCGTACGCCTCCTCGCCGAGCACGGCGTGATCGCGGCGATCGGCCACACGGACGCGACGTACGAGCAGACCGTGGAGGCCATCGACGCGGGCGCCACCGTCGCCACCCACCTCTTCAACGCGATGCCCCCGCTCGGCCACCGCTCCCCCGGCCCGATCACGGCTCTCCTGGAGGACGACCGGATCACGGTCGAGCTGATCAACGACGGCACGCACCTGCACCCGGCGGCGCTCCGGCTGGCGTTCCACCACACGGGCGCGGACCGGGTCGCCTTCATCACGGACGCGATGGACGCGGCCGGGTTCGGCGACGGCCGCTACTGGCTGGGCCCGCTGGAGGTGGAGGTCGCGGACGGCGTGGCCCGCCTGGTGGAGGACGGCACGATCGCCGGCTCGACACTCACCCTGGACCGCGCGTTCAAGCGGGCGGTCACCGTCGACGGCCTCTCCGTCGAGGACACGGTGAAGGCCCTGTCCGCCACCCCGGCCCGCCTGCTCGGCCTGGACGACACGATCGGCTCACTGGAGCCCGGAAAGTACGCCGACCTGCTGCTCCTGGACTCCGCGTACGACCTGAAGGGCGTCATGCGCCGGGGCGAATGGGTGGTCGGTCCCCAACTGGGCTGATCCATCCCGCAGTCGAAGGACGGTGGCCGGCTCCAGGACTGGGCCGACCGCCGTCTCTTTGGCATGATCAGGGAACGTTCACCGCAACAAGCGCGTCTGGGGGGAGGTCGGCAAGATGATCCTCACGGTCACGCTGAACACCGCTCTCGACATCACCTACCTCGTACGGTCCCTCCGGCCGCACGCCTCCCACCGCGTCTCCGAGGTGACCGAGCGCCCCGGCGGCAAGGGCGTCAACGTGGCCCGCGTACTCGCGGCCCTCGGACACGAAGTGACGGTGACGGGATTCACGGGCGGGGCGACGGGCCGGGTCGTACGTGAGGGGCTCGCGACGGTACCGGGCGTCGTGGACGCGTTCGTCCCGCTCTCCGGGGCGACCCGCCGCACCATCGCCGTGGTCGACGACCGGACCGGCGACACGACCCAGCTGAACGAACCGGGCCCCACGGTCACGCCCCAGGAGTGGTCGGCCTTCCAGGAGGCCTACGAGGATCTGCTCTCCGGCGTCTCCGCGGTGGCCCTGTGCGGCAGCCTGCCGCCGGGCGTTCCGGTGGGCGCGTACGCGGGCCTGGTCCGCACGGCCAGGTCCGCTGGGATCCCGGTCCTCCTGGACACGAGCGGCGAGCCACTGCGCCGGGGCGTCGCGGCCCGTCCCGACATCATCAAGCCGAACGCCGACGAACTGGCCGAGCTGACCGGCTCCCACGAACCGCTGCGCGCGACCCAGGACGCCCGCCGCCGGGGCGCGGGCGCGGTGGTCGCGTCCCTCGGCCCCGAAGGCCTCCTCGCCGCCACCCGAGCAGGCCGCTGGCGAGCCACCCCTCCGACCCCGCTACGAGGCAACCCGACAGGCGCGGGCGACTCTGTGGTCGCGGGCCTCCTGTCGGGCCTGGCCGAACACCTCTCCTGGCCGGACCGCCTGACCCGGGCAACGGCCCTCGCGGCAGCGACGGTGGCAGCACCGGTTGCCGGGGAGTTCGACCGGGGGGTGTACGAGCAGATGCTGGGGAGGGTGACGGTTTCGGGGGAGGTCAGCGCCGCGTGAGCGGAGCCGTCACTTCTTCAGCCAGAGCTGGTCGAGAACCGCGTCGCACTGGTTGCCCTCGTTGCAGGCGATCTCGATGGTGTTGGTGCCCTTGGTCAGGTTGACGTTGGACCACGTCTCCTGCCAGCCCTTCTCCCAGTCGCCCTTGGGCAGACCGCCGAAGTTCTTCATGTTGACGGGCCGGTCCTGAGCCTCACCGTTGACCATCAGGGTGGCGTTGGCGTCGACGCCCGGGATGCCGTAGCGCACGTAGAGCCGGTAGGTGCCGGCCTTCTCGATGCCGTCCACCGTCCAGGTGACCTTGGCACCGACCTGGTTGAAGCCCGTTACGTAGACCCCGCCGTCGGCCTTCGCGCCCTTGACGTCCGACGCCGTCGTCAAGCCGGGGCTGAGCCGCAGGGCCTTCGCGTCGATCTCCGGGAGATTCTGCTGGGCCGCTCCGGCCTTGCTGCTCGAAGGGCTCGGCTTGGACTCCTGGGACTGGGTGGGGGCCGTGCCCACTTCGTCGGACGCGTCGTCCTTGTCCTTGTCGCCGCCCAGCATGGCCACGCCGATGCCGATGACGACCGCGGCGACCACCGCGATCGCGCCGATCAGCAGGCCCTTGGTGTTCGGGCCGCGGCCGCCCCGGCCGCCGCCCGGCACCTGATGCTGCACGGTCTGCGCACCGCCCGGGAGCGTCTCCGGCGCCGCGTAGTGCGCGTTCGGCCGGCCCTGGGCGCTGTGCTGCTGGGGGACCTGGCCGTACGGCGCGGTCTGGCCGGCGGCCGCCTGCGACTGCTGGCCGTACGGGCGGGTACCGACCGCCCGCACCCGGTTGACCGAGTTCGGGTAGCCGTAGCCCCCGGACGGCGGCTGGGCTCCGTTGGCCTGCCCGTCGGCGTAGAGATAGCCGAACGGGTCGTCGTCCTCGGGCGTGCTCGCGCCGTTGTTGCCGGGCGTCATCCCTTGGTCTCCTCAGTCAGGTGCGGTGCATGCGGTACACGGGTGAGTAAGCGAGCCTACCCGCTCCCGGAGACCCAAACGGGTGACTCACACCGCATCAAATGCCTGACCTGGACTTCACCCGGCGCGTCTGTGTTGTTTGGGACGAGATCGTTTCTCGACGTACATCCGCTCGTCAGCGGATTTCAACACTTCGTCCGCCGTCATTCCACAGTGTGCCCATCCGATGCCGAAGCTGGCGCCCACCCGGACGGCCCGCCCCTCGGCACGGATGGGCTGGATGATCTCGTTGCGGAGCCGGACCGCGAGGTCCTGTGCGTCGGCCCGGCCGAGTCCGTCGGCCAGGATGACGAATTCGTCACCCCCGAGCCGGGCGACCGTGTCGCCGTCGCGGACGCCGTTGTTCAGCCGCCGGGCCACCTCGATGAGAACCGCGTCACCCGCGTTGTGCCCGAACCGGTCGTTGATCGACTTGAAGCCGTCGAGGTCACAGAAGAGCACGGCGAGGCCCTTGGTGCCGTCGTCGTGGTCGCCGTCGCCGTCCGGGGCGATGGTGTGCACGTGGTGGTCGTAGGCGTCGTACGACTCGGCGCCCTGCCGGAAGTCGAAGCCGGGCCCGACCACGTCGAAGGCGGGATGGCCGTAGGCCGCGTCGACGGACTCTGCGAGGGAGTGCGGCGACGTCGCGCGCTGGCAGAGCCGGGCGGACAGGCGGGAGCGCAGCTCCGCGGAGTTCGGCAGGCCGGTGAGCGAGTCGTG
This sequence comes from Streptomyces flavovariabilis, assembly GCF_000725785.1. Lineage (NCBI taxonomy): Bacteria > Bacillati > Actinomycetota > Actinomycetes > Kitasatosporales > Streptomycetaceae > Streptomyces > Streptomyces flavovariabilis. The sequence goes on along the minus strand of NZ_JNXD01000007.1, from coordinate 50,179 downwards.
CGAGGCGCGGTGGGCGAGCTGGAGCTCGCGGCGCTTGCGCTCCTCGATGTCCTCGACGTGGGTGAGCAGGAAGCGGGGTCCGTCGGCGGCGTCCGCGACGACGCTGTTGCGCAGCGAGACCCACACGTAGGTGCCGTCCCGGCGGCCGAGGCGGAGCTCCGCGCGTCCGCCCTCCGCCGAGGTGCGCAGCAGGGTGCCTATGTCCTCGGGGTGGACCAGGTCGGAGAACGAGTAGCGGCGCATCGCGGAGGCGGGGCGGCCCAGCAGCCGGCACAGGGCGTCGTTCGTGCGCAGGATCCGGCCGTGCTGGTCGCCGCCCATCTCGGCGATGGCCATGCCGGAGGGTGCGTATTCGAAGGCCTGCCTGAAGCTTTCCTCGCTCGCCCGCAGCGCCTGCTGCTCGCGCTCCAGGCGGACCAGCGCGCGCTGCATGTTGGCGCGCAGCCGGGCGTTGCTGATCGCGATGGCGGCCTGGAAGGCGTACATCTGGAGCGCCTCGCGGCCCCATGCTCCGGGCCGGCGGCCGTTGCGCGGCCGGTCCACGGACAGCACGCCGATCAGTTCGCCGCACGCGGCGCTGCCCTGCGGGCCCGGCGCGTACATGGGGGCGAAGAGCCGGTCGGCCGGGTGCCACTCGTCCTCGAAGCGGGGGGCGGGGCCGTCGGTGTACCACTGCGGGACGTCGTCGTCGTCGAGGACCCAGCCTTCGGTGTGCGGTATGAACACCAGGTCGCCCCAGTGCTCACCCATGCCGAGGCGGCGTTCCCAGGACTCGCGCGAGCCGACGCGGCCGGTGATGAGGGCTTCGGCGGCGGGGTTCCCGGCGAAGGCGGCGACGACGAGATCGCCGTCCGGCCGTACGAGGTTCACACACGCCAGCTCGTAGCCGAGGGCCGCGACGACGCCCTCCGCGACGGTCTGCAGTGTGTCCGCCAGGCTGCGGGCCGTGTTCATGTCGGCCATGACCTGGTGCAGTTGTCGCAGGGACGCAAGGCGGACGTAGGGCTCCGACTCGCTCTCCATGCTCGCCCTCCCCCCGAGACCTCGCAGCGAATCAAGGGTTCTCATCGGCGTATCGTCCTGGCAGCTTCCCCGCCACTGAATCACAGCGCGCTGCTCACTCGGTACACAGGGTCAACAATTCCTGCCCCTTGTGACTCAAGTCACAGGCAAACCTGAACAATTGCGTGGAGTTTCTGCGTTCTTCACGTGCGTCTACCGACGCCAATTTTGTCAGGATGCGCGCATGTATTTCCGTCGTGCTCTTCGGTGGACCGCGGATGTCCGTCGGGAGTCCTAAGACCGTGATCGGGCGGGAGTCCGATGCGGGGCGCGCGCGGCGGAGATTAGCGTCTCCGGTGTGCCGAACACTCCCGCCGCCCCGTCCCCGATCATTCCGTCGCCCGCCTCCGGGCATGCTGAGGGGGTGAGCAACGACGAGTTCCGCGCCGCCATGTCCCGGCTGGCCTCGGGTGTGGTCCTGGTGACCGCGCAGGAGCCATCGCTCGACCCGGACGACCCCTCGGCGCCGGATGTCGAGGACGTGGGCATGACGGCCACGGCCTTCATGTCGGTGTCCCTGGACCCGCCCCTGGTGCTGGTGAGCCTGCGCGAGGGCTCCCGCATGGACGAGCTGCTGGAGGAGCAGGACCTGTGGGCGGTCTCGGTCCTCTCCGAGAGCCAGCGGCACATCGCGGGCCGTTTCGCGATGAAGGGCCGCCTCAGCGACCGGCTGCTGTTCGCCGACATCCCGTACACGCGCGGCGAGTACACCGACGCCCCGCTGGTCGGCGGCGCCCTGGCCGTCCTGGAGTGCCGCACCGAGCAGCGCGTCCCGGCGGGCGACCACACCCTGGTCATCGGCCGCGTCCTGACCGCCGGCGTCCCGAGCGCGGAGGGCGGGCCCCTGACGTACTTCCGGGGCAGGTACCGGCAGTTGGGCTGAGGAATTGGCCGGCCCGGTGGTGATCCGCCCTCCTGGGGTGCGCGCATGACCAAGACCGGCCCGCGCCTCGCGGAGATCACCCCCGGGAACCTCGACGCCGCCCTCGGCATCCACGTCCGCCCCGACCAGGAACACGCGGTCGCCCCGGTCGTGAAGTCGCTCGCCGAGGCCTGGGTCCATCCCGGCATCGCCTGGCCCCGCCTGATCGTCGACGGCGACCGCCCGGTCGCTTTCCTCATGGCCTTCCTCGACATCGACTGGTACGAGGACGGCAGCGTCCGCCGCTCAGGCCTGTGGCGGCTGAACATAGCGGCCGGGGAGCAGGGCCGGGGGTACGGCCGGTTCTCCGTCGAGTCGGTGGCGGCCGAACTGCGCCGGCGCGGCGCCGAAGAGCTCTACGTCACCTGGCACCCGGGGCCCGACGGCCCGGAAGGCTTCCACCTGGGACTCGGCTTCCGCCCGAACGGGGAGACCAGCGAAGGCGAGACGGTAGGGGTCCTGGACCTGGCCTAACCCCAGTCCCGCGCGGAGCGCCCCCGCTTCGTCTCCGAGCGCTGCTTCTTCTCCCGCAGCCGGCGTTCGTTGATGCCCCGGGGGATCCGGGTCGGCTTGCGGGGTCTGGGCGGGGGTGCGGTGGCCTCGGCCAGGAGCGCGGTGAGGCGTACGGCGGCGGCCTCGCGGTTGCGCCACTGGGAGCGGTGCTCGGAGGACCGTACGGTGACGACTCCGTCGACCAGGCGCCCGGCCAGCCGCTCGAGGGCCCGCTGCTTCCACACCGCGGGCAGCGCCTCGGTCTTCGCCACGTCGAAGCTCAGCTCGACCTTCGAGTCGCTGGTGTTGACGTGCTGCCCGCCCGGCCCCGACGACCGCGAGAAACGCCACATGAGCTCGGCCTCGGGCAGGGAGGCGGAGCCGCGGATGACATGGGGACCGGACATGCCGTCCATGTTCCCGCTCCTGTCCGGTCCACGTCACCCGAATAATCGCGAGTAAAGAAAGTAAAGGAGCTGGAACCTCGCGTACCCCTCTCCACGTTCATGGGGGTAGCTGTAGCTTCTTGCCGTACGTAAACGAGGGAAGGGACTCCCAACAATGGCTGTAAGCCTGTCCAAGGGTGGCAACGTCTCGCTCACCAAGGAGGCTCCGGGCCTGACCGCCGTCACCGTGGGCCTCGGCTGGGACGTCCGCACCACCACCGGCACGGACTTCGACCTCGACGCCTCCGCGATCGCGGTCAACACGCAGGGCAAGGTCTACTCGGACGCCCACTTCGTCTTCTTCAACAACAAGGAGACGCCGGACAGCACGATCGTCCACACGGGTGACAACCGCACGGGTGAAGGCGCCGGCGACGACGAGGCGATCAACGTCAACCTCGCCGGCCTCCCGGCCGACATCGAGAAGATCGTCTTCCCGGTGTCGATCTACGACGCGGAGAACCGCTCGCAGAACTTCGGCCAGGTGCGCAACGCCTACATCCGCATCGTCAACCAGGCCGGCGGCGCGGAGATCGCCCGCTACGACCTGTCGGAGGACGCGGCCACGGAGACGGCCATGGTCTTCGGCGAGCTCTACCGCAACGGCGCGGAGTGGAAGTTCCGCGCGGTCGGCCAGGGCTACGCCTCGGGCCTGGTCGGCATCGCCCAGGACTTCGGCGTGAACGTCTGACGGACGCCCTTGGGTGACCTACGGAGCCCCCGGCCGCGGATGACGGGCCGGGGGCTCCGGCGTCCCCTCGGGGGAGCGTCCCCAAGGGGCGCGGGGAACTGCGCGACAAGCCCCGAACCACCTGCGCCCGACACGCGGCGCAAGCCCCAACGGCGCTTCTACCGGACCTCGTAGGGCCCCTTTCGGCCCCTCAGGACCGCCCCGGCTTCTCCTCCCCGTACAGCCACTCGTCCCAGACTCCCTCGACATCCGCCCCGGGCGCCCGCTGCTCGACGTACGCCGTGAAGTCGGCCGTGTCGGCATTCCCGTACCGATACTCCGCCGCCCACCCCCGGAGCATCGAGAAGAACCGGTCGTCCCCGACGGCCTGCCGCACCTTCTGCAACACCATCGCCCCCCGCCAGTACACCGGCGGGTCGGAGATCCGCGCGGCGCTCGGCGGGTCCGCCGGCGGGAAGTCCCAGATCTCCTCCCCGGCCTCCTCCGTGTCGAAGTACTCGCCGGAGTACAGCGCGTCGAACGTCTCCTGCGCGCTGTCCCCGCCGTGGTCCTCCTCCCACAGCCACTCCGCGTACGTCGCGAAGCCCTCGTTGAGCCACATGTCCCGCCAGCTCTTCGGCGTGACGGAGTCGCCGTACCACTGGTGGGCGAACTCATGGACGAGGAGCGTGATGTCCGGCGCCCCCGGGAACACCGGCCGGGTCTGGGTCTCCAGCGCGTAGCCGACGGAGGCCGCCCGGTCGACGATCGCGCCGGTGGAGGAGAAGGGGTACGGACCGAACCGCCGCTCGGCCCACCGCAGCACCTCGGGGATCCGGCCGAGCACCGCCCGGCTCGCTGCCGCCTCGGCCGGGTCGACGGCCGTGTACACGGGCAGGTTCCCGGCCCTGGACCGGCTGATGCCGAAGCGGCCGATCGCGACCGTCGCGAGGTAGCTCGCCATCGGCCGTGCCATGTGCCAGGTGGACGTCGTACGCCCCCGCGCGGTCGTCTCGCTCCGCAACTCCCCGTTTGACACGGCCCGCAGCCCCTGCGGCACGGTCACCGTGAGGTCGTACGCCGCCTTGTCGGAGGGGTGGTGGTTGCCGGGGAACCACGCCATCGACCCCGTCGGCTCGCCCAGCGCGAGCACCCCGTCCGTGGTGCGCAGCCAGCCCTCCTGGGACCCGTCCGGGTCGGTGACGGTCTCGGGTGCGCCCGAGTAGCGGACGGTCACGCGGAACGTCTCGTCCCGGCCGATGTCGTCGTGCGGCCGGACGGTGAGCTCCTGCCCGGCGCGGTTCCAGCGGGCGGTCTCGCCACCGACGGTGACCTTCTCGACCTCCATGCCGAGCAGGTCGAGGTTGAACGCGGAGAGGTCCTTGGCCGCGCGGGCAGTGAGGGTGGCCGTGCCGGTGAGGTGGTGGGCGTCGGGGTCGTAGGCGAGGCGCAGGCCGTAGTGGGTGACGTCGTAGCCGCCGTTGCCGGCCTTCGGGAAGTACGGGTCGCGGACGCCGGAGCCGCCCGGGGTGCCGTGCACTCCGCCGCCGCACGCGGTGAGGACGAGAGCGGCGGCGAGCAGGGTGGCTGCGGGCAGCGTGGGGACAAGACGTACAGATCGGGCCACGATCGCGATCCTACGGGCGCATGACACCATCACCTCCGTGCTCGACATCGGCTACGCCCTCTCCAACCGCTTCCCCGACCCGCCGCAGACCGACTACCGCCGCGCGGAGGTCCGGGCACTGCGGCACGACCTGTTCTGCGGGGACGTCTATCTGGCGGACACCAAGACGGATCACGAGGTGTCCACAGCCTGGGGATGGGTGCCGGTGCTCGACTTCGCGTGGGCGCTGTGCGACATCGTGGAGCGGATCGACCAGGACCCGGCGGGCTCGCGGGCCTCCCGGCCGCAGCGGGCGGAACTGGACTTCACCGAGTCGACGGACCGGATGCTCTTCGAGCGCCGCTTCGGCTGGGTGGACATCGAGGCCGACTGGATGCGCGCGGAGGAGCCCGCGCTCACCGTCTCCCACAGCGAACTGCGCCGCGAGGCCCGGGACTTCCTGCACGACCTGATCGCCGACCTCACCGACCTGCACGACGACCTCGCCGACAACCCGGCGATCTGGACCCTCCTGGCCCGCTTCCCCCGGGTCTCCTGACCGGCCGGACACGATGACACCATCACCCGTGATCAGTACCTGACACGGGGAGAACAGGCATGGCGCAGGAGCGTGTGGTCTACACACTGAACTACAAGGTGACCCCACCGGCCGTCGTCAGCGGCGAACCGGGGCGGGGCACGTCCCTCCGCCTCATCCGTGATCCCGGACCCGCCCCCGACCGGCTCCACTCGCTGCGGGCCTTCGATCTGCGCGCCGAGGACTGGACGCCGGTCGCCCGCGTGATCACGGAGCAGACCCTGGGCTCCCGGCTGAGCGGACGCCCGGCGGTGTACCAGGTCCTGGATCCCCAGGGGGCGCCACTCGGACGGGTCACGCTGAGGCGGCGCCGCGCCTTCCGCTGGGGCCGCAAGCGCTGGACCGTGGAACCGGCCGCCGGGCCCGTCCTCGACGGATACCAGGGCCGCTGGTGGGCGTGGGCGCTGTGGTGGCCGCTCGGTCTGCCGGTCTATCTGCTGTTTCTGGCCTGGGTGCTGCTGGCGGAGGCCGACGACGGCTTCCGGCCGCCGCGACGCGTCATCTGGCGCGACGGCTCACGCCGCGCCCATCTGGTCTTCCGCGCGGTGGCCGAGGACTACCGGCTGCTCAGGCAGGACCTCGACCCGCGTCTGGTCAACGCCCTCATCGCGCTGCACCAGTCCTACGACTGCCCGGAGGAGGCGGGGACAGAAGGCTGGTACGGGAGGTGAGCAGGGGGTCAGCCCTCCACGCGGATCCCCCACTGCGCCGCCAGCACCGGCGCCAGGTCCAGTAGTTGTGCCGGGCTGATCACCGCCCCCGACAGCCGGTCCAGCCCCCGGCTGATCTCCAGCGTCGCGGCCCCTCGCAGGTCGACGTCGGTCAGGGTCGCCGCGTGGAAGTCGGCGCCCTTCAGCGCGCAGTCCACGAACTCCACGCGCTCCAGGCGGGCCCCGCCGAAGTCCGGCTCGACCAGGACGCAGCCCTCGAAGACGACGTCTCTGAGCCGGGCCGTGCGCAGGTTCAGATAGTCGATCTTGCCGCCGCGGATCAGCACCCGCTCCAGCACCGCCCCGTGCAGCTGCGGTCCGCCGAGCCGGGCATCGCTGAGCTCCACGTCGCGCAGGGTCGCCTCGGCGAGGTCGGTGCCGACGCCGCGGACGCCGGTGAAGGCCGAGTCCAGGAAGCGGGCGTGCCGCAGCCGGGTCTCGTCCAGCGCGCAGCCCGTCAGGGCGCAGTCCATGAAGCGGGCGCCCGACCCGTCCTGCCCGGACAGGTCCGCGTCCCGGAAGTCCAGCCCGTCGTAGTCCCCGTCCGGCTCCAGCTCACCACCCTCGTGCGGCTCCAGCACCGGCAGCCGGACCTCCGGTCGCCGCGCGCCCTTCACACTCGTACCGCCCACCGCTCGCCTCGCCATGCCCCCATGCTGCACCCCACCACTGACAACCGGCCCTGACCTGCGTGAACACCACCTATGTCACATTCCGGGGCCCTCGATCGGTCGTACTCGCAGAAGGCGGCCCCGACCCGAGGGAGATCCCCAGCCATGCACCGCATCACCGTCATCGGCGGCGGCTTCGCCGGACTGACCGCGGCCATCACCGCTGCCGAGGCGGGCGCCAAGGTCACCATCCACGAGGCCCACCACACGCTCGGCGGCCGGGCGCGCACCGCCGAGGGCCCGTACCGCACCAACGAGGGCCCGCACGCCCTCTACAGCGGCGGCCCGCACTGGGCCTGGCTCAAGCAGCGCGCCCTCATCGGACCGCTCGCCCCGCTCCCGCCGCTGGAGGCGGCCCGGCTCCGGCTGCGGCACCACGGCGTGCTGCGCCGCACCCCGCCCTTCCCGATGCTGAAGCTGCTGCGCCGGGCGGGCCGGCAGGCGCCCGTGGACGTGGACTTCCTGACCTGGGCGACGGGCATCGCGGGCGAGGAGGGGGCCCGGGCCGCCGCGCACTACTCGGCGGTCGCCCTGTTCCACCACGACCCCGGGTCGCTGTCGGCCGCGTTCGTGCAGGAGCGGCTGCGCCGTGCCACCAAACTGCCGCCCGAGGCCCACTACCCGCGCGGCGGCTGGGCGAGCCTCATCGACCGGATGGCCGCTCGCGCCTGGAACATGGGCGTCCGCATGGAGACGCTGTCCCGCGTCGACGAGCTCCCCACCGACACACCCGTCGTCGTGGCCACCTCCCTCGACGCCGCCCGCCGCCTGCTCGGCGACGACTCCCTGACCTGGCCCAGCGGCCGTACCGCCCTCGTCGACCTGGCCGTACGCACCCGGCGGGGGGACGCCTTCGCGGTCTCCGACCTGGACGCACCCGGCTGGCTGGAGCGGTTCACCGCCCAGGACCGCAGCCTCGCCCCGGCGGGCGAGCAGTTGATCCAGGGGCAGATCCCTCTCGCCCCGCACGAGTCCAAGGCCGACGGCACCGCCCGCGCCGAGCAGCTGCTCGACCTGGGCTTCCCGGGCTGGCGCGAACGGGTCACCTGGCGGCGCGAGTCCGTCGCGGACGGCCGTACGGGTGCGGTCGATCTGCCCGGCACCAGCTGGCGCGACCGGCCGGCCGTGGACCGGGGCGACGGTGTCTACCTCGCCGGTGACCAGGTCGCGGCCCCCGGCGTGCTGTCGGAGGTGTCCTTCAACAGCGCCCTCACGGCGGTCTCTCTGGCCCTCGGCCGGCGCGAACTTGACCTCAAGCAAGCTTGAGGCCGAAGGCTGGTCGCACCGAACGCCCCACCAGAGGAGCTGCCATGCACGCCATCCGCCTGCACACCTTCGGCCCGCCCGAGAACCTCGCCTACGAGCAGGTCGAGGACCCCCGGCCGGGCCCCGGCCAGGTCCGGATCGCCGTACGCGCGGCGGGCGTCCACCTTCTGGACGCGGCCCTGCGCGAGGGCATGCGGGGCGGACCGGCGAACGAGCGGGCGCCGCTGCCCACCGTCCCGGGCCGCGAGGTCGCCGGTGTCGTCGAGTCCCTGGGCGAGGGCGTCGCCGGGCTGTGGCTCGGCAAGCGGATCGTCGCCCACCTCGGCTTCGTCCCGGGCGGCTATGCCGAACTGGCCGTCACCGAGGCCGAGCGCCTGCACGGGATCCCCGGGAACCTGGACTTCGCCGAGGCCGTCGCCATGATCGGCACGGGCCGTACGGCGATGGGGATCCTGCAGTTCGCCGACCTCGGCCCCGACTCCGTGGTCGTCGTCCCGGCCGCCGCCGGAGGCATCGGCACCCTCCTCGTGCAGTACGCCAGGAACGCCGGCGCGACGGTCGTCGGCCTCGCGGGCGGCCCGGAGAAGACCGCCCGGGTGCGGGCGGGCGGCGCCGGTCTCGCCGTCGACTACAAGGACCCCGCCTGGCCCGAGAAGATCCGCGCCCAGCTCGGCGGCCGCACCGCGACCGTCGTCTTCGACGGCGTCGGCGGCGACATCGCCCGCGAGGCCGTCGCCCTCCTCGGCCCGGGCGGCAAGCACATCGTCTTCGGCTGGTCCGGCGAGGGCGTCCACGACGGCGGTCCCTACCTCGTCGACGGCGTCTCCGAGCAGGTCCTCGGCCCGGTGATGCTGGAAAAGGCCGGCGGGCCCGACCCCCTCCGCACCCTCGAACTGCGCGCCCTCACCGAAGCCGCCGCGGGCCGGCTCACCCCGGCCGTACAGCGCTTCCCGCTCCGCGAGGCCGCGGCAGCGCACCGGGCACTGGAGACCCGGGGCACCACGGGAAAGGTCGTCCTGGAGCCATGACCGGTCCCGGCGCCCGCGCCCGCGCCGGGACCGGCGGCCGGGCACGAGGCCCCCCTCCCGCGAATTCGCATGACCCGCCCGGCGCGCCCCACTACCGTGCCGAGAGTGATCGACATTCCCCGGGAACTGGCGGCATCACAGGAGAAGTTCAACGGCGAGGCGGGCCGCGCCTTCATCACCGGACTGCCGGAGCAGACGGCCCACTTCCTCGACCACTGGCAGCTGAGACCCGACGGACCACCCATGCACGGCGTGTCAGCCCTGGTCCTCCCGGTCGTCCGCGCCGACGGCACCCCGGCGGTCCTCAAGCTCCAGATCCTCGACGAGGAGAGCGAGGGCGAACCGGTGGCGCTGCGCGTCTGGAACGGCGACGGGGCCGTCCGCCTCCTCGACCACGACGAGCCCACCGGCACCATGCTGCTGGAGCGCCTCGACGAGACCCGCATGCTGTCCCACGTGCCGGACGTCCACCAGGCCGTGGTCACCATCGCCGAGCTCCTGGCCCACCTCACGGCCTTCCCCGCCCCGCCCGGCATGCGCCGCCTCGGCGACATCGCCCAGGGCATGCTCGACCAGACCCCCTGGGCAATCGGCCGCATCCCCGACCCGGAGACCCGCCGCCTCCTCGCCGACTGCGCGGCCGCGCTACGCGAAGTCGCCGACGAGCCGGGCGACCGCCTCCTCCACTGGGACCTCCACGACGAGAACGTCCTCGCCTCCGACCGCGGCCCCTGGCTCGCGATCGACCCCAAGCCCCTCGCCGGCGACCCCGGCTTCGAACTGTGGCCCGCCCTCGACAACCGCTACGACCCCGACGACATCCTCTGGCGCTTCGACGCCATGACCGACATCCTCGCCCTGGACCGCGACCGCGCCCGCGCCTGGACCCTCGGCCGCCTCCTCCAGAACGCCCTGTGGGACATCGAGGACGACCGCCCCCTCGACGACGCCCAACTGGAAATCGCCCGCCGCTTGATCCCGTGACGGGCACGGCACGCCTCGGACAGCCCGCCGGGCCTGAACCGGCCGCAGCGACCAGGACGGAACCGCCACCGCACCCGCTGACGACGAAACCCCAGGTCAGTACACACCTGACCTGGGGTTCAGCAGAGCCCCCTGTCGGATTCGAACCGACGACCTACGCATTACAAGTTGTCCGATCTTGGTCCGGCTGGGTCCGTTGGCATCCGCGAAGCAGGCCTTTCCTTATGGTCAGAGAGGTAGCGGACTACAGCGGACGACTGCAGATGTTGACGGACCAAGGGCCGTATGAGACTGCAACTGAGACCGGCGCCTGCCACCCCTGCCGCGAGTACTGCCACGCTCCTTGCCACCTGTGGGCAAGTGCGCAACTTGGACCCGCCGCTCCAGACACCGCGCGATCAACGGCATCGGCGAGGGGCCTACGGCCGCTCATTGCAGCCCCCCCTTGCCGCTCAACGGCAAGAAGCCCCAGTCTCTGCAGTGTCGGGGCAGCCTACGGATTGAACTAAGCGGAAGCTCGGCGCGGCGGGCTGATGCTCGCTAACATCAATACCTCATCCGTGAACTAGGGGGCCGAATTGTCAACATTCTTGAGCTGCTTCGAGGGTCGCTGGCGTCGCCCTGCCAGCGATTACAGGGTGGCAGTTCGGTCATACACGATTGCCCTAGATACAAACGTCCTACTTGAGCTTTACCGATTCACACCCGAAGCCCGGGATGAACTGCTGAACGTAATAGAACAACTTCGGGATCGCATCTGGATTCCCCACCAGGTCGTGTCGGAATACTACTCACGACGAATCGATGCAGTGAAGGAGAGATTGAAGCTTCATGAGGCAATTCCTAATGCCCTTGATGAACTAAAGAGGAAAGCGGCCCAAGAGTTGCATGTCTTCGCCAAGAGGTGCTCATTGACAGATGACGATAAGGAGAAGCTACTCACACCAATCGAAGCGGCCTTCAGGAACGCGACGGAAGAGGTTCGACGTCATTCGAAGGCGTTTGACCTTACTCTAGAGCGAGTAGTTTCCGATGATCCGATTCTATCCAGACTTGCCCGAATCCTAGACGGCAGGGTCGGGCAAGCATTCGACGCAGAGGATGTCGAATCTCTAACAAAGGAAGCAGACCGTAGATATGCTGAAAAGATCCCCCCTGGCTACAAAGACGCCGGTAAACGAGAAAATCCACACGGCGACTTCTTCATCTGGGAACAGATGTTGCGGGAGGTAGTAGCGCGCGAAGCATCATTGCTGTTCGTAACGAATGACGCTAAGGAGGATTGGATCGCCAAGGAGGGCGGGCTCACCATTGGTGCCCATCCAGAGCTGATCGCAGAATTCAAGAAACGCCGCAACGGCGGAGACTTTCTGATCATCCAATTGAGCTCATTTTTGACCTTTGCCAAGGAAGAGCTCGGTGCCGCTATTAGCCCTTCAACTTTGGAGCAAGCCAAGAACCTGCAAGACAGCGCTGGAGCGAAAGAGGCAATTGACGTCATTCTGGATGCTGAAGAGGTTCGCAACATCCCTCACCTTCTAGCTGCAGAACTCAACCGGTGGGACTCGCATGCCGGGAACCGTAGACTCAGTGCCCGTAACCGACAGCAGGCCATGCATGAAGGGCAGCGCGTACTAGAGCTGCTAAACCGCCTGCCTGAAGTCTCACAGGCGCAACTCGCCAACGATTCGGTGAGAATGAAACTCACACGCGATGATTGGGAGATTCTGAAAGAGGCGTTCAGACGCAGCCCTGCCGCAGTCTCCCGGCGAGAGTACGGCACCGCACCTGGTCCGGCGCCCCTATCCAACCAAGGTGTGGCTAGGCACCTCGATGATCTGGAGCTAATGCGACAGAGGCTAGCTCTTGAATATCAGGACGGTAAGCACACAGTTGACGCAGCACGCACCGAGGTGGATTCGCTTCGCATGTCCGAAGAAGGAGGTAGGAGACTACGCGAAGCAGAGCGAGCTTTGGATTCGGGAGAGCGACGGTTGCGGGAAATCCTGACGCAAATCTCAGACATTGATGAGCAGATCGAAAACAGCAGGCGTCTCATCAATGGACGAATCAACGACCAGACGAATGAACTTCAAAAGCGACTTTCCGACAGCGACTGAAATCCGATCATGGAAACTTGCGAGCAAGACCGCGCGGGCACGTTGAGACCCTGTACACCCCGAAAAGTGGTCCCCCACTGAGACCGGATTAAGTGCAGCAAGCTAGGCGGCGTCGTGTGAGCCGATCCGATGCATGAGGTCGTGGACGCTGCGGCTCGCCTCGACTACTTCCCGCGGACTATCTATCACTGATTGCCGCTTGAGGATTAGCACCCTGCCACCCGCGTGGGCAGCCGACGGGGCCAAAATCCCATCAACCCGCTGATGCCCAAGGAGGAGTTGACCGAGCTTTTGGCAGGTGCCATATCCTGACGCAACGAGTTCCACTGGTGAACAACTCAATCTAGTGAGCGTTCTTTCGTCACAAAGATCGATGACTGCTATCTCCCTAACGTGAACGTGAGCCAGATAGCGCAGCGGGGACGTTCCGAGATCATAGTGCTTGAAGAATTCAGCCCACGCCCCCTCGACAGAGTCGGCTCCATACCAAACGGGAGTACCGTTGAGCACATGGTAGCGACCTTCAGCTCGTGCGACATCATGACTCGGCATAGGGTTACATTCACGGTCACAGTGCCGCCAGTAATGCCCGGTCTCACGAACCAAGGGAACCGCTATGCGAATACCTGAATCGACATCAAAAAATACGCGCTCGGTCATAGCTAACTACCAGTGAATCGACCTTACAGGAAGTACCCCTGCCTCATGGCCTCGATGGCCTCGCAGACCTTCAGAGCGTCGCCCTCTTGAATGGCTTCAGAGGGAACCCTGCGCTCCAGGTAGTTGCTGGGGCTTGCAAGCCACGTCAACGCATTCTCCTGCCCAACCGAGCGGATAAGAGCGTCTATGGATTCCCAAAGACGCAACTTTTCAGAGAACCGATACCGCTCAAGTTGATACTCATCAAGTCCGAATTCCTTGAGGTTCGACTCATTCAGCATCTCATCTACCCCCGGCTCGCGTAGCCCTTTCATGCTACGGCTGGTGCGCCTCGTGGGCATCCGGGGGAGCGCTATGACGCTTAAACCGTTCCGCATCCTTTGCCGTCCTGCCACACCCGCTTCCGCGCATGGGAGGCTTGAGCCTGATGGCGAGCAGACAGGGAGGGAGAGCGCGTGACCCAGCAAGCCAGCCCTCGGGGGACCTTTTTGCACGTTGCGGAGGCAGTGAAGGCCCAGATCAAGGCAGACCCGCAGATGACGCATCTTCCAGCCGCAGCGGATCTCATGCGGGCTCACAACGTCTCGCGTGGAGTTGCGCTTCGTGCGTTCAAGGCGCTGGAGAGGGACGGTGTTGCCGAGCCTGTACAGGGTGGCCGGTGGCGTGTCAGGCGCAACGGCGACCCGGTCGACCGGAGACCACTTGTCGAACGTATCGCTGAGATCATCGCCACCGAGGGGTTCGAGGTCGGTGCGTCGTTTCTGAGCACTTCGCAGCTCATGGATAGGTTCGAGGTCTCCCGGCCCACAGTAACCAAAGCCCTCGACAAGCTGGAAGCCGCCGGCGTACTGGCGAGTGAGGGCCAAGGCAAAGTGCGGACAGTCCGCGCCGTGCCGATGCGAGAGGAGCGTTCATAGCTTGCCGAAGTTGACAGAGTGGGCCTACCCCTTGGCTGAGTCCCTGCTCGCCGAGCCGCTTCCGCGGCGGTGGAAGCACTGCCTCGGAGTCGCCGAGAGGGCGCGCACGATCGCGCTCGTACTCGACCAGAACGCCGATCTGCTCGAGGCCGCGGCAGTCCTGCACGACATCGGCTACGCGCCGGACCTGGCCAAGACCGGCTTCCACCCGCTGGACGGGGCCCGCTATCTCCGGGACATGGCCGGCGCCGACAAGCGCGTCATCAACCTGGTCGCCCACCACTCCTGCGCCTGGATGGAGGCGGAAGCACGCGGCATGCGCGAGGAGCTGGAGGGCGAGTTCCCCCGCGAGAGCGCGCACCTGAACGACGCGCTCTGCTACTGCGACATGAACACCACGCCGGACGGCACGTCCACGAACCCGATCGACCGGATCAACGAGATCGCCGGCCGGTACGGGCCGGACAGCCTGATCGGGCAGTTCATCCGCCGGGCCGAACCTGAGATCCTGGCGTGCACGTCCCGCGTGCTCGAACGGGTCGCCGCTGCCAAGCGTCAGCCGATGTAGGGCGCCGTGCGCGCTTGGTCCATTGCGTGCTCGATGCGGAGTCGCATCGTGGGGTGCACGTCCAACGTCGTCAGGTCCGCTGGGTCCACCCAGCGGACCTGAGTCGTCTCGTTGCTCGTACGGAGCTCACCACCGACCGGCCGCGCGCGAAAGCAGATGCTGAACTGCTGGCGCACCTCGCCGTCGTCGTACTGCATCACGTGCCCAGGGTCCGTGTAGATCCCGGACATGTTGACGACTTCCGCCTTGATCCCGGTCTCTTCCCAGACTTCGCGCACAACGGTGTCGCTGATCGACTCCCCCACGTCGTGGCCGCCACCGGGCAGCGCCCAGCGCCCATTGTCGGAACGCTGAATCATCAGCACCTGGCTCGCGTCGTTCTGCACGAACGCGACGACGGACGGTACGACCGAGTTGGCCGGCGGGGCATCGGGGTCGTGCAGGTAGTCGATACGTCCCATGGTTCAGGCTCCCGTGATGCTCGCTATGTCCTGCTCAGTGACCGGGCGGGCGTTCTCCCAGGTGTGTTCGATGCTATTCGCGTACGTGTCGAACATGCCGCCGCCCGGCAGACGGCGCAGATGGAGGACGGGCGCCATGAAGGCACCGATACCGTAGACGTGAGGGTTCACCAGCATCTCGTCGTCGGCCCGGTAGATCGAGTTGTAGAGCGTCGAGTCGTGCAGCCGGAAGCCGATGTCCGGATGGCTTCGCATGAGGGCGCGATAGTGGAGCAGGGCATTCCGAATCTTGCCGTCCATGATCTGGTGCCCCTCGTCGATGCCGCGCTGCCGTACGGCAGCGCACTCGGGGTCGCCGAGCAGGATGCGCACCTGGGCTCCGGCCCCTACCTTCGCCTTCACGAGATCATGGAACAGCGGGTCCTCGGAGAGGAACAACCCGGAGTAGACGAGCACGTCCAGGTTCCGCTCAGCGCGGCCGTAGAGCTCTCGCCAGAGCCCTGGTGGCACCGTATGGCGGTGCGGGTAGACGGTCGCTATCTCAGCTTTGGACAGGTCCGCTGCGCTCTCGGTGGTCCGGCCGTCTTCCCAAATCGTTGTCACGTCGACCTTGAGCGCTGCCGCTGTCGCGTACTGGTGACGCCGGTACGGCACCTTCCCTTGCGTGATCCAACGCTCGACCGTCTTCGGGATGACGCCGATCTCTTCAGCCAGGTCCTGAACAGTCATGCCACGCGCTAACAGCGCCGACCTCAAGCGCTCGTTGGACATCTACACCCCCTGAGGGACTTGTAGGGACTTCTTGAGCGTAGTCAGCGCTCCCCAAGGTTTCCAAGGGCGTGGTTACGAACGCCCCTGACCTGCGGCGATTCTGATGGTGCGCCAAGAAGTTCCAGGCGCGAAAGCACGAGGCCCCGTCGCGGCACTTGACGGACCCTCATGCAGTACCTGTAAAACAGGTACTGCATCGACCGAGCGCACCACCTCGGTCGGAAGGCGGCTTCATGTCGCATGCGCAGAAGGCGGGGACGCTGCAATCCCGCTGAAGGCCAGGCAGAACAGGGTTTCGGCCCGTACTGGCGAGGTGGCCCGGTGACCGCGAGCAACGGCCGGAGAGTGGGGAAAAGGTCCCCCTTGCAGTGCAAATCCCCTGTTCAGAGACCTGAAGGAGTGGCTGTGAGCCGACGAAAGCGATGGGCGCGGCCGTGATCGACCGGCACGGCCGCGCCGTTCCATCCCTGGCCCGTGAACACCTCCGGGTGCAGCGGGCTACCGGTCACCTTCCACCGAACCGCGGCGGATAGCGCCGCGCCGGTTGCTCGCCCCGCCCGCCCGGGAGCTCTGCGGAGCCGTCCCGTACGGGCGGGGTTGAGAGGAGCCGGAGCCCCGGTGTCCGCATCGAACGACCGAGGGGGAACTTCCATGTCTGACCGCATGAAGAACCAGGCCGCCAAGAACCGCGACGCGGCGAAGGTGCTGCGTAACCGCGGCAAGGACGACGCCGCGAAGCAGATGGAGGACCGGGCCGACGAGCTGGAGTCCGGCCGGGTCACCGACTGCACCGACGCCGTCAGTGGCCTCATCTCCTGGGCCCTTCGCCGCTGACCTCAGACCTGCCTCATCCATAAACGGCGCGCCCCCGGAGTTGCAGCTCCGGGGGCGCTGTCGGGCCGTTCACCTGTGAGAGGACACACGACCCAATGAGCCACATCGTCACTGTTCAGGGCGCTGTTACCGCGTTCACCGACTTCATCGGGCCGACGGACGCGGAGCTGGACGCGATCGAGTTGGAGATGCCCGCGATCCTCGCGGACGTCGAGCTGGTCGACGCCGAGATCGCCGCGCTGGAGCACAACCCGACCGAGCTGGACGCCCGCCGGGTTCGCCGGGCCCGCCGCCGTGTGCTGGCCGCGCGGCGCGCGCTGGCCAACCGTGCTGGCTGCGAGGAGGCGGCGTGATCCGCCTCGTCACGGCCGGCCATCTGTGTCAGCTGGAGCAGGACGCCGAACAGGCCCGCTCCCGTGCCCGGGAAGTTCAGGCGCAGGCGGATGCCGCCTTGGGACGCCACGTGCGGGAGCTGCACGCCGTCACCGACCGTGCGGAGCGGGCGGAGGCAGACGCCACCGAGGTGGGCGAGTTCCTCTCGCGCACCCTGGAGGAGTTGTTCGCCGCCCAGCAGGAACTCCTGCTGAAGGACATCGAGATCCGCCGGCTGCGTGCGGAGCTGGAGGGCGAGTCGCTGGAGGGGCGGTCGCTGACGGTGCTGCTGCATTACGGCGAGCCCCACACCGTCTACGCTTCCCGCGAGGACGCCTACGCCGATACCGCCACCCATGGTGCCGACCCGGACGGGTGGGTGCCTTCCGGTGAACGCCCCGCCACCGAGTGCCGGTGGCGGTGTGAGGCGTTCATCTACGACGCCGCCTCCAACGGCTTCCGGCGCGCCCACATGCCCACCCCGCAGCCGATCGAGGGGGCGGCGTGAACAGTGTTCAGACGCGTTCAGCAGAGCGCGCCCTGTCGGGCGGGACGTGGCTGATCGTCTGTGGGGCGATGCTCTACTCCATCCTCACCGTGACGCCGCTGATGGCCAAGCACACGGCCGATAAGTGGGACTGGACGGCACCGATCCTGCCCCTCGTCGTAGACGCAGCGGTCGTGATCGTCGTGAAGCTCGATGACGTGCTGGCTCGCCTGGGTGGGCACGGCGGACGCTGGCCGATCGTCCTGCGATGGATGACCGGTCTCATGACCCTTGCCCTCAACACCGCAGACTCCGCGCTGAAGAAAGACCTGGTCGGCGTGGCCGTCCACTCGGTTGCGCCGCTGCTGCTGATCGTCACAGCAGAGACCAGCCTGGCCTACCGGCGTGCCATCGCCGCCGCCGTGGCCGCCCTGGAAGCCCACCAGAAAGCCGAGCAGGAGCGGCGGGAGCAGGCGGCCCGGGAGCGTGAGAAGCAGGCCCTTGCAGAGGCCCGCGAGGAGCGCGAGCATGCCGCGGCGTTGGCGCGTGAACAGCGTGAACACGAGGCCGCGCTGGCACGGGAGCAGGCGGAGCGGGAGGAGCGGCAGCGGCGCGAGGAACGCGAGGCCCGGGAGCGGGCGGAGGCTGCCGAGCGGGTGGCTCGTGAACGCCGTGAACGCGAGCGTGAACAGCGTGAACAAGAGCGGCTGCGCCTTGAACAGCAGGCCCGGGAGCGGGCCGAAAGCGAGCAGCGCGAGCGTGCCGAGCAGGCGGAGCGTGAACGCCGTGAACGCCAGGAGCGGGCCGAGCGTGAACGCGCCGCACTGCTGGAGCGCGGCCCGGCGCAGGGCAAGCTGCCTGAGGACGAGGCGCGCCGGATCGTGGCCGCCGCATTCGAGGCGAACCTGTCGGTGCGCCAGGCCGCGGAGCTGTGCGGCTGGTCGATCGGCTGGGTCTCCCACCGCTATGCCGAACACCGCGACCCCGGCACCGGTGGTGCTGAGCTGGCCATCGCGAGCAACTGATGGCCACCATCCCTACCTACCGGTGGCGGCTCGCCCCGGACGGGTTGGCCACGCGCCGCCAACTCCGGGCCCTCGGGCTACGGCCCGGCGGTCAGGAGGTGGCCGCGCAGGTCGAGCGTCCGCGGCGCCGCCGTGAACCTCTGGTCGCCTACCTCTACGCGATCGAGCAGGCCAGGGCGGCCCTGGCCAAGGCCAACGCCGCCCGCCGTATCTGCCCCGAATGCCGGAGGGATGCCGGATACGTCATCCCCACTTCGCTCGGCATGTGCGTCACCTGCGCCTGCCCCGACGAACAGCGCGCCGCCTGACCCCTGTTGGCAGGCCCGGCCAGCAACCTCCTACAGCCCTGGCCGGGCCCTACTCCCCTTAAGGAGTGCTCACAGCATGACGGAACTCAGCACCGAGCCGGTAGCCGTCGAGGCTCCCGCACCCACACCGCCCCCGCCACCACCTGCACCAACGGAGCAGGTCCCGGCCCCGGTTGCGGCCGACGTGGAGCACACGCCCGGCGGCTGGCCGGTCGTCCCGCTCGCCCTTTCCGGAGCGAACAGCACCGTGGGCATGGTCGCCACCGCGGCCCTGGCCGGCGGCCCGGTCGCCGCGATGGTGGCCGCGACCGGCGCCGTCGTCCTCGGCACCGTCGCCGCCACCCGCAGCCGCCAGGCCAACCCCCGCAAGGAAGCCCGCCGGGCCGCCGCCCGCAGCGCAGGCCGTTCCGCCGCCCACAGTGCGGGCCTGCGCCGCAGCGGTGCGGGAGCCCCCGGCAACCGCGCCGCGGGGCGTTCGTCTGCGGCTCGTGGCGGTCGCTCCGGTGGCCGGTCGGGCAGTGTTCCCGGCCAGCGCCGCCGCGGATCCGGCTCGTCTGCCCGGCACGGCAGCACCGCCGCCGGGAAGACCCGCTCCAAGGCCGGTCAGGGCGCGTCCAAGCGCGCGGCCGGCACCCTCGGGAAGGCTGCGGGCCGGGTTGGGCAGGTCAAGGCTCTGCGGTCGGCGCAGCAGGCTGCGGCCGGATCCCGTGCCGGGCAGCGGGCGCAGACCACCGCCGCACGCCGCGCGGTCGCGGACGCCCGCCGCAACGCCAAGGCCCGCGCAGCAGGCGGCGGCACCGGGAACGCGGCCCGGGGGCGCCGGGTCGGCCTGGCAGGTCGGATGCTCGGGGCTGCTGTCCGTAAGGCCCGCGCCGCTCGGGATATGGCGGTCGGCAAGAGCCGTGCGCAGCGGGACGCCAAGGCTGCCGGCACGGTCGCAGCCAAGCGAGCCAGCGTGCGCAAGGCCCCGGCCCGTAGGGCAGCCCGGCAGGCTTTGCGCCGGTCCGCGGCCCGCTTCCACGGCCGTCGCCTGCTCGCCGCGCTGCTCGCTCTCCCGGCCGGGCTGCTTGGGCTGGTCACCAGCCCGATCGGCCGCAAGCTCAACCTGCCCTGGCTGATCCACCCCGGACGGCGCCTGTACCGGCGGCTGGCCGGGGTCGCTGCCGAGCAGCGCACCGCGCGGGATGAGTCGATCCGCCAGGAGCAGGCCGCGCAGGAAGCCGCCGCCGACGCGGAGGCAGGCAAGGACGGCACCGACGGCATCGCGGACGGCGTCGAGCGGCCCGCCGTACAAGTTCCCACCAGCACGAACACCCCGTCGATCGAGGGAGAGCACGTGTCCGGTTTCCGCTTTGAAGAGGCCGCTTCCGAGATGGAGGAGGCCGCCAACTCCTACGAGCCTGACGGTTGCATGGAGATCCTGGCGATGGTCGAGAGCCTGCCCGCCGCACTGGCCAGCGTGGCGAACGTGATGAAGATCCTCGCCGAGCGCTCCGACAGTGAGTTCCCGCTGGAGAAGCAGATCGCCGACAACTTCAACGACATCTTCGGCACCCTGATGAGCGCCGTCGCCGTGGCCGAGGACATGGGTCCGGTGTTCCGCCAGGTCCACGCGCAGGACATCGCCCGGCACGAGGACCCCCGCAACGGCACCGAGGCCGAGAAGGGCTGGAACGTCTGACATGAGCAGCACCGCCACCGCCAAGCAGAACGCGAGCAGTGGCCCGGTGCTGGACTGGGCGGCCGGTCACGGACCCGTGACCGGCGCCCTGTCCGCCACCACCGGAGCCTTCGCCGTCGCCACCACCGGCGCCGCCACCTCCATGCCCCCGGGTTGGGCCCTGGCCGTCGGCGCGGCCGGCGCCCTCGGCCACACCGTCGTCGGGCTCCGGGTCCGCAACGCCGGCCGCACGCTCGCCACCCGCGCCGCCAGTTGGTTGGTCGGGGCCGGGTGGACCACGTGGGCCATGACGAATGGTCCCCTGACCTGGGCTGCCCTCGGCTCTCTGGCCACGATGGGTGTCGGTATCGGTGCCGCCGCCCGCTCCGCCGCCCTGTTCGAGGAGGCCCGGGAGGAGGAGGCACTCGCGCTCGAGCAGCGGCAGATCGCTGCCGAGCTGTCCGCGGAGCGCCGGGCCATCGCCGCGGAGTGGGTGGACCGTATCCAGCGGGTCTGCTCGATCACCGTGCGCGTGGTCGGAGTCGAGCAGTGGGAGACCGGCGCCGGGTACTCCATCGACGCTGAACTCCCGCCCGGCGGCGCCACCTGGAACAGGATCGCCGCCCAATCGGCAGCGCTGTCCGCGGACGCGGGCCTGCCGCACGGCTGCACCGCCACCGCCGGGCCCGGTATCCACCAGGGCCGCGTCATCATCGACGTGACCACCGTCAACGTCCTGGAGCAGGAACGCACCTACCCCAGCGACTACGGGCCCCTGTCCGTCCACACGGGCATCCCGTGGGGCTACCGGACCAACGCCGAGCAGATCCTCGCCTACCTGCGCGAGCAGTGCGCCCTGATCGTCGGCCCGACCGGATCGGGCAAGACCAACATGGTCCACTCGATCCTCGCCGGGTTCGCCCGCGCCGACGACATCCTGACCTGGGTGATCGACCTCAACGCCGGGTCCGCGGGCCTGCCCTGGGTGCTCCCGGCACTCAACGGGGAGATCAAGGCGGAGGACGGCAAGGCAGTCCGGCCCGGCATCGACTGGCTCGCCGGCACCTATGACGAGGCCATGGCCATGCTGGAGGCCGCGGTCAGGGTCGCCAAGCAGCGCAAGATGGGCTACCAGGACCTGCTGGCCAAGGCCAACACCGATCTGCTGCCCATCAGCGCGAAGATTCCGCAGATCATGCTGGTCATCGACGAGGGCGCCGAGATCCTGTCCAGCCCGGACCGGCAGGTGCGCAAGCTCGGAGAGAAGATCCTGGAAGTGATCCGGATCGCCCGCGCCATGGGCATCCGCACCGTCCTCACCGCCCTCGGAGCGACGGGCAGCGTGCTCAGCAACCTCATGATCCGGCGAGAGGCCAAGGTCAGGGTTGCCCTGACCGGGGGTGAGACCGAGGGCATGGACCTGTCCAAGATGTTCCCCGGCTCCCGCGGCCTGCGCGTCGACCAGGCACCCCACAAGGGCGCCGGGTTCATGGGCACCCCGGAGTCACCGGCCGCGCTGTTCAAGGCCTGGCGGATCCTCCCGAACCAGATCCGGGAGATCATCGCGGCCACCTCCGACCGGCACCCCACGCTCGACGCGGTGTCCGCCAAGGCCGCCGGGCCCGCCTACGCCCGACGCTGGGACAGCGACCGCACCGCATGGATGCGCGACCAAGCCTCCAGCAACGACACCAGCACCACCGGCACGGCCGGAGCAGGGGCAGGGGCAGGGCTGAGGCTGTCCGCCCTGAACAGCTCGGGGCAGGCCCCGGGTTCGCCGGAAGACGAGATGCTGCGCCGCTTCCGCGAGCAGATCGACGCACAGTTCGGCACCGCCCCCGAGCCGCAGGCCCCCGCAGGAAGCGACAGGCCGCCGGCCGCGGGCGGGCTGAACCTGTCCGCGCTGCGAGGCGAGCAGGACAACCCCGCCCAACAGGCCGCTCTGGCGCTGCTGCTCGCCGCCGGCAGCGCGGGCACCGGAGCCTCCGCGATCGCCCGCGCGCTCGCCGACGAGCACGGCACGTCCCGTCAGACCGTCGTCGGATGGCTGAGGGACTGGATGAAGGACGGCACCGCCGTCCGCGTCGGAGAAGGCACCAAGGCCCGCTACGTCCACCGCCGGCACGCCCCCGAACAGCCCCCCGAGGGCTGATCACTTGTCGCTTGTCGCGCCCCGAAAACATAAGCCGCTGTCACGGGTCTGAGAGCGCGGAAACGGCTTGTGACCTGCAAGGCGACAAGCGACAAGACAAGGGAGACGACAAGCCACACGACAAGGGAGACGACAAGCAACGCGACAAGCACAGCCACCCATCCGAGCGGGCCCGCACCACCTGTTGGTGCGGGCCCGCGGCTCACCCAAGGGAGCCCCGAAATGGACCACCGCACCCCGCCGGGGAACATCGCCCCGCACATACCTGCCGACGACTGGCAGCGCGCACAGGCCACCGGACAGCCCGTCGTCATCGTCGTCCACGACACCACCCCGACCGGCATCGCGTGGCGGCGCTTACTGATCCCGTTTGCCATCGCCGGGGCCACCGTCGCGGGCGGCTGGGGCCTGGTCGCGGCCCTGTGCCTCCTGCTCGACGCCGCAGCCCACACCGCCACCGTCATCGCCGGAGCCGCCGGACCCATCGGCATCGGCGGCATCACCCTGCGCCTCGCCCGCAGCAAGCACTGACAAGGAGACCACGCTCGTGCGACTGCGTATCCAGCTCACCCACTGGCCCCGCCGGGCCCTCACCCTCACCGACACTCCCGACCCGAAGTGCCCGCTGTGCGATGGCGACGGCGGGATCGGGCACCACTACGGCGACCCCGAGACCGGCGAGTACGCCGGCACCGACTGGGAGCCCTGCACCTGCTGGGACGACACCCGCCGCTGGGTCCTGCTGCCCCTGCCCTACTGGTTCCGCCGCACCACCCCGTCCTTCTACAGCGACGAACCGCCCTTCTAGCTACGCCAAGGGCGGCCCCCGTCTCACGCCAATGAATCCGGGGCCGCCCTTGTCCACCTGCCAATCACCTGACCAGTGGAGGTCTCCCAGCATGACGCAACCGACCATGATCCGGCGAGGGCACGGCGGCATGAGCGCGCTGCCCGAACCCTTGCCGACCGCGCTGGCATTGGCCGCCACCGGTGTGCCGGTGCTGCCCCTGCGCGCAGGGAAGACACCGTTCGGCAACTGCCCCCGGTGCGCGAACAACGCGTGCGGCGGCCGGCCGAACATGAAAAGCGCAGGTCCCTGCCGGTGCCCCGGCGTCTGCCACGCATGGGCCGCCGCCACCACCGACCCCGCCGTTCTCACCTCCCCGGCCTGGACGGCCGCATGGCGGCGGGCCGTCTGCGTCGCCTACCACCCCGGGGCCGCCGGGCTGACCGTGGTGGACCTGGACAACGCGGCGGCCGTCGACTGGGCCCGCGAGACCCTCCCTGCCACACGGGCCGTGGAGACGACGCGCGGTGAGCACTGGATCTACCGGGGCGCCATGTCGTCGCACAACGCGGTCCGCCCCGGCGTCGACATCAAGTCGACCATGTCCTACGCCCGCTACCTCGGCCCCGGCACCGGCACCGGCACCATGACCGCCCTGCCGGAAGCCGTGCGCGCCCTGGCCGTGAAGGCCCCCGCCACGGCCCGCCCGGTGCCGCACGCCATCGCCCTGCCCACAGAGGCCGTGAACGGGGAGTGCCGCCACCGCACGCCCGCGTACCTGGAACGCGGCATCGCCATGGCCGAGCAGCGCATCACCGAGGCCCGCAGCTCGATCCACACCACCGTCTACCGCACGTTCCTGGCCGTGCTGTCCGCGCACGGCCGGTGCGGCTGCCTCACCGACACGCACGTCGCGCGGCTGTTCACCGCAGCGCAGGCCAAGGGCGAATCGCCCCGGCACTGCACCGACGCGTGGACCAACGCCCGCACCACGTTGGGACTGTGACCATGTCCGACGACGAAAAGAACCCCGCCCGCGAAGTCATCACCAACTACGCCCAATCCCACTTCCGGTACTTCCGCACCGCCGACGGGACCGTGTACGCGCAGAAGAACGGCCACCCCGTAGCCCGCCCAATCCGCTCCCAGGGCACCACAGGCAGCCACCGCCAGGAACTCATGGTCGGCCTCTACCGCGACGGACACGGCGTCTTCAACGGCACCGCGCTCAAGGAGGCACTGGACTTGATCGAAGCACTCGCGCTGACCGAGGACGTGCAGCCCGTCCATATCCGCGTCGCCCCCGGGTTCGACGGGGCAACGTGGCTGGACCTGGGCCGCACCGACGGGCAGTCGGTCCGCATCCACCCCACCGGCTGGGACATCGCCATCCCCGACCCGCGCGAGGTGTGCTGGCGCCGGACACAGCTCACGGGCGAACTGCCCCTGCCGGTCAAGGACACCGACGGCAAGGGCATCGACCTCCTGTTGAGGCTGTGTAATTTCGCAGGCGCGGAGACGGAGTGCCTGGCCATTGCTTGGCTGATCGGCTGTCTCGGTCCGTCCGTGCCCGTGCCCGCTCCGTTCCTCACCGGTCCGCAGGGCGCGGGCAAGTCGACGGGCGGGCGGATGCTCGTGCGGATCATCGAGGGCATGAGCGGCGACCTGCGCCGCGCCCCGAAGGACGAGGAGAACCTGATCGCGGCCGTGGCCGCCGGATGGGTCACCGCCCTGGACAACCTCTCCCACATGACCCCGGACCTGTCCGACGCGATGTGCTGCATCGTCACCGGCGCCGAAAACGTCAAACGCGCCCTCTACACCGACGGGGACGTGGTCCGCGCCCGCTACCGCCGCCCCATGCTCCTGACCGGTATCGACGTCGGCGTCATCCGGCCCGACCTCGCCGAACGGCTCCTGCCCCTGCGCATGGAGCGCCCGCGCGTCCGGCGCACCGAGGCGGAGCTCTGGGCGGAGTACGCCGAGGCGCTGCCGGTCATTCTCGGGTCCCTGCTCGACCTCACGGTCAAGGTCCGTGCGGCTGAGGCAGAGACCCCGACCGATCTGCGGATGGCGGACTTCGCGCACCTGTGCGCGCAGCTCGACGCCGCGACCGGCCTGGGAGGACTCGCCGCCTACCGGCGCAGCCTTGACGACCTCAACGACGACGTGATCGAGGGCGACTTGCTCGCGCAGACCGTCCTCAAGCACGCGGAGGCCATCGAGCCGGGCGGCGAGCAGCGGATGACCTCCACGGAGTGGCTGTACTGCCTCAGCCGCCTCTACAGCGGCGACGACATGCGTCCGCTGCCCAAGGGGTGGCCGACCACGGGAAAGGTCCTCTCCGACCGGCTCAAGCGCCTCCAGCCCACGCTTGCCGCCCGGGGTGTCCTGATCGAATCGGGCCGCACCAGCGAGGGCCGCTACCTCGAAATGACCCACCTGCAGACACCACAGCCACACGAGGAGAAGCGGATGTTCTGACCCCGCGGCGCGCGCGGTCGCCCGGACAAGCAAGAAGAGCACCACCGGCCACCGCCGTGCGTGCTCTTCTTGCTGTTCGGCGGCGACCGCCGCCCTGCGATGGTCGCGCCGCGCAGCGGCTCCTGCTTCACGCTTGAAGCGGCACCGCACCACAACAGACACCACCCCCCTCTTGTCCCAAGTGGAGGGACTCTGCGTCATCTGCGTCATGCAGCCCGAGAAACGGCCCCTGACCTGCGCCTAGAGGCATGACGCAGACGGCCGTGTCTGCGTCATCCTGCGTCATCTGCGTCACCGGATGACGCACCCCATGACGCCGCAGTGACGCACCCCCAAACCTCTGCGTCACACAAAGTCACAGGTCAGAGGTCTGAATGACGCTGATGACGCAATGACGCAGAAATCCGCACTTCGGACAGACGCGAGACCTGAGAGCGCCCAAGACCCTCCCGCCTAGGAGGCACCCCGGATGAGCACGGCGATTGCCGCCCCCGTCGACCGACTCCTGTACAAGCCCGAGGAAGCTGCCGAAGCGCTCGCCATCGGCCGATCCACCGTCTACGAGCTGATGGCAGAAGGCGCCCTGAAGTACATCAAGTTGGGCCGCACCCGCAGGATCCGGCGAACGGACCTTGAGGAGTACGTGGCGAACCTCGCCCCTCTGCCCAACTGACCCCAGCACGCCCTGAGGCGCCCCGAGCACTCCGCTCGGGGCGCCTCCTGCATGGAGGAGCACATGAGCCCCCGCAAGCCCAACATGGATTCGACCATCTACTTCGGTGCGGACGGCTGGTGGCACGGACGCGTCACGATGGGCGTGAAGAACGACGGCAGTCCCGACCGCCGGCACCGCCGCGCCAAGACCAAGGCGGAGGTACGCCGCAAAGTCCGGGAGCTGGAGCGGCTGCGCGACCAGGGCCGCGCAACCACCGCGGGGCGCAAGCCCACCGTCGCGCAGTGGATGGAGACCTACCTCACCGACATCGCGAGCCTGAAGCTCAAGCCGCGCTCGCTCGATGACTACTGGTCGAAGACCAGGAACGACATCGTCCCCGGCGTCGGCCAGCACCGCATCGACAAGTTGCAGCCCGAGCACCTGGAGCGGATGTACCGGGCCATGCTCGACGCCGGCCGCGCTCCCTCGCACGTCGTGAAGGTGCACCGGATCCTGTCCCGGGCCCTGAAGATTGCCCACCGGCGCCGCATCGTCGGCGAGAACGTGGCCACGCTCGTGGACCCGCCGAGCGTCGACGAGATCGAGGCCAACCCCTTCACCAAGGAGGAGGCCAAGGCCTTCCTGGAGGCCGCGTCGAAGCGACCCACGTTCATGCGGTGGATTGTCGGTGTCGGCATGGGGTTCCGGCAGGGCGAGACGCTCGGCCTGCGCTGGTCGTACGTCGACCTGGAGGCGGAGCTGTTCCGTCCCGAGTGGCAGCTGCAGCGCCTCACGTGGCGGCACGGCTGCGCCGACCCGCACGCCTGCGGGGCACGCCTGCACCGCTTTGAGCCGTGCCCTGCGGGATGCGCCAGGCACAAGAGCTACAAGCGCGGCTGCCCGAAGCCGTGCCCCAAGGCATGTAGGAGGCACGCGAGCGCCTGTCCGCAGCGCAAGGAGGGTGGGCTCGTCTTCACCCGCCCCAAGACCAAGAAGAGCCGGAACGCCGTCCCGATCCCGCCCGTCTTCATTCCGTTCCTTCACGAGCACAAGGCCGGGCAGGAGGAGCTGCGGGCCGCCGCCGGCGAACTGTGGCAGGAGCACGACGTCGTGTTCTCACGGCCGGACGGACGCCCGCTCGACCCGCGCGCCGACTACGAGGAGTTCAAGGAGCTGCTCAAGGCGGCCGGGATCGATGACCGCCGCCTCTACGACGGGAGCCGCCACACCGCCGGCACCATCCTGAACGAGCTGGGCGTGGACATGCCCACGATCATGGAGATTCTCCGACACACCCAGATCAGCCAGACCCGGCGGTACGTGAAGGGCCGGTCCCACCTGTCCAAGGACGCCATGCGACGCATGGGCGAGTTCTTCGTGCCCGCGCCCACCACCGCGGATCCGGACCCCACTGAGACCAGAACTGAGACCGCCGACACCCGCGCGGCCCGCGCCCGGCGCCGCCGCCGCATCCGCTGACGACGAAACCCCAGGTCAGAGCAATCCGACCTGGGGTTCACCAGAGCCCCCTGTCGGATTCGAACCGACGACCTACGCATTACAAGTGCGTTGCTCTGGCCAGCTGAGCTAAGGAGGCACGCGCACTACGACGCCGTACGCGAGGCGGCACCACTGTACACAGAGCCCGTTACGCCGAGCCACGAAGTTCCGTTCGGGCCCGTGCCGTGCGATGACGCCGTGGTAAACCGCCACGGGCAGCCATGACGTGCCGCTTCGAAAGTTTCCGCGAAGTTCACAGGCCCGGAACTACTGACATACGTGTGAACGCCGGGTACCGTCCTGAGCCAGTTCACACGCGTGGACTACACCACAACGGCAATCACCGTCGTGGCACCGCCTTCCTACTCGGATCGTCCGGCACGTTCCTGCCGGTAGAAGGGGTTCATTCACCATGGCCACTGTCTCGTTCGACAAGGCGACCCGGATCTACCCGGGTTCCACCAAGCCCGCCGTCGACGCGCTGGAGATCGACATCGAGGACGGCGAGTTCCTCGTCCTCGTCGGCCCCTCCGGCTGCGGCAAGTCCACCTCGCTCCGCATGCTCGCTGGGCTCGAGGACGTCAACGGCGGAGCGATCCGCATCGGTGACCGCGACGTCACGCACCTGCCGCCCAAGGACCGGGACATCGCCATGGTGTTCCAGAACTACGCGCTCTACCCGCACATGTCCGTCGCCGACAACATGGGCTTCGCGCTCAAGATCGCCGGCGTCAACAAGGCGGAGATCCGGCAGAAGGTCGAGGAGGCCGCGAAGATCCTCGACCTCACCGACTACCTGGACCGCAAGCCCAAGGCCCTCTCCGGCGGTCAGCGCCAGCGTGTCGCCATGGGCCGCGCCATCGTCCGTGAGCCGCAGGTGTTCCTCATGGACGAGCCGCTGTCCAACCTGGACGCCAAGCTCCGCGTGTCCACGCGTACGCAGATCGCCTCGCTCCAGCGCCGCCTGGGCATCACCACCGTCTACGTCACCCACGACCAGGTCGAGGCCATGACGATGGGCGACCGTGTGGCGGTCCTCAAGGACGGTCTGCTCCAGCAGATCGACACCCCGCGCAACATGTACGACAGGCCCGCCAACCTCTTCGTGGCCGGCTTCATCGGCTCCCCGGCGATGAACCTCGTCGAGGTGCCGATCACCGACGGCGGCGTGAAGTTCGGCAAGTCGGTCGTGCCGGTGCAGCGCGACGCGCTCGCCGCCGCCACCGACAAGACCGTCACCGTGGGCGTCCGCCCCGAGCACTTCGAGGTGTCGGACGTCGAGCAGGGCCTCGCCGTCACCGTCAACGTCGTCGAGGAGCTCGGCGCCGACGCGTACGTCTACGGCACCGCCCAGGTGGGCGACGACTCCAAGGACCTCGTCGTCCGCGTCAACGGCCGTGACGTCCCGGAGAAGGGCAGCCAGCTGCACGTTGTGCCCCGCTCCGGCGAGACCCACGTGTTCTCGACGTCGACCGGTGCGCGCCTGTCGGACTGATCAACCAGCAAACGCACAACCCCGGGTGATTCACCCAGGTTGACGAAGAGGGCCCCGCAGCGCGCTGCGGGGCCCTTTCCGTTGTCGACAAATACCCCGGCAGACCGGACGTTTCGAGCTCTGTGCGTCAACGCCATACCCAGAAAGTGGCACCTTCTCATCCCCCGAACCGGTGACTAAATGTCTACAAACCATTACCGGGCGCTACCCTCACACGCGTGAAGCACTCCATGAACCAACAGACGCGACGCGGTCGGGGCCCCGCCCGCCGGATCGGCCGCACCCTCGCTTTTGTCCTGCCCGTCGTCCTGGTGCTCTCCGGGACCCTCGCGGTCACCCGAGTCAACTGGTCGGGGAACTCCACCGACCCGGTGCTCACCGCCGCAGACACCTCCGTGGGCAGCCCACGGGCCGCCAAGCGCGCCCCCCAGGACATCCTGCGCGACAAGTTGCTGACCGAGCTGCAGGAGGAGGACCCGGGCGTCGCCCTCACCCACCTCCAGCAGGCCGTCAACGGCCGCCCGTCGCTGGCCAGGCACTGCGCGTCCATCGCCCGCGCCCTCGGCCAGGCCGCCGTCCGGGTCTACGGCCCGACCCGCGCCCAGTCCTACGCGCGCCCGGTCTGCGACACCGCCTTCGCCACCGGCGTCGCCGCCGCGCACAGCTGAGCGCACCGTCCTGCCACCGGGTGGGAAGTCCTTGACGGCTGACGGCGGAACGATCGTCGGCCGCAGTCCCGGGCGGGACGCCACGTACAGTTCGTTCTCATGAGCGATCCGAGCGCCGCGTCCCGCCCCGTTCAAGCCGTCGTTCTGGCCGGAGGCCAGGGCTCCCGGCTGCGTCCGTACACCGACGACCGGCCCAAGCCGATGGTCGAGATCCCCGGGACGGGGACGCCGATCATCGGCCATCAGCTGTCCTGGCTGGCCGACGAGGGTGTGACGGACGTCGTGGTCTCCTGCGGCCATCTCGCCGAGGTGCTGCAGAGGTGGCTGGAGACGGCCGAGCTGCCCGTCTCCGTCACGACGGTCGTCGAACCGGAGCCGCTCGGGCGCGGCGGCGGCCTCAAGTACGCCGCGGCGCATCTCCCCCACCCCGACCAGCCCTGGTACGCGACGAACGGCGACATCTGGACGCGGTTCTCGCTGCGGGACATGGCCGACTTCCATGCCGAGCGGGACGCCGTCGCGACGCTGGCGCTGGCGCGGCCCCGGCTGCCGTGGGGGGCGGTGCAGACCGACGGGTTCGGGCGCATCACCGACTTCATCGAGGCGCCCCCGTCGACCTTCGAGATCAACGCCGGCGTGTACGTCTTCTCCCCCGGGTTCGCCGGGCTGTTGCCGCACCGGGGCGACCATGAGCGGACGACGTTTCCTCGTCTGGCCCGTGAGCGGCGCCTGGCCGGGTTCACGATCCCGCAGGGGTCGTACTGGCGGGCCATCGACACGGCGAAGGACCTGACCGAGGCGGCCAAGGAACTGGCCTCCCTGGCGCGCTGAGAGCCCGGCCCTGGCGCGCTGGGAACCCGCCCTGGCGCGCTGAGAGCCCGGCCCGCTCTCGGCACAGCTCGAAGGGGCCCCGCACCAGCTGGTGCGGGGCCCCTTCGCTGCCCGGGTCGGCTAGCCCAGCAGGCCGCCCACCAGGCCCGGGCGCCCGGTGGAGGAGCCGCCGCTGCCCGAGCCGCCCGTCGAGCCGGTGCCGCCCGTCGCCGTGCCGCCGGAGGTGGGGCCGGTCGTGGTGCTCGGGGCCTGGTCGGCCGGGGAGGACTGCTGGGGCGGGGCCTGGCCCGCGGTGCCCTGGGTCTGGCTGGGCGAGCCGCCGGTGACGGTGCCGGTGTCGCGGGTGGCGTCCGGCCTGGTCGTGGTGCCCGCGCTGGGGCTGGCCGAGCCGGCCGTGGCGCCCTGGGTGGGCGAGGAGGAGGCCGACGGGGTCCGCTTGTCCTGCCGCTTGCCGGGCTCACCCGGGAGCGGGGAGCCGGGCAGTTCGTTGCGCGGGGCCTCGCCGGGCCCCGGGACGACGACCCGGTCGGCGTCGCGCACGGCACCGCCGAGCAGCGAGCCGACGAGCAGGGTGATCCCGATGGCGATGGCGGTGACGAGGGCTCCGCGGCGCAGCACATAGCGTCGCAGGTCCCAGATGTCGGCGCGGGGGCCGAGGCGGCGCCAGGCACTGCCGGCGAGGCGTCCGTCGACGGAGTAGACGGGGGCGCCGGCGATGATCAGCGGGGACCAGGCGGCGAGGTAGATGATGTCGGGGGTCTCGTAGGCGGGGACGCTCTTCCAGCTGACCGTGACCAGCAGCGCGGCCGACAGCAGGGCGCCCAGACAGGCAGCGACGCGCTGCCAGCAGCCCAGGACCGTCAGGACGCCGACGATGACCTGCGCGAAGGCGATGACCAGACCGGCGCCGACCGGGTGCTCGAGGGCGAACTGGCGCAGCGGCTCGGCGACTTCCCACGGGTGCAGGGTGTTGAGCCACTTGACCATGGAGCCGCGCTTGCCGCCGTCGAAGTAGACGGGGTCGCACAGCTTGCCCATGCCGGCGTAGATCGAGATGAAGCCGAGGAAGACGCGCAGCGGGAGCAGCACGACGC
This sequence comes from Streptomyces flavovariabilis, assembly GCF_000725785.1. Taxonomy (NCBI): domain Bacteria; kingdom Bacillati; phylum Actinomycetota; class Actinomycetes; order Kitasatosporales; family Streptomycetaceae; genus Streptomyces; species Streptomyces flavovariabilis. The sequence goes on along the minus strand of NZ_JNXD01000007.1, from coordinate 17,875 downwards.
CGAGGTTCATCCGGCGGCCCGGGTAGTAGGCGTGCCGGGCCGGGTCGTCGCCGTGCCGCTTGGCCCGGCGACCGGTGTCGTCCGCGCCGGTGGCGGACTCCTCGAACTCACCGTCCGCGTAGGCCGGTTCGTCGTAGGCGCTGCCGACGGTGCGCATCGGCGGCAGCAGCCGGGCGCCGTCGGCGGGCCGGTGGGTGCGCTGGGGGCCGACGACCGGGGTCTCGACGGTCTGGGCGAGGTCGCCCTCGTAGCCGGCGCCGCCGTAGCCCGCGCCCTGGTGTCCGGGGCCGTCGTAGCCCGGGCCCACACGGGAGATGACCTGGGTGGCTCCGGCGCCGGAGGCGGGCTCGTCGGCGTGGCGGATGCTCTCGTGCCGCACGGCCTGCAGCAGGCGGTGGGCGCCGGTGTCGTCGGGGGCGGATCTGCCGCTCCAGACGACGGGCCGGCGGCGGGCGGTGACCCCGTCCGCCTCGCCCCCCACGAGGGGCATGCGGGCGGTGTCCTCGGTGGCGGTCAGATGCCGTGCGACCCGGGGGGACTGGACGCGACGCGTCGAGACGCCCAACTGCACGCGAAAACTCGCGTGGTTGACGATGACCTGCGCCGGGTCGCTCGGCACCTTCACCATGCTCAGCGCGGGAGCGTCGTCGAGTCCCGACGAGCGGTCCCCCGTGGGTGTGCGGGGTGTTCTGGTGTCCACACTCATCTAACCGAGTGACGTCGGGTTAGGACACTGCTTTGACCCGCCGGATCTGTCCGGACCCCGTCAAGCTTGTCCCCGTCGCCCTGATGGCACCGAAATTACCCCGTGCGGGTGAAATTCCGGACGCCTGTTCAGCGCCGTCGGCGGGCCGCCTCGTACAGCACGATCCCCGCCGCCACACCGGCGTTGAGCGACTCGGCGCCGCCCGGCATCGGGATCCGAACCCGGTGGTCGCAGGTCTCCCCGACCAGCCGGGACAGCCCCTTGCCCTCGCTGCCGACGACGATGACGACCGGGCCGTCCAGCGCCTGAAGCTCGCCGAGCTCGGCCTCGCCGTCGGCGGCCAGGCCGACGACCGTGATGCCGGCCTTCTTGTACGCCTCCAGGGCCCGGGTGAGGTTGGTGGCGCGGGCGACCGGGGTGCGGGCCGCCGTACCGGCGGACGTCTTCCAGGCACCGGCCGTCATACCGGCCGCGCGGCGCTCGGGGACGACGACGCCGTGCCCGCCGAAGGCGGAGACGGAGCGGACGACCGCGCCGAGGTTGCGCGGGTCCGTGACGCCGTCGAGGGCGACGATCAGCGGGTCCACGCCGTCGTCGTAGGCGGCGGACGCCAGGTCCTCGGGGTGGGCGTACTCGTACGGCGGGACCTGGAGGACCATACCCTGGTGGTTGAGACCGTTGGTCATCCGGTCCAGCTCGGGACGCGGGGCCTCCATGAGGTTGATCCCACCGCGCTCGGCGGCGACCTGGAGGGCCTCGCGCACCCGCTCGTCGTTGTCGATGAACTGCTGGACGTAGAGCGTGGAGGCAGGGACGCCCTCGCGCAGCGCCTCCAGGACCGGGTTGCGTCCGACGACCAGCTCGGACGTGCCCTTGCCGCCGCGGCCACGCGCCGTGGGCCGGCGTACGGCCTGCTTCGCCTTGGCGTTGACGATGCGGTTCTTCTTGTGCCCCTTGCGCATCTCGGCGGGCGGGGTCGGGCCCTTGCCCTCGAGGCCCCGGCGCCGCTGGCCGCCACTGCCGACCTGCGCGCCCTTCTTGCCGGACATGCGGCGGTTGTTCGCGGCCATTGAGCTACTCGTCTCCGTGAAGTGATTCGTACGTACGTCTGTGCACGTCTTGCATGTCTGTGCAGTGTGCCGCCCGGAGGCCCGGGCGGCACAATCGATCAGCCCGTAGGGCTTGTCTCAGCGCGGCCCGAGACTCCAGCGCGGGCCCTGCGGGCTGTCCTCGATGACCAGGCCGGACTGGCTCAGCTGGTCGCGGATGGCGTCCGCGGTGGGCCAGTCCTTGCGTGCCCGGGCGGCCTCGCGCTGGTCGAGGACCATGCGGACGAGCGTGTCGACCACACCGTGCAGGTCGTCGCCGCGGTCGCCCTCCCCGGCCCACCCCGGATCCAGCGGGTCGAGGCCGAGCACGCCGAGCATCGAGCGGACCTCGGCGAGCCGGGCCACGGCGGCTTCCTTGTCGTCGGCGGCCAGTGCGCTGTTGCCCTGCCGGACGGTGGTGTGCACCACGGCGAGTGCCTGCGGCACGCCCAGGTCGTCGTCCATGGCCTCGGCGAAGGCGAGCGGCACCTCGGGAGCGGGCTCGACGACGCCGGCCTTCTCCACCACGCGCTGCACGAAGCCCTCGATCCGCGCGAACGCCGACTCGGCCTCGCGCAGCGCCTCCTCGCTGTACTCGATCATCGAGCGGTAGTGCGGGGTGCCGAGGTAGTAGCGCAGCACGATGGGACGCCAGCGCTTGACCATCTCGCTGACCAGGACCGAGTTCCCGAGCGACTTGGACATCTTCTCGCCGCTCATGGTGACCCAGGCGTTGTGCACCCAGTACCGCGCGAAGTCGTCGCCGTAGGCCCTGGCCTGGGCGATCTCGTTCTCGTGGTGCGGGAAGACCAGGTCCAGGCCGCCGCCGTGGATGTCGAAGGCGCTCCCGAGGTACTTGTGCGCCATCGCCGAGCACTCCAGGTGCCAGCCGGGACGGCCACGGCCCCAGGGCGTCTCCCAGTCGGGCTCGCCGGGCTTGGTGGCCTTCCACATGGCGAAGTCGCGCGGGTCGCGCTTGCCCGAGACGCCCTCGTCAGGCTGGCGCAGGTCGTCGATGTCCTGGTTGGACAGTGCCAGGTACTCGGGGAAGGAGCGGACGTCGAAGTAGACGCTGCCGTCGGCGACGTAGGCGTGCCCGCGCTCGATGAGGCCGCGCATCATCTCGACCATCTCGGTGATGTGGCCGGTGGCCCGGGGCTCGTACGTCGGGGGCAGGCAACCGAGCGCGCGGTAGCCGTCGTTGAACGCGCGCTCGTTCTCGTAGCCGATGGCCCACCAGGGGCGGTTCCGGTCGGCCGACTTGGCGATGATCTTGTCGTCGATGTCCGTCACGTTCCGCACGAACGTGACGTCGTAGCCGCGGTACTCGAACCAGCGGCGCATGATGTCGAAGTTCAGCCCGGAGCGGATGTGCCCGATGTGCGGGGCGGCCTGCACGGTGGCACCGCACAGGTAGATCGAGACGCAACCCGGCTGGAGCGGGGAGAAGTCACGGATCTGCCGGGCGCTGGTGTCGTACAGGCGAATAGTCACGGTTCCTAGGGTAGTGGGCCGTGGGGAGTGCGCGGCCCCGATCGGCCCGGGACACTCAGCCCGCGCGCACCACCAGGGCCGTCGCCACCGCCATCAGGCCCTCCTCGCGTCCGGGGAAGCCCAGGCCGTCCGTGGTCGCGCCGGACACCGACACCGGGGCTCCCGCCGCCTCCGACAGGAGCTTCTGCGCCTCGTCCCGGCGCTTGCCGATCTTCGGACGGGGACCCACCACCTGTACGGCGATGTTGCCGATCCGGAAGCCCGCCTCGCGCACGATGCGCGCGGCCTCCGTCAGGAGGGTGACCCCGGAGGCGCCCGACCACTCGGGGCGGCCCGTGCCGAAGTGCTGCCCGAGGTCGCCGAGGCCGGCGGCGGAGAAGAGGGCGTTGCAGGCGGCGTGGGCGACGACGTCCGCGTCGGAATGGCCGGCCAGGCCCGGGCCCTCGCCCTCCCACTTCAGACCGGCGCACCACAGCTCGCGGCCTTCCTCGAAGGCGTGGATGTCGGTGCCGATGCCGACCTGCGGGAGCGGGAACCCGTCCGGCCGCAGCCGGACGTCAGGTGCCTCAGAAGCCATCGTTGAGCCTCCTGCGGGCCAGGACCGCCTCCGCGAGGACCAGGTCGAGGGGACGGGTGACCTTGAACGCCTCCTCGTGGCCGGGGACGGCCACGACGGTGAGGCCGAGCTTCTCGACCATGCCGGCGTCGTCGGTGACCTCGCCGGTCACCGTCTCGTGCGCCCGGACCAGCGTGGCCCGGTCGAAGCCCTGCGGGGTCTGCACGGCCCGCAGCAGGGCGCGTTCCGGCGTGGCGACGACCGGCTCCGGCTCGCCGGGGGTGCCGGCGGGCTCGACCTGCTTGACGGTGTCGGCGAGCGGCAGTGCCGGCACCACGGCCGGGGCACCGTCCCGTACGGCCTCGATCACCGCGTCGACCGTGTCCACCGGGACCAGCGGCCGGGCCGCGTCGTGGACCAGCACGATGTCGTGGCCGGGCGGCAGCACGTCCAGGCCGAGCCTCACGGACTCCTGTCGGCTCTGCCCGCCCGGGACGACGAGGAAGTCCGTCCGCTCGGGCAGCGCGTGGGCGTCGAGCAGCGACCTGACCTCGGCGGCACCGTCGGGCGGGGCCACGACGACGACCAGGGAGACGGCGCGGGAGGCGGCCATCGCGCGGACCGCGTGGATGAGCATGGGGGTGCCGCCCAGCGCGCGGAGCGCCTTGGGGACGCCCGGGCCGAGCCGTACACCCCGGCCGGCGGCCGGGATCACGGCCGCCGTACGGGCCGCGGAGGGGGCGGCGGACGGCGTTGGACGCGAATCGTCAGACATCGGTTCCTGTCAGGTTTGTGTGCTGGCCTGGCGTGGGTATGGCCTGGAGGAGTGCCGGGCGCGACGCGCTCGACCGGACCCTTCCGTGACGCTGGTCGAGCCGGCTGCCCGGGCCCGGCACATCGGCACCGGGGCGTGAGTGACAACACACCCCGGGGTGACGGCGCATCGGCGCCGGAGTGCGAACATGCCGCAGCGCCCGGCGACAAGGAATTCGTCATCGGGCACCGCGGCATTTCGATGTGCAGGCGCGCGCTTGATACGCACAGCGCTGAGCGACCGGCTTCGCCTCAGGAGGCGAGAACCTCGTCGAGCAGGGCTTCGGCCTTGTCCTCGTTGGTGTTCTCCGCGAGGGCCAGCTCGCTCACCAGAATCTGGCGGGCCTTGGCGAGCATGCGCTTCTCACCGGCGGAGAGTCCGCGCTCGCGCTCACGACGCCACAGGTCACGCACCACTTCCGCGACCTTGATGACATCGCCCGAGGCGAGCTTCTCCAGGTTTGCCTTGTAACGACGGGACCAGTTCGTGGGCTCCTCGGCGTACGGCGCGCGCAGCACCTCGAAGACCCGGTCCAGCCCGTCCTGACCGACCACATCACGCACGCCGACGAACTCCGCATTGTCCGCTGGCACACGTACCGTCAGGTCGCCCTGGGCGACCTTCAGCACCAAGTAGGTCTTGTCCACGCCTTTGATCTGGCGAGTTTCGATAGCCTCGATCAGCGCGGCCCCGTGATGGGGATAGACCACGGTGTCGCCAACCTTGAACGTCATGTGACAGGTACCCCTTCCGTGGCTATCCAGGGTAACACGGAAACTGCGGGTTCTGAATGGCGTTTTCGCAGGTCAGGGCATATCTCGGGGCTTGACAACTCCGACAGGAACGTGCTTCGGACAGGGAGTGGAAGAAGGTATTCGCAGGTGAGAGCGGCTCTCCGGGGGGAGCGAAACGCGTACGTTACACGCATCCGGAGCATCCTCCAGAAGGGCTAACATCCCCATATGTCCGGTTCCGTATGATCGACTTCCGCTACTCCGTTCGGAGGCCCGAGCCGGGTTCCGGTCGAATCCGGAATTGATCACGAGCCGTGCCGACGGCCCGCCGGGTGATCAATTCCGAGGGCTCCGCACATTCCTTCACGGAAATTTCGCGGCACCGCCCGGGACTCTTATGTGAATGCCGGACGAGCACCACGCCAATGTGACGCCGGAGACTCGCGTGACTCAGGTGGGACCAGCGGTGCCGGGGGGTCGGGTGCGGCCGGACCAGGGCGGCTCGGTAACCTAAGGCCCGCTGACAGACACTTAGGGCGGCTTTATCGGCCGCTCCGCTCGAGTCAAGGAGTTGCCGCCGCCGTGAGCAGCAGCCTTCGAAGCGGTGCCCTCGCCGCCGCCGTCATCGCGTTCTCGATCGCCTCGCTCACCGCGTGCGGCGCCGGCAACAACGCCCAGACCCTGGAGATCCAGCCGGACAACGCGGCCACGAGCGTCGGTGACATCAAGGTCCAGAACGCGATCGTGATCACGCAGCCCGACCGCGAGTCGACCGGCCCGGCCGCGATCTCCGCGACGTTCTTCAACTCCGGCAGCAGTGCCGAGACGCTGGAGTCCATCACCCTCCCCGGCACCGGCAAGACCGCCGAGCTCAAGCCCGCCAAGGGCGGCAGCCTCAGCATCCCGCCCGGCGGCTCGCTGATCGTGGGCGGCAAGGACAACGCCACGGCGATGCTCCCGAGCAGCCGTGAGGCCGTGCAGGACGGCAACGCCCAGAAGGTCACCTTCACCTTCAGCAAGACGGGTGCCGTGAGCCTGCGCGCGTTCGTCGTCCCCGCCGAGCACCACTTCAAGGAGTGGGGCCCGACCGAGGTCCCGGCCGCGCCGGGTGCCTCGTCGTCCCCGTCCGGGTCGCCGTCCGGCTCTCCTGCCGAGGGTGGGTCGGGCGCGCCGGAGAGCCCCGCGGGCGGTGGGACGCCGGGTGGCCACGAGGCGTCCGGCACGCCGACCGACGCCGCGTCGGCGAGCGCGAGCACCGGGCACTGAGCAGTCGTAGAACACAAGGGCGGGCCCTCTCCAGGGAGAGGGCCCGCCCTTCGTGCTGCCGTGGTGCGCGGCCGGTCTACGGCTCGAACTTGTAGCCGAGGCCGCGGACCGTCACCAGGTAGCGCGGCGCTCCCGGGTCCGGCTCGATCTTGGCGCGCAGGCGCTTGACGTGGACGTCGAGGGTCTTGGTGTCCCCGACGTAGTCGGCGCCCCAGACGCGGTCGATGAGCTGCATGCGCGTCAGCACGCGGCCGGCGTTGCGCAGCAGCATCTCCAGCAGGTCGAACTCCTTCAGCGGCAGGTCGATCTTGGTGCCGCCGACGGTGACCACGTGCCGGTCGACGTCCATGCGGACCGGACCTGCCTCCAGGGCCGCCGGAGTGACCTCCTCGGGCTCGCCGCGGCGGCGCAGCACGGCACGGATGCGCGCGACCAGCTCGCGCGATGAGAACGGCTTGGTGACGTAGTCGTCGGCTCCTATCTCCAGCCCGACGACCTTGTCGATCTCACTGTCCTTGGCGGTCACCATGATGACGGGGACGTTGGAGCGGCCGCGCAGCTGGCGGCACACCTCGGTGCCCGGCAGGCCGGGCAGCATCAGGTCGAGAAGGACGAGGTCGGCGCCGTTGCGCTCGAACTCGTCGAGTCCGTCGGGCCCGGTGGTCGCGACCGCGACCTCGAAGCCCTCTTTGCGGAGCATGTACGACAGGGCGTCGGAGAAGGACTCCTCGTCCTCGACGACGAGCACACGGGTCACGGAAGGACCTCCGGGGCGGGAAGCGTTTCGTACGCTGTTGATTCGGGGGATGTGGGGGTGGACCGCCCGGCCTCCACGTCGAGGCCCGCGCCTCCTGCGCGTGTCTCTCGGGCGGGCTGCTGATGTGCGCGGTCGCGGGCCGCACCGGCCTCCGGCAGCCGCAGGGTGAAGGTGGAGCCCTGGCCTTCGGCGCTCCACACCGTGACCTCCCCGCCGTGCGAGGCGGCCACGTGCTTCACGATCGCCAGCCCGAGTCCCGTACCGCCGGTGGCACGGGAGCGGGCCGGGTCGACGCGGTAGAAGCGCTCGAAGATGCGCTCCTTGTCCTTGTCGGAGATGCCGATGCCCTGGTCGGTCACGGCGATCTCGATGTGATCCCCGCCGGGCGCGTTCACACTACGGGCCGCTATGCCGACGCGGGTGCGGGCGGGCGAGTAGTTGACCGCGTTCTCGACGAGGTTGCCGAGCGCGGCGGCGAGCTGGCCGCGGTTTCCCCACACGTGCAGCTCGGCGGCACCGCCCGCGGCCATGGTGATCTGTTTGGTGCCGGCCTGGTGCCGGCAGCGGTCAATGGCCTCGGCGACGAGCTCGTCGACGCGGACCGGCTCGGCGTCCTCCAGCGGGTCGTCGTTCTGCACCCGCGACAGGTCGATGAGCTCCTGCACCAGGCTGGTGAGCCGGGTGGCCTCGATCTGCATGCGCCCGGCGAACCGCTCGACGGCCTCGGGGTCCTCGGAGGCGTCCATCACGGCCTCGGACAGCAGCGAGAGGGCACCCACGGGCGTCTTCAGCTCATGGCTCACGTTGGCGACGAAGTCGCGCCGGACCGCCTCGATGCGGCGGGCCTCGGTCAGGTCCTCCACGAGCAGCAGCACCAGCCGGGAGCCGAGCGGCGCGACCCGCGCGGAGACGGCCAGGGCCTCTCCGCGTCCGGTGCCGCGCCGTGGCAGGTCCAGTTCGACCTGGCGTATCTCGCCGTCCCGCCGGGTGTCCCGGGCCATCTGCATCATCGGCTCGACGGCGAGCTTGCCGCCGCGGACCAGACCCAGGGCGTACGCCGCCGAGCTGGCCTTGACCACGGCGTCCGCCTCGTCGAGGACGACCGCAGACGACCTGAGGACCGACAGGACCGTGTCCACGCCCGGCGGAAGCACCGCGTCCGTGTGCAGTGAGCTACGGGTGGGGCGCTTCTGCTCGCGCTCACTCCAGCGGAACGCGAGCATGGCGATGACGCCGGTGAGCACCCCGGCGATCGCTGCCGCTGCGGCAACCGCCGCGTTCACGTCCATGCACCCAGGTTAGGCATGGCTCGGGCACCCTCCACAGCCGTCGGGGTGCGAGCTCGAACACTCGTCGCCCAGAGTTCACCTTGGAGCCAGTATTGGTTCATTTGGGATGACGGAAACGGACGCGTACGGGCCCGAACGTGGGAGCGTGGGGTTCGGACCGTTGGTAATACGACGGTCGTACCGCCGGTTGTCCGGTGGGCCCCGGCCCTTGGACCCCCGACTGAGACGTACGAGAGGGAAGCCTGATGCGGGACGCGTACCACGAGGAACTGGACTCGATCGGCGACGGTCTGGTGGAGATGGCCCGGCTGGTCGGCTCGGCGATCGGGCGCGCCACGACCGCCATGCTCGACTCCGACCTGAAGCTGGCCGAGAACGTCATCGAGGCCGACCAGAAGGTCGACGAGCTCCAGCACGACCTGGAGGCCAAGGCCATAGCCCTGCTGGCGCGGCAGCAGCCGGTGGCGACGGACCTGCGGATCGTCGTCACGTCGCTGCGGATGTCGGCCGACCTGGAGCGCTCCGGCGACCTCGCCCAGCACGTGGCGAAGCTCGCGCGCCTGCGCTACCCGGACCGCGCGGTCCCGAGCGACCTGCACGCCACCATCCTGGAGATGGGCCAGCTCGCACAGCGCCTGATGGCCAAGGCCGCCGAGGTGATCATCACCAAGGACGTCGACCTGGCGCTCCAGCTGGAGCAGGACGACGACGAGATGGACCTGCTGCACCGCACGCTGTTCCAGCACCTGATGGACGACCGCTGGAAGCACGGCATCGAGACGGCCGTGGACGTCACGCTGCTCGGCCGCTACTACGAGCGGTTCGCCGACCACGCGGTGTCGGTCGCCAAGCGCGTGGTGTACCTGGTGACGGGTGAGCACGCGGACGAGCTCCAGACGGACACGCAGCCGGAGATCCAGGCGGTTCCGGGGGCGGAGAGCGCCTGAGCCCGACGGCCGTGCCGGGGGCTCAGAGCGCCTGGCGGGCCTCGTCGGGGGCGGGGGTCGGGTACTGGCCGGGGCCGGCTGTGGGTCGGTTGGGACTCTGCTGGGATCGGCTGGGGCGCGCGGGCGCCTCAGTGCGCCGTTGATGCGCCCAGCGGAACGGGCATCCAATGGGCACAGGCACCAGCCTCGAGGAGGGACCCATGGCCGAATCCCCCAGCACGACGCCCGACCCCGCCCGGCAGCGCGAGACCGAGCAGCCCGCCGAGATCAGGAGCCTGCCCCTGATCGCCGCGTGCGGCTGCGGCTCGGGCTGCGGCTGCGGCTGCCAGTCGGGCAGCCCCTGCCAGTGCGGCTGACACCGGCACGGCGTTGTGCGTACGACCTGTGGGGCCCCGGCGGTGTCGCCGGGGCCCCACGGCGTCGGGTCGTACGGCCTGGGGTCGCCCGGGTGGCCGTACGGGCGGAGCATGAGAGGTAGGCAATGCGGCGCCGGCCGGTGCCGTGCCGGGAAGGAGGCGCGCGACATGCCCCAGTTCATGGATGTCCATCGCGGCATGGAAGGCATCACGGAGGAACAGCTGCGTGAAGCCCACAACGCCGACCTCGCGATAGAGAAGGACGAGCAGGTCCACTTCAGGATGGCCTGGGCGGACCCGGAGTCCGGCCACGTCTACTGCCTCTCCGAGGCCCCCTCGGCCGAAGCGGTCCAGCGCATTCACGAGCGCGCCGGGCACAAGGCGGACGAGGTGCACCCGGTGCCGTTGACCGTGCGCTGACCTGAGGGACGACCTGACGTGTGCGGCCCGTCAGCGGCCCCGGCCGGCATTCAGGCGGGCCGCCTGGCGGGTCAGGTAGTGGCGTTCGGCGAGGTTGGGGGCCTTGTGGGCCGCCTCGGCGTACAGGCGGGCCGCCGCTTCCAGGTCGCCGTCGCGTTCGTGGAGGTAGGCCGCCACCGCGGTGTGGCGGGGCAGGGAGTCGTCCAGTTCCGCGAGCGCCGCCAGTCCGGCGCGCGGCCCGTCGGCCTCGCCGACGGCCACCGCGCGGTTGAGGCGCACGACCGGGCTGTCGGTCAGACGGGTGAGCTCGTCGTACCACTCGACGATCTGCACCCAGTCCGTCTCCTCCGCGGTGGGCGCGTCGGCGTGCAGCGCCGCGATGGCGGCCTGCACCTGGAACTCCCCCAGCCGGTCGCGGGCGAGGGCCGCCTGGAGGATCCCGACACCCTCGGCGATCGACGCGGTGTCCCACCGGCGGCGGTCCTGCTCGGCCAGCGGCACCAGGCTCCCGTCGGGCGCGGTCCGGCCGGCGCGCCGGGCGTGGTGGAGCAGCATGAGCGCGAGCAGCCCCGCCGCCTCCGGGTGGTCGATCGCGGCCGCGAGCTGCCGGGTGAGCCGGATGGCCTCGGCGGCGAGGTCGACGTCGCCCGAGTAGCCCTCGTTGAAAACCAGGTAGAGCACGCGCAGCACGGTGGCGACATCGCCGGGCTGGTCGAACCGCACACCCGAGACGGTGCGCTTGGCCCGGCTGATGCGCTGCGCCATGGTCGCCTCGGGCACCAGGTAGGCCTGGGCGATCTGCCGGGTGGTGAGCCCGCCGACGGCACGCAGTGTGAGCGCGACCGCGGACGACGGCGTCAGCGAGGGATGGGTGCACAGGAAGTAGAGCTGGAGCGTGTCGTCCACGTCGGGCGTGGGACCGGGCGGCGGCTCCTCGTCGACGAGGTCCTCACGCCGGCGACGGGCGCTGTCCGACCGCGTCTGGTCGAGGAACTTGCGCCAGGCGACGGTGACCAGCCAGCCCTTCGCGTCCCGCGGCGGGTCGGCCGGCCAGACGCGGATTGCCTCGACCAGCGCGTCCTGTACGGCGTCCTCGGCCGCCGCGAAGTCTGCTCCGCGGCGGACAAGGATCCCGAGCACGCTCGGCGTGAGGCTCCTCAGCAGTGCCTCGTTCATCCGTGAGGGCACTCCGTGATGGTGGGCGACGCGGCCAGGAACGGGCGCAGCTCGAGCCACTCGTGGATCGGCTTGCCACCCGCCCCGGGGGCGGCGGACAGTTCCCCGGCCAGCTCGACAGCACGCTCGTAGCTGTCGACGTCGATCACCATCCAGCCGGCGATGAGGTCCTTGGTCTCGGCGAAGGGGCCGTCGGTGACCGGCGGGCGCCCCTCACCGTCGTACCGGACGAACGTCCCCTCGGGGGCCAGCGCCTGGCCGTCGACGAACTCGCCGGTCTTCTCGAGCCGGGCCGCGAAGTCGCCCATGTACCGCACGTGCGCCGAGATCTCCTCCGGCGTCCACTGGTCCATGGGCACGTCGTTGACCGCCGCCGGGGCGCCGCGGTAGTGCTTCAGAAGCAGGTACTTGGCCATCGTGGTTCTCCTCGGTCCTGATGCGACCCATCTTGGCCGCCTTCACCCCGGGGACGGAGCGGGACGCGGGATCTCGACATCGCCGCCAAAGTTTTTTGGGTCGGCTTTTTCGTCAGCGGCTCGGGGCGTGCCGGACGGGGTGCCCGAGGGTGCTGGGGGCACTCACTGCCCGACGCGGCCGTCGATCCGTTCGCGCAGGAGGTCGGCGTGGCCGCAGTGCCGTGCGTACTCCGCGATCAGGGCGACCAGGATGTCGCGGAGCGGGATCTGTCCGCCGGGTTCGGGTCCGAAGTCGGAGTGGCCGGCGTTGGTGGTGGCGAGGTCGGTGACGCCGGCCAGGTAGCGGTCGGTGCGCTCGACCTCGGTACGCCACTGCCGCCAGGCCGCGTCCACGACGGCCGGGTCGGCGACGGCACCGTTGAAGTCACCGTCCCGGTCCCCCTGCGTGCGGTACAGCTTCGGCGCGTCCTCACCGGCCATCACCCGGCGAACTTGCCGCTCCTCCTCCGTCAGGTGCCGCACCAGCCCGAGCAGGGACATCGTGGACGGCGGGACGGACCGCCGGGCCATCTGCTCGGCGTCCAGGCCCGCGCACTTCATCTCCAGGGTGAGGCGGTAGCCGCGCAGATGGTCGAGGAGGATGCCGCGTTCGCCGACCGGTTGGGCATCGGTCTCGCGGGGGTCGTCGTCGGGGTCGACCCACATGTCGGGGTAGACGGTCGCCTGCGTCCACCGGGCCGTGTCCGACGTTGCCGGCGCCACTGCTTCGCCGGTGTGCTCACCTGAGACCATGCGGGCATGGTGGACCGGGCGGGGCGGTCCCGCCACCGAATAACGGGGCGCGGCCGGATCCGCGAACTGCTCCACCGCGCCCAGTCCTACCGGTGGCGCGGGTGTGATGGCTCAGCGCAGCCTGCGCTGTTCCCCGTCCCATCCGATGCGCTGGTGGTGCGTGCGTCGCGTCGAGTGCTCGGCGGGAACTATCGCTTCTGTGCTCTGTAGCGCTTCATCAGCGCGGTGATCCGGGCCTGGTCCGCCTGGCCGTTGAGTTCGGCCAGGAGATCGTCAGGGCACAACTCGTAGAGATCGCACCACCATCGGCGTCCGCGGTTGTCCCACATTCGGTAGCCACCTGGCACGCCCCTGGCAACGTAGCGTCTCCTGCTCACCGTCCCATGCCCCCACCCGGCCAGCGCCGTCGTCCAACTCGTCTGCGACGCAGACCATACGCAGACTGTGGTCGCCCGGCGAGGCAGGTAGCGGCAACTGGCGTCCACCGCCCCGTCCTTGGGACGGCGGGTGGCAGGCTGTGCCGATGAGCGACTACCGCCTGTGGCTCGCTGCGATTGAGCTGGATGGCTTTCTGGCCGGGCACATGTACTGGTGCCTGCTGCCTGAGGAAAAGGCACCGGCCGGCCCGTGAGGCAGCGAGCACCGAGCTCTGACCTGTGCAACTGCGGACACCGGACACCTGTCGGTTGCTTTCACCGTGATTCCCCGGTGTTCCGCGCTCGACCTGGGGCGCTAGAGGTGCTGCTTGGCTGCTCTGACCAGTCGGCCGATGTCGTCACGGGTCCGTGCCCTGGCATCGTCGAGTTCTGTTCTGCTGTCGGTCTTGGACAGCGCCGTAACGTTGGTGAGCACGTCTTCCGCGGCCTGGCTCAGCGGCTCGTCCTCAGTGAGCATCTGTACTCGAAACAGTGCCTCTTGGGCGTTGGAGCGTAGGTCGTAGGCACGGATCCGTACCGTGTCGGGGTCCTCCGGTGGGGGCTGTTCGTGCTCGCAGAAATAGAGGTGAACCAGGCAGCGGCGGTAGTTGACCAATGTGCCGGCGTAGGCGGAGTAGGCATCGAGTCGTTCTTGTCGCAGCTTCTCCTGACGGGTGAACTCGTGACTCCTGTCGGCGGTACGCAGCTGGAACGCGAGGGTGATCCCCGAACCGAGCAGCGTTCCCAGGACGGCTATGCCGCTGGCGATGATGGTCTCCACATCCCAAGCTGATCACGCATCGCCGTCCTCGCGGGGCGTGTGCGGGGCTCCATGAGACATAAATCAGACGCCACGCCGTGCCCCTACAGGCGGCACGGGAGGTCGTGGGGCAGATCGAAGAAGAACCGGACTGAACGCCGCTGCCCATACAGCTCGACTGCGCCTGCTACGAGGTCCGCCAACGCGTCAGTGCAGCAACTGGCGATCACCGATGCCGTCTGAGAGTCATCAGCCAGGTGGCACCGCGCCCAACCGCGGCCGGTCAGCTCCCACTTCAGCTGGAGGGCCCCAGCTGTCCCTTGATCCGTCGGCATCAGGAATCGTTGCCTGAGGGACGACGGTTCCGGGGAGGGGCGCATGGGACCGTTCCTCCTTTGTCCGTACGGTCCGTCGGGCCTGTTCGAGGAGTACGCTGGATTTACCGAGAGTATTTCGCGCACCGGCTTTCAGGCTCGTGTCGTTTTCGGCGATTCAATATTCCGGGCCGACCTCGGCCGGCCCGGGGCAGGGTTCGCGTCATGATGGCGACCATTTCCCGCCCGCCGACGACCGAAGCCGATGACCGGCTCTCCTCGCTTTCTCTGCGTCTGTCGCTGGCTCCCACCGGCTCCGCGCCGGCTTTGCTGGACGGCGCCTGGTGGCCCCGCTCCCGCGATCTCGGGGCGGAACTCCCGTCCCTGACCGCTGTACTGGATCCGCGGTGGGGGCGGATCACCCGGATCACGGTGAATCCCGCCCAGTGGCCGGTCATCCCGCGCAAGGTGCCCGTCGCCGGGCACGTGGTGAACGTGGGCTGGTTCCGGGACGAGCAGGACCCGCATGAACTGCTGTTGTTCTCCTACCACGTGGGCCGCTGGAACCTCTTGGTCGTCCCGCCGCAGACGGCTCCCGACTCGGCCGCCTGGCTGATGGCCGCCGCCAGTGACCCGCACGGCATGTCGACCGCGAGCCGGCTGATGGAGGAGGCGGCGCGCCTGCGGACGCTGCGCGACGCCGACCGGGCCGTGGAAGCGGTCTGGGACTCCGAAGGAGGGCACAAGTCCCGCGACTCGGCCGCACCTCCACGGGTGCCGGCCATGACCGGCGCGGTGCCGCAGCAACCGATGGGAAGGTGAGGATGATGGAGACCTTCGTGACCGTGGCCGTGATCCTCGGACTGATCGTGGTCGGGGCGCTCCTCATCCGCCTGCTGAACTCACAGCACGGCGACCGCATGGCCGCCATCCACTACGGCCACACCGGGATGCCTGTCGCGGGACCGGCTCCGTCGGCTCGGCGCAGGACCCGCGGCAGGGCGGAGACGAGCGGCACCGGCCGCCCCGACCGGCCCAGGCCCGGCGTACGCGGACGGCTCCGCCCGCGCGCCCGTGAAGGAGCGAGCCCCACCCTTCCGGCAGGTTCGCCCGGCCCGTCACCCGACGAGCGGAACTGACCGCACCGACAGCACAACCCGCAATCCGGGACCCCGGCCGCAGCCACGCACACGACAGGCCGGGGCCCACCCGCGTCCGGTGTCCGCAGGCCGGCATGCCCCTTCCACGGCTGAACGTCCACCGGCACGACCACACCACCCGCACGCTGATCACCCTCGCAGGTGAGATCGACCTGGCCACCGCCCCGCTCGTACGGGCCGCACTGGCCGAGCGCCTGAACGACGGTACGGGCATCACGGACGTCGATCTCACGGGAGTCACCTTCTGCGACGCCAGCGGACTCAACGTCTTCCTCACGGCATCGGGGCTCGCCGCCGAAGCCGGCATGATCCTCCGGCTGCACCATCCGCCGCCGATCATGGCCCGCATCATCGAGATCACCGGCTCCGGTTTCCTGGTCCACGAGCTCCCCACCGGCCCGACGCCATCACGTCAGTCTCCCGAGGAGGCTCAGTCGAGGGCGGTGAGGTGATCGGCGCCGCCGCCTCGCCACTCGACGAGGAGGATGGTGGCGTCGTCGGTCGTGGTGCCGCCCCGTTCGTGTTTCAGGGCGTGCGAGAGCGCCCGCACCACCGCCCGTACCTCGGTGCGGTCGCGGAGGATCCGGTTGGTCCACTCGATGAGCTGCTCCTCGCCGAACTGCTGCCCGCCGGCCTGGTGCTCCTCGATCAGACCGTCGGTGAAGCACAGCAACCGGTCGCCTGGGTGCAGCATCCGCTCGCTGACCACCGGATCCTCGCCTCCGAAGCCGACGGGCAGCGTGGTGGGACTCTCCAGCCGGTCCACCACGGCGCGGTCACGGATCAGGAACGGAGCCGGGTGGCCGGCGTTGACCCACTGCAGCCGGCCCGTGGTGATGTTCAGGATCATCATCTGTGCGGTGACGAAGTGATCGAGGCCGAACTGGTCGTTGATGGCCCGGTCCATGAACGCGTACACCTGGGACAGGTCGGTGTGGGACCGTCGCGTGTGGCGATAGGCGCCGACGGCCACCGTCGCCATGGTCGCCGCGTCCAGCCCGTGGCCCATCGCGTCGAGCATGGCCACATGCAGGATGTCGCCGTTCAGGGCGTAGTCGAAGCTGTCGCCGGCCACGTCGTAGGCGGGCTCCAGGATTCCGGCCACCTCGACCTGCGGAACGGTCATCGACAGCGGGGGCAGCAACGACCACTGGATCTCCGCGGCCACGCTCATCGGGGCGCTGCGGCGGGCCTGGAAGAACAGGTCGGTGTAGGCGTCCTTGGTGACGATCATGTCCGCGACCAGACCGGCGAGTCTCCGCAGCAGCCGCCGGTCGTCGTCATCGACGCTGTCCAGGGTGACGGCCATGACCCCGATCTGGTCGCTGCCGTCCAGCAGTGGCAGATACATCCGCACGCTGGCGCCCTGCGGCACCTCCACCGTTCTGAGGCTCAGGAACGCCTCGCCGGCGGGGGAGTTCTCGACCGGCTCGGGGCCGCCGACCTTCAGCCTCCGGCCCGGCAGCGGCACCAACAGCACCTGTTCGTAGTCCTGCAGCAGGATGGAGACCTCCCGCCCCCCGACCTTGGCCACCTCCTCCGCGACAAGTGGGGCGATCAGGTCCGGCGGCATCTCGTGGGCACGGTCCAGCAGCACACCCAGCAGTCGTTCGCCGAACCCCTCCGACCGGTCCACCCCGGCCCTGTCCGGCTGCCGCCCACCGTCCGTCATCGCTGCTCGCTTCCCTTCGTCCCGGGGTGATGGCGAGCCGATCGCGCCATGGGCGGCATGTCGTCCCAAGCGCCCCTCGCCACGCAAGGCTTGGGCAGAAGCGGGACCTCCCGCCATCGTAGGCCTCATTGCACCATTTCATCCGGAATTGTTTACAAAGCGGACGAGGAGGAGTCAGAGTCGAGTGGGGGCAGGAGGCAGCCATGACCGTCCTCGCGGCGTTTCTTCTCGTCATCGGGACGATATTGATCCTGCTGGGGGCGATGTTGATCCTGGTCGGGACGGTCCTGATCGTCCTCGGGGCGATGCTGATCCTCATCGGGATCGCCCTGGTCGTTGTTGCGGCCTTCTTGCTCATCCGGAGAGCGCTGAGGCGGGAAAAGTAGGCACGGCCGGACCGGAGCAAGGGGACCGGATCAGGCCCGGTGCGTCGAAAGGAGCGCGTGATGAGCAGGGGCGTCCCGGAGATCGCCGGACGCCCCGCTCCTATGCGGGAACCCGGGTCCTCCGGAGCGGTGCTCCTGCCTGATGGAGACTGGTGAGGGCCAGCCGGTAGGAGGTGATCAGCCCGGTCTCCACGTAGTCCACGCCCAGGTCCTCGCAGTAGCGCTGGACGATGGT
The DNA here is from genome assembly GCF_000725785.1 of Streptomyces flavovariabilis. Classification (NCBI taxonomy): domain Bacteria; kingdom Bacillati; phylum Actinomycetota; class Actinomycetes; order Kitasatosporales; family Streptomycetaceae; genus Streptomyces; species Streptomyces flavovariabilis. The sequence goes on along the minus strand of NZ_JNXD01000007.1, from coordinate 121 downwards.
CCGCGCCCGGCGCAGGCTGGGGCTGGGCATGCTGGGGAACAGGTGGTGCTCGATCTGGTGGTTCAGCCCGCCCAGTGCGATGTCGGTGAGCCGACCGCCGCGCACGTTGCGTGAGGTGAGC
>NZ_JNXD01000006.1:0-508031 GCF_000725785.1 Streptomyces flavovariabilis | reverse complement strand
GGTGGGTAGATCCCGACCAGCTCCGAATTCCAGGACCTCGGTGCGATAGCCCTTGTGCCCGGCGACACGGTGTTCACGCCCTCCTTCGAAACTTCGTTCGTCCTCTGCTCCGGAAGGTCCTTTCACCCCGGACCGGTTTGGACGTTGGTGACGGAGACACCGGGCAGCAGCGCCTGCGGGCAGGTCCTCAGGTCCAAGGGCTTCTTCACCCTCGCCAGCCGGCCCTGGGTGACGGGACTGTGGCCGCAGGCCGGTTCGGTGGCTCGCTTCGAGCCTTCCTCTGCTCGTGACACCGCCAGCTCTTATGCGCAGGAACTCGTCTTCATCGGCGCCCAGAGGGACGCGGAGGTGCTGCGGGCCGACCAGAACGGCTGCCTCATGCAGGAAGGCGTAGCTCTGCCCGCTTCCGATCCCTTCCCTGCCTGGGACACCTACGGCTCCTGCGAGAGCTGCGCGCATGAGCACGGCCCCCTCACCACGGTGACGGGGCACTGAAACTCCGGGTCGGTCGGTGGTCGCAGCCACGGCGGAGCTTCAATGGTCCCTGGCACGCAACCTTTCTGGCGCCAGCCCCGCCCTGCCTCCCCGCGGGGTTCCGTCGTCTTACGGCTGCAATGTTGACAGCGGATGCGATCGCAAATCCGTCGTCCCCACAAGCAACGCAGGAACCTGACGGAGTGAGGAGCCGAACGCGTCTTGTGCGCCAGCGCGTTCGCCCTCACGGCGAAGCCGCACCGGAGTGCTCCGGTGCGGCTTCGCCGTCTCACGGATCCGCGCAGAGATCCCGCCCGGACGGACCTCGGTGGGGTCTCGCCGTATCACCCGCGTATCACACGGCCATCACCAACTGGTCAGACCCACCCGGACCAAGAGGCTCTGACCTGCAATTCCATGCTCTCACTGGACTGGCATAGGCGTACCTGGACGGTCTCTACAACCTGTGCCAGGTGGGACCACTCCATCAGACCGCTTAAACACCTTCTACGGCCAAGGTCGGCGGGCGGTCGCCCTGCGGCAGCAGCGGGCGGGCTGCCGTATGCGGGGCGGCCACTGCCTCAGGCGGCGGACTAGGAGTACAAGCGGTCGGCCCAGGACCCGACCGCTCCCCGCGGCGGCTGCCGCGGGGAGTAGGACAAGATCTCGACCATTCCCGGGCTGACGACCCACCGAGCCGCACGTGGCCACTACCTGTGCAGGTCAGCGACGTGACATGTCATATCTCTACCGCCGGGAGACGAAGAACCTGGCAGTCACTCTCCGCGCAGCGCTTTTCGTATCGGAGACAAGCGGCAGTGCCGACAGACAGCGACATCGGAATCTTGTGCAATCTCCACAAGACGGCAGTGTGAGCGACGCTACCCTTCCGCAACGCCTGACTCGACCGCCGGCCAGGTCAGCATCGGTCCGGGCACCACCGAACCTGCAAACGCCTACGCAAGTGCCGAAGCTGGGGAAAGTGCCACTCATCCCAGCCTGACGGAGCGTCAGCAAAGTCAGCATCAGGTCAGCAAGAGTCCTGCCACAGCCGCCCACAGACAGCCGCACTGTGGAATCGCCAGCCGCGCCAGCCTGAGCCAGCCGGCTGTTCGGACGCCTTTCGGCAGGCAGGTGGAAGACAGCGAGAATTACCTGACCGCCATCCGCCCGGCGGCCACCAATGCAGGCGCGTTCCCGCAGTTCAGCGCACTCTTCCCCGCGGTTTCAACGGCACCGGCGGCAGTTCCGGTGCGGGCAGTGGAGCCCCGTCGTACCCCTTCACCTCCCCGAACCGGGAGCCTTCCATCCAGTCCTGGCGGGCCTGTACGATCTCTTCCTGAGATCGCCCGATCCAGTTCCAGAACATGATCAGCTCCTCCTCGAACGGTTCGCCGCCCAGGAGCATCAGGCCCGCGTCCGACTCCGCCCGCAGGGGCAGTTCGCTGCGGCCGCAGCCGAGGTAGAGCATGGAGCCGGGGAGGACGGGGACGCCGTCGACGTGGGCCTCGCCGGACATGGACAGGACGGCGTACTCGAAGTCCGGTTCCAGGGGGAGGCGTACGTCCGCGCCTCGGGTCAGGGACAGGTCGGCGCCGACGATCGGCGTGTACGCGGTGCCGGGCGAGGTCGCGCCGTCGAGGCCGCCGAGGATCAGCGTGGCGGTGACGCCGGGGGCCGTGACGACCGGCAGATCGGCGTGGTGTTCGAAGCGCGGCTCGGTGTGGCGGTGGCTGTCGGGGAGGGCGACCCAGAGCTGCGCGCCGTGCAGGAAGCGGGCGTGCGAGCGCGGGCTCTCCTCCGAGTGGCTGATGGCCCGGCCGGAGGTCATCAGGCCGAGTTCGCGCGGGCGGATGGTCTGGAGGCTGCCGGTGGAGTCGCGGTGCAGCACCTCCCCCTCGTGCAGCCAGCTCACGGTCTGCAGGCCCATGTGGGGATGCGGCGGTACCTGCATGCCGGGCTCGTCGGCGATGTCGTCGGGACCGTAGTGGTCGACGAAGCACCACGCTCCGACCATCCGGCGGCCGAGGTTGGGCAGCAGCCGGCGGACCTCGCTGGACTCGCCCAGCCTGACCTGGCGAGGGCTGAGGAGTTCACGCACCGGCTCCGCCACCACGAAGCCACGGCCACCGCACAGGGAGGGGGCCGCCTCGCGCTCAAGATTGCTCATGGCGCACAACCTAGTGCGGCACGAGGGCTTGCGTCAGCGTCACCTCCGGGCCGCGCCGCAGGCCGCCCCACCAGACGCCGGACTCGGTAGTGGAATATTGAACCAATAGGTTCGGTTGTCGGCCTCGAAGGAGGCCCCGAGTGAACACCATGCAGGACACGACGTACTACGCCCACGGAACCCCGGCCGAGCGCTGGGAGCGCGCGCAGCTGTTCTTCGACGCCAAGGACTACGCCGCCGCCGCGCGCGTCCTGGCCGGGCTGGTCGAGGAGGTGCCCGAGCAGACCGGGCCCCGGCTGCTCCTTGCGCGCTCCTACTACCACTCGGCCCAACTGCGGCGCGCCGAGAGCGAGTTGCGGATCATCGTCGAGCGGGATCCAGTGGAGCACTACGCCCGTCTGATGCTCGGCCGCACACTCGAGCGGCAGAACCGGCACGAGGAGGCGGAGTCGCACCTGCGGATCGCCTCGGCGCTCGCGGGTGATTTCGAGCAGCGCTGACCCGTACCGCACAGGGAGGTGCCCGGCTCCGTGGGGAGCCGGGCATCCGTGTGTCGCGGCGGGCCCGCTACCCGGCCGGCGTCCCGTACGACCGCCGTCCCCGCCGGTGGGCGATCTCCCCCAGCAGGATGTCGACGGCGAGGAAGGCCGCCAGCGTGATGCCGAACAGGGGCAGGAAGTATCCGAGTACGGCGACGCCCGCCAGCAGCGGTACGAGGATCTGCGGCGGGACCTGCTGCCAGGCGCCGCGCGGGACCGGGCGGCCGAAGGCGGTGCCGCGGCCGCGCTGCCACCACATGCGGTAGCCCCAGACGATCAGCAGGATCAGGGAGAGCGCGAGCAGCATCAGGGCGATCTGGTTGGCCAGGCCGAAGAGGATGCCGGTGTGCAGGTCGATGCCCCACCGGGTGAGTTTCGCGAGCACCGGGTAGTCCGCGAAGCGCAGCACGTCGACGACCTGGCCGCCGGCCGGGTCGACGGCGACGGCGTCCTGCTTGGACGGCCAGCCGCGCTGCACCTGCTTGACGACGTACGCCGAGTTCGCGTCCGCGGGCGGCACGATCTCCACCGGGTCGCCGAGCCCCTCGGCCCGCGCCGCGGCCAGGACCTTGTCCAGGCCCACGCCGTGCGCGGCGTCGCCCGCCTGCCCGGCGGCGGCGCCATGGCCGTCGTGCTCGCCCCCGGCCGCCGCCGACACCGCCGGGGTGGCCTGGCCCAGCGAGGTCCGCAGCTCGTCGATGTTGGCCCCGGCGTAGGCCGACCAGGTCAGGCCGGTGGCCGAGAGGAAGAAGAACCCGGCCGCCGCCCACACGCCGACACTGCCGTGCAGCCCGAGGGTGCGACGCCGCCCCTTCGTCCCCCGTACCTTGCGCAGGGCGCGGCGGCGGGAGAACCACAGCACCAGCCCGCCCGCCGAGATGACCCACAGCCAGCTGGCCGCCAGCTCGCTGTACAGCCGCCCCGGCTCACCCAGGTGCAGATCCCGGTGGAACTCGTCGATCCAGGTGCGCAGCGGCAGCGCGCCGGTCGAGCCGTACTGTTCGAGGGAGCCGCGCACCTTCGCGGTGTACGGGTCGACGAACACGGCGAGCGTGTGGCCCTCGCCGACGCCCGGGACGCCGGACAGCATCACCCTGGTCGCCGCGTCGGCCTCCGGTGAGGGGCGCACGGCCGAGACCGTGCCCTCGGGGTGGGCCTTGCGGGCGGCGGCCACCTGCTCGCTGATCGGCAGCTTCTTCTCTCCCGCGGGGACGGTCAGTTCGTGGTCGTACACGAGCTTCTCGGCCTGGAAGGAACCGGCGTACAGCAGGCCGGTGACGGCGGCGACGAGGAGGAACGGCGCCACCAGCACCCCGGCGTAGAAGTGCAGGCGGAGGATCAGCGGGCGCAGGGGGGCCCAGCTGCTCTTCGACGGTGCCGGGGCGGCTGGCTGCGGGGCCTCGTCCGTGGTGGTCGAGGGAGCGGTGGTCATCGGCGGGCTTCTCCGGGGGACGTCTTCTGGGCCGTCGCGGTGTGGGCGGTGGCCGTTGCGGTGCAGTAGTCGGGGCGGCGGGGCGTTCAGTTCCCGGAGAACACGTGTGACGTGCGCCACGTGACGGTGGGGGGTGCCGTGCCATCCTGACGCGATGGGAACTCCGAGCGATCGCGCGCCCCTGGCCGAGCGGGTCGGTCAACTCCTCGACCGGGGTCTGCCGTTGACCATCGTCGCGGCCGGCGACCCGGTGCTGCGGCACGGCACCGAGCCGTACGACGGTCAGCTGGAGCCCGCTCTGCTGGCCCGGTTCGTCGAGGCCCTGCGGGTCACCATGCGCGCCGCCCCCGGAGTCGGCCTGGCGGCGCCGCAGGTCGGTGTGCCGCTCCGGATCGCGGTGATCGAGGATCCGGCGCCGGTGCCGGAGGAGGTGCGTCTCGCGCGCGGGCGGGTGCCGCAGCCGTTCCGTGTGCTGGTCAATCCCGCCTACGAGTCCGTCGGCGACGGGCGGGCCGCGTTCTTCGAGGGCTGCCTCAGCGTGCCGGGCTGGCAGGCGGTGGTGGCGCGGCACGCCGAGGTGCGGCTGACCGGGCAGGACGAGTACGGGCGGGCCCTGGACGAGGTGTTCACGGGCTGGCCGGCCCGGATCGTGCAGCACGAGACGGACCACCTCGACGGGGTCCTGTATCTGGACCGCGCCGAGCCGCGTTCGCTGTCGTCCAACCGGGCGATGGTGGAGCGCTGGGCACAGCCGACACCCGAGGAGGCGGCGCGGGCACTCGGCTTCGAGCTGCCGTAACGCGCAGGACCGCCCGCCCGACATCCGGAGGCGCCCGGCGGAGCGCCTCCGTCACGCCTGGGCCCCGCCCCGGATCTCCCTGCGCGCCCAGGGGCGGGCGAACCGCGGCCTGCCGCCGGTTCGGTCGTCCGCCCGGCCGGTGTCGGGCGTCTCCCCCAGGACGCCCGCGCTGCCGACCAGGCGGCCACCGACCGCATCCTCACGCGTCCCGGTACGCCTCCAGCAGCCGCAGCCAGACCTCGCTGATCGTCGGGTAGGACGGGACGGCGTGCCACAGGCGGCTGATCGGGACCTGGCCGGCGACCGCGATGGTCGCGGAGTGGATGAGTTCGCCGACGCCGGGTCCGACGAGGGTGACGCCGCGCAGGACCTCGTTCTCGAGGTCGACGATCATGCGGGCGCGGCCCTGGTAGCCGTCGGCGTACAGGCCGGCTCCGGAGACCGAGGACAGGTCCACGTCGACGGCCTTCACCCGGTGCCCGGCCTGTTCCGCCTCGGCGAGGGACAGGCCGACGGCCGCGGCCTCCGGGTCGGTGAAGACGACCTGGGGGACGGCGGCGTGGTCGGCGGTCGCGGCGTGGGCGCCCCAGGGCTGGGCGGCGAGGGTCTCCCCGGTGGCCCGCGCGGCGATGGCGGCGCCCGCGATGCGGGCCTGGTACTTGCCCTGGTGGGTGAGGAGGGCGCGGTGGTTCACGTCGCCGACCGCGTACAGCCAGTCGTGGCCGGTCACGCGGAGGCTGTCGTCGACCGGCAGCCAGGAGCCCGGGTCGAGGCCGATGGTCTCCAGGCCGATGTCGTCGGTGCGCGGGGCACGGCCGGTGGCGAAGAGGATCTCGTCGGCCTCGATGCGGTCGCCGGTGTCGGTGACGGCCACGACCGTCCCGTTCTCCCGGGTCACCGACTCCACCGAGGTGCCCGTACGGATGTCCGCTCCGGCCTCCGTGAGCGCCTCGGCGATCAGTTCCCCGGCGAAGGGCTCCATCCGGGGAAGCAGGCCCTCGCCTCGGACCAGCAGGGTGACCTTCGACCCGAGGGCCTGCCAGACGGTGGCCATCTCGGTGGCGACCACGCCGCCGCCGATCACGATCAGCCGGCCGGGCACGGTCTTGGAGCTGGTGGCCTCCCGGCTCGTCCACGGTTTGACGGTGTCGAGCCCGGGGAGGCCGGGCAGGGCGGCGCGGCTGCCGGTGCAGACGGCGACGGCCTGCCGGGCGGTCAGGACGTGCTCGCCGCCGTCCGGGCCCGTGACCGTCACCGTGCGGTTGCCGGTGAGGCGCCCGTGGCCGCGGTACAGGTCGGCGCCGACCGAGTCGAGCCACCCGACCTGGCCGTCGTCCTTCCAGTGGGAGGTGAAGTAGTCCCGGTGGGCGAGGACCGCGGACGCGTCGAGGGGCCCCTGCACCGACTGGCTCAGGCCGGGGACGCGGCGGGCGTCCGCACGGGCGATGACCGGCCGCAGCAGGGCCTTGCTGGGCATGCACGCCCAGTAGGAACACTCGCCGCCGACCAGCTCGCTCTCCACGATCGCGGTGGTCAGTCCGGCGGCGCGGGTGCGGTCGGCGACGTTCTCCCCCACGGGCCCGGCCCCGAGCACCACGACGTCGTACGCGTTGGTTTCCGTTTCCGTCATGGGGTCAGTCTGGTGGGTGGTGTGCGCCCTGGCCACATGGGTAGGGGCGCGGAATACGTGTCCGGTCGGCCGTGTTGTGCCGACGGCTTGACCCCCCACCAGGAAGAGGGATTTACGCCATGAGCAGCACCGTGGAGCTCACCAAGGAGAACTTCGACCAGACGGTCACCGACAACGAGTTCGTCCTGATCGACTTCTGGGCCGACTGGTGCGGGCCGTGCAAGCAGTTCGCTCCGGTCTACGAGAAGGCGGCGGGAGAGAACCCGGACCTGGTGTTCGGCAAGGTGGACACCGAGGCGCAGCCCGAGCTGGCCGCGGCCTTCGGTATCCAGTCCATCCCCACTCTGATGATCGTCCGTGACCAGGTCGCCGTGTTCGCCCAGCCGGGAGCCCTGCCCGAGGCCGCCCTGACGGACGTCATCGGGCAGGCCCGCAACCTCGACATGGCCGAGGTCCGCAAGGCGATTGCCGAGCAGCAGGCCCAGGAGGGTCAGCAGGCGGGCTAGAACGGATACGGAGCCACGTCTCCGCGTACCGTCGTCCAGCGCAGTTCGGTGAAGGCCTCCAGGTTGGCCTCACCGCCGAAGCGGGCGCCGGTGCCGGAGGCGGCGACTCCGCCGAAGGGCGCCACGGCCTCGTCGTTCACGGTCTGGTCGTTGATGTGGACGATGCCGGTCGGGATGCGCTCCGCGAGGTCCAGGCCGCGGGCCGGGTCCCTGGTGACGATGCCCAGGGAGAGGCCGTACGAACTCTGCGCGGCCAGGGCCGCCGCCTCGTCGGCGGTGGTGAAGGAGCGCACGGGCGCCACCGGGCCGAAGACCTCCTCCGTGTAGGCGGGGGTGCGGTCGTCGACGTGGGCGAGGACCGTCGGCCGGTAGAAGAGCCTGTCGTGGGTGCCGCCGGCGGCGAGCTTGGCGCCGGCGCTCGTGCTGGCCTCGACCAGGCCGCTGATCTTGGTGAGCTGGCCCGAGTCGATGATGGGGCCCAGGTGGACCTGGTTCCGGTACGGGTCGCCGACGGCGAGGGAGTCCGCCTTGGCGGCCAGCCGCTCGACGTACTCGTCGTAGAGGGACGCGTGCACCAGATGGCGCCCCGTGGTCATGCAGATCTGGCCCTGGTGGAAGAACGAGCCCCAGGCCGCCGTGGAGATCACCGCGTCGAGGTCGGCGTCCTCCAGCACGATCATGGCCGAATTGCCGCCCAGTTCCAGGTGGGCCCGCTTGAGGTGGCGCCCGGCGGCCTCGCCCACGGCCCGTCCGGCGGCGGTGGAGCCGGTGAAGGAGATGATCGGCACCCGCGGGTCGGCGACCAGGGCCTGTCCGGCGTCCGGGCCGCCGGGAAGCACGTGCAGCAGGTCCTCCGGCAGGCCCGCGGCGGTGAGGACCGCGGCGAGGGACAGCCCTCCGCAGACGGCCGTGCGCGGGTCCGGCTTCAGCAGGACCGCGTTGCCCAGCGCCAGGGCCGGGGCGACGGAGCGGATGGACAGGATCAGCGGGGCGTTGAACGGCGAGATCACGCCCACCACACCGGCCGGGACGCGGCGCGTGTACGACAGGCGCGGTGCCTCGCTGGGCAGGACCTGACCGGCCGGGCGGGAGGCGAGCGCGGCGGCCTCGTAGCACTCCTGGGCGGCGACGTGCAGTTCGAAGTCGGCTTTTCCGGGGACGGAGCCCGATTCGCGGACGAGCCAGTCACGCAGTTCGGCGGCGTGCTCGGTGAACAGGTCGCCCGCCTTGCGGAGTACGGCGGCACGGGCGAAGTGCGGGGTGCGCGCCCATGCGCGCTGGGCGGTGGCGGCCCGCCCTGCGGCGGCCCCGACGTCCTCCGGGGTGGCGAGGGCCAGGGTCCCGAGGGCCTGGCCGGTGGCGGGCTCGGTGACGGTGTACCCGGGTCCCGCGAGGCTGCGGGGCTGCCAGCTCCTGGTGTCGAGCAACGGCATGACGGCTCTCCGATCGATCGGTCACCGGCTGACGGGGTGGTCGCAACTCCCGTGCGTGCGCGGCCGGTTCGGCGGTCACATGGCGGGACGTGTCGAGCGGGCGCAGCAGTGTGTGCCGTGGCCCGCGCAGGAACGCGCCCCCGTTTTGTTGAGCATGCAACATCCTAGCCGTGCCGCGGCACGAAATCCGGGGGACCGGGCCCCGCCCGGGGAGTCGGGCCCCTGCCGGGAGGCCGGCCACCCGGCAATCAGGCCAACCCCGGGCGCCGGGCCCCCACCCGGGGGATCAGACCCCTGCCGGGGAGCCGGAAAGTCGCGCCCGCCGGATCAACTCGATTCGCGATGCAGCACCGTCGCGCCCAGTACCTTGTGCGTCTCGGGCTCCGTGGTGGGCTTACGCACCGCGCGGTCGACCAGTTCGGCGAGTTCACGGCCGCAGGGCAGCTCCAGACGGACCGTGCTCAGCCGGGGCCGCAGCAGCCGTCCGAGCATCAGGTCGTCGGCGCCGACCACGGCCGTCTCCTCGGGGATGCGGATGCCCTCGTCCAGCAGGGCCCGCATCAGCAGCATCGCGTACTCGTCGTTGTAGGTGAACACCGCGTCCAGGCCCATGGTGCGCCAGCGGGCGGCGAGGCGCGCGGCGGCCTGCTCGTCGTAGGCGAGGGGAAGTTCGGTCACCGTGGCGTCCGTGCCGCGCAGGGACTGGCGCACGCCGTCGAGGCGGGGTGCGGAGAACGCCTCCAGGCCGGGATCCTGCGGGACGACGACGCCGATCCGGCGCCGGCCGCGGTCGTAGAGGTGGGCGCCCGCGCTGTGACCGACGACGTCGTGGTCCATGAGCAGCGCGTGCGCGCCCTCGATGGTCTCGGGGCCGAGGGTGACCACGGCCCGCGCCCCCGAGCGCTTGAGCACCGCCACCCCGTGCGGGCCGAGCCCGGAACCGGGCACGAGTACGGCCACGGGCCGCAACTCGGCCCAGGCGCGGGCGGCTTCGTCGCCGTGCGGGCCGCCGGTGCCGTACTGCACGACCGTGTAGTCCAGGGCGGCGAGCGATCCCTGGAGGTCGGTGAGGAACCGGCTGTAGAGCGGGCCGACGGGGAAGGTCGGTGCGGGGATCAGGACCATGCGGCTGTGCCCGGCGCGCAGGCTGCGGGCCGCCGCGTGCGGTACGTATCCCAGTTCCTTCGCGGCCTCGTGCACACGGCGGCGGGTGGGGTCGCTGATTCGTACGGCACTGGTGTTGTTGAGGACGTAGGAGACGGTCGCGCGCGAGACGCCGGCCAGGCGGGCCACATCGGCGCTCGTGGGCACGGAGCGCGACGGTGCGGGGGACGGGGGCGCGGGCGTTTTCGGTATCTGCACCATGACGTACGGCATCTTGGCAGAAGCCCCAATGCGCGCTTCCGGCGGGGGAGTTGTGAGGAACGCGTGAGCGCTCACGGAGTGGAGCGCGGGTCGTCAGCGGGCGGTGCCCGCGCACGTCACCCGGTCGACCAGGTCGATCCAGGCGACCTCGAGGCGGGACAGCGGTATGCCGCGCTGCCTGGTCAGATGGTGGATCAGGGCCGGGTCGAGCTGTCCCATCAGCGTGTGGGAGAGGAGTTCGCAGTCCGCTTCGGGGACCGCCTGCCGCAGCAGCATCTCCATGTGGTGCCGCAGCACGCGGCGGGCGGGGACGACGTGGCGGCGGTTCGCGCCGGGTTCGGCCGCCAGTTGCAGCTCCAGCTCGTCGGCCGAGCGTCGCAGCATGGCGCAGCCGAACGCCCGCAGCCGCTCCACGGGGGGCGCGCCGGGCCCGAGTGGCGGCGGGCCGCCGAGGAACGCGGCCTGGAACTTCTTCTCGGAGTGGTCGAGCAGCGCCGTCAGCAGACCGGTGCGGTCGCCGAATCTGCGGAAGACCGTGCCCTTGCCGACACAGGCCTCGGCGGCCACCGCCTCCATCGTGACGGCCTCCGCGCCGCGCTCCGCCACCAGCCGCCCGGCGGCCTCCAGGAGCCGGGCGCGGTTGCGCGCGGCGTCGGCCCGCAGACATGGCTCGTCGTCCTGCGTGCCGGTGCCGAGCTGCAGCAGTTCAGGATGGTCGACGGGCTCCTGGGGCGTCGGGAAGGGCGGCGGGGCGGCGGACATGAAGCCAGCGTAAAGCATCGGGAACAAAACTGGACCGCGGTCCGGTTAGGATGCTAGAACGTTAAACGGACTCCGGTCCGGATGTTCAGCAGTGTCTTCAGAGCAGTGCCTCAGATGTGGGAGTCAGCATGTCCGTTCGTATCCTCGCCCTCGTCGGCAGCCTTCGCGCCGGTTCGCACAACCGCCAGCTCGCCGAGGCGGCCGTCAAGCTCGCCCCCGAAGGTGCCGAGGTGGACCTGTTCGAGGGTCTGGCCGAGATTCCCTTCTACAACGAGGACATCGACGTCGAGGGCAGCGTCCCGGCCGCCGCCGCGCGGCTGCGTGACGCCGCGAACGCCGCGGACGGCCTGATCCTCTTCACGCCCGAGTACAACGGGACCATCCCGGCCGTCCTGAAGAACGCCATCGACTGGCTGTCCCGCCCGTTCGGTGCCGGTGCCCTCAGCGGCAAGCCGGTCGCCGTGGTCGGCACCGCGTTCGGCCAGTACGGCGGTGTCTGGGCGCACGACGAGACCCGCAAGTCCGTGGGCGTGGCCGGTGGCAAGGTCCTGGAGGACGTCAAGCTGTCCATCCCCGGCTCGATGACCCGCTTCGCCGAGACGCACCCGGCCGACGACGCCGAGGTCGCCGAGCAGCTGACCGAGGTCATCGCCCGGCTGCACGGCCACGCCTCGGAGCCCGCCGCTGCCTGACCGTCCTCACCTCGCGCCCACGGAGGGGCCGCGGCCGGCAACGGCCCCGGCCCCTCCGGCATGCCGGTGCCGGACATTCCGCCGATCGGGCCGGAGCAGGCTCGGGACCCGGCCCGGCCAGACGCGCGACACGCCGGGCAGAAACCGAACCGGCCCAGGACGACAACGCGACACCCCGGGCAAGCCGCGAACCGGCCCACAACGACAGGCGACACCCCGGGCAAGCCCCGAACCGGCCCAGGACAGGCGCGCGGCGATGTGCTGGGGCCCGGCCGGCCCCGGCGTCCACGCGGCATCCCGGCCCCCGCCCGACCGAGCCCCGGCTCCCGCCCGGCCGCCCCGGGCCTGCCCGGCGAGGGGGCGGGGCCCGGTCGACCTCCCGGGCCGAGCCCCGTGCGAGAAGGCAGAGCACGGCCGAGGCGCCGTGCCTCCCGGGCAGACACCCGACCGGCCGGGGAGGGTCCTCAGGCCGGTTGCGGACAGGCCTCTCGCCCGGGCCTGTGGATCGGTGTGGCCGAACCGGTGAGCGGTGCTCCCGTGCCGCCGTGCCGTGCCGCGACGATCTCCGCCGCGATGGACACGGCGGTCTCCTCCGGCGTACGGGCTCCCAGGTCGAGGCCGATCGGCGACCTGAGCCGGGCCAGCTCGCGCTCGCTCACGCCCGCCTCTTGCAGCCGCCGGTTACGGTCCTCGTGGGTGCGGCGGGAGCCCATGGCGCCGACGTAGGCGACGGGCAGCCGCAGCGCCTCCGTCAGCAGGGGGATGTCGAACTTCGCGTCGTGGGTGAGCACGCACAGCACCGTACGTCCGTCGGTCTCGGTGCCCCGGAGGTAGCGGTCGGGCCAGTCGACGACGACCTCGTCGGCCTCCGGGAAGCGGGCCCGGGTGGTGAAGACGGGACGGGCGTCGCACACGGTGACGTGGTATCCGAGAAACCTGCCCGCCCGGACCAGGGCCGCCGCGAAATCGATCGCGCCGAAGACGATCATGCGGGGCGGTGGGACGGCCGACTCGACGAGCAGGGTCAGACCGCCGGGGCAGTGCGACCCGTCCTCGGAGAGTTCCACCGTGCCGGTGCGGCCGGTGTCGAGCAGGGCGCGGGCCCGGCCGAGCGCCGTGCGGTCCAGGTCCGGCACGCCGCCGAGGCCACCGTCGTACGAGCCGTCGGGGCGGGCCAGCAGGGCCCGGCCGAGGAGCCCGGCCGGGCCTCGGACCACCCGGGCCAGGGCCACCGGCTCGGCCCGGGCGGCAGCCGCCAGGGCGGCCTCCTCTACCGTACGACCACCCGCGAACGGGGTGATCATGACGTCGATGGTGCCGCCGCAGGTCAGCCCCACCGCGAAGGCGTCCTCGTCGCTGTAGCCGAACCGTTCGACGAGAGTCTCGCCGTCCTGGAGGGCCTGAACGCACAGGTCGTACACCGCTCCCTCCACACAGCCCCCGGAGACCGAGCCGATGGCCGTGCCGTCGGCGGAGACGGCGAGCGCGGCACCGGGCGGGCGCGGGGCGCTGCCGCCGACGGCGACGACCGTGGCGACGGCGAAGTCCCGGCCCTCCTCGATCCAGCCGTGCAGGGGCTCCGCGAGATCAAGCATCGCCGCCTGCCAGCAGCACGCGGTCGGGCCGGATCGGCAGGTCGCGGTGGCGTACGCCGGTCGCGTGCCACACCGCGTTGGCGACCGCCGCGGCCGCTCCCACGATGCCGATCTCACCGATGCCCTTGATGCCGACCGGGTCGTCCGGGTCGGGGTCGTCCACCCAGTCGGCCTCGATGTGCGGGACGTCGGCGTGCGCGGCGACGTGGTAGCCGGCGAGGTCGGCGCCGTAGAGGCCGCCACTCGTCCGGTCCCGGACGGCTTCCTCGTGCAGGGCCATGGAGATGCCCCAGGTCATGCCGCCGACGAACTGGTTGCGGGCGGTGAGCGGGTTGACGATCCGGCCGGCCGCGAAGATGCCCAGCATGCGGCGCACGCGGATCTCCCCGGTGGCGGGGTCGACGGCGACCTCGGCGAACTGCGCCCCGAACGAGTGCCGCTCCTTCTGGGTGAGGGCGCCGATGGCCTCGGCCGTGTTCGACCGTACGGTGATGCCCTCCGGCGGGATGTCGGCGCCCGGCGCGAGGCTGCGGCGCAGTTCCTCGGCGGCGGCCGTGACGGCCCAGCCCCAGGAGCGGGTGCCCATCGAGCCGCCGGCGATCATCGCGGCGCCGAGGTCACTGTCCCCGATCAGCACCAGGACGCGGTCCGTCGGCACGTCCAGGGCGTCGGCCGCGACCAGGGTGAGCGCGGTGCGGGCGCCGGTGCCGATGTCCGCGGCGTTGATCCTGACCGTGAAGGTGCCGTCGGCCTCCGCCGTCACGGCCGCCGTGGACGGCATGGCCATCGCGGGGAAGGAGGCCGCCGCGGTTCCTGTGCCGAGCAGCCAGCGCCCCTCCCGGCGGACGCCGGGCCGGGGGTCGCGGTCTGCCCAGCCGAACCTGCGGGCCCCCTCCCGGAAGCAGGCGATCAGGTTGCGGCTGCCGAACGGCAGTCCGGAGACCGGGCCCACCTCGGGTTCGTTGCGCACGCGCAGCTCGATCGGGTCGATGCCGCACTTCTCGGCGAGTTCGTCGAGCGCCGACTCCAGGGCGAACGAGCCCGGTGCCTCGCCCGGGGCGCGCATCCACGTCGGGGTCGGTACGTCGAGCGGCACGAGGCGGCTGACCGTGTGGTGGGCGTCGGCGGCGTACATCGACCGGCTCGCCCCGGCGCTCGGCTCGATGAACTCGTGCACGGTCGAGGTCTGGTTCAGGGACCGGTGCTCCAGGGCGCGCAGCCGTCCGTCCGGGTCGGCACCGAGCCTGACCCGCTGGGCGGTGGGGCTGCGGTAGCCGGCGAGCGAGAACATCTGCCGGCGGGTCATGACGACCCGGACCGGGCGCTGCAGGACGGTCGCGGCCATCACGGCGGCGACCTGGTGCGCGCGGGCGCCCTTGCTGCCGAAGCCGCCGCCGACGTGCTCGGAGCGCACCCGCACGGAGGCCGGGTCGAGGGAGAACAGGTTGGCGAGCTCACCGGCGACCCAGTTGGTGCCCTGGTTGGAGTCGACGACCTCCAGCCGGCCGCCTTCCCACAGGGCCGTCGCCGCGTGCGGCTCCATCGGGTTGTGGTGCTCCTCCGGGGTGGTGTACTCCAGGTCCACCACGACGGCGGACGCCGCGAGCTGGGCCTCCAGGTCGCCCTTCTCCACCGCGGCCGGCACGTGCCCGTCGACCGGGTGCGCCTCGGGCTCGCGCTCGGCGGAGAACGCCACGTCGTGGGGCTCCTGGTCGTAGTGCACCACGAGGGCCTCGGCGGCCTCCCTGGCCTGCTCGGAGGTCTCGGCGACGACCAGGGCCACCGGCCAGCCCATGTGGAGCACCCGGTCGTGCTGGAAGAGGCCGACGCTCGGGTCCGGCGGGACGCCCATGATGCCGATGTAGCCGGTGTCGACGCGCGGGGCGTTGTGGTGGTGCAGGACGGTGAGGACGCCGGGCATCCCGAGGACGGGTTCGGTGTCGATCGCGCGGACGCGGCCACGGGCGACGGTCGAGAGCACCAGCCAGCCGTGGGCGAGTTCGGCGAAGGGGATCTCGCCGGCGTAGCGGGCTGCTCCGGTGACCTTGTCGCGGCCTTCCACGCGCGTGTGCGCGCTGCCGACGGCTCCCCTGGTGGCGGTGGTCATCGGGCGGCCTCCTCGGCGAGTTCGCTGAGCACGGCCACGACGAGGTTGCGCATCAGGGTCACCTTGTATCCGTTGTGGGGCAGGGGCCTGGCGGCCGCCAGTTCGGCGTCCGCGGCGGCCGCGAAGGTCTCGGCGCCGGCCGGTGCGCCGGTCAGGACGCTCTCGGCGGTGCGGGCCCGCCAGGGACGGGAGGCGACGGCCCCGAAGGCCAGGCGGACGTCGTGCACGAGGCCGTCCCGGATGTCGAGCGCGGCGGCGACGGAGCCGATGGCGAAGGCGTACGAAGCGCGCTCGCGCACCTTGCGGTAGCGGGAGTTGGCCGCTGTGGCGGTGGGCGGCAGGGTGACGCCGGTGATGAGCGCGCCCGGCGGCAGGGCGGTCTCCCGCTGGGGTGTCTCCCCCACGGGGAGATAGAAGTCGGCGAGCGGCATCTCGCCCGGCCCGTCGGCCGTCTCGTACGACACCAGGGCGTCGAAGGCGGTCAGCGCCACGCCCATGTCGGACGGATGGGTGGCCACGCAGTGGTCGGAGGCGCCCAGGACGGCGTGATTGTGGTGCTCGCCGGTGAGGGCGGGGCATCCGCTGCCCGGATCGCGTTTGTTGCAGGGCGAGTTGACGTCGGTGAAGTAGCCGCAGCGGGTCCGCTGGAGCAGGTTGCCGCCGACGGTGGCCATGTTGCGCAACTGCCCGGAGGCACCGGCCAGCACCGCCTGTGCGAGTGCCGGGTAGCGGCGCCGGACCTCGGGGTGGGCGGCGAGGTCGCTGTTGGTGACGGTCGCCCCGATGCGCAGCCCGCCGTCCTCATCCGGCTCGACGTGGTTCAGGGGCAGTTCGCGTATGTCGACGAGCCGGGCGGGGCGCTCGACGCCGGTCTTCATCAGGTCGACGAGGTTGGTGCCGCCGCCCAGGAAACGGGCTTCCCCGTCGCCGTCGAGCAGCGCCACGGCGCCGGAGACGTCGTACGCCCGCTGGTAGCCGAACTCCCTCATGCCGCCGCTCCCTTCGTCTGCGCCGCGGCCCGGGCCACGGCCTGGACGATCGACACGTAGGCGCCGCAGCGGCACAGGTTGCCGCTCATGCGCTCGCGGATCTCCTCCGGGGTGAGCGGTGGTGGTTCCGCCTCGGGCCGGACGTCGCCGGTGACCGCGCTCGGCCAGCCGGCCGCGTGTTCCTCGATCACGGCGATGGCCGAGCAGATCTGACCCGGCGTGCAGTAGCCGCACTGGAAGCCGTCCAGGTCGAGGAACGCCTGCTGCACGGGGTGCAGTTGCTCGCCCTCGGCCACGCCTTCGATGGTGGTGATCTCGCGTCCTTCGGCGGAGATCGCCAGCTGGAGGCAGGAGACGGCCCGGCGGCCGTCGAGCAGAACCGTGCAGGCACCGCACTGGCCCTGGTCGCAGCCCTTCTTGGTGCCGGTCATGTCGAGTCGTTCACGCAGGGCGTCGAGGAGGGTGGTGCGGTGGTCGACGGTCAGCGTGTACTTCTCGCCGTTGACGGACAGGGTGAGGTCGCTGGACGTCGATGGGGGCATGGAAGCCTTCTCTCTCACATCGCGAGGTCGTGGGCGGGGTGTCCCTTGGGGCGGCGCGCCGATACGATGGAACAAGCGGACAGGTGTCCGCTTCTCGGGAAAACGTAACGGACACCTGTCCGCTTAAACAAGGGCCGGGTTTCGGCCACGGCCCCGAGGAGGGCGAGTGCGGCAGAAGAAGGACGCTCCGTTGCGCTCGGACGCGCAGCGCAACCGCGAGCGCATCCTGGAAGTGGCGCTGGAGGAACTGACGCGTTCGGCGGACGCCCCGCTGAGCGTGATCGCCAAGAAGGCGGGCGTCGGGCAGGGCACCTTCTACCGTCACTTCCCCACCCGGGAGGCACTGGTCCTGGAGATATACCGGCACGAGATGCAGCAGGTCGCCGACACCGCGGCGCCGCTGCTCGAGAGCCGGGAGCCGGACCGGGCACTGCGCGAGTGGATGGACCGGCTGGCACGGTTCGCCATGGCCAAGGCGGGCCTGGCCGACGCCATCCGCCAGGCCACCAGCGCACCGGGGAAGCCTGCGAAGCCGGGGCACGCCCCGGTGACCGAAGCGGCGGAACTCCTGCTCCGGGCCGCCGAAGAGGCCGGCACCATCCGCCCGGGCATCACCGCGAGCGACCTCTTCCTCGCCATCGGCGGCCTCTGGACGATGGATCCCCGCACCGACTGGCAACCCCGCGCCACCCGCCTGCTGGATCTCATCATGGACGCACTGCGCGTGGGGGCACCCGGACGGTGACGCGCGGCGCCTCCCGGGCCCGGGGGCAGACCTTCGGACAACTCACGCCCTTCGAGTGAGTGAGACCTTCGGCCACCGGGTGCTTCAGGCGACCGCCGTCGGCGCCAGGTTCCGTAGTTCCTCGAGTGCCGCCGCCACCGCCGGCCGGGCGTGGACGCCGGCGCGGGTGCAGGTCAGGAGCTTGCGATGCGGGTTGCCGGTGCAGCGGACCCGGGTGATCGGCAGGTGCGGGGTCAGGTGTGCCAGGCGCGGGATGAGGGCGACGCCGAGCCCGTGGGCGACCAGGTGGGCGGTGACGTTCCAGTCGAGGGCGTGATGGACCACCTCGGGGGTGAACCCGGCCGCGCCGCAGGCGGACAGGACGCGGGGGCGGCAGGGGCTCTCCTCCACCGGCGCGATCCACGCCTCCCGCGCCGCCTCGGCGAGATCGACCCGGGCCAGCCCCGCCAGCCGGTGCCCGTCCGGTACGACCAGGTCGAACGGGTCGTCGAGCAGTGGCCGCTGGTCGAAACGCGAGTCGCTCAGCGGCGGGTTGTGCGGGGTCGCTTCGATGACGGCCAGGTCGGTGGCACCCTCGAAGAGCAGGTCGAAACTCTCCGGGACACCCACCTCGGTGATCCGGACGGACAGCCTCGGATGCCGCTCCCCCAGCCGGGCCGCCATCGGCGCCAGCAGCACCGAGACGGCCATCGTGAAACCGGCCACCCGCAGCACTCCGGAAGGCGCCCCGTGGTCGGCCCGCAGATCGAGTTCGGCCTGGTCCCAGCGCGCCTGGATGGCATCGGCGTGCGCGAGCAGGCTTTCGGCGGCCGGGGTGAGCCGCACCCCGCGCCCCTGCGGCTCCAACAGGTCGACGCCCAGATCCCGGGCGAGCTGCCGGACCTGCTGCGAGGCGGCGGAGGGCGTGAAGTGCAGGGCTCGGGCGGCCGCGGTGACCGTGCCGTAGTGGGCGACCGCCCTCAGGACGTGGAGCCGGCGCAGGTCAATCATGAAGGCCAGGCTTCACAGTGACGTCCACAAAGTCAACCTGGACGTGTACGGACTCCTGAACGCACCCTGGCTGTGTCGCGACGACCGACCAGCCACGACGAACGAGGAGTCAGTCATGCCGAGCGCCGACGCCACCACCACCTGCCCGCACTGCGGCTGGCCGGACGGGGGCGAGCCGTTCCGGGTGCTGTCCCGGCACACCACCGCGACCGGCCACACGGAGTGGACCCGCTGCGGATGCGGCTCGCTCCAGGTCCGGGTCGCCGACGGTCGCGGCACGCGCGTCGTATCGCGCAGCGGGCCGGTTCCGGCCCGGGCCGACGCGGCGATCCGCTGCCGCCGCTGACCGCCCACGCCCCCGGCGGGCGCAACCGGCGCACCACCACGTTCGCCACCTGCGCGTATCTTGGTGGCGCCGTCGGCTCACGGCGGGGGCACGGGCGGGTACGGCAGCGCTCAGAGGGCCTCGGGGATGCGCGCCGGTCGCCGCGCGAACCGCGGTGGTCTCACCCGTCACCGCGGCGCCACCCGCCGTACGGCGGGCAGCTCCCGCCACCCGGCGGCGTCCGCGGACGGGGCCCTGGACGGACCATGGCCGCACGAGCCGCCGCGACCTCGTCAGGAGACGCCATGACGTACGTTCCGCCCCCGTTCGATCCCGAACTCGCCGCCGCCCTGGAGCTGATCAAGGACATGATCAGTCCGGGGCTGACGCCGGACGAGATCGCCGAGGTGCGCCAGGGCCCGGGCATACAGATGCTGGCCGAGCTGGATCTGACCATGGGCGGGGCGTTCGAGGTGGAGGACCTGCAGGTGCCGGGGCCGCAGGGCGAGCCGGACATCTCCCTGCTGATCTGCCGCCCGGCCGTGCCGGAGCACGCCGGGCCGCGTCCCGTGATCTACCACGTGCACGGCGGCGGCATGATCATCGGGAACAACCGGGTGGGGGTGGACGTCCCGCTGGCATGGGCGCGGGCACTGGACGCGGTCGTGGTGTCGGTGGAGTACCGGCTGGCGCCCGAGCATCCGCATCCCGCGCCGGTCGAGGACGTGTACGCCGGGCTGCTGTGGACGGCGGACCACGCCGCCGAACTCGGGGCCGACCCCGAGCGGATCGTCATCGCGGGTTCGAGCGCCGGCGGCGGGCTGTGCGCGGCCCTGGCCCTGCTCACCCGGGACCGCAAGGGGCCGCAGCCGATCGGGCAGGTGCTGATGTGCCCGATGCTCGACGACCGCAACGACACGCCCTCGACCTATCAGATGGCGGGTCTCGGGGTGTGGGACCGCACCGCCAACGAAACCGGCTGGAACGCGCTGCTGGGCTCGCGCCGCGGCGGCCCCGACGTACCGGCGTACGCGGCACCGGCCCGGGCCGAGGACCTGACGGGGCTGCCTCCGGCCTTCCTCGACGTCGGCTCGGCGGAGACCTTCCGCGACGAGGTCGTCGCCTACGCGTCGCGCATCTGGCAGGCCGGCGGGGTGGCCGAACTGCATGTGTGGCCGGGCGGCTTCCACGGTTTCGACGGGTTCGCACCTCAGGCGGCGGTGTCGCAGGCGGCTCGCGGGGCGCATGTGGCATGGCTGCGGAGGTTGTTGGGGGTGTGAGGGGCCGCGCGCGGCGGGCCCCGGTGAAGCCGTCGAACGCCGACCGCCCGCGAACGGGGCCGCATACCGCACCATGGGCCCATGAAAGAGCTGGCCGGGCGGCTGACCGCCCTCGATCCGGATGCCGGTGCGGCGGTCCGGGTCATCGCCTACTTCGACCGTCTGGCCGAGTCCAGGGCCGGGGTGGAGGCACTCGTGCGCGGTGCCGCGGTACTGGCCGGCTGCCCGGCCCGGCTGGAGGATCCGGAGCGGCGCGTGCACGTCCGGGTGGAGGCCGACGGCATCCGGCGAGACGCCGGGCCCCCGCCGGACCCCGCCTGGCCGTCGGCGCCGCTGAGCCCCGAGGGTGCCGGGGCGCTGTGGCTGGAGCGGACCGAGGCAGGGCCGGGCGCGGTGCGCGCAGAGCCCACGCGGGTGGAGACCGAGCCCCTCGAAGCCGCTCCCAGCGTCGTCGACGCCGTGATTCTCGAGCGGGCCGCCGGCGCGCTGCGGGGCGTTCTCGACCGGACCCGAGGCCGGGCCCCGGCCGACGATCCTGCGCTGGTCGAGACGCTGCTCGACGCCACCGCCCCAGAACAGGCGCGTGTGCGCGCCGCCCGGCGCCTCGGGCTGGATCCCGCCGCCCCGGCCCGGGCCGTCGCACCGCTGAACGAGCGGCCGCGGGTCATCTCCGGGGCGGTCCCGGCCCGGGGTCCGGCGCGTGCGGATGCCACTCCCCCGTTCACCGTTCTCCGCGGCACCGTGGACGCCGGTCCGGGCGGCGCCCCCGCCCGGACCGAACGCGCGGACCCGGCAGCCGGACAGGCCGGGCCGCGCTCCGGCACCGGTCCCCCCGCCGAACGGCTCGGCGTCGGCCCCGCCGTCCCCGTGCTGGAGCTGCCCCGCTCCTGGGCCGAGGCCCGTACCGCCTTGCGGTTCACCGCCGAGGGCACTGCACAGGACCCCGGGCCGCGGGTCGTGTACGCCGACGAGCTGGGCGGTGTCGCCCTCCTCGCCGATCTCGTCGCGCCGGGCTCCGAGCCGCCGCCCGACGTCCGTGCCCTGGAGAGCGCCGCAGCGACCGCCCCGTGGTTGCCGGCCACCCTGCACGCGGTCGCGTTCACGGCGAGCCTGCGGGCGGCCGCCGCCGGGATCAACGTCCACCACTCCACGCTCCAGGACCGTCTCACCCACGCCGAGCACCTTCTCGGCTGGCCGATACGCACCCCGCAGGGCCGGCTCCGGCTGCAACTGGCCCTCGCGATGCGCCGGCTGGCCCGGCCGTGAGTGCCGTACGCCCGGCCGTGAACGCCGTACACCCGGCCGCATCCGCCGCACGCCCGGCCTCGTCCGCCACGGGCCGCCCAAGGCCTGCATCGCGTCCATGACGGCCGCACCCCACCGGCACCGCCACCCGCCGAACCGTCCTGCGGCGTGATCGGGATCGCGCCGGTGGCCCGCCCGGCCGTCCCTTCCCTGCGGCAGACTGTCCGAGCGCCCCCCGTACACGATTCAGGAGCTTGAGGCATGAGCGTGCAGCGGTATCCCCTGGCCGGGGTCACGGTGGTCAGTCTGGAGCAGGCCGTGGCCGCGCCCTACGCCACCCGGCAGCTCGCCGACCTGGGTGCCCGGGTGATCAAGGTGGAGCGGCCGGGCGGCGGCGACTTCGCCCGCCGGTACGACACGACCGTGCACGGCCACTCCAGCTACTTCGTCTGGCTCAACCGCTCCAAGGAGTCCCTCACCCTCGACCTGAAGGACCCCCGCGGCCACGAGATCCTGCACGACCTCCTCGACGGCGCCGACGTCTTCGTGCAGAACCTCGCCCCGGGCGCCGCCGCCCGCCTCGGTCTGGACGCCGCGACCGTCACCGGGCGCCGCCCGGGCCTGATCCCGTGCACGATATCCGGCTACGGCACGACCGGTCCCTGGGCCGGCCGCAAGGCCTACGACCTGCTCGTGCAGTGCCAGACCGGGCTGGTGTCGCTGACCGGGACCCCGGAAGGGACCGCTCGGACCGGGATCTCCGTCGCCGACATCGCCGCCGGGATGTACGCCTACAGCGGCATCCTCACCGCCCTGTACACGCGTGCCACCACCGGCGAGGCGCACCCCGTGGAGGTCTCCCTGTTCGAGGCGCTCGCGGAGTGGATGGGCCAGCCCGCCTACTACACGCGGCACGGCGGCACCCAGCCCCCGCGTCTCGGCACGCAGCACGCCACCATCGCGCCGTACGGGACGTACACGGCGGCGGACGGCAAAGAGGTGCTGTTCTCCATCCAGAACGAGCGGGAATGGGCGGCCCTGTGCGGCGAGTTCCTCGGCCGGCCGGAACTGGCCGACGATCCGCGGTTCGCCACCGGCTCCGACCGCGTCGGCCACCGCGAGGAGCTCAACGCCGTCGTCGCCGAGCGTGTCGCCCGCTCCGGCTCCGGCGAGATCCTCCAGGACCTGGAGCGCATCGGCATCGCCTGCGCCGGGGTCAATGACGTCGCCGCCTTCCTGGACCACCCCGTGCTGGCCGCCCGTGGCCGCTGGAGCGAGGTCGAGGTGCCGGGCGCCACCGTGGAGGCCCTGCTCCCGCCGGCCGACCTCGCCGGCGTGCCCGCGCGCATGGACCCGGTGCCGGCGGTGGGCGAGCACACCGAGGCGATCCTCACCGAACTGGGCCGCACCACCGAGGAGGTGGCGGCGCTCCGCGCGGACGGCGTCGTCTGACGACGGGCACTCCCCGGCCGGCTAGCGCGACTCCGCGGCCGGCCGGTCCGCCGCCTCGGCTTCCTGCTTCCTCGACGCGCGCAGGCTGGTGAACGTCGTCACGGCGAGGACCAGCACGATGAAGCCCAGCGAGAACGGGATACCGATCTCCGGGACGTGCACGCCCGACTCGTGCAGCGCGTGCAGCACCAGCTTCACACCGATGAAGCCGAGGATGATCGACAGACCGTAGGAGAGGTGGACCAGCTTCTTCAGCAGGCCGCCGATGAGGAAGTACAGCTGGCGCAGGCCCATGAGGGCGAAGGCGTTCGCGGTGAACACGATGTACGGGTCCTGCGTCAGGCCGTAGATGGCCGGGATGGAGTCGAGGGCGAACAGCACGTCGGTGGAGCCGATCGCGAGCATCACGACCAGCATCGGGGTCATGATGCGCTTGCCGTTCTCGGTGATGAACAGCTTCGTGCCGTGATAGCGGTCGGCCACGCCGAAGCGCTGTTCCGCCATCTTCAGCAGCTTGTTCTCCTGGTACTCCTCCTCGTGGTCCTGCTTGCGCGCGTCCTGGACGAGCTTCCACGCGGTCCAGATCAGGAACGCGCCGAAGAGGTAGAAGACCCAGGAGAAGGTGGAGATGATCGCCGCGCCGGCCGCGATGAACACGGCCCGCAGCACCAGGGCCACCAGGACGCCGATCATCAGCACCCGCTGCTGGTACTGCGAGGGCACCGCGAACTTCCCCATGATCAGGACGAAGACGAAGAGGTTGTCGACGCTGAGCGACTTCTCCGTGATGTACCCGGCGAAGAACTCGCCGGTGGGCCCGCTCCCACCGAAGTACCACAGCCCCACGCCGAACAGCACGGCCAGGACGACCCACACCACCGACCACGTCCCGGCTTCCCTGATGGACACGTCGTGCGGCTTGCGGCCGATGAAGAAGTCGACGGCGACGAGCACGCACAGGGCTGCCACGGTCAGCAGCCACACGGACAGCGAGACGTTCACTTGGTACTCCTGATGCAGGTGTGGGGAAGGGACATCGTCGTCCGTGTGGCTTGTTTCCGCCAGTCCTGCCAGGTGAACAATGGATCACAGCTGCACGTGCAGCGCCTCCAGGACGTCCTGGTCCGTCAGTTGGTCGAAGTTCTCGTACCACAGGCCCACGGCCATGAACGCGGCCGGCAGGTGCAGGCAGATCACCTCGTCGGCCTCGGCGCGCATCAGCCCGGCCCCCTCCGGGGAGCACACGGGCGCGGCCAGCAGCACCTTCCCGGGTGCCTGACGGCGTACGAAGCGCAGCGCGGCGCGGGCCGTGGAGCCGGTCGCCAGGCCGTCGTCGACGACGATCACGGTCCGTCCGCGCAGGTCCGGGGCGGGCCGGCCCTGCCGGTACAGCCGCTCACGGCGCCGCAGTTCGGCGCGCTCCCGCTCGATGACGGGGGCGAGGGCGGCCTCGCCGACACCGAGGTGGCGCAGGGCGTCCTCGTCGAGGAGCGGCACCTCGTCCCCGGCCATCGCGCCGACCCCGAACTCCTCCTGGTGGGGAGCCCCGATCTTCCGTACGACGAGCACGTCGAGCGGGGCGCCCAGCGCGTCGGCGACCTCGCGCGCCACAGCGACACCGCCGCGGGGCAGGGCGAGGACGAGGGGATCGGGCAGGGCGCCCTCGCGCTGCCGGGTGCGCAGTGTTTCGGCCAGTTCCTCACCGGCCTGCCGGCGATCACGGAACCGCATGACGGTCACCTCTGCTTCCCGCACGGAGAGGGGCTCCGGCCGGTCCGGGTTCCGCGTACCCCCGGGTTCGCCGGACGATGCACGCCGACGGGTCAGCGGCCCGGGGCGGTCCGTATCTGCTCGTCGCACCACTGCCGGGCGGCCTCGGTGACCTGGTCGAGTGCCCCCGGTTCCTCGAAAAGGTGGGTGGCGCCGGGCACCACGTGGAGGGCGGTCGGCACGGGCAGGCGCCGGGCCGCCTCCTCGTTGAGCCGCAGCACGTGCGCGTCCCGGCCCCCCACGATCAGCAGCACCGGCGCCCGCACGGCGTCCAGGGCGTCGCCCGCCAGGTCGGGCCGTCCGCCCCGCGAGACGACCGCCCGTACCCGGTCGGGGCGTTGCGCGGCGGCCGCCAGGGCCGCGCCCGCGCCGGTGCTGGCGCCGAACAGGACGACGGGCAGGCCCGAGGTGTCCGGCTCCCGCGCCAGCCAGTCGAGGGCGGCCACCAGCCGGCGGCCCAGCAGGGAGATGTCGAAACGGAGTTCGGCGGTGCGGGCGTCCTGCCGTTCCTCCTCCTCGGTGAGCAGGTCGATCAGCAGGGTGCCGAGCCCGGCGGTGCGCAGTCCGGCGGCGACCTCTCGGTTGCGGGGACTCTGCCGGGAGCTGCCGCTGCCGTGCGCGAACAGCACGAGCGCGCGGGCGTCGGGCGGCAGGGTCAGATCGCCGATGAGGCCTGCGCGGCCGGCGGGCAGGGTGACCGTCCGGGAGATCATCGTCAGCCTCCTCTCCCCCGGTTCCCGTGGTACCCACGTCGCGGTGGGCGTCCCATGGCGCGATCTGTGGGATGCGTGTCGTTGACGCCATGGTGCGGGCCGTTGGAGCGTGAGGGCGTGACCGATCGCCGTATCGTCTTCGTCGTCTTCGACGGCTTCCAGCCGCTCGATCTCACCGGCCCGCACGAGGTGTTCCACAGCGCGGGCGAGTACGCCTGCGCGGTCGTGGCCCCCCGGGCCGGACCGGTGCGCTCGGAGAGCGGGCTGCTCGTGCACGCCGGGCACGGCGTCGCTGACCTCGACCCGGCCGGGACGGACACCCTCGTGGTGGTCGGGGGCCGGGGCGTGGACCGGGCCCGGGAGGACCCGGACCTGGTCGCCTGGGTCGCCGCCGCAGCGGCCGGTGCCCGGCGGGTGGCCTCGGTGTGCAGCGGGGTGTTCCTGCTGGCCGCCGCGGGGCTGCTGGACGGGCGGCGGGTCACCACGCACTGGGCGCGGGAGGAGCAGCTGGCCCGGGAGCATCCCGAGGTGCGCGTGGACTGCGACCCGGTCTTCGTCCGGGACGGGCGGATGTGGACGTCGGCAGGAGTGACGGCCGGGATGGATCTGGCGCTCGCCCTGGTGGAGGACGACCTGGGCCGGGACATCGCGCACGAGGTGGCCCGCCGGCTGGTGCTGTTCCTGCGCCGCCCGGGCGGCCAGTCGCAGTTCAGCGTGGCGCTCTGGTCGCGGCAGCCGGCGACGGACCCGGTGCGGGCCGCCGTCGCCGCGATCCACGCCGATCCGGGCGCCCGGCACGACATCGCAGGCCTCGCCGCGCACGCCGGGCTGAGCCCGCGTCATCTGCAGCGCCGCTTCACCGCCGAGCTGGGCGCGCCGCCGGCGGCGTACGTCGAGCGGGTACGCGTCGAGGCGGCCCGGCGGGCGCTCACGGACGGGGACGAGCCCGTCGAGGCCATCGCCCGTCGCTGCGGCTTCGCCACCGCCGAGACCCTGCGCCGCACGTTCCACCGCCGGCTCGGTGTCGCGCCGTCGGACTACCGCGCCCGGTTCCGCTCCACCGCGGGACCCCTGACAGATTCCGCAGAGGAAGGAACAAGCACATGACGACCTACGGCCTGCTGGTCTTCGAGGACGCCGAGGAGCTCGACTTCGTGGGGCCCTGGGAGGTGTTCACCGTCTCGGCCCGGCTCCGGGACGGCGCCGACACGGCCGTGCTCGTCTCCGAGCACCCCGGGCCCGTGCGCTGCAACAAGGGCCTGCGCGTCCTGCCCGACCACTGTCTCGACGACCATCCGCCGCTGGACGTGCTGCATGTGCCGGGTGGGCGGGGCGCGCGCGAGGTCCAGCTGCACAACCCGGTGGTCACCGGCTGGATCGGGAAGACGGCGGAGCGGGCCGCGTGGGTGCACGGCGTGTGCACGGGCACGTTTCTGCTGCATGCCGCCGGACCCGCCCGGGGCTGCCGGGTGGCCACGCACTGGAGCCACGAGGACGCCCTGGAGGCGCGGGGGGATGTGACGGTGGTCCGGGACGCCCGTTACGTGGTCGACGGCAACCTGGTCACCAGCCAGGGCGTCTCGGCCGGTATCGACAGCGCGTTGTGGCTGGTCGGGCGGCTGCACGGCCGTGAGCACGCGCGGGCGGTACGGCGCTGCATCCAGTACGACCCGGCGCCGCCGTACCTCGCGGACGAGCCCGTCTGATCCAGGCGTCGGCGCGCCGGGGCCGCATGGGTGGGCGAGCCTCGGGCAGGTGATGTTCATGGGCGGCGACACGGGCGACGGCGGGCAAGGGCGGCAGCCGGGCGAGTGCGGGCACCGGGCGGTGCCGCATCCTGGCGATATCCGGATCGAGGCGTGGGCGGCATGCCGGGAGCATTGTCTGGCCGAGGCCGTCCTGGCGATGGTGGAGTCCTTCGCGGACGTCTCCGGTGTGCGGCCCACGGCCGTGGACCGGGTGCGGCTGTCCGAGGCCAGCGACGACGACCTGCTCGCCTCGCTGCTGGACGAGATCATCTTCCGGCTGGAGGCGTACGGGCAGGTGCCCGTGGACGTGGAGGCGGACGAGGCCGACGGCGGCCTGGACGTACGGCTGGCGGTCACCGGTATCGCGGACGTGGAGATCACGGGAGCGGTTCCGACGGCGGTGGCGTGGAACCGGCTGCGGATCGGGCCGGATCCGTACGGGTGGTCGTGTGCGGTGACGGTCGACGCCTGACCCCGGCGGGGTGGTGAGGAGTCAGCCCGCCCAGGCCACCAGCCGTTCGCGGTTGCCCGGCTCCCGCAGCCGGGCGAGCGACTCCTTCTCCAGCCGGCGCACCCGCTCCCGGGTCAGACCGACGCGCCGCGCGACCTCGGTGAGGGTGCGGGTGTGACCGTCGTGCAGCCCGTAGCGCAGGCTGAGGATCATGGCCTCGCGGGGCGCGAGCGTGCCGACGGCCTCGCGGAGTTCCTCGGCGAGCGCCCGGAACTCGGCCACCTCCGGGGCCCGGAGCACCTCGGTGTCCGCGATGAGGTCGCCGACCACGGTCTCGCCCTTCTCGTCCACCGGCGTGTCCAGGCTGACGGCGTCCCGCCCGACGTGGCGCAGCCAGCCGATCCGGTCCTCGGCGAAGCCGCTGGCCCGGGCCACTTCCCCGACGCTCGGCTCACGCTCCAGGTCGAGGCGCAGCCGCCGCTCGACCTTGGCGATCTTCTGCAGCTGCTCCACGACGTGCATGGGCAGCCGGACGGAGCGCGCGTGCGCGGCGAGTCCCCTTTCGATCGCCTGGCGGATCCACCAGGTCGCATACGTGGAGAATTTGAAGCCCTTGGTGTGGTCGAACTTCTCCACGGCCCGGATCAGCCCCAGGTTGCCCTCCTGGATGACGTCCAGCAGCGGCAGGCCGCGATGGGCGTGGCGTTTGGCCATCGACACCACGAGCCGGAGGTTGGCCCGGACCATGTGGTCCTTGGCCGCCTGCCCGTCGCGGACGGCCTCCTCCAGTTCCCGGCGCCGCTGTGCCGCGAGGTCGTGTTCACCGGCGTCGGCCAGGTCCAGTTCCGCCAGCGCCCGCAGGCCGGTCTCCATCCGCCGGGCCAGCCGAACCTCGTCCTCGGCGGTGAGCAGCGGGGTCGCCGAGATCTGCGCGAGGTACTGGCCGAGGAGGTCCGGTTCCTCGTCGGGCTCGGGGAGGCGGCTGCGCAGCCGGGCGGTGCGGGCGGGGGCGCGGCGGTCCTGCCGGGCTTCGTCCGCGGGGTTCTCTGCGAGGGGAGACATCGTCGGGTTCCTCACTCCCCCGCCTCGTTCGGCTCGCCCCGCCGGGTACCCAGGGGCTTCGGCCCCCAACCGTGTGCCCCGGCGCCCTCGGGGGTACCCCGGGCGGCATGACCGGCATCGAACTCAGCAGCAACGCGTTCAACGACCACTCCTTCATCGCGCGTCGGCACGCGTACGAGGGACCGAACGTCTCTCCCCCGCTGACCTGGAGCGGTGTACCGGACGACGCGGCCGAACTGGTCCTGCTGTGCGAGGATCCCGACGCCCCGTCGGGCACCTTCGCGCACTGGGTCGTGGTCGGCATCGACCCGCACAGTGACGGCGTCGAGGCCGGGCAGAGCCCACCGGGCGGCACGGAACTCGTCAACGGCTACGGGCAGCACGGCTGGGGCGGCCCCCATCCCCCGCCGGGGGACGACGCCCACCACTACGTCTTCCGGCTCTACGCCCTGTCCGAACCGTGTGTCCTGCCCGACGCGCCGCGCGCGGACCAGGTGCACGAGGAGGCCGGGAAGCGCCGCCTCGCGGACGGGACGCTGGTGGGGCTGTACCAGCGCTGAACCCCGCACCCCGACTGCCGTCACGCCACAACGGTTGGTTGTGGCACGGATGCCGGGCGGTTGTTTGCGCGGCACTTCGGGTTCTCGCTTGGATGACTCCCGGACAACACCGGGTTGTCCAAAAGAGCGGGGAGTGCGCCGGGGATGGCGGGCAGACGGTCGCTGGGGCGGCGGTTTCGGTGGCTGTGGGGCGCGTACGCGGTCAGCACGGCCGGCACATGGCTCGCGTTCGACGCGTTCGCCCTGATCGCGGTCCTGGCGCTGGACGCCGGACCGACGCAGGTGTCGCTGCTGGCCGCGGTGGGACCGGCGGTCGGCGCCGCGGTGTCGGTACCCCTCGGGCCGTGGGTGGAGGTCCGCCGCAAACGGCCGGTCATGATGGCGACGGACCTGGTCCGGTGCGCGGTGCTGCTGAGCATCCCCGCGGCCTTCGCGCTGGGCCGGCTGAGCTTCGGCCAGCTCGTGCTGGTGTCGGTGGCCGTCGCGGCGGCCGACATCACCTTCAACGCGGCGGCCGGGGCGTTCCTGAAGGACCTGCTGCCGCGGCAGGACCTGCTCGTGGCGAACGGACGGTTCGAGGCGACGACCTGGACCGCCAGCATGGTCGGCCCGCCGCTGGGCGGAGCCGCGATCGGCCTGTTCGGCCCCGTGGCGACGGTGGTGGCCGACGCGGCGAGCTATCTGCTGTCGGCGTTCGGCATCCGGGCGATCGGCGACGCCGAGAAGCAGCGTCCACGACCGGAACCCACGGTGACCCGGGCCGGGGACCTGCTGGAAGGCTGGCGCCACATCCTGGCCGATCCGGAACTGCGCCCGCTGTTCTTCAACACCCTCCTGGTCAACTCCCTGATCATGGCGGCGTCTCCGCCGCTGCTGATCCTGATGGTCGACGACCTGCACTTCGCGCCCTGGCAGTACGCCCTCGCCTTCGCGGTGCCCTGCACCGGCGGCCTGCTCGGCTCCCGTCTGGCCCCGCACCTCGTCGCGCGCCACGGCTCGCACCGGGTCCTGCTCGCGGCGGGGGTTCTCCGGGTCTGCTGGCCGATCGGCCTGGCCTTCACCGGCCCCGGCACGCCCGGCCTGGCCCTGGTCATGCTGGTGGAGTTCGGCCTGATCACCTGCTGCGCCGTCTACAACCCGGTCCTCGCCACGCACCGCCTCGACCGCACCCCCACGGGCCGGGTCACCCGCACCCTGTCCGCCTGGTCGGCCACCAGCAAGGCCACCACCGCGACGATGACCGCCCTGTGGGGCGTTCTGGCCGCCCGGACCGGCCCCCGCACGGCCATCGCACTGGCCGGTGTCCTGCTCCTCGCCACGCCGCTGCTGCTTCCCCGCCGCGGTCCCGCGCCGGGGGCCGGTCCTGAACAGGCCCCCGCGGCGGTGGAGCCGGACGGCGGCTGACCGCCACGGCCCGCTCGGCCGGTCCGGGACGGAAGCGGCAGCGCCTCCGCCCCGAACCGGCCGGGCTCGGGCTCAGACCGCCCCGGGCACGTCCTCGGTGACCCCGTTCAGCTCGGAGGCCGGATCCGTGCCGTACGGACGGGTGATGATCTCCAGGCCGTGGCCCGCCGGATCGAGGAAGTAGACGCCCCGGCCGCCGTCATTGCGGTTGATACGGCGCGGGTGTTCGCCGCGCGGGTCGGCCTGGATGGGGACACGGACCTTGACGAGGCGGGCGAGGGCCTCGTCGAACTCGTCCTCGGAGACGAGGAACGCGTAGTGCTGCATGGGGATGTCGGAGTCGATGGTGAGGAAGTCCAGCGTGACGCCGTTGGCGGTCGTCACCGGCAGGAACATACCGGCCGGTGCCCCGACCTCCAGTCCCAGGATCTCCGCGAGGAAGTGAGCGGACTTCTCCCGGTCTCGGGACAGGACGATGGTGTGATTGAACTCGACTGACACGGTTGAATGCCTCCACGGGCATCTCCGCGGCGCCTCCATGCCTCACCCGGGCGGTGACCGGCACGCGATGCCGCGCGGTGATCGTAGACAGGGGGCAAGCGGGTCGTCGAGCGGTTTTCGGCCGTGTCCGAAGTGCGCCCACCGACGTCTGCGGCTGGGCCGGACGCGCGGCAAGCGCGTGCACGACCCGGCCGCAGGCGTGTGGCGTCCGGTGCGGCTCAGTACCAGCCGGTGTTCACCAGGTCGTGGCCGTCGCACGAGAGCAGGGCGCGCGAGACCCGGCCGTTGAGGTTGTTGCCCATCTTCGTGTAGGCGTAGTTGATGCCGGAGTCGACGGTCTCGGAGACCCAGCCGTCGTTGCGGCCCGCGCCGTTGTCGGAGCGCTG
The DNA here is from genome assembly GCF_000725785.1 of Streptomyces flavovariabilis. Classification (NCBI taxonomy): domain Bacteria; kingdom Bacillati; phylum Actinomycetota; class Actinomycetes; order Kitasatosporales; family Streptomycetaceae; genus Streptomyces; species Streptomyces flavovariabilis. The sequence goes on along the minus strand of NZ_JNXD01000006.1, from coordinate 476,364 downwards.
CAGCACGGCCGCACAGCCGGGCCGGGAGTTCTCGATCCGGGCGAACGAGCCGCACTTGTCGGAGTAGAAGTACTTCAGGGCCATGCCCTCGGCGTACTGGGTGGGCCCGATCTGGCGGAACGTGCCCGTGCAGAACGAAGTGGTCGGGTACTGCCCCTCCATGCCGTAAAGCCCGTAGTTGCCGCCCGAGAACGGCTGGGCCTGGGCGGTGGCCGGAAGGAACGCCATCACCGCGGCGGCGCCCCCCGCGGCCAGCACTGTCGTGAGTGATCGGCGGCTCATGAGCCCTCTTTCGTGTGTCGGCGGGTGAAGTCGTGCGCGGCGACCGGCCCTCGGGTCGGCCGTCGCTCGCTGGTCGTGACCGTACGGGGCGTCACGCACCGCCGACACCTGACACTTATCAGGGTCGAAGCCGCAGGTCGCTCTGGTCTGCCGGAGCCCTGACATTCGTCAGGACCGCCCGCCGGCCCGGGCTCCTATCGTGGCGCCGTGGGCCAAGGTCCCGTCGGACAACCGGCCGATCCAGGAAGGGCAACCATGCGCATGCTCCTGCGCGGCGCCGCCGCGCTCGCGGCCGTCGTCACGGTCGCGTCACTCACGAGCGGTGCTGCGGCACACCCCCGCACGGAACGGGCCGCCGGGACCGTCCCGTCCTCCGAAGCCGCCCAGATCCCGGCCGGTGTCACCGCCGGCGTCGCCGTCTTCGACCGCGAGGCCGGCACGTTCACGGAACAGGTCAACGACAGCGCGCAGTTCCGGTCCGCCTCCGTCGTCAAGCTCCTGCTGGCCCTTGACTTCCTGTGGAACCGCGGGCCCGACTACACCATCCCCGCGGCCGACCGCGCCCGGCTGGAGCCGATGCTGCGCGGAAGCGACGACGACGCCGCGAACCACTACTGGTCGACGTACGGCGGCTCGGCGATCATCAAGCGGATGCTCGACCGGCCTGCGCTCGGTCTGCGCGACACGGCGGCGCCGCCCGCCGAGTACGCGGGCTACTGGGGCTACACGGCCATGTCCGCCCGCGACACGGTGGCGGTCTACCGGTACATCCTGGAGAAGGCGCCCGCGCCCGTTCGCACCTTCATCATGGACAACCTGCGGCGCTCCACCCGCTGTTCCTCCACCGACCACTTCGACCAGCACTTCGGCATCGCGGGGTCTTTCGACCGGCCCTGGGCGGTGAAGCAGGGCTGGGCCGGGAAGTACGGGAACGGCACGTGCGGCTCCGGGGCGGAGTCCGCGCGAACGCAGGCGGAGTCGGCCGCCCCCGCCCCCCGTGCCGCCGCGGGCGTGGACCTCACCCGCCCCGCCCTGCACACCACCGGCACGGTGGGCGCGGACGACCGCACGATCGTGGCCGTGCTGACACTGCACCCCGTCGGCACGTCGTACGGCAAGGCGTACACCGACATCGGCCGGCTGACCCGCTCGCTGAACGTGCCGGGCGGGGTACGGCCCGCCGGGACCTGGTTCGGCACCTGGGGCGAGCTCGTGAGCGTCCGCGAGGGCCCGACCACGGGCGACGACCGGATCACCCGGCTCCCCGCCGGGGTCGAGGTGCTGGTGGGCTGCCAGACCCGGGGCCAGGTGGTCGACGTGCCGCCCTACACCAACGAGTGGTGGGCCTATCTGCCCCAGTACGGGGGCTACATGTCCAACATCTACATCAGCTCGCCGGACAACCGGCTGCCGAACGTCCCGGAGTGCGGCTCGCCGCGGCCGTGACGGGAACGGGGGACGAGCGGTGGGCGGGGCCGAGGCCCCGCCCACCGCTCGCTTTCGTGCGGCTCAGCCCTCGTACTCGGCGAGGTAGCGCAGCACCGTGTCCACGTGCGGCCGTACCCGCTCAGGTACGCCGCGCTCCTCGATGACCGTCCGGTCACTGGTGCGGTAGCCGGCCGCGACGAGCGCGGGAAGGTCCTTCTTCGGCAGCCCGGCCTGCTTGAAGCGCTGGTCGAGCCAGCACACGTACAGGCTCATGGTGGCGATCGCGTCCGGCGGCGACATGTGGTCCTTGTCGCCGTCACCGTCCCCGTCGACGGCCCAGGCCCGGAACACCGACGGCGTCCACATGGCGATGCCGTACTCCTCGCTCTCCGGACGGGAGGCCTTCGCGTCGAAGTTGCTCTCCGCCTTGATCAGCGCGGCGAGCAGGGCGGGCGTGATCTCCTCGTCGGTGCAGCGGTGGGCCGCGCGGGCGATGACGGGGCGCAGCGCCTCGGGTACGTCGGAGTTCTCGGGGATCTCACCGGCCGGCGGGCTGGGCGTACCGGTGACGACGGGGGTGTCGCGGTCCAGGTCGTCGTCCTGGGTGTCGCCGCCTCCGCCGAGCAGGGCCGCCCCGGCGACCGCGGCGGCGGCCAGGACGACGAGCCCGGCCGCGGCAGCGGGCACCAGGCGTCTTCGGCGGCGGTGCGGGCCGCCGGTGGCGGCCTCGACCCGGGCGGCGACGCTGTCGGCCGTGTGCGGGAGACGGGCGGCGTGGTCCGGGGCCAGGCAGTCGGCGATCAGCCGGCGCATGTCCTCGCCGAGGCCGGCGTCGAGCCGCAGGGGCGCGGTGCCGCGTGCGTAGGTCTGGGCGGCGAGCGACCGGGCCCGGGCCGTCGCGCCCGGGAAGGGGTGGAGTCCGCCGGTGAGGACCTGGTGGGCGAGGACGCCGAAGGCCCAGATGTCGGCGGTGGGCCGGACGACGGCGCCCTTGGTGCCGGTGCGCTGGGACCACCACTCGGGCGGCAGGTGGTCGAGGGTGCCGAGCGGCGGCAAGTGGGCGTGCGTGCCGTCGAGTTCGGTGGCCAGGCCGAAGTCCGCCAGCCACACCTGGCCGCCCGGGCCCAGCAGCACGTTGGCGGGTTTGAGGTCACCGTGCACCCATCCGGCGTCGTGCATGTGGGCGAGCCCGGCGGCGACTCCGCGCAGGACGCGGTCGGCGTCCGTGATCGGCCCGCCCGTCCCGGCGGCGTCCAGCGCGTCCTTCAGGCTGGCCTCGGCCCGGTCCATGACCAGCGCGATCGCGCCGTCCAGGGCGGGCAGTTCCGGTGCCTCGACCGTGCACACGGCGTGAGTGCGGACGAGGTGGGGGTGGTCGGCCTCCGCGCTGAACCTGACCTCCCGCGCCACGAGTTCACCGAGCGCCTCGCGCTGCCCGGGCCCCAGGGCGCCGGTCGGGAGGACCTTCACCGCGACGGTCGTGCCGTCGGCGACGGTACGGGCCTCGTACACGGTCCCCCAGCCGCCGGAGCCGATGACCGCGCCCACTTCCCACCCTTCGATGCGGAAGCCCTCCGGGAGGCCGGGCGGGCGGGGCGCTTCCAGCTCGTCGTCCCGTTCGTCCGGCGTCGTCATACGCCGGCCTCCTGCGGGTCGGCGAGGCGGCCGGCGCCGCGGGGCGGCAGCAGACCGAGGTGCTCCTCGCGGACCAGGCCGAAGCGCAGGGCGAGGGAGGCGAGCCGGGTGCGCTTGGCGCCGGTACGGCCGCCGTCGGCCGCGGCCGTGGCCTCCTCGCCGAGGTCCAGGCGCAGTTTGGCGAAGGCGAGGTAGTCGATGTGGTAGTTGACCGCGGAGCGCGTCAGGTCCCGGCAGGACTCCAGCGGCCGCAGCCGCTCCACGATCTGGCCGACGCCGGGCAGTGCCGAGTCGGAGGGGTCGCGCAGGCGCGGTTCGCACAGGGCCACCAGGACGAGGAAGTACTTCGACGTCGGGTCCAGGGCGAAGGGGTGGACGGTCTGGTCGCCGCCGCCCGGCACGGACTGCTCACCCAGATAGGCATGCTGGGGTGCGAACACCTTGAACGTGGCGGTACCCGACAGGGCGGGCAGCACCACGCGGGAGAACTCGAAGGGCACGGGCGAGCCGAGCCGCCCGGGTGCGACGGTGAGGTACTCGCCCGCCCCCTCCAGGTTCTCCACCACGTACGACACACTGCGGCTGAAGTTGGACAGCCGCCAGTAGTCCCCCGCCGCTTCCAGTTGCCCGGCCCGGCGGGAGATGCCGGGGTCGGTCAGGACGATGCGCACTCCCGCTCCGCCGCGTCCGAAGTCCGCGATGTCGCCCGGCCCCAGGTGGATCAGTTCGGGACTGCCCGTCTCGCCCGCACCCCATGGAGTGGTTCCGGGCAACTGCACGATGATCGTTTCCACGCGGACTCCCCCGCTGATGTCGCCCCCGATTTGGTCGCGAGGATTGTACGGTCGGCTTCCGCTTGCCGCGGAGCCGGCCGGGCCGCCTCAGGGGGCGGTTTCCGGGCGTTGCGCGACGAGCTCGGAGACGGTCGTACGGGGTCTCGCGGTTCCGGTCCGGCAGGGCGGCTGCGCGCGGCCACCGGTTCTCGGCGCCCGCGTGCCCTCAGCCGAGGCAGATGACGAGCAGGCAGAGCTCCTTGGGCTTCGCGTCGGAGGGAGTCGTCCCGGGCGCGGTGGCCGCCGCGGGCGGGGGTGTCGAGGGGGACGCCGGCTGCTGGGCGTCCGTGTCGGAGCCGGACCCGGCGGTCGGCGGCGTCGTCGGCTCGGTGGCCTTCGACACGGACGAACCCGCGGTGCCGGTGGCCGTGTCGACGGTGTCCGGGACGGTCTTCCGCCGGGGCGCGGTCGTCAGCGGCAGTTCGCGGGGCGCGGCGGCCGCGTCCGTCCGCGTGTCGGCCGGCATGGTGCGGGGATCGGCGGCCCGGGACTGCTGGTGACGTGAGGCGCGGTCGGCGTGCGACGGGGCCGTGGGGGTGGGCGCGGAGCGGGGGGTGTCGGCCTGGCTCGACGTCGGTTCGGTGTACGTCGGCGCCTCCCCCGCGGCGCCGCCCATGGCGGAGTCCTGCGGCGTCGCGGCCGCCTGCGTGCCGGGTTTCGCGTTCCCGTTCATCGCGGCGACGGTCAGACCGCCTCCGACGAGCGCGACCGCCGTCGCGACCACGGCCCGGCGCTGGTTCTTCTTCCAGCGGGCCATCTGACGGCGACGGGCCGCCCGCCCCTGCGGCCGGGCTTCGAAGCCCTCGGCCGTGCCGGTGTCAGGGGAGCCGTACCCGTCGGACGAGCCGTCACCGGGACCCTGCTGCGTACGCGCGGGGGTCTCGTCCCAGACGGTGCCGTCGTGCCAGGTGTCCGTGGCGGCCGGGTGCTCCCAGGCGGCCGGTCCGCCCGGGGCCGTGGCGTGCGCGGGGGCCGGGCGGACAGGGCCGTCGGCGGCACGGGGGTCGATGTCCGGGGCGTAGGCGCCGCACCCCGGGCAGACCAAGGCGCCGTTGAGGTGCCGACGGCACGAGGAGCAGTAGTCCATGTGTGGTTTTCCCGATCTGGCTGTTCCGGCGGCTCGCCGGCCGCGCCCTGGTCACGTTCGCACGTGGGATCGAGCCGTAACGCTAACGAGACTTTGAAAGGGCGGTGTGCAGTCTGTGTGACACCCCTGCACAGATCCTCTGGATCTCGCGTGTGCCATACGTGACTCGCGAGTAAAAGGGTCGAGGACTGGGAACGCTCGGCCACCCTCGGTCACGGGACGGGGCCTCCGCCCGCAGCCGTCCTCAACTCCCCTGATTTTCCTGCGAACTGACGCACAACCCTTTGGACACCCCGAGGGTCACACCATGCAGGAGCAACCACCTCGAAGAGTTGCAAGGGGGAAATATGCGATTCACCCGTTCCGTCCTGGCCGCGTCCGCCGTGGCGGCACTGTCCGTGGGGACCATGACCGCCCTGGCGTCGCCGGCCTCGGCCGCGCCCAACACCACCCCGCAGAAGGTCTGCGGAAGTGGCTACAAGACGGTCAACTCGGCGACCGTCGGCTCGCTGGGGACCGTCTATCTGACCTACAACGCCTCCAACGGCCAGAACTGCGTCGCGACCATCCGCAACAACCCGGGCAAGGCCGTGAACATGTCCGCCTGGATCTACGTCCCGGACACCGAGGAGAGCCACTACGACGAGGGCCTCTTCTCGTCGTACGCCGGACCGACGTACGTCTACGGCAAGGGCCACTGCGTGGACTGGGGCGGCAGCATCGCCAACACGTATGTGCAGGTGTACGGCTCCAACTGCGGTTCCCTGAAGGAACATCGGGTCACCTTCACGCGCTGACCCCCCTCCGGCCGGGCCCCACGGGCAACCGTGGTGGCCCGGCTTCGCCGTGTGCCGGCCCTGCGCCCAGGCCGTCACAGCACCCAGAATGCAGGTCGCGCCTGCACCTCGTTCGCGTGGAAACGCCGACACCTGGAAGCCGAGCGGCCCCGCCGGGAACAGCCGGTCCGGCCGGAACGGTTGCATCGACCGGGGGACCGGCGCCGCACGGGTCCATATTTCTGCAGGAGGACTGTTTCATGACTGACCGACCCTTGACACTCATGGCCGTACACGCCCACCCTGACGACGAGGCCACCGGAACCGGAGGAGTCCTCGCGCGGTACGCGGCGGAGGGCATCCGCACGGTTCTCGTGACGTGTACCGACGGCGGTTGCGGTGACGGGCCGGGGGGTGTCAAGCCGGGCGATCCCGGGCACGATCCGGCGGCGGTCGCCCTGATGCGCCGTCAGGAACTCGAAGCGAGCTGTGACGTCCTGAAGGTCAGCGATCTGGAGATGCTGGACTATGCCGACTCCGGGATGACGGGCTGGCCGAGCAACGACGCCCCCGGATCCTTCTGGCAGACCCCCGTGCAGGAAGGTGCGGCCCGACTCGCGGACCTCATGCGGCACTACCGGCCCGATGTGGTCGTCACCTACGACGAGAACGGCTTCTACGGCCACCCCGACCACATCCAGGCCCACCGCATCACGATGGCGGCGCTGGAGATGACCGCGCTGACACCGAAGGTGTACTGGACGACGATGCCCCGCTCGATGATGCGGCGGTTCGGCGAGATCATGCGCGAGTTTCATGAGGACATGCCGGAGCCGGATCCTGCCGAAGCCGCCGCGATGGCCGAGATCGGCCTCCCCGACGATGAGATCACCACATGGGTGGACACCACCGCGTTCAGTGGTCAGAAGTTCGACGCGTTGGCCGCGCACGCCAGTCAGGGCGAGAACATCTTCTTCCTCAAGATGGGCAAGGAGAGGTTCGGCGAGCTGATGGGCATGGAGACCTTCGTACGGGTCCAGGACGCCACCGGCGCGGCCGTACCCGAGAACGATCTTTTCGCCGGACTGCGCTGATCCGCGGTCCGCACGGCGGACATGGGGTGCGGGTCACGCCCAGGCAGCCACCGGCACGAACGAACTGTCCTGCCGGAACAGGTCCGTTCCGTCGGAGCGCTCCACGCGGAGCTGGTAGCCATAGTGGCGCAGGTAGCGGCCCGGGTAGTTGTACGACTCGAAGCGGGCGGAGCCCGAGGCCGCGCCGGCCCGGAGGATGAACGTGGCGTCCCTGGCGAAGGTGCTCGTGCCGTCGTTCGGATCGAAGCGGGCGCGGAAGTCCCAGTGGCGCAGGTAGTTGCCGGCCGCGTCGCGGAAGGAGCAGCCGCTGCCGTCGGCCAGACCGGCGACGGCCGTGAAGGTGGCGGCCTGCTTCTCGGCGGTGGTGCTGGAGCCGCTGACCACGGGCAGGTTGAGGAGTCCGGACTGCTGCTGCCAGTAGCGGGTCGAGTAGTTGGCCGACCGGAAGGAACGGGTGACGTTCCGTGCCAGGCTGGGGCCGCCCGGGACCGTCTCCTTGACCACCGTGAAGTGCCGTGCCGTGCCGGAGATCCCGGGCAGCGCGGCCGGTGCCGTCCAGGTGGCGAAGGTGTCGTAGCTGTCGGAGTAGTAGTAGTTCCCGTCGCCGTAGCCGTCGAAGAAGATCCGCCAGCCGCCGTTGTCGAGCCGCACCAGGGCCGGGCCCTCGCGGTAGCTGCCCCAGCCCGCCCAGTCGCCGGTCCGGCGGATCGTGTACGGGCCGGTGAGGTTCGAGGCGGTGGCGTACTCGATGTACTTCGTCGTCTCGTTCTTGGGGAAGGCGTGGTACGTCGAGCCGATCTTCACGATGAACGTGTCGATGTGGTTGGCACCGATGCCCGAGAGCGCGACAGGTGAACTCCACGCCGTGAGCGCCGAGTTCGTGGCCCTCAGCAGGTACGGCGTGAAGATCCACTCGTCGTTCGCGGTGGAGCAGGACACGATGATGCCGACGCTGCCGTCGCCGTCGACGAACCACTCGGGCGCCCAGGCGCGGGAGAGGTTCGCGACGGGGACGGTGTAGTCGTACAGGAACGTCCAGTTGACGCGGTCGGAGCTGCGGGCGAAGCCGATGGTCCTGCTGGTGTCCTGCCAGGTGTGCGTGGTGTAGGTGACGTAGTAGTAGCCGTCGGTGTGTCTGATGACGCTCGCGTCGCGGATCCGGTTCGCGGGTGGCGTGTACGCGGAGGAGCGCAGCAGCCGGAAGTCGGTGGCGTCGTCCGACTGGTAGACGTTGACCGTGCCGTCGTCGCTGTTGAGGAACGGCACGATGGTGTAGCGGGTGGCCGAGCCGTTCGGGGGTGCGGCGGCCAGGGCGCTGCCGAGCAGCCCGGGGGTTTCGCCGAGCAGGACCGCCGAGGCGGGCAGGGCGGCCAGGGCGCGCAGCAGTGTGCGGCGGGACGGGGCGGCGGGGTGTGGGGTCACGGGCGGCTCTCCCTAGGACACCGGGTTCGATATTCCGAACAAGGTTCGGAAATTCGATCAGAAGTGGGGGCACAGAACGTAGGGGCGAGGCGGAGGGCCGTCAATGGTTTGAACAGGGGCCGATGCGCCCAGTGAGGAAGATGTGGCCGGCGGTGGACTTCCACTCCCGTCGTCGGCGTTCCGTCACCGGCCGCCGGACGTTACCGTTCGGTAGACAGCCGCTTCCGGAGGTGTCCGTATGACGCTCGACCGTTCCGAAAGCCTGGCGGAGGCCGCCCGTGCGCTGGCCGCCGGGGAGGTGACGTCGCGAGCGCTGGTCGAGCGGACGCTGGCGCGGATCGAGGCGACGCAGGGGAACCTCAACGCATTCCGGATCGTCCGGGCCGAGGCCGCGCTCGCGGAGGCCGATGCCGCGGACCGGGAACTGGCGTCGGCAGCCGCGCCGAGGCCGCTGCTCGGCGTCCCCGTCGCCGTGAAGGACGACATGGACGTGGCCGGTGAACCGACCGCGTTCGGCTGCTGCGGGGAGTTCCCGCCGGTCGCCGAGGACGGCGAGGCGGTGCGGCGGCTGCGCGCGGCCGGGGCCGTGATCATCGGCAAGACCAACACCTGCGAGTTCGGGCAGTGGCCCTTCACCGAGGGTCCCGCCTTCGGCGCGACCCGCAATCCGTGGAGTGCGGAGCACACGCCCGGCGGTTCCTCGGGCGGCTCGGCAGCCGCGGTCGCCGCGGGCCTGGTGCCGGCCGCGCTCGGCTCGGACGGTGCCGGCTCGGTGCGGATCCCGGCCGCGTGGACGCACCTGGTCGGCATCAAGCCGCAGCGCGGACGCATCTCCACCTGGCCGCGCGGCGAGTCCTTCCAGGGCATCACCGTCAACGGCACCCTGGCCCGCACGGTCGCCGACGCGGCCCTGCTGCTGGACGCGGCGAGCGGCAACCACGCGCAGGACCCGCACCGGCCCCCGGCCCTCGACGTGTCCCGGGCCGTGGGCCGCGACCCCGGGCGGCTGCGCATCGCGCTCTCCCTCAAACCGCCCTTCACGGCGGTGCCCGCCCGGCTCCTGCCCGAGGTGCGCACCCGGGTGGTCGAACTGGCCGAACGGCTGGCCGCGTCGGGGCACTTCGTCGAGGAGGCCGACCCGCCCTACGGGCAGATCGGGCTGACCTTCGTGCCGCGGGCCACGGCCGGGATCGCCGAGCGCGTGGGCGAGGCGCCCTTCCCGGCGCTGCTGGACCGGCGCACCCGGGACGCGGCCCGGCTGGGCCGGCTGCTCGGCGGTGCCCCGCTGCGGGCGGCCCGGCGTGCGGAGACCGTGCTGCACCGGCGCATCGGCGGGTTCTTCACCTCCTACGACGTCGTGCTGGCGCCCACAACGGCCGCTCCCCCGCCCCGGATCGGCGCCCTGCTCGAACTGAGCGGATTCGCCACCGACCGGGCGATGATCGCCGCCTGCCCGTACGCCTGGCCGTGGAACGTACTGGGCTGGCCGGGGGTCAACGTGCCCGCGGGTTTCACGCCGGACGGCCTGCCGGTCGGCGCGCAGTTGCTGGGCCCGGCGAACAGCGAGCCCCTGCTCGTGCAGGTGGCCGCCCAGTTGGAGGCCGAGCTGCGCTGGGCCGAGAAGTGGCCGTCCCTGCCGGCCACGGCACGTTCCGCTGCCGCCTGAGCGAGCAGGGTGGCCGAGTACCTGCCCCCGGGGGCCGCCTACATGGCGGCCGCGGGTGACCCGGGCGGCGTGCTCACGGGGGCAGCCTCTAGGGTGCCCCCGTGAGCACGTTTGCCGACGAGAACGTCCCCGGCCGTCACGGCCCCTCCGCCACCGTCCAGGCCGACCCGCGCGCGGTGGGCCGGGTGCGGACGGAGTACTCCCCCGCGCACGACGGCGACCCGGACCCCGGGGAGATCGTCTGGACCTGGGTGCCCTACGAGGAGAACGACGGCCGCGGCAAGGACCGCCCGGTGCTGGTGGTCGCCCGCGAGCCGGGCGGCACCTTCCTGGCGGTGCAGTTGTCCAGCAAGCGGCACGACGGCGACCGGGAGTGGGTGCCCATCGGCAGCGGGCCGTGGGACCGGACGGGCCGGGACTCGTGGGTCGACGTGGACCGGGTGCTGCGGCTGCACGAGGACGGTATGCGCCGGGAGGCGTGCGCCCTCGATCGGATGCGCTTCAACCTGGTCAGGCGCCGCCTGCAGGAGTGCTACGGCTGGAGCTGAGGGTCCTCTCGAAGGCGCCTCTCACCGCACGGTCCCGTGTCCGGTCCAGGATCCCGAACACCACGTGTTCGAAGGCCTCCGCGAACCGGCCACCGGGCCACAGCAGCGCCCGGAACGCCTCCGCCACCTGCGCGGGGTCGTTGCGGAACACTCCGCAGCCCCAGGCGCCCAGGACGAGCCGACGGTAGCCGTGGGCGGCGGCCGTCTCCAGGACGCGTTCGGCCCGGACCGCGAGGGCCCGCGGCAGACCGGGGGCCCGTTCGGGCGCCGTGCGGAGCACCACGCCCGCGTTGGGCGCGGGCGAGGTCAGGAAGCCGGCGGTGTACGGCTGGTTCAGCAGGCCGCCCCGGTCGTCGCGGAAGACGGGCACGGCCGGTGAGTGGATGACACGGTCCGTGTAGAACGGGTCGCGGTGGGCCCGGTGGTGGTCGTAGAAAGCCCTGGCCTCGAGGAGGCAGGTGTACAGCGCGGAGGCCCGGCACAGGGCCTCTTCCTGGGCCTGGGCGCCGTTCAGATAGCCGCCCCCGGGATTGCGGGCCGAGGCGAAGTTCAGCAGGGCCACGTGCCCGCCCAGCCGGCGGGCGGCCGCCAGGCTGCTCTCTCCCGTGACCTCGACCAGCGTCTCCCGCGCCCCGGTCACCCGATCGGCGGACACCGGCACCGGCTCCGGTCCGTACAGACGCGTGCCCTCGCGCGCCGCACGCAGCTCCGCGGTGATCGACACCTCGCGCCCGTCCGGCGCGCGGTAGGCCCCGGCCGCGACGATCTGCTCGGTCTGCTGTGCGATACCGCGCAGGCGCGCGCTCACGGCGCCACCCCCGTGCGCGCCGTGACCGCGTGCCGCGCGGCTCTTCTTGTCGTGCTCACGCAGGCATCGTGGGTGATGCCCGATCTCCGGTGCAACACAGTTTTCGCCATCGGAGAACGCCCGGGAAAGTCCTTGGAAACACCGGGCCGGACCGTATGACCGCCCGGAAACGCCCCGGTTCGCCCCCTTGTGCCGAGCGACACGAGCGTCTTGGGTGGGACGGGTGCTCTCGGTCCGGGCCGCCGAAGGGCCCGAACCAATGGCATGGTGGAATCTCAGGAGGATCCCGACATGTCCGAATCGGTAAGTGGCTGTACCCGGCCACGCACCTCACTGTCCGAAGCCGAGGTCGAGGCACTCGTCCGCGGCATCTGCTTCAAGACCGGCCCGCCACGCCGCCTCGGTGTCGAGGTGGAATGGCTCGTCCACGAGCTGCGCGCACCGCAGCTCCCCGTCACACCCGAACGACTCGAAGCGGCTTACGCCGCACTGCGGCCCCTGCCTCTGGGGTCGGCGCTCACCGTGGAACCCGGCGGCCAGCTGGAGCTGAGCTCGCCCCCCGCCGCCTCGCTGACGGAAGCCATCGGTACCGTCTCCGCCGACCTCGACGCCGTCCGCGCGGTACTGCGCCAGGACGGCCTCGCCCTCGTCGGCCTCGGCCATGATCCCTGGCACGAGCCCCGCCGGTTCCTGCGTGAACCGCGCTACGACGCCATGGAGGCGTGCCTGGACCGCACGGGCCCCGCCGGCCGCGCCATGATGTGCACCTCCGCCTCCGTGCAGGTGTGCCTGGACGCCGGCCACGAGGAGCCCGGGCCGCAGGGCCTGGTGCGGCGCTGGTGGCTGGCCCACCATCTGGGCGCGGTCCTGGTGGCCGCCTTCGCCAACTCCCCGCTCGCCGGGCACCGTCCGACCGGCTGGCTGTCCACCCGGCAGCTGACGTGGACCAGGATCGGCGCCGGCCGGGCGGGCGGACCGCGGCTGGACACCGACCCGCGCAGCGCCTGGGCCCGGCACGTGCTGGACTCCCCCGTGATGTGCGTACGGCGGGACACCGGGCCCTGGGACGTCCCCGAGGGGCTCACCTTCCGGGACTGGATCCGCACGGGCGCGCCCCGGCCGCCCACCCGGGAGGATCTCGACTACCACGTCACGACGTTGTTCCCGCCGGTCAGGCCGCGCGGCCATCTCGAACTGCGCATGATCGACGCGCAGCCCGGCGACGACGGCTGGATCGTGCCGCTCGCCGTGACGGCGGCGCTGTTCGACGACCCGCAGGCCACCGAGACCGCCTACCGGGCCGTGAAGCCGCTGGCCGAGCGGACGCTGGGGCTGCCCGCCCCGCACAACCCGCTGTGGCTCGACGCGGCCCGCGGCGGACTGGCCGACGCGGAACTGCGCGAGGTGGCCGTCACGTGCTTCACGACCGCACTGGAGGCCCTGCCCCGGCTAGGCGCCGCCCCCGAGGTCATCGAGGCCGTCACGGACCATCTGGACCGCTATGTCGTCCTGGGCCGCTGCCCCGCCGACGACCTGCTCGACCGACAGCGCGGCACGGACGGTCGCGCCCACGGGAAGGACTTCCGCCCATGACCGACACCGATCCCGCTGCCGACGCCGGGACCGTCGACCCCGAGGTGCTCCGTGAGCGGGCGGTCGCCTCACTCGTCGTCGCCCGCGAACGCACCACGCTGCTGACGAGCTGCGTGGAGGATCCCGACCTGACCGCGCAGCACTCGCCACTGATGTCGCCGCTGGTGTGGGACCTCGCGCACATCGGCAACCAGGAGGAGCAGTGGCTGCTGCGGGCCGTCGCCGGGCACGAGGCGATACGCCCCGAGATCGACGGCCTCTACGACGCCTTCGAGCACCCGAGGGCCGAGCGGCCGAAGCTGCCCCTGCTGTCGCCCGCCGAGGCGCGCACCTACGCGGCCGACGTCCGCGGAAGGGCACTGGACGTGCTGGAGCGGCACGCGTTTCACGGGACGCGGCTGACGGAGGCCGGGTTCGCCTTCGGGATGATCGCGCAGCACGAACAGCAGCACGACGAGACGATGCTGATCACCCATCAGCTGCGCAGGGGGCCGCAGGCACTGACCGCCCCGGACCCCGAGCCGGCGCCGCTGTTCACCGGCCCGTCCGACGTCCTCGTCCCGGGCGGTCCGTTCACGGTGGGCACCTCCGGCGAACCGTGGGCGCTGGACAACGAACGCCCCGCGCACCGGCGCGAGGTGGCGCCCTTCCACATCGACACGACCCCGGTGACGAACGGCGCCTACCAGGCGTTCATCGAGGACGGCGGCTACGACAACCCGCGGTGGTGGACGGCCGACGGCTGGGCGCACATCCGCAAGCACGGCATCGACGCCCCGCTGTACTGGCGGCGCGACGGACAGCAGTTCCTCAGGCGCCGTTTCGGCGTCACCGAGGTCGTCCCGCCCGACGAGCCGGTGCTGCACGTGTGCTGGTACGAGGCCGACGCCTACGCCCGCTGGGCGGGACGCCGGCTCCCGACCGAGGCGGAGTGGGAGAAGGCGGCCCGGCACGACCCGGCCGGTGACCGCTCCATGCGCTACCCGTGGGGCGACGCCGACCCGGGGCCCGAGCACGCCAACCTCGGCCAGCGGCACCTGCGTCCGGCGCCCGCCGGGAGTTACCCGGCCGGCGAGTCGCCGCTGGGCGTACGGCAGCTGATCGGCGACGTGTGGGAGTGGACGGCCAGCGACTTCCTGCCGTACCCGGGGTTCAAGGCGTTCCCGTACAAGGAGTACTCGGAGGTCTTCTTCGGGCCCGAGCACAAGGTGCTGCGCGGCGGTTCGTTCGCGGTGGACGCGGTGGCCTGCCGGGGCACCTTCCGGAACTGGGACTACCCGATCCGGCGGCAGATCTTCTCCGGGTTCCGCACCGCCCGGTCGGAGAACGTCTGATGTGCCGTCATGTGGCGTACGTGGGGCCGCAGGAGTCGCTGGGCCGGCTCCTCGTGGAGCCCGCGCACGGGCTGTACCGGCAGTCGTGGGCGCCCCGGCACCAGCGGTACGGGACGGTCAACGCCGACGGTTTCGGCGTCGGCTGGTACGCCGGGGGTGACCCGGTGCCGGCCCGCTACCGCCGGGCCGGGCCGATCTGGGCGGACCTGTCGTTCGCCGATCTCGCCCGGGTCGTACGGTCCACCGCGCTGCTCGCCGCGGTGCGGGACGCGACCCTGTCGGGCGCGGACGCGGAGGCCGCGGCGGCGCCGTTCGCCGCGGGGACCTGGCTGTTCAGCCACAACGGGGCGGTCAAAGGCTGGCCCGGCTCGCTGGCCGCGGTGTCCCGCACCCTGCCCCCCGAGGACCTGCTGTCCCTGGAGGCCCGCAACGACTCGGCGCTCGTCTGGGCGCTGGTGCTGGCGCGGCTGCGCGGCGGCGACGAGGAAGGCCAGGCGATGGCCGACACCGTCCTGGAAGTCGCCGCCGCGGCCCCGGACTCACGGCTCAACCTCCTGCTCACCGACGGGGACACCATCACCGCGACCGCCTGGGGCGACACCCTCTGGTATCTCACCCCGCCCGGCGGCGGCACCGTCGTGGCCTCCGAGCCCTACGACGACGATCCGCACTGGCAGGAGGTGCCCGACCGCACCCTGCTCGCGGCGAGCCGCACCGACGTGCTGCTCACGCCGCTGAAGGAGCCGACCGAGGCCTCCGCGCCCGCACCCGTGAAGGAGCCCCGTACGTGAGCCCGTTCCACCTCACCCGCACCCTGCCCGAGGACGCCACGGGCGCCGCGCTGCGCGCCGACGTCCAGCGGGGCCTGTCCGGCCGCCCCAAGACCCTCCCGCCGAAGTGGTTCTACGACGCGCACGGCAGCGACCTGTTCGAGAGGATCACGGAACTGCCGGAGTACTACCCCACACGCGCCGAGCGGGACATCCTCCTCGCGCGCTCCGGGGACATCGCCGCGGCGACCCGGGCCCGCACCCTGGTCGAGCTCGGCTCCGGCTCCTCGGAGAAGACGCGGCATCTGATCGACGCCCTCACGCAGCTGCACACCTACGTCCCGGTCGACGTCAGCGAGAGCGCCCTCAGGCAGGCCGGTCAGGCGCTCGCCGCCGAGCGGCCGGGGCTCGACGTGCACGCGCTGATCGCCGACTTCACCGCGGAGCTGACCCTGCCGGACACGCCGGGGCCCCGCCTGGTGGCGTTCCTGGGCGGCACCATCGGCAACCTGCTGCCCGCCGAGCGCGCCGCGTTCCTGGCGTCCGTACGCGCCCTGCTCGCCCCGGGCGACGCCCTGCTGCTGGGCACGGACCTGGTCAAGGACGAGGAGGTGCTGGTGCGGGCGTACGACGACGGGGCCGGGGTGACGGCCGCGTTCAACAAGAACGTCCTGACCGTGATCAACCGTGAGCTGGGCGCCGACTTCGAGCCCGCCGCGTTCGACCATGTGGCGGTGTGGGACGCCGGGCACGAGTGGATCGAGATGCGGCTGCGCTCCCGTACGGCGCAGACGGTGAAGGTTCCGGCGCTCGACCTCGCCGTCCACTTCGCGGCGGGCGAGGAGATGCGGACCGAGGTGTCGGCGAAGTTCCGGCAGGAGGGCGTGCGCGCCGAACTGTCCGCTGCCGGCCTGGAACTGGCCCACTGGTGGACGGACGGGGCGGGCCGGTTCGCACTGTCGCTGAGTGTGGCGCGCTGACACCGGTGAGCCCCGGGGCGGCGGCGACGGCGGGGGACGACGTCTCGCGCTTCGCCGCCGCTTGGGGCACGGTGGAGGGAGCGTGACACTCCCGTCACTGGAAGAGGAGCAGCGGCATGTCGAACCACACCTACCGGGTCACGGAGATCGTCGGCACCTCACCGGACGGCGTCGACCAGGCCATCCGCAACGGCGTCGACCGGGCCTCGCAGACGCTGCGCAATCTGGACTGGTTCGAGGTGACGCAGGTGCGCGGCCAGCTCGAGGACGGGCAGATCGCGCACTGGCAGGTGGGCCTGAAGGTGGGCTTCCGGCTGGACGAGTCCGAGTAGGCAGGCGCGGGCTCCGGCTCTCCGCCGCCAGGCGCTCTCAGGTCCGTCCCTCCCGCTCCTGCGCCGATTTCATCTCGGCGGACCGGGTCACCCAGTCGGCCCGTACGACGGTGAAGCCCGCACGCCGGGCGTCCGCGCAGACCAGTTCGTCGTCGTCCACGAGGACGCGGATCTCGCGGGTGCGGGCGAGGCGTCGCAGGATCTCCAGCTTGGTGAACCGGGCGGGCCGCCGGTCGGCGTCCCGCCGCATGTGCACGCGCCCTTCGGGCAGCCCCTGGGCGGCGAGCCAGTCCAGTGTGTCGCGCCGGCAGCGCTCGGGCCGCCCGGTCAGGTAGACGATCTCGCACTCCCGCGCGCTCTCCCGGACCAGCGCGATTCCCTCCGGGACCGGCGGGTCCTGCGGCGCCGCCGAGAAGAACCCGTCCCAGTCCTTGGGCCTGCGCTCCAGGAACTTCTGCCGGTGCGTGGTGTCGGCGAGGGTGTTGTCCAGGTCGAACACGGCCAGCGGGGCCTTGCTGCGGTCGTCACTCACGCCGCCCACCCTAAGCGCATTTGAGACAGCCCGCGTGAACAAGCCATGCACACGGGTCAATTCACGCGCACAGTTGATGCCTCAAGCACAGCACTGACATACTCCGCTCTCAGCCTCGCCATCACCCGCGGCCGAGGCTGGTCGGGGATCTCCACACAGAACCCCGAGGCCGTCCGCGTGCATCCGGAAAAGCGAGTTCTCCGGATACACGAGCCCCCACAGAGCCCGCACCCCCCACCGCGCGTCCGGCATCCCTCCCCCCTGCCCGGAAACCGGACGCGTCCACTGACCCGACGGGGTCGAGTGCGGGGCACGATGCAGCGAAGAAGGTGCGCCTGTGCCCGAATATTCACCGCAGCGGGATGACACTCCCGCATTCCCGCTTCCGCACATCGAACGTACTCCGCCGTCTCGTATATCCGACCATCCCGAATTCCACTCTCTGCGTCGCGCGCAGCGCCGGTTCGGCGTCCGCGCGACGATCCTGTCCGTCGGTGGATTCCTGCTGTATGTGCTGCTGTCGAGTTTTGTGCCCGCGGTGATGAACCAGCCGCTGTTCGGCCGCCTCACGGTCGGACTCGTCCTCGGTCTCGGGCAGTTCGTCGTCATGGGCGTGACCGCGTGGTGCTATGTCCGGCACATGCGCACCCGGGTCGATCCGCTCGCCCGCGGCCTCAGGTCCCGGCTGCACGAGACCGAGAGCCGACGCGCCCGTTCGGCGGTGCCTCCACAGGGGGCGGGGCAGCCGCTTCAGCACGGGACGAGGGGGTTCCGCACGTGGTGACCGCCGCCGCCATCGACGACAGCAGTCTGCAGCTGACGTTCGTCCTGTTCCTGACCGTGGTCGTGATCACCCTGTTCACGGCGCTGCTGACGGCTCCTCAGCGCGACGAGATCAGCGAGTTCTACCTCGGCAACCGTGCCATGTCGCCGCTGCGCAACGGTCTCGCCATGTGCGGCGACTACCTGTCCGCCGCCACCCTGCTGGGCAGCACCGGGCTGGTCGCCCTGACCGGGTACGACGGGCTGATGTACCTCGGCGGCACCACGGTCGCCTGGATGATGGTGCTGCTGCTGATCGCCGAACCCCTGCACCGCACGGGCAAGTTCACGCTCGGCGACACGGTGGCGCTGCGCCTGCCCCGGCAGCAGCGGCCGGTACGGGTCGCGCTGGCGGTCTGCATCCTGGCCATCGCCACGCTCTACCTGGTGGCCCAACTCGTCGGCAGTGTGGCCCTGCTGACCCAGTTCACGGGCGTGCCGAGCGGCACCACCCGCACCCTGTGCGTGGTCGTGATCGGCGTCTTCGTGATCCTGTACGCCTCCCTCGGGGGCATGCCCGGCGCGACGGTCATCCAGATCATCAAGGCCGTGATGCTGGTGGTGGGTGTGCTGTTCACCGCGGGATGGGTGCTCCACCACTTCGACTGGAACCCCAACGCGCTGCTGGAGAGGGCCTCCGAGCGCAGCGGTTCGGGCCTGAGCTTCCTCGAACCGGGGCTGCGTTACGGCGGCACCGTCAGCAACAAGCTGGACTTCCTCAGCCTGGAACTGGCCATCGTGCTCGGCCTCGCCGCCCTCCCGCACGTGCTGATGCGGCTGCTCACCCCGCGCAACAGCGGCGTCCTGCGCTCCTCCGTGCTGTGGGCCGTCGGCCTGGTCGGTGCGGTCTGCTTCGGGGCCGGCATCATGGGCCTC
This sequence comes from Streptomyces flavovariabilis, assembly GCF_000725785.1. Taxonomy (NCBI): domain Bacteria; kingdom Bacillati; phylum Actinomycetota; class Actinomycetes; order Kitasatosporales; family Streptomycetaceae; genus Streptomyces; species Streptomyces flavovariabilis. The sequence goes on along the minus strand of NZ_JNXD01000006.1, from coordinate 457,546 downwards.
GGTGCCACCGCGCTGCTCGGCCGGGACGCCATCGAGAGCACGGACCGCACCGGAAACGCCTCCGTCCTGCTGCTCGCCCACGAGCTGGGCGGCAGTGTCCTCACCGCGCTGCTGACCTGCCTCGCGTATCTGACGCTGCTCGCCGTGGCGGTCGGCCTCACCCTGGCCGCGGCGTCCTCCCTCGCGCACGACCTGTACAGCGAGGTGATCCGCAAGGGCCGGGCCAGCGAGACGGAGGAGCTGACCGTCGCCCGGCTGTCCGGGGCGGTGATCGGGGTCCTCGGCATCCTGCTGGCCCTCGTCGCCTGGGGGGCGAACACCGCGACGCTCGCCTTCCTGGCCTTCGCCATCGCGGCGTCCGCGATCCTGCCGACGATCATCTACACCCTCTTCTGGCGGCGTTTCAGCGCGAAGGGCGCCCTGCTCAGCCTCTACGGCGGTCTGCTCTGCTCCGTCCTGCTGGCCACTTTCTCCCCCGTGGTCTCCTCGGCCCCGGGCTCGTTCTACCCCGAGGCCGACTTCGCCTGGTTCCCGCTGCAGAACCCCGGCATCGTCTCCATCCCCGTGGGCTTCCTCCTGGGCTGGCTCGGCACGGTGCTGGACAAGAGCCCGGGTGAAGAGGCCGCCGCGCACGAGGAGTTCGAGGTGCGGATGCTCGTGGGCGCGGACGACTGACACGCCCCTCCGGGGCCGCGGTGGCCGGGCACCGGGACGCACATTGTTAATGGGATCCATTTTCATGTAGCGTCTCCGGTGCCTGCCCACCGAGGAGGAGTCCCATGGCTGTCCCCAAGCGGAAGATGTCCCGCAGCAACACCCGTCACCGCCGCGCCCAGTGGAAAGCGAGCACCCCGACGCTGGTCCCCGTCACCGTCGACGGCGTGCGTCGCCTCGTCCCGCAGAACCTGGTCAGGGCCTATGAGCGCGGCCTGCTACGCCCCGACGGCTGAGCAGGCCGCCTCCGTGTAGAAGTGCGCCCTGACCCGGCGCAGCCAGGCCTCCACCGGCGCCTCGTCGGGCTCGTCCGGCAGCGCCGTGGGGCCCGCGTCGAAGGCGGCCTCGTAGTGCCTGAGCAGGGGCAGGGCGGCCGACGGGTCGGCGGCGACGTGCTCGCCGAAGGCGTGGTACTCGTCCGGGTTCTCGACACGGATCGCCAGCCGCCCGGTGGTGTACAGCTCCAGGCCCTGGCCGCACAGCCGTTTGAGGTGCCGGGCGTGCTTCGCGGTGCGCTTGCGGGTGTCGGAGGAGAACGACCCGTCGCCGCGCGCCTCCAGCCGCCGGAACTGCTGGGTGGCGTACCCGAGATAGGCGTCCCGGACGCGCCGGGCGCTCAGGAACGCCGTACGGATGCCGATGAGCTCGTCGCCGAGCGGGGTGCGCACCTCGTACAGGTCGTCCGGGAGCCACACCAGCTCCATCGCGGTCGGATTGCCGCCGAGGGCCAGCCGGCACCACTTGGCCGCCTCGTGCAGGGTGCGGTCCGGCGCCGTGCTGACGTGTGACTCCTTCGGCCGGCGCAGACCGTGCAGCTCTCCGGTCGGTACGGCGAACAGGCCGAGGCGGTCGATGTCCGAACCCGGGCGGGCGAGGCCATAGGCGGTCGATCCGACGATGCCGGAGAGCAGGACGTTGGGGACGGTCATGGTCGGCCGCCTTTCGCTACGGGATACGGAACAGTGTCCTCACGTGCCAGGACGCGGTCACCCGGTTTTCCGGGTGGTCCCCGGGCGGCGCCGGAATACCGGCGGCCCCGCCCGGCGTAGAACCTGGTATGGAACCCGTGCGCCTGTCCGTCCTCGACCGCTCCCGCACCCGCGAGGGGCACACCCACCCCGAGGCGCTGCGCGACACCGTGCGTATGGCACGGGAACTGGAGCGGCTCGGCTACCACCGGCTCTGGGTCTCGGAACACCACGGCGTGCCCGGGGTCGCCGGTTCCGCGCCGACCGTGCTGGCCGCCGCCGTCGCGGGCGCGACCCGGACGATCCGGGTCGGCACCGGCGGGGTGATGCTGCCCAACCACCGGCCGCTGGTCGTGGCCGAGCAGTTCGGGGTGCTGGAATCGCTGTTCCCCGGGCGGATCGACATGGGTCTCGGCCGGTCTGTCGGTTTCACGGACGGCGTGCGCAGGGCCCTGGGCCGCGACAAGGGCGACGCCGAGGACTTCGAGGCCCAGCTCGGCGAGCTGCTCGGCTGGTTCCGGGGCAGCTCCCCCACCGGGGTGCACGCCCGCCCCGCCGAGGGCCTGAGCGTGCCGCCGTTCGTCCTGGCCATGGGCGAGGGTGCCGGCATCGCGGCCCGCGCCGGGCTGCCCATGGTCATCGGCGACCTCAGGAACCGGGACAGGATGCGGCGCGGCATCGACCACTACCGCGACCGTTTCCGCCCCTCCCCCTGGGCCGCGGAACCCTACGTCGTCATCTCGGGCACGATCGCCGTGGCCGACACCCCCGACGAGGCGAGGCGGCTGCTGATTCCCGAGGCCTGGTCCATGGCGTACTCGCGTACGCACGGCACCTTCCCGCCGCTGCCACCCGCCGGGCGCGTGGAGACTCTCACGATGACCGGCAAGGAGCGCGGCTTCTACGAGTCCGGCCTGACCGGCCACATCGCCGGGACCGAGGAGCAGGTGGCGCACGAGCTGGAGACGGTGCTGAAGGAGACGGGCGCGCAGGAGGTACTGGTCACGACCAGCACGTACGACCGTGAGGCCCTGCTGGACTCCTACCGGCGGCTCGCCGCGATCACCTCCGGTTAGAGTCGTTTCCCATGCACGACCGCGACTCCCATGACCCGTTCGTCCGTGTCCGTGGCGCCCGCGAGCATAACCTCCAGGGCATCGACGTCGACATCCCCCGGGACGTGCTGGCCGTGTTCACCGGCGTGTCCGGCTCGGGAAAGTCGTCGCTGGCGTTCGGCACGATCTACGCGGAGGCGCAGCGGCGCTACTTCGAGTCGGTCGCGCCGTACGCACGCCGGCTGATCCACCAGGTCGGCGCCCCGAAGGTCGGGGAGATCACCGGACTGCCCCCGGCCGTCTCACTCCAGCAGCGCCGCGCGGCGCCCACCTCCCGCTCCTCCGTCGGCACCGTCACCAACCTCTCCAACTCCCTGCGGATGCTGTTCTCCCGGGCCGGCACCTACCCGCCCGGCGCCGAGCGGCTCGACTCCGACGCGTTCTCGCCCAACACGGCGGTGGGGGCCTGCCCGGAGTGCCACGGGCTCGGGCAGGTGCACCGTACGAGCGAGGAGCTGCTGGTCCCCGACCCGTCGCTGTCGATCCGCGACGGGGCGATCGCCGCGTGGCCGGGTGCCTGGCAGGGCAAGAACCTGCGGGACATTCTCGACGCCCTCGGCCACGACGTGGACCGGCCGTGGCGGGAACTGCCCGCCGACGAGCGGGAGTGGATCCTGTTCACGGACGAGCAACCGGTGGTCACGGTGCACCCCGTGCGGGACGCCGACCGGATCCAACGGCCGTACCAGGGCACCTACATGAGCGCCCACCGGTACGTGATGAAGACGTTCTCGGACTCCAAGAGCCCGGCCCTGCGGGCGAAGGCCGAGCGGTTCCTCACCAGCGCGCCCTGCCCGGCGTGCGGCGGCAGCCGGCTGCGCCCCGAAGCCCTGGCGGTGACGTTCGGCGGCCGGACCATCGCCGACCTGGCGGCACTGCCGCTGGCGGAGCTGGCCACCGGTCTCGACGCGACCTCGGAGGCCGCCCGGGTCCTCACCGACGACCTGCGGTCCCGTATCGCGCCGGTCGTCGAGCTGGGTCTCGGCTACCTCAGTCTCAACCGGCCCACACCCACGCTCTCCGCGGGCGAACTGCAACGCCTGCGGCTGGCCACCCAACTGCGCTCCGGCCTGTTCGGGGTCGTCTACGTCCTCGACGAGCCGTCGGCGGGACTGCATCCGGCGGACATCGAGGCGCTGCTCACGGTGCTGGAGCGGCTGAAGGCGTCCGGGAACTCGGTGTTCGTGGTGGAGCACCACCTCGACGTCGTGCGGGGGGCCGACTGGCTGGTCGACGTGGGCCCGGACGCGGGCGAGCACGGCGGGCGGGTGCTGCACAGCGGTCCGGTGGCCGAGCTGGCCGGTGTCGAGGAGTCGGCGACGGCCCGCTACCTGTTCGACCACTGCCCCGCCCTGGCCCGGGACGTGCGCGAGGCGACCGGGTGGCTCAAGACCGGCCCGGTCTCGCGGCACAACCTCCGCGGCGTGACGGCGGAGTTCCCGCTCGGCGTGTTCACCGCGGTGACCGGGGTGTCCGGCTCCGGCAAGTCCACGCTCATCGGCGAGATCACGGAGGACTCGGCGGGGGTCGGCCGGCTGGTCTCGGTCGACCAGAAGCCGATCGGCCGCACCCCGCGCTCGAACCTCGCCACCTACACGGGCCTCTTCGACGTCGTACGCAAGGTGTTCGCGGCCACCGACGGGGCCCGCGAACGCGGTTTCGGCGTCGGGCGGTTCTCCTTCAATGTGGCGGGAGGGCGCTGCGAGACCTGCCAGGGCGAGGGGTTCGTCAGTGTGGAGCTGCTGTTCCTGCCGAGCACGTACGCGCCCTGCCCGGACTGCGGCGGGGCCCGCTACAACCCTCGGACACTGGAGGTGACGTACCGCGGGCGGAACATCGCGCAGGTGCTGGATCTGACGGTGGAGGCCGCGGCGGAGTTCTTCGCCGACATCCCGGTTGTGGCCCGCAGCCTCGGCACTCTGCTCGACGTGGGTCTGGGCTACCTCCGCCTAGGCCAGCCCGCCACCGAGCTCTCCGGCGGCGAGGCCCAGCGCATCAAGCTGGCGAGCGAACTGCAGCGCGGCCGGCGCGGCCACACCCTCTACCTCCTCGACGAACCCACGACCGGCCTCCACCCGGCCGACGTGGACGTCCTGATGCGCCAGCTGCACGGCCTCGTCGACGCCGGGCACACCGTGATCGTCGTCGAGCACGACATGTCCGTCGTCGCGCGCGCGGACTGGGTGATCGACCTCGGCCCGGGCGGCGGCGACGCGGGCGGCCGGATCGTGGCGGTGGGGCCGCCCGCGGACGTCGCGCGCTCGGCGCAGGGCCGGACTGCGCCGTATCTGGCGCGCACGCTGTCCGGGGGCCGTTGAGGCAAGTCCCTGCGGGCAGGGACGTCCGGGTTCATGCGCCGGGCCTGCGCTCGGCGAGCCGGCGGCTGCCACTCGTGTGCGATCCCGGGCGGCCGCAGCCCGCCTGCCCCGCGCGCGGCGGCATCCCGTACGACGGCCGGGCCGCCCTCCTGCCGCACACCGGGCCCCTCCGAGACGTGGCGCGCAGCGGGCCCCGCCCCTCGGGCGGGACGGGACGCCACGCCTGCGCCCGGCCGGAGCAGGTCCTGATGACCGGGCCGCGCCTGCGGCCGTACGGCCGATGTCCCCGCCCGACGCAGCCACCGGGCAGGACGGGACGGCCGTGCCGCCCGGTCGGCGCACGTCCTACGCCACGAGCACCGTGTGCGTCCACGACGGCGCCGTCGTCTCCGGCGGCTGGGAGGCGCGGGCGAGAGCCCGGCGGTCGGGGCTGCCGCCCGGCGGTACGGGGCCCCGTACCTCGACCTCCGCGATCAGGCCGCGGGCCGTCGCCACCCGCCACAGGGAGGCGAGCAGCGTGTCCTCGCCGACATACGCGGGGGCCGTGGTGGCCGTGCCGTCGCTGAGCCGGTAGCCGATCCGCACCGGCTGGACCGGCACCCCGGCGTCCAGGGCGGCCTGGAAGACGGCCCTGCGGAAGGTGCCCTGGGCCCGGCCGCACCAGGTGCTGCCCTCGGGGAAGGCCGCGACCGCGGCGCCCTCGCGCAGGGCCCCGGCGATCCGGGCGACCGTGTCCGGGAGGGCCCGCAGCCGGTCCCGGTCGATGAAGAGGGTTCCGCCGCGCGCGGCCAGCGCCCCGGCGACGGGCCAGCTCCGCACCTCGGTCTTGGCCAGCATCCTGGCGGGGCGTACGGCGGCGAGCAGCGGGATGTCCAGCCAGGAGATGTGGTTGGCGACCAGCAGCAGTCCGCCGGTGGGGGCGGCGGCGCCGGTGATGCGGACCCGGACGCCGGCGGCCCGCACGATCCACCGGCACCACCGCCGGACCAGCGACGCCGGTATCCGGGCGCCGAAGGGCGTGAGCGCCATCCCCGTGAGAAGGAGCAGGAGGACCGCGGTCAGCCGCAGCACGGCGCGCGGCACGGCCCGCGCCCGCACGGCCGCCGGCGCCTCGACACAGGTCTGCGGCGTGCAGGGCGCGGTGGGCAGCCAGGCGCTCATCAGGCCGGTACGAGGGAGAGGAAGTGGCGCAGGTAGCGGGCGTTGACGCGGCTCATCGGCAGCAGCACGTACAGGTCGGCGACACCGAAGTCCGGGTCGTGGGCCGGTTCGCCGCACACCCAGGCACCCAGGCGGAGATAGCCGCGCAGCAGGGCGGGCAGTTCGACGCGGGCGGCGGGCGCGGGGCCCGGCGTCCACGGCAGCAGCGGCCGCACCCGGAACCCCTCCGGCGAGAGGTGCTTGTCGCGCACCCGGTCCCAGGTGGCGGACGCGAGGGTGCCGCCGTCGGCGAGCGGGACGGAGCAGCAGCCGGCGAGCCACTCGTGGCCGCGGTCGACCATGTAGCGGGCGATGCCGGCCCAGATGAGGCTGATGACCGCCCCGTCGCGGTGGCCGGGGTGCACACAGGAGCGGCCGACCTCGACGAGCTGCGGCCGGATCCCGTCGAGCGCGGTCAGATCGAACTCGCCCTCGGAGTACAGCCGCCCGGCGATCGCCGCGCGTTCCGGCGGCAGCAGCCGGTAGGTGCCGACGACCTGGCCGGTCGTCTCCTCCCGGACGAGCAGGTGGTCGCAGTGCGCGTCGAAGGGGTCGACGTCGAGGCCTGGCTGCGGGCCGGCCAGCAGGGCGCCCATCTCTCCGGCGAAGACGTCGTGGCGCAGCCGCTGGGCGGCGCGTACGTCCTCCTCGGTCCGGGCGAGGGCGACGGTGTAGCGGGTGGGGGCCGTGGGCTGCGCGGGGCGGTCGACGGTCAGTACGCCGGTCATGGCTCTCTCCTGGTCACGGGCCGGGGGCGGCGAGCGGTGCCACCGCTCCCTGTTGTCCCCGTGCCGGCCGACGCCCGAGTGACGTGTGCCGGGAGAGAGGATGTGCGGCTGTTGAACTACCGCCTGGCGGCCTTCCGCGCGGCCCGCAGCCACTCCTTGTTCATGCTCGTGATGGACATCAGCGGAATGCCCTTCGGGCAGGCGGTGGCGCACTCCCCGGCGAGCGTGCACCCGCCGAACCCCTCCTCGTCCATCTGCTCCACCATGTCCAGCACCCGCGTCTCCCGCTCGGGAGCCCCCTGCGGCAGCACGTTCAGATGGTTGATCTTCGCCGACGTGAACAGCATCGCCGCCCCGTTGGGACAGGCCGCCACACACGCCCCGCACCCGATGCACTCGGCGTGCTCGAAGGCGAAGTCGGCATCCGGCTTCGGCACCGGCGTGGCGTGCGCCTCGGGAGCCGCCCCCGTCGGCGCGGTGATGTACCCGCCGGCCTGGATGATCCGGTCGAAGGCCGACCGGTCCACCACGAGATCCTTGATCACCGGAAACGCCGATGCCCGCCACGGCTCCACGTCGATCGTGTCGCCGTCCTTGAACGACCGCATGTGCAGCTGACAGGTCGTCGTCCGCTCGGGCCCGTGCGCGTCGCCGTTGATGACGAGCGAACACGCCCCGCAGATGCCCTCACGGCAGTCGTGGTCGAAGGCGACGGGGTCCTCGCCCTTGACGATGAGTTCCTCGTTGAGCGTGTCGAGCATCTCCAGGAAGGACATGTCGGGAGAGATCCCGTCCACCTCGTACGTGGACATCGTGCCGTCGGCGTCGGCGTTGCGCTGCCGCCAGACGCGCAGGGTGAGCTTCATGCGTAGCTCCGCTGGGTGGGGTGGACGTACTCGAAGACGAGGTCTTCCTTGTGCAGGACGGGAGCCTCGCCGGTGCCGGTGAACTCCCAGGCGGCCGCGTACCCGAACTCCGCGTCCCTGCGGGCGGCCTCGCCGTCGGGTGTCTGGGACTCCTCGCGGAAGTGGCCGCCGCAGGACTCCTCGCGGTGCAGCGCGTCGAGGCACATCAGCTCGGCGAGCTCCAGGTAGTCGACGACGCGGTTGGCCTTCTCCAGCGACTGGTTGAACTCCTCGCCGGTGCCGGGCACCTTGATGCGGCGCCAGAACTCCTCGCGGATCTGCGGGATGCGTTCCAGCGCCTTGCGCAGGCCGGAGTCGGTGCGGGCCATGCCGCAGAACTCCCACATGAGTTCGCCGACCTCGCGGTGGAAGGAGTCGGGGGTGCGGTCGCCGTCGACGGACAGCAGCAGGTTGAGCCGGTCCTGGGTGTCGGCCAGCACCTCCTGGACGACGGGGTGTCCGTCGGTCACCGCGTCGTCGTGGGGGTTGCGGGCCAGGTAGTCGTTGATGGTCGCGGGGAGGACGAAGTAGCCGTCCGCGAGTCCCTGCATCAGCGCGGAGGCGCCGAGGCGGTTGGCGCCGTGGTCGGAGAAGTTGGCCTCGCCGATCGCGAACAGCCCGGGGACGGTGGTCTGGAGGTCGTAGTCGACCCACAGTCCGCCCATCGTGTAGTGCACGGCGGGGTAGATCCGCATCGGCACCTGGTACGGATCCTCGTCGGTGATCCGCTGGTACATGTCGAAGAGGTTGCCGTACTTGGCCTCGACGGCGCCCCGGCCCATGCGCGCGATGGCGTCGGCGAAGTCGAGGTAGACGCCCTGCCCGCCCGGCCCCACTCCCCTGCCCTCGTCGCACACGTTCTTCGCGGCACGGGAGGCGATGTCACGAGGCACGAGATTGCCGAAGGACGGATAGATGCGCTCCAGGTAGTAGTCGCGCTCGTCCTCGGGGATGTCGTTCGGGGGCCGCTGGTCGCCCTTCGCCCTGGGCACCCAGATGCGCCCGTCGTTGCGCAGCGACTCGCTCATCAGTGTCAGCTTGGACTGGTGGTCGCCGGTGCGCGGGATGCAGGTGGGGTGGATCTGGGTGAAGCAGGGATTGGCGAAGTGCGCTCCGCGCCGGTGGGCCCGCCAGATGGCGGTGGCGTTGGAGTTCATGGCGTTCGTCGACAGGTAGAAGACGTTGCCGTAGCCGCCGGAGGCGAGCACCACGGCGTCCGCGAAGTACGTGTCGATCTTCCCGGTGACCAGGTCCCGGGCCACGATCCCGCGCGCCCGCCCGTCGACGACGATCAGGTCGAGCATCTCGGTACGCGGGTGCATCTCGATGTTCCCGGCCGCGATCTGCCGGCTGAGGGCCTGGTAGGCGCCGAGGAGGAGCTGCTGGCCCGTCTGGCCGCGGGCGTAGAACGTGCGCGACACCTGCACGCCGCCGAACGACCGGGTGTCGAGCAGCCCGCCGTACTCCCGGGCGAAGGGCACACCCTGGGCCACGCACTGGTCGATGATCTCGACGGAGATCTGCGCGAGCCGGTGGACGTTGGACTCGCGGGCCCGGAAGTCGCCGCCCTTGACGGTGTCGTAGAACAGCCGGTGGATAGAGTCGCCGTCGTTGCGGTAGTTCTTTGCGGCGTTGATGCCGCCCTGCGCGGCGATGGAGTGGGCGCGGCGCGGGGAGTCCTGGTAGCAGAACTGGACGACGTGGTAGCCCTGTTCGGCGAGGGTGGCCCCGGCGGAGCCGCCGGCGAGGCCGGTGCCGACGACGATCACGGTGTGCTTGCGCCGGTTGGCGGGGTTGACCAGCTTGGCCTCGAAGCGGCGCTTGTCCCAGCGCTCGTTGATCGGCCCGGTGGGGGCCTTGGTGTCGACGACCGGCTCACCGGTCGCGTAGTCGGCGTAGTTAGTCATCTTCAGCTCACCACTCCGGTCATGACGCCCACGGGTACGGCGATGAAACCGGCCGTGAGCAGCAGCGCGAGGATGTCGGCGACGGTCTTCAGGGCGCGGTCGCGGGTGCGGCTGCCGACGCCGAGGGTCTGGGCCGCGCTCCAGAAGCCGTGCCGGACGTGCAGGCCGAGCGCGAGCATCGCGACGATGTAGACGGCGTTGCCGTACCAGGTGGAGAAGGTGTCCACGACGTTCTGGTACGGGTGGCCGGGCTGGAAGCCGGGGTGCACGGTGCCGGTCGTCAGGTCCAGGACGTGCCAGACGATGAACAGCCCGAGGATGATCCCGCCCCAGCGCATGGTGCGGGTCGCGTAGCCGGCCCGCGGCCTCTTGTGCACGTACTTGCTCGGCCGGGCCCTGATGTCGCGGCGGCTGAGCTGGTACGCCGAGGTGGCGTGCGCGACGACGGCGACGATCAGCACGATCCGGACGAGCCAGAGCGTCCACTCGTAGTGCATGAACGGCTCGCCGACGACGCGCAGCCAGTGCGCGTAGTGGTTGAACTCTCCCGCCCCGAAGAAGATCTTCAGGTTTCCGATCATGTGGACGACCAGGTACAGCAGCATGATCAGACCACTGACCGCCATCACGGTCTTCTTGCCGACGGTGGAGTCCCACACGGTACGTGCGAGAGACGGCCGTCGGTCCGTCCGCGTTGCCAGAGCCATGGAACAGCACGCTACGGATCCGCAGCCGATCGGTCCAAGACATGGTCCGGCTTGAATCCATAGGCTGGAGCTATCGTGGGAGCATGCAGTTCCAGCAGCTCCAGTACTTCGTGGCCGTCGCCGAGACCCGGCACTTCACCCGGGCCGCCGATCTGGTCCATGTCGCCCAACCGTCGCTGTCGCAGCAGATCAAGGCGCTGGAGCGGGAGCTGGGCGCGGACCTGTTCCTGCGCGCCCGGGGCAACATCACGCTCACGGACGCCGGGGAGGCGCTCCTCCCGCTGGCCCGGCGCATCCTGGCCGACGCGGACACGGCGCGGCACGAGGTGCAGGAGCTGGCGCAGCTGCGGCGGGGGCGGGTGCGGCTGGGGGCGACGCCGAGTGTGTGCACGGGCCTGTTGCCGGATGTGCTGCGGGCCTTCCACGATCGCTATCCGGGGATCCGGCTGCTGATCGAGGAGGGCGGGTCGCACGACCTGGTGCGGGAACTGGCGCGTGGCGCGCTGGATCTGGCGCTGGTCGTGCTGCCGCTGCCGACGCCCTCGCCGGCGCTGACCACGGTGGAGCTGCTGCGGGAGGATCTTGTCGTGGTCTCGTCCCCGGACGCGCCGAGGCCCGGCCGGGGACGGCGTACCGTGCGGGTCTCCGACCTGGAGGGTGAGCGGCTGGTGATGTTCCGGCACGGGTACGACCTGCGGGAACTGACCGTGGCCGCGTGCCGGGCCGAGGGGTTCGAACCCGACTTCGCGGTGGAGGGCGGGGAGATGGACGCGGTGCTGGGGTTCGTGCGGGCCGGGCTGGGGGTCGCCGTCGTGCCGCGGATGGTGGCGGCCAGGTCCGGGCGCGGGCTGCGGGTGACTCCGCTGGCCCGGCCCGGCCTGCATCGCACGATCGCGCTGGCGCATCGCACTGATGTGGCTCCGCCCCGGGCCGCTCGGGAGTTGCAGCGGATGCTGCTCGAGCGGTGAGGCGGACTCGGGAGCGGCGTTGGGTGCAGGCGTCGTTTCGGAGTGCAGGTGCGTTGTGGTTGTTCGCGCGGTTCCCCGCGCCCCTGAGGGCGCTGCCCCCTAGGGCTCGTCCGGCGGATCATGGGCCGAGCCAGGGCCGGACCGAGGCGAGGGCCGGCCAGTACCCTCATCGTGTTGACCGCCCTCGGCAGGCAGTGCTGGAGTCGGCATGTGGACAGCATCCCCGCCAACCGGCGGTTCTGGAACCAGATCAGCAGCGCCTACCAGCACGAGCACGACCCGCAAATCGGCGCCACACCCCGGCTGTGGGGCATGTACTCCATCCCCGACGCGCACCTGCACGCCCTGGGCGACGTCACCGGCAAGCGCGTCCTCGAACTCGGCTGCGGCGCCGGCCAGTGGTCCAGGGCGCTCGCCTCCGAGGGCGCCACCGTGGTCGGGCTCGACCTGTCCGAAGCCCAACTCGCCGCAGCGGCCCGCGCGATGGGAGCGGCCCGCTACCCGCTGGTGCAAGGCGCCGCCGAACAACTCCCCTTCGCCGCCGACAGCTTCGACCTGGTGTTCTGCGACTTCGGTGGGCTCAGCTGGGCGCCCCCGCACCTGGCCGTCCCGCAGGCCGCACGCGTCTTGAGCCGAGGCGGGCGCCTGGTGTTCAACGTCGCCAGCCCATGGTTCGAAGCTTGCTACGACGAAGCCGCCAGCCGCGTGACCACGACGCTGCAGCAGGACTACTTCGGGCTGAACACCATCGCCGAAGACGACGGCGCGACCAGCTATCAGCTCACCTACGGCGGCTGGGTCAAGGTCCTGCGCGGCGCGGGTCTCATCATCGACGACCTCATCGAGCCGCGGCCCGAACTCGGAGCACCCAACGGCTACAACGAAACCGACCCACCCGACTGGGCACACCGCTGGCCGGCGGAACTTCTCTGGGTAACCCACAAACCGTAAGTTCCGCCGCGCCGAGACGTGAAGGCATCCCCTCGCCGGGCAGGCCCTAGCCTGTTGCGTCTACCAGGGCCAGTTCGTGCAGCCTCTCCGGGGGGCCCGGCCTTGCGTAGTACCAGCCTTGTGCCGTGTCGCAGCCCAGTATCCGCAACTGCTCGGCCTGCGCACCCGTCTCGACCCCCTCCACCGTCACCGCCAGATCCAGGCTGTGGGCCAGCGAGACGATCCCCTCGACGATCTTCAGGTCGACCGGATCGGCCGGGAACTGCTGCATGCTCTGGGTGAAGGACCGGTCCAGCTTCAGGATGCTGACGGGCAGCCGGCGCAGGTTGGCGAGATTGGAATACCCCGTCCCGAAGTCGTCCAGGGCGATGTCGACGCCCATCTCCGCCAGCCGGCGCAGCGGCTTCAGCAGATCGTCGTCCGCGCCGATCAGCGCCGACTCGGTGACCTCCAGGCACAGCGCGTCCGGCGCGACGCCCGTGCGTTCCAGGATGTCGACCGTGTCCTGGACCAGCCCGGGATGCGTCAACTGGCACGGCGACAGGTTCACGTTGATCCGCAGCGGCCCCAGCGCCTCGACACCGCCGTGCAGTTCGCGCCACTCGCGGGCCTGGCGCACCGACTGCTCCAGAACCCAGCGGCCCAGTGGCACGATCAGGCCCGTGTGCTCCGCGAGCGGGATGAACCGGTCCGGCCCCAGCACCCCGTGCTGCGGATGCAGCCAGCGCACCAAGGCCTCGGCGCCCCGGACGCTGCCGTCGCCGAGATGCACCAGCGGCTGGTACTCGATGAAGAACTCGCCCCGCTCCAGCGCCGTCGGCAGCGCCGTGGTCAGCCCGTGCCGCGTGATGGCCCGGGCGTCCGCCTCCGGATCGGCCAGTTCGAAGCGGTTGCCGCCCGCCGACTTGGCCCGGTACATGGTGATGTCCGCGCTGCGCAGCACCTCCGCCGGGCTGCGTTCCCCGGCCGGGCCCTCGACGATGCCGATGCTGCCGCGCACGGTCAGCTCCCGGCCGTCGACGCTGATCGGCGCGAGCAGCGCGTTCATGATGCGCCCGGCGAGTTCGTCGACCTCGCGCTGGGTGTCGGGCCCGGTGGTCAGCGCCACGAACTCGTCGCCGCCGAGTCGCGCGACCATCTCGCCGGGCGCCGTGGCGCAGGACTGCAGCCGGTCGGCGACCTCCACCAGCAGCCGGTCGCCGGCCGCGTGACCGAGGCTGTCGTTGACGGTCTTGAAGCCGTCCAGGTCCAGGTAGCAGAGCCCGAACCGCTGGCCTTCCCCGGCGCCCATCGCCTTCTCCAGGCGCTCGAAGAAGAACGTGCGGTTCGGCAGCCCGGTCAGCGCGTCGTGTGTGGCCTCGTAGCGCAGCCGCAGGTTGAGCAGCCGCCGCTCGGTGGTGTCCTCCATGAGGGCGAGCTGGTACTGCGGGTCACCGTCGGCGTCCCGCAGCAGGGAGACCGTCAGGTTCGTCCACAGGACGGTTCCGTCAGGGCGGTAGAACGCCTTCTCCAGGTGGTAGTGCTCCCGCTCGCCCCGGACGAGTTCGTCGTAGAGCCGCCAGGTCTGCGGAGCGTCGTCGGGGTGGGTCCAGTCCCGGACGTTGCGGCTGCGCAGCGTCTGGTCGGAGACCCCGAACATGCGCAGCAGCGCGCCGTTGACCTGCAGTATGTTGCCCTCGAGGTCGGCCATGCCGATGCCTATGGCCGCGCCTTCGAAGACGGCGCGGAAACGCGCCTCGCTCGCGTGCAGGGCCTGCGCCACCACGCCCTGCGCCTGGAGGGCGGCCTGTGCGATGGCCTCCTGCTCGGCCAGGGTCCGCTCGCGCAGCGCCCGGGCGAAACCGGCGGCCATCGCGTGCTGCAGCCGCGCGCACCGCGCCCGCAGGTCCTCCTGGTCGCCGTCGCCGCCGCAGTACAGAACCAGATAGGCGTCGACGCAGTCCAGGGTGCGGCTGAGCGCCTCCGGGTCGGTGCAGTGCGCGTCCACGAGGGCGGCGCCGACCTCCCTGCCCGCCTCGGAGTCGAAGGCGCGGGCCAGCAGTGCCTCACTCAGCCGCCGGGCCAGGGGCAGCAGTTGCGTCTCGAACTCGGTGCGGGTCGACGACGTCGAGGTCACCGGGAAGACGGCCCGGCTCCAGATCGTCGCGAACCGGCGCAGTCTGTCCTCCGGCCCGTCCGGTTCCGCGATCACGCCGTACGCCCCACGCCCGCGAACCCGGAGAACGCATAGGGATCCTCGTCCTCCGGTGCGGTGTCGGGCCGCCAGCGCGGCATCGCCACCAGTCCGGGTTCCACCATGTCGTACCCCTCGAAGAACCGCGCGATCTCCTCGCGCGAGCGCATGATCAGCGGGTTACGGATGTGCTCGTACACGTCCACCGCGCCCCCGGCCCGCTCCGGCGGCAGCGGGATCCCCTCGTAGGAGGCGTGGGTGAGCACGAGCAGGCTGCCGGGCGCGAGTGCCTCGCCCAGTTCGGCCACGGCCCCGTACGGGTCGTCCTCGTCTTCCACGAAGTGCAGTATGGCAACGAGGAGCAACGCCACTGGCTGATTCAGGTCGATCAGCCGCTCCACCTCGGGGCTGCGCAGGATCTCCTGGGGCTTGAGCAGGTCCGCGGCGACGACGCCCGCGTCGTCGTTGCCCTCCAGGACCGCCTGGCTGTGCGCCACGGCGACCGGGTCGTGGTCGACGTACACCACGCGCGCGCCGGGGCGGGCGGTCTGCGCCACCTCGTGCACATTGCCGAAGGTGGGGATGCCGGAACCGATGTCCAGGAACTGGGAGACGCCCTGGTCGGCCGCGTAGCGCACGGCGCGGCGCATGAACGCGCGGTTCGCCTGCATGATCTTGGGGAGTCCCGGCATGAACTCCATGGCCCTGCGGGCCGCTTCCCGGTCGACCTCGAAGTTGTGCGATCCGCCCAGATAGTAGTCGTACATCCGGGAAACGCTGGGCACCGAGATGTCGATGCTCCGTGGGGCCCAGGCGGGACGCTCCATCTATCTCTCCAAGGCGTAGGCGATCCGGTGTTCGAGCAGAGGCTACTGATCGCCCGCCAATGGAGCGACCCGAAACGGAAATTGACCATCCGTTCCCGGTCACTGCCTGCGGCACGTGCCGAATTGATACCCCTCCGCATGCCCGACGAACATATGACGAACCGTGCCCGAGGCATTCCGGAGAGTTCCGGTCCGGAAGGGAAGAGTGCTGCGAATTCGACGAGTTCAGGTGAAGCACGGCAAAACGGTCCGCCCCTCCGTGAGGCACGGAGGGGCGGACCGGGTCTGCGCTTCGGGCGGGCGAGATGATCAGCCCTGGGGAGGTTTCTCTACTTCTCCGACGCGCCGACCAGCTTTCCGTCGGGCCGGACGGCGTACCAGGTGCCGCCGACGCCCTGGCCGTTGGTGTCACCGGGAGCCTTGTCGCCGGCGAAGGTGTAGATGGGCGAGCAGTTGATCGTCTGCTGCTTGCCCTTGCCGTCGGTCCGGTCGAAGATCATGTAGCCCTTCTCCTGGATGCCCTTGGTGTCGGCGAAGTCGACGGGCTCCACGAGCGGCCACTTCTCCAGGCAGTCACCGGAACAGTTGGAGACCGGCTTGGGCCAGGCCTCGTCCTTCTTGAACCGGTAGACGGTCATGCCGTTCTTGTCGATGACGATCTCGCCGAGCTTGGGGTCGTTGCGCGTGGACAGCCCGGCCTGGACCGCTTCGCCGCCGCCCTCCGCACCTGCCTCCGCGCCGCCCTGCGCCTTCTTGCCGTCGGGGGCGAGCGCGTACCACTTGCCGCCCACACCCTGGCCCTTGACGTCACCGGCGTTGACGTCCTTGGCGTAGCGGTAGGCGGGCCAGCCCGCCACCGTGAGCTGCTTGGTGCCGTCGGCCCGGGTGACCGAGCCGAGCAGCGCCTTGTCGATGCCCTCGCCGGCCTCGGCGTCGTCGGCCGGGACCGGCGGCCAGGTCTTGGCGCAGTCGCCGTCGCAGTTCGACTTGGACGGCTGCTCGGTGTCCTGGTCGAACCGGTACAGGGTGAGTCCGAGACTGTCGGTGACCACCTTGCCGACCTTGTCGGCGGTGGAGACGGACAGCTTGCCGGCGGGGTTGGACGGGCTCGAGGGGCTCGGCGCGGCCGGCTGGGTCGCGGTGCCGCCCGCTGCGCTCCCGGCGCCCGCACCGATGCTCCCGTAGTCCCCGGGCGCGGCAGTGGCGCCCACGTTCTGGCTGGCCGCCGGTGGGCTGTCCTGACCGCACGCCGTCGTCAGCGCCAGGACCGCCGCGGCGCTCGCCACGAGTGAGGCGCTCCGCCAGGAGGTCTTCATCGTCAACTCCCCATAATCGCAAGGGTGTTGCAGCGCCCTGCTGCGCCGCCGCACGGCCATGAGTACGCACGGGAGCGGCGTTTGCGTTCAACCGTCGGCCAAATTTCTTTCCGGAACCTGTGATCGGCCCCCGCGCCGTCGCACACAGGTACACATCACGCCCCTGCGGGCGACCACTGATCAAACCGATGAGACCCGGATATCCCTCTTTCGGGGCAATCCCCTTGCGCTCCGGCACGTCGGGGCGCAAGAGGGCTCATGATCTTCGTCGTGCATGGACCCCTCTCGACTCAATCCGCCCTTGCGGCACGGGCCTTGGCGGCGGCGACGCTGACCTCCCGGCCCCCCCCCCCCCGCCGAGCCCCTCCCCCACGCCGACCCCGACTCCGACTCCGCCGCCGCCGAAGCCGACGCCCCCACCGAAGCCGACCCCGGACCCCCCGCCTCCCCCGAAGCCGACACCCCCATCCCCGAAACCCACGGCCAGGCCCGAGCCGCCGCCTCCACCGCCGCCGCCCGCGCCGCGCCCTGCGCCGCCCCGGCCGGCCCCGAGACCGGTGCCGCCGGCGCCCGCTCCCCCGGCTCCGGCACCCGCTCCACCGGCACCGGCCCCGCCGGCCACCCCCGCGCCACGTCCGTCCGCGACGCCCGTGCACTACCCGCGCTACCGCGCCACGTCGCCCCGGCCGCGGCCGGCGAAAGGTGCGATGTCGCCGCTCACCTTCGTCCTGCTCGTCACGGTGCCCGCGGTGGTGGCCGTCGCCGCGCTGCGCGCGCGCTGATCCCTGAAGCCCTGGAGGTACCTCTTGCCGGAATGGCTTGTTCTCACCCTCGCGATGCTGGCCGCCTGTGCCGTCGTCGTCATCATCACCTTCGTACGGCACCGCGCGGCGCCCGAGGACGAGGACCCCAGTGAGACTCCGGACGTCATCGAGTACATGACGATGTGGATCGGCGTCGTCTACGCCATCGTCCTGGGCCTGGCTATCGCCGGTGTCTGGGAGGGGCGCAGCGCCGCGCAGGACCACGTCCAGGCCGAGGCGACCGCGCTGCACGAGATCTCGGAGCGGGTACGGGTCTATCCGGCCGAGGAACGTGACCGCATCCGGGACGACATCCGGACGTATGTGAGCCATGTGGTGACCACCGAGTGGGACACCATGGCCGACAAGGGCGAGGTCACCGAGCGTGGCGCCGAGCTCTTCGAGCGGATCCGCCAGGACGTCACCGACTACGAGCCGGCGACGGACTTCCAGGCCCAGGCCTACCAGCCGCTGCTGGACCAGGTGACCGTGGCGAACCAGGCCCGGATCGCCCGGGCGGAGTCGACCGGGGAGACCATGCCCGGCGTGGTGTGGTTCGGGCTGATCGCCGGGGCCGTCATCACCATCGGGATGATCTTCGCGCTGCAGATCCGCAGAACGACACGCGAACTGGTCCTGGCCGGGCTGTTCTCGGCGCTGATCGCCTTCCTGCTGTTCCTGATCTGGGACTTCGATTCGCCCTACAGCAGGGGCGTGACCGCCTCGGCGGACCCGTTCCTGAACCTCTTCCCGGGCGTCGGGGACTGACGGCGCCTCGCACCACGGATCCCGGCCGGGGGGCGCGCGACACACCGTCGCGGTCCCCCGGCCGCGTCAACGGCGTTCCCCCGGGCGGCCCACACCCATACCCCATTCGCACTACTGCGATCGCGCCACCACGCGCGTGTTCTTAGCGTTTCGGGCATCGAGGTGCATGTGTGACGTGAGCGGAACAGGTCCGCGGCTGCTCCTCGGGGACCCGGAGGATTCACCATGCGCGCGATATGCATCGCTTCGGCCGTGCTGCTGGGCGCCGGCGCCCTCACCTCCTGCGTGCCCGCCGCCGACGCGGCGACCCGGACCGATTTCGGTTTCAGCGTCGAGCCGTCCACCGTCGCAGCCGGGGGTGAGGTCACCCTGCGGGTGGTACGCAACGAGGCGTGCCGGGGGGAGGCGGCGGTCAACTCACCCGTCTTCGACGTGGTCACCATCCCGCCGGAGGAGTCCTGGGCGACGGCCGTCGTCGACTGGGACGCCAAGCACGGTGCCGTGTACGACGTCCAGTTCGAATGTGACAGGTCGAGCGGCACCGCGCGCCTGACGATCGCGGGCGGCCGTCCGACGCACCACCCCACGCACCACCCCGCCCATCACCCGACGCGCCACCCCCACAAGGGAGTGCACGCCGGTGAGGGCGGGACCGTCGCCGGCTTCGACCTCAAGGAGATCGGTCTCGGCGCCGCACTGATCGCCGGATCGCTCGGCGTCACCTACCACTTCTCGCGCCGCCGCACCGACGAGGACGCCGGCTGACCCGTCCCGCGGCCGCAGGCCTTCGCCCCGGCTCCCCTGATGAGGGGCAGCCGGGGCGAAGGCCGTTCACGTGCGAGGCGAAGAGTCGAAGAAGCGCGGAGCGAGACGTCAGATGCGGCGCTCGGCCCGGCGGCGCATCCAGAACACGCCGCCGCCGACGACCGCCGCGGCCACGAGCCCGCCGCCGATGGCCATGTCGGTCGGGGTCGCACCGGTGGTGCTGCTGCCGCCGATACCGCCGCGGACACCGCCGATGACAGTGAAGGCATGCGGCTTGGTCATCCGCCTGCCGGAGCAGTTGACCGTGATGTCGTACGGCCCCGGACGGGCGTTGCTGTTGATGGTGGCGGTGCCCCTCGCCGTCTCACGGGAGCCGCCGTGGACAGGCGAGAGGCTGGTCGGCGAGAACGCGTTGGACGTCGCCGTACCGCCGTGGCGGCAGCCGTCCACCGTGATGGTCAGCTGGCCGCCGCGGGCGATCACGCTGGGCAGGACGACAATGTTGCTGGGCGTGTCCCACGCGACGGCCGCTGGGGCGGAGAGCCCGAGGGCGGCGACCGCTGCGCCGGCGACCGCCAGGGCACGAGTGTTACGCATGTGAACCTCCGCGGAAGACGCCCCGGGACCCGTCCCCGGTCGATCGGCGAGAAAGCGCCTCCCAGGAAGACAGTCAGTTGCCGTGCCGCGAGCCGCATTTCGGGAATGGTCCGTCCTGGTGAGAGAAGGCGGTGCTGGAAAACCGCACAATCGGATGTCGCCGCAGGTCACGGGCCATCAGAAATTTCCTCGCCGCGGCAACTCGGATGGCGCACCTTCCTTCCGCGGAGCGCCCCTTTCACTCCCGGGCCCACCCGTTCGCCCCCGCCCCCGTCGCCGGTTTCGCGCATGCCATTTAGCGTTCTGATATGCGCGATTGACACGGCGACGGCCGCGTCGAGAGGGGATGGCGAATGTCTGCGTCCGAGCTGGCCGAGGCGGAAGAGGAGGCGCGGCGGAAGAAGCGCGCCCCGTGGGGCGTGATAGCGCTGGTTCTGCTGACCGGCCTCGCGCTCATCCGGAATGGTTCGGGGGAGTTCGACGAGGGCCCGCCGCAGCCGGCCACGGCCGCCGCGGCCGACAGCCGGGTACCCGGGGGCACCTTCGCCGGGACCGTACGCCCGTTGCCCTACGCCCTCCCGGAGCGGATCAGGATCCCGGCGATCCAGGTCGACGCACCGATGATCCCGGTCGGCCTGGACGCGGACGGCTGGGTCGGCGCGCCACCGCCGGAGGACCCCAACCTGGCCGGCTGGTTCACCGGCGCCGTCACCCCCGGCGAGAAGGGCACCGCGGTCGTGGTCGGCCATGTCGACAACCAGCAGGGCCCCGCCGTGTTCTACGGACTCGGGGCCCTGAAGAAGGGGCATCGCGTCGAGGTCGCCCGGCAGGACGGAAAGACCGCCCTGTTCGAGATCTACGGCGTCGAGGTGTTCGAGAAGAACAACTTCCCCGGCGACCGTGTCTACGCTTCCAAGGGAGCGCCGGAACTGCGGGTCATCACTTGCGGCGGCGGTTTCTCCGAGCAGGAAGGCTATGCGGGGAACGTCGTCGCCTTCGCCCGCCTGATCGAGGTGCGCTGAGCGTTCCCGGCCGGGAGGGCGAAAGTCCGACGCCCCTCACGCGTAATGCCTCCGGGGCACGGTGACGTGATAGCCGGAATCCAGCAGTTCGGGCAGATAGCGCCGCAGGGCCCGCACACTCTGCGAGCGGTCGCCCCCGGCGTCGTGCGAGAGCACCACGACGCCGGGGGCGGCGCCGCGTTCGACCCGGTTCGCGATGGACCGGGTCCCGGGGGTGGTCCAGTCGAGGGTGTCGACCGTCCAGCCGAGCGGTTCCATGCCGAGTTCGGCGCCGAGCTGGAAGGCGGCGCGGTTCCAGGCACCGTAGGGCGCGCGGAACCACTCGGGGCGCTCCCCGTAGGCGTCCTCGACGGCGTCGCAGGTGCGTTCCATCTGGGAGCGGATCTGCCTGCGGGTGAGGCGGGTGAGCAGCGGATGGGACCACGTGTGGTTCCCCACGACGTGGCCCTCGTCGGCCATCCGGGCCAGCAGGTTCCTGCTGCCGGCGACCATCTCCCCGCACACGAAGAACATCGCTCGCACGTCGTACTTGGCCAGGGTGTCCAGGATGTCGGGGGTGTAGCGGGGGTCGGGGCCGTCGTCGAAGGTCAGCACCATGGTGCGGCCCCGGCCGGACACGCGCAGCAGCGGTTCGCGGCGGACCAGGGTCCGGCGGGGCGCGGCGCGCGGCGGGCCGTAGCCGGTCAGGGGATGCAGCCGGTACGCGGAGGACTTGACGAGGCGGCGTGCCTGGGAGCCCGCGGCCGGGGCGGAGGTGACGGGTCCGTCCCCGGTGACAGCCGTGACCACTCCGGCCGTGGCGGCCGCTCCCACGGCGCCGGCCCCCGCGATCAACGCCCGGCGCCGGGTGAGCAGCCGGGTGAGCAACTGATCCTTCTTCATGACTCATCAGTCGCCCGGCGGAAGGCCGACGCACGCGAGCAACACCGGTGTGGCGGCACACATTCACCCGTTCGGCCCACGCAGGTGGGTCAGCGGCGGCGCACCAGGGGGAAGGGCAGGGTCTCGCGGATGGTCAGTCCGGTGAGGAACATGACCAGCCGGTCGACGCCGATACCGAGGCCGCCGGTGGGCGGCATGGCGTATTCGAGGGCGTCGAGGAAGTCCTCGTCGAGTTCCATCGCCTCGGGGTCGCCCCCGGCGGCGAGCAGGGACTGGGCGGTGAGGCGCCGGCGCTGCTCCACGGGGTCGGTGAGCTCCGAGTAGGCGGTGCCGAGTTCGGTGCCGAAGGCGACGAGGTCCCAGCGTTCGGCGAGGCGCGGGTCGGTGCGGTGCTGCCGGGTCAGCGGGGAGACGTCGGTCGGGAAGTCCTTGTAGAAGGTGGGCAGGCGGGTCTTCTCCTCGACGAGCCGCTCGTACATCTCCAGGACGACGTCGCCGTGGCCGTCGTCGGCGGTGTACGGCACACCGGCACGGTCGCAGAGGCGGAGCAGGCCGGGCAGCTCGGTGCCGGGGTGGATCTCCTCGCCGAGGGCCTCGCCGATGGCGCCGTAGACGGTCTTGACGGGCCACTGCCCGGAGATGTCGTACTCCTTGCCGTCCTTGTGGGCGACGGGCCTGCCGAACGCGGCGGTCGCGGCGCCCTGGATCAGTTCGCGGACGAGGTGGAGCATCACCTCGTAGTCGGCGTACGCCTGGTAGGCCTCCAGGATCGTGAACTCGGGGTTGTGCTTGTAGTCGGTGCCCTCGTTGCGGAAGGTGCGGCCCATCTCGAAGACCTTCTCCAGGCCGCCGACGCACAGTCGCTTGAGGAACAGCTCGGGGGCGATGCGCAGATACAGGTCGAGATCGTAGGCGTTGATGTGGGTGGTGAAGGGGCGGGCGTTGGCGCCGCCGTGGATCTGCTGGAGCACCGGCGTCTCGACCTCGAGGTAGCCGCGTTCCAGCAGGCCCTGGCGCACGGCCTGGATGGCGGTGGAGCGGGCGCGGACCACGTCGCGGGCGTCGGGGCTTGAGACCAGGTCGAGGTAGCGCATGCGGACCCTGGCCTCCGGGTCGGCCAGCCCCCGGCGCTTGTCGGGCAGGGGGCGCAGGCACTTGCCCGTGAGCTGCCAGGAGGTGACGAAGACGGTCGGTTCGCCCTTGTCGCTGACGCCCGCCCGGCCGGTGGCGGTGATGTGGTCGCCGATGTCGGTGTCGGCGGTGAAGCGGTGCAGGGCGGGGCCGGAGCGGTCGCGGGTGAGGGCGAGTTGGTGGTCGCCGGACCAGTCGCGCAGGACGGCGAAGACGATGCCGCCGAAGTCGCGGACCAGCATGATCCGGCCGGCGACGGTGACCTGCTCGCCCGGCCGGACCTCGGCGAGGGTGTGGGTGCGGGCCGGGACGCCCACCGGGTAGGGGTCGGTGCCGTCGGCGCGCAGCCGGTCGAGCTTGTGGTGCCGGATTCGGGCCTGGTCGGACAGGCCGGAGAGGGGGTCGGCGGGCTCGGTCCCGTCCCCTCCGGCGAGGCCGAGCGCCGCCAACGACGGCAGCCCCTCCGTGGTGGCGGGCCGCTGCCCGCCCTTCGGGTGCCCCTTTTCCCACAACTTGCGCATCGACGGTACGGAGACGAAGCCCTCGGCGATGCCGGAGGCGAGACCGACCCGGGCGAGGGAGGCGGCCTCCGCGTAGCAGAGGAAGCGGGGGTACCACTCGGGGTGGTACTTGGCGTTGGAGCGGTACAGGGCCTCCAGCTGCCACCACTTGGAGAAGAACAGCAGCAGGCGGCGCCAGAGGCGGAGTACCGGTCCCGCGCCGATGCGTGCGCCCTCCTCGAACACGGAGCGGAACACGGCGAAGTTCAGCGAGACCTTGCGCACGCCCAGTTTCGGGGCGGCGGCGCACAGTTCGGCGACCATGAACTCCATGACGCCGTTGGGCGCGGTGCGGTCACGGCGCATCAGGTCCAGGGAGACGCCGTCCTTGCCCCAGGGCACGAAGGACTGGATGGCGAGGAGCCGGCCGTCCTGGTCGAGGGCCTCGGCGAGGAGGCAGTCGCCGTCGGCGGGGTCGCCGAGACGGTCCAGGGCCATGGAGAAGCCGCGTTCGGTCTCGGTGTCGCGCCAGGCGTCGGCACGTTCGACGAACCGGCGCATCTCCTCCTCGGAGAGGGTGGAGTGGCGGCGGACGCGGCAGGTGACGCCGGTGCGGCGGACCCGGTTGACGGCCTGGCGGGTGACGCGCATGTCGCGGCCGTCGAGATCGAAGTCGAGGACGTGCAGGATCGCCTCGTCGCCGAGCTGGAGCGCGCCGAGCCCGGCGCGGACGAAGGCTTGGGCGCCGTCCTCGGAGGCGCCCATCACGGCCGGGACCCAGGCGTGGCGGCGGGCCACGTCCTGCCAGGCGGCGATCGCGTGCGGCCAGGCCTCCCGGTCGCCCACCGGGTCGCCGCTGGCCAGGCACACGCCGGCCTCGACGCGGTAGGTGACGGCCGCCTTTCCGCTGGGTGAGAAGACGGCGGCCTTGTCGCGGCGGGTGGCGAAGTAGCCGAGGGAGTCCTGGTCGCCATAGCGGCCGAGGAGGGCACGGACGCGGGCCTCCTCGTCGTCGTGCAGGGCGGCTTCCAGGCGCTGGGAGCGGAACAGCGTGGTGGCGGCGTTCAGCAGGACGAGCGCGCCGAACAGGCCGAGCAGGAAGAACAGGGCGTGCGGCGGACGGCCGTCGAAACTCCCGGCGGGGACGAGACCGCCGCAGACCCGGTTCGCCGCCCAGGCCAGCCGCTCGCCGC
Source organism: Streptomyces flavovariabilis (assembly GCF_000725785.1). Lineage (NCBI taxonomy): Bacteria > Bacillati > Actinomycetota > Actinomycetes > Kitasatosporales > Streptomycetaceae > Streptomyces > Streptomyces flavovariabilis. The sequence goes on along the minus strand of NZ_JNXD01000006.1, from coordinate 433,088 downwards.
TGGGCAGGGTCCCCGGGAAGGCCTCGACCAGGGCCCAGCCGGCCAGGATCGCCACGACCAGGCCGGCCACCAGGACGGCGAGAGCCCGGCGTACGGCGGCACGGCGGGAGGCGGCGTAGAACTCCTCGCGGGCGATGACCATCACAATCAGGGCGAGGCCGCACACCACGAAGGAGGGGACGGACTCGGCGAACTCGCCGACGGCCATGCCGAGGATGTCGGTCAGGACGAGCAGGCCCAGGTAGACGACGACCAGCCACCAGGCGATCTTCTTGCGGGCACCGGTCGCGGCGGCGAGGAGGAACAGGAAGACCGCGTAGGCGAGGTTGGCGCTGACCGGGACGAGCAGCAGGTCCAGGAAGCGGACGAGCGGACGCAGCCCGGTGCGCAGCGGGGGGATCAGCGCCAGCAGGGCGCAGAGCAGACCGAGGGTTCCGAAGAAGACGGCGAAGCCCTCGGGCACCCGGCTGAGGAAACCGTGCGCACGGTGGGGCGGCCGTATCGGGCCCGAGGTGTCCTCGGCCCTCTCGGTGTCCGCGATGGCGCCCATGCTTTCGACTCTAGGAACACCCGTGCCACCTCGCCCGTCGAGCGCTCCCGCCCGGTGGGCGGGCCGGGGGGTTCCGATAGCCTCGCGGCGTGACGGAACAGCACGCCCATCGGTTCGAGCGGGGCACGGACGGGCCCAAGGTCATCGTGGTCGGGGTGGACGGCTCCGACTCCTCCCTGCGGGCGGCGGCCTACGCCGGTGGCCTGGCCCGGCGGCAGCACGCGCTGCTCGCCGTGGTGTACGTGCAGCCGGTGCCGGCGGCGAGCGCTGCGCTGGGGGCGCCGGTCGCCGAGACTACGGAAGAGATCGCCGAGGACCTGGTGGCGCAGATCCGGGACGCGGCCGAGCGGCTCAAGGGGATATTCGAGGTCCGATGGGAGTTCCACACGTTCCGCGGCGACCCGTACAACGGCCTGGTGACGGCGGCCGACGAACTCAAGGCGGACGCGGTGGTCGTGGGCGCCTCGGAACAGGCGGGCCACCGCATCGTCGGCTCGGTGGCGGTACGCCTGGTGAAGGCCGGGCGCTGGCCGGTCACGGTGGTGCCGTAGCGGGCCGGGTCTCCGGTCGGCGGGGTGGTGCCGTAGGGGACCTGGGTCTCCGGTTCGGTAGGCACGGGGTTCGCCGGTGCCCGAGGATGCTGCGGTGACTTCTCACGCCTTCGATGTGGACGCCTTCCTGCGCCGGCCGCTCACCGCGCGCCTGGCCACGAACGGGCCGACGGTCCGGCCCGTCTGGTTCCTCTGGGAGGAGGGTGCGTTCTGGGTCCTGACCGGGCCGTGGGCACACCTCCTGGGCCGGGTGCGGGCCGATCCCGAGGTCGCGCTGGTCGTGGACGAGTGCGAGCCGGCGACCGGGCTGGTGCGGCAGGTGATCGCCCGGGGCCGTGCCGAAGTGCTGCCGTTCGACGTGGCGCGGGGGCGGCGCAAGCTCGTCCGCTACCTGGGGGCGGACGAGGAGCGGTGGGACGAGCGGTTCGTGCACTACCTCCACGACGATCCGGCGCGGCGCGGGACGGTGTGGCTTCGGATGGAGCCGGTGTCGCTCGTGGCGCACGACCTGAGTTACGCCGTGACGCCCTGAGGCGACCGGTCCGGCGCTACTCCCCCATCACCAGTCCGTCCTCGGCCGCGCCGCGGCTGAGCACGATGTCGCGGATGCGGTCGCGGACGGCCCGGACGTCGGCGCCCTGGGCGATGGCCCGGTTGAGGTTCACGGCCCGGCCGGCGTCGACGTCGAACAGCTGCGGGACGAACTCGGCCTTGGTCACCTCCCAGCGGTCGCCCGGCCGTGCGGGCGGGGCGAAGGTGAAGCGGCCGAGGGTGGACTGGTTGCCGCGTGGGTCCTTGGCGCCCTCGTGGTTGGTCATCTCGCCGGCGATCTGGTCGCCCATGCCGTACACGACCCAGGTGCCGTTGACCTTCTCGTAGGCCTGCGGGACGTGCGCGTGGGTGCCGAGGACGAGGTCGATGTCGGGGCGGCCCCCGGTGCGTGCGGCGGTGAGGGCCCGGGCCAGGGTCAACTGCCGCTCGTCGGGGGCGTCCTGCCACTCGGTGCCCCAGTGCACGGAGACCACGACCACGTCGGCGCCCGCCCGGCGCGCGGCGCGGGCGTCCTCGATGATCCTGGCCTCGTCGATGAGGTTGACGGCCCAGGGCTGCCCGTCGGGGAGCGGGAAGCCGTTGGTGTCGTAGGTGTAGGCGAGGTGGGCGACCTCGGCCGGGCCCGCCCGGAGGACCGTCGCCGTGCGGGCCTCCTCCTCGGTACGTGCCGATCCGGCGTGCCGGACGCCCGCGCGGTCGAGGGCGTCGAGGGTGCGGTGGATGCCGTCGGCGCCGTCGTCCAGGGTGTGGTTGGAGGCGGTGGAGCAGCCGTCGTAGCCGGTGTCGGCGAGGGCCCGGGCCACCTCGGGCGGGGACTTGAAGGTGGGGTATCCGGTGTAGACGCCGTCCGCGCCGTAGACGGTCTCCATGTGGCACAGGGACACGTCGGCGCGGGAGACGACGGAGCGGATCCCGGCGAGCATCGGCCGGAAGTCGTAGCCGGTGCCGCCGGCGTCGAAGCGGGCCCGGTCGATGATCGAGCTGTGCGGGAGGACGTCGCCGGAGGCGACCAGTGTGAACCCGCGGGGCCCGGCGGCGGCCGGTGCCGGGCGTCCGCGGTCGGGTTTCTCGTGGCCGCGGGCCTGGCAGGCGGCGCCTGCGGCGAGGACGACGGTCAGGGCCAGGGCGATCTGTCGACTGCGTGCGAGCATGCATTCACCCCACTGTGGGCGTTGTGGTCGTATTTACACACAATCAGGAAAGAAGGCTCACGGCGCCCCACGCGGCTCCGACACGCTCATCAGCCCCTCCGGCACCCACATGGCCGGGCACCCGACCGTTCGTCGAACCGTTCGTCGACGCGATCGACCGTCCGCCGCACAGCCGGGTACGTGCCCTGTGCCCGGGCCGCGCCCTGCGGTGGCATACGGCCATGACGGCCGGATCCACACTCATGAACGGGACGACCGCCGAGCACGAGCTCGCCGCACTGCAGCGGGAGCACGGCCGGCCCCTCTTCGCGCTGCTGCTCCGGCTCTGCGACGGTGACCGGCAGCGCGCGGAAGACCTGGTGCAGGAGACGCTGGTGCGCGCCTGGCAGCATCCCGAAGCCCTGCGCGCCGACGACTTCGACTCCGTACGACCCTGGCTGATGACCGTCGCGCGGCGGCTCGCGATCGACGCCCGGCGGGCCCGTCAGGCCCGCCCGGCCGAGGTCGGCGACGCGGTGCTGGAGAGCGCGCGGGTCATCTCCGACCACGCCGAGCGGGCCGCGGCGACGCTCGACGTCCGCCAGGCTGTGAAGACACTCACTCCCCAGCACCGTGAAGTCCTGGTGCTCGTGTACTTCCAGGGGGCGAGTGTGGCGGAAGCCGCGGCGACTCTCGGGATCCCGCCCGGTACCGTGAAGTCCCGCGCGTACTACGCGCTGCGCGCCCTGCGCAGGGTGCTACCGGGTTACGCCACCGACCTGCGGTGAAACCCATGGATGGGTCAAGCCTCCGTAAAGCGCCTTGCCGATGACCCCGGTTGAGTAATCGGCTGTTCTCATCCGTGTTCCGGAGGGGGCCGTCAGCGTCCCCGGGGGCCCGGTGTCGGGCAACGCGCGCGTACCGGAGGAAGGCAGGAAGGGATGCTGGACAGAGAGCAGGGGAACACGGACGGTGCCGACGGCGAACTGACCGTCCCCATGGCGTGGTTGTACGCCGAGTACATCGCCGACGAGCTGTTGCGGACCGGCGATCTGATGCCGCCGACGTCCTTCGAGTTCCGCGCCGGGCGGGATGCCCTCGCGCTGACCATCTTCCTCTCCGACACCGACGGGGAACTGTCCGGCATCCGGGTGGTCACCCAGCTGGAGACGTGGCTGTCACTGACCGCGTACGACCAGCCGTGGCAGGAGTGGGTGCGCGAGCGGCTGGCCGATCTCACCGCCGTCGCCGCGCGGTCGGGCCGGCCCGCGCCGGACCTCGACCTCGCGGACGAGGCCTGGCGTTGGCTGCAGGACACGGAGCTGCTCGCGCCCGATCTGAACGCGGTGCCGGGGGGCGCTCCGGTGGTCGGGGAGGACGAGGGGCCGAAGGTCTGGACGCCCGCCTGGCAGCTCGGACTGCCGCTGGGACACCTCGCGATCCATCTTTTCTAGATTTCCGCGGCACCGGACCAATCCGGGGGCCCGAGGGCTCCGAATCCTTTGGTTGCGATTGTGTCACCGCCTTGAGTGATTCCGCGGCCTGGTCCGTACCGGTGGGAGCAAGGAGTAACCCCACCCGCACCCAACGGCACGAGGATTCGGCATGAGGTCCCTGGAGAGGCATCGCGACGTCGCGGCCTACGCGCTCGGCGTGCTGGACGAGGCGGAGGCCTTCCGCTTCGAGGACCACCTCATGGAGTGCCCTCGGTGCGCCGCAGAGGTGACGGAATTCGGCCCGACCGCACGGCAGTTGATGCTGTACCGGCGATCGACGCCGCGGTTCGTGCACCCGATGGCGCAGCCCGGGCCGCGCATGCTGGACGGGCTGCTGGCCGAGGTGGCGACCCGGCGCCGGGCCGGACGCAGACGCCTGCTGTTCGCCCTGGCCGCCTCGGTGGTCTTCGCGGCGTCCGTACCGGGCATCGCGATGATGGCCGAGGGCAGCGCCGAGGGGCCGTTGACGGTCGCGGCGACCGACGCGCGGACGGGCGTGTGGGCGCAGGTCACGACGGAGGACGAGGCCTCGGGCAGCCAGGTCGAGCTGAAGGTGAAGGACGCCTCGGCTCCGCGCGCCTGCCACCTGGTGATCGTCGGACGCGACGGCACCGAGGAGACCGCGACCAGCTGGCACGGCCCCGGTCACGACGACCACCCCGACACCATGATGGCCAGCTCCTCCATGCATCCGGGGGAGATCGCCCGCTACGAGATCCGCTCGGCGGCCGGCGAGGTCCTGTGGAGACTCCAGCCGAGCTGACCATCCGTCCGCCCCTGCCGCCGGGCGCCGGCGGGTCCCCGGTGTGAGACTGCTGACCGACGCACCCGGACAGCACGCGAGGGGAGACGAAGTGGCGACGGCGGAGACCGGCGACGGCCGTCTGGAGGAGTTCCTCGCCGACCCGGAGACCGCGGCGCTGGACCTGATCACCGCCGCGGCCCGCTGTACCAAGGCCCTGGGGATCCCGCACTCCGTGGTCTACCTGGCCGACATCCAGCAACGCCGTCTCGTGCCGCTGACCGACGTCACCTCGTCCCTCCTCGTCGACGGCTCACTCGCGGGCTGGACGTACCGCACCCAGTCGCTGCGCGTGGCAGAGTCCGAGACGGGCGGCATGACCGCCTGGCTGCCCCTGGTGGACGGCGCGGAACGCCTCGGCGTCCTCGCCGTGCACGCGCCGTCGCTGACACCGGCGGTCCTGCGCGGCGGCCGGGCCCTCGCGACGCTGATCGCCATGATGATCACGTCCAGCCGGGCGTACGAGGACTCCTGCGTCCGGCGCACCCGCATGCACCGGATGCGCCTGCCGGCCGAGATGCTGCGGGCCTTCCTGCCGCCCCGCACGATCGGCACCGCCCACGTCGTGTCCACGGCCGTGCTGGAACCGGCCTACGAGATCGGCGGGGACGCCTTCGACCATTCCCTGACCGAGACGACCCTGCACGCCACGGTCCTCGACGCCATGGGCCACGACCTGGCCTCCGGGCTCACCACGGCCGTGTCGCTGGCGGCGTGCCGCAACGCCCGGCGGGCCGGCGCGGACCTGCCGGAGCTGGTGCAGGGCGTCGACGACGCGCTGGCGCAGTGGCTTCCCGACCAGTTCTGCACGGGGGTCCTGGTCCAGCTGGACCTGGCCTCGGGAGTGCTGCAATGGATCAACTGCGGTCATCCCACCCCGCTCGTGATCCGCGACCGGCGACTGCTCGTCGACGCCATGCTGCGCGAGCCGGACCCGCCGATGGGCCTGCCGTCCCTGCTCGCCGGACGGAGGCGGCCGGTGCACGAGATCGCCTTGAAGCCCGGCGACCGGGTGCTGATGTACACCGACGGGGTCACCGAGGCACGGTCCGCGGACGGCGGGGAGTTCGGCCTGGAGCAGTTCGCCGACTACATCATCCGGGCGACGGCCGCCGGTGAGCTGGCGCCCGAGACACTGCGGCGCCTCATCCACTCCATCCTCGACTCCGCCACCAGCCGGCTGCGGGACGACGCGACCATCCTGATGTTCGAGTGGGCACCGCCCCCACGGTGACGCGGCCCCGGGTCACTTCAGCAGCCGGGACATCCGGCGGTCCGCCAGCGGCTTGCCGCCCGTCTGGCAGGTCGGGCAGTACTGGAGCGAGGAGTCGGCGAAGGACACCTCGCGGACGGTGTCGCCGCACACCGGGCAGGGCTCTCCGGTGCGGCCGTGGACGCGCAGTCCGCTCTTCTTCTCGGCCTTCAGCCGCCCGGCCGCCACGCCCCGGGAGCGTTCGACCGCCTCGGTGAGCGTCTCGCGCAGGGCCGCGTACAGCCGCCCGGTCTCCTCCCCGCTCAGGGTCGCCGCCAGTCTGAAGGGCGACATCCTCGCCGCGTGCAGGATCTCGTCGCTGTAGGCGTTGCCCACGCCCGCGATCAGGCTCTGGTCCCGCAAGGCGCCCTTGAGCTGCCGCCGTTCACCGGCCAGGAGTTCCGTGAAACGCCGCTCGTCGAAGTCGTCGGCCAGCGGGTCCGGGCCGAGCCGGGCGATGCCCTGGACCTCCTGCGGGTCCGCCACGACGTACACCGCGAGCCGCTTCTGGGTGCCGGCCTCGGTCAGGTCGAAACCGGCGCCGGTCTCCAGGGCCACGCGCAGCGCGAGGGGGCCCTTGCCGGGGCGGGGCGGGCCGTCGGGGAGGCGGTCCTTCCAGTGCAGCCAGCCCGCGCGGGCCAGGTGCGTCACGAAGTGCGGGCCGTCCGCGGTCGCGACGTCGAGGAACTTGCCGTACCGGCGTACGGCGGCGACCTCGTGGCCCTCCAGCGCGGACAGGGGCGGGTCGTACGTCTTCAGGACGCTGATCGCGACGGGCAGCACCCGTACGATCTCGTGGCCGACAAGGTGCTCGGTCAGGAAGTCCTTGAGCGCCTCGACCTCGGGGAGTTCCGGCATAGCTCCAGAGTGCCACGCGGGGTCAGCCGGGGGCGGGCACCACGAACTCGCACCACACGGCCTTGCCGCCGCCACGGGCCTCCACACCCCACACGTCGGTGAGCAGCTCCACCAGGAGCAGGCCCCGCCCGGAGACGCCCGAGTCGCCCGCCTCGCGGCGGCGCGGCAGGGCGCTGGAGGAGTCCTCGACCTCGACGCGCAGCCGCCGCTCGGAGCCGGTGAAAGCCCGCAGGGTGACGACGGCGGAGCCCTCGGTGTGCATCAGGGCGTTGGTGATCAGCTCGTCGGCGACCAGTTCGATCTCGTCGGCGCGGTCGCCCGCTCCCCAGCCGGCGACCGCGATGCGGATCATGCGCCTGGCCTCGGCGAGGGCCCCGGGATCACCGGGGGCCACGTGCCGTTGGAGCCGGCGGCCGGACTCCGGGCTGTCGGGGCCGCGCCGGCGCAGCAGGAGCAGCGCCACGTCGTCGTCGCCGCCGCGCTCGGCGGCCACGTCGATGAGCCGGTCGGCCAGGTCCCGTACGTCGTCGGGACCGGTGTCGACGAGCGCGGTGAGGGTCCGCATCCCGTCGTCGAGGTCCGCGCCGGGCTGCTCGACGAGGCCGTCGGTGCACAGCAGCAGGGTGTCGCCCGGGTCGAGCTCTATGGTGCCCACCGGGTAGTCGAGACGGCCGAACTCGGCGGACAGGCCGAGCGGCAGACCGCCCGGGACGGTGACCCGGCGGCAGGAGCCGTCGGTGTGCCGCACGAGCGGGTCGATGTGCCCGGCCCGCACCATCTGCAACACGCCCGTGGATAGGTCGGCCTCCGCGTAGAGGCAGGTCGCGGAGCGGTCGGTGTCGAGTTCGTGGAGGAAGACGGAGGCCCGGGCCATGACGGTGGCCGGCGGGTGCCCCTCGGCGGCGTAGGCGCGCAGCACGATGCGCAGCTGGCCCATGACGGCGGCCGCGTGCGTGTCATGGCCCTGGACGTCGCCGATGACGGCGCCGACCCGGCCGCCGGGCAGCGGGATCAGGTCGTACCAGTCGCCGCCGATGTCCCGGCCGACGGTGCCCCCGATGGTGGCGGCGCGGTAGCGGACGGCGATGTCGGCGCCGGGCACGCTGGGGATGGTCCGGGGCAGCATGGCCTGCTGGAGGCCCTGCGCGAGGTCCATCTCCTGCTCGTAGAACATGGCTCGTTGCAGGCTCTGCGCGATGCTGCTGCCGAGGGCGACGAGGATGTTGCGCTCCTCGGGCGTGAACCCGTACCGGTCGCTGTAGAGCAGGCCCATCACGCCGATCGGCCTGGCCTGGACGATGAGCGGCAGATAGGCGGCCGACGTGATGTCGAGGTCGGTGATGTGCGGCCACAGAATGGGGTAGCGCTCGGCGAACTCCTGCGGTGATTCGATGAAGCACGGCCCGAGGGTCCGTACGGCCTCGCTCATCGGGTAGGGCTCGTCGATCCGCGTCACACGGGTGCCGGGCACGAAGCTGTCCGAGGGGCCCTCGGCGACCAGGCGGATGCGGCCGGCCTCGACCAGGCCCATGACGAGGCTGGCGGCGCCCAGGTGGGTGAGGCCGTGGGTGTCCTTGAGGACGTCGATGACGTCCTGGACGGTGCGGGCGTGGGCGAGGGCGGCCGTGGTGAGTTCGACGACGCTCGTCTGCTCCCGGCGGGCCTCGTCCTTGGCGGCCTGGTCACGGCGGGCGTCGCTCTCGCCGAGTTCCTGGGTGGCGTCCCGGATGATGCCGATGATGCGGCGGGGGCGTCCGGTGTCGTCGCGCCGGATGTAGCCCTGGGTGTGGGTCCAGCGCAGGGTGCCGTCGCGGCGGCGGATGCGGAAGTAGGCGCCGTAGTTCTCGCTGCCGTCCTTCAGGGCCTGGGAGACCGCGGTGTCCAGGCGCCGCGACTCGTCGGGCGGGACGCGCTTGGCGAGGGTCTCGGGGTGGTCGTCGTACTCGTCGGGGCGCATGTCGAAGACTTCGTGGGCCTGGGCGTCCATCTGCATCAGGCCGGTGTCCAGATCCCAGTCGAAGCTGCCCATCCGGTTGAGCGCGAGGATCGGGTCCGGGCGGGCGGGCCAGTCGTCCGGGAGGGACAGGGCGCTCGCTCCCCGATCAGCCATGGGCCCACCTTGCCAGGATTCGTCCGATTCTTCGACCGGATGTGCCGAGTGTACGAGCCGCTCCGCCGGAGTGGCCCTCAGTTGGTGAAGACGCCTGTGGGGCTGCCGGGGATGCGGTCGGCGGACCGGTCGTCGGGGATCAGCCCGGCTCCGTCGGGCGGATCGGGGTTGTCCGGGACGGTGCCGGGGCCGACGTCGCCGGGGCCGTCGGGCGCCTCCTCGGGGGCGGCCGGCCGGTCGGGGAGCGGGGCGGTCTCGTCGGCCGGGGGCAGGTGCGGATCCGGGTCCATGCCCGGGTCCGTGTCCGTGTCCGTGCCCGTGCCCTGAAGACTCGCGTCGGCCGGGGCGTCCGAGGGGTGTGCGGTCCCCGGCTCCGGTAGCGGGACGGCTTCGGTCTGCCGCAGGGGCGGGGACGGCTCGGGGGGTGCGGTCGTCCAGACCGGAGGAGGCAGGGCACGGTCGTGGCGCACGTCGTGGCCGGGACGGCGTTCGATCCAGGTCCGGGCGGTGAGGTCGATGATCGTGAAGTCGGTGACGACCCGCGGGGCGGGCGTCACGACGATCACCTCGCCGAGGCGGTAGCCGGCCCAGGGGGTGCCTCTGGTGACCGGCGTGCCGCGCAGCGCCGCCGGTGGGCGGAGCGGGTTGCCGCAGGCGCACCGGACACGCGGCACGCCCCGGTCGTCGACCAGGACGGCGGTTCCGGCCTGGAGGACGGACTGGTAGCGGGTGATCCGTCCGGCCCGGAAGCCGTGGCCGGTGACGCGGGTGTCGGCGCGCAGCACGACCGGGGTCAGTGCGCGCACGTGGTCGGGGACGGACGCCGGGGAGATGCCCGCGGCCCTGGCGAAGGCGCGGCCCCTGGCCGGGTCGCGGGTGAGATGGCCGACCTGCCGGCCGATGTCACAGCTGCCGCGCCGCTCGGTGCCGCCGTACAGGCCGGGGGTTCCGCCGGAGAGGGAGCGCGGCCCGCGCGAGGCGGCGAAGGCCCGGTCGGTGCCACCCGGCGTTCGCGGGGCGGGAGACGGGGTAGCCGCCGTGAGGGCCGTGGAGTCCGTGAAGGGGTCGGGCCCCGGGGCGGCGGCCGGCTGGAGGAGGAGTTCTCCCCGGGTGCCGGCGTGGTCGCCGTGACCGGTCGTGCGACCGTCGCAGCCCGAGAGGAGGAGCGCCGCCGAGAGCACGCAGGCCAGGACGAAGGTCCCGGTGGGTGTCCGCACCTCGTCCTCCCGCTCACCTCGGCCCGTTTCGGGCAACTCGTCACTATTGTTTGCTTCGCTCACCTGGGTCACGCAACCGGAGCACCGGCACACGGAGCGTGACAACCAGTCTGGCGCCGCACTGGGAGGAGGACCGCACGGCCGTGGAGTGGTTCACCGCATCCGACTACTGGCTGACCCGGCTGGTCTTCCAGCGGGCGCTGGCCGCCGTGTACCTGGTGGCGTTCCTGACGGCGGCGCTCCAGTTCCGCGCGCTGATCGGGCGGCGCGGCATGCTGCCGGTGCCGCGGTTCGTGGAGCGGGTGCCGTTCGGGCGGGCGCCGAGCCTGTTCCAGCTGCACTACTCGGACCGCTTCTTCGCGCTCTGCGCCTGGGCGGGCTGCGCGGTGTCGGCGGCCCTGCTGGCCGGGCTGGACTCGCTGCTGCCGCTGTGGGGCGGCATGCTGCTGTGGCTGGTGCCGTGGGCGCTGTACCTGTCGATCGTCAACGTCGGGCAGACGTGGTACTCGTTCGGCTGGGAGTCACTGCTGCTGGAGGTCGGTTTCCTCGCCGTGTTCCTCGGCAACGACGAGGTGGCCCCGCCGGTCGTCGTGCTGTTCCTGCTGCGGTGGATCCTGTTCCGCGTGGAGTTCGGCGCGGGCCTGATCAAGATGCGCGGCGACGCGTGCTGGCGGAAGCTGACGTGCCTGGACCACCATCACGAGACCCAGCCGATGCCGGGCCCGCTGAGCTGGTTCTTCCATCATCTGCCCAGGCCCCTGCACCGGGTTGAGGTGGCCGCGAACCACGTCACCCAACTCGTGGTGCCTTTCCTGCTGTTCACTCCGCAGCCGGTCGCGACGGCCGCCGCGTCGCTGATGATCGTCACCCAGCTGTGGCTGGTGCTGTCGGGCAACTTCGCGTGGCTGAACTGGATCACGATCGTGCTGGCCCTGTCGGCGGTGCGGTTCCCGGCCGATCCGCCGGACGTGCCCGACGCCCCGCTCTGGTACGTCGTGGTGGTGCTCGCGGTGTCCGCGCTGCTGGTGGGCCTCAGCTACCGGCCCGTCCGCAACATGCTCTCCCGCCGCCAGGTCATGAACCGCTCCTTCGACCCGCTCCACCTGGTCAACACCTACGGGGCGTTCGGCAGTGTGAGCCGGGTGCGGTACGAGGTGGTGGTGGAGGGCACCTCGGACGACGTACCGCGTGCCGACTCGGGCTGGCGGGAGTACGAGTTCAAGGGCAAGCCGGGTGATCCCCGGCGCTGGCCGCGTCAGTTCGCGCCCTACCATCTGCGGCTCGACTGGCTGATGTGGTTCGCGGCCCTCTCCCCCGCCTATGCCGAGCCCTGGTTCGGCACGCTGGTGGAGCGGCTGCTGGAGAACGACCGGGACACCCTGAAGCTGCTGCGCCGCTCGCCGTTCCCGCCGGACGAGCCCCCGCGGTACGTGCGCGCCCGCCTGTTCCGCTACCGCTGCACGACGTGGCGCGAGCTGCGGGAGACGGGCGCGTGCTGGGAGCGGACGTTCGTACGGGAGTACCTGCCGCCGACGCGGCTGGCGGGGCCGGTTCAGAGGCCGTAGACGCGGGTGGCGGTGGTGGCGAAGATCTGTGCGTGATCGTGCGGGTCGGTCAGCCGGCGCGTGGACCGCAGGATGTCGCCGTACGCGGCGCCCAGGGTGGACACCGGCCAGTCCGAGCCGTACATCAGGCGGCCGGGCCCGAAGGCGTCCAGGGCCACGTCGGCCCAGGGGCGCAGGTCCTCGACGGTCCAGGAGGCGAGGTCTGCCTCGGTGACCAGCCCGGACAGTTTGGCGACCGTGTTGGGCAGGGCGGCGAGGGCGCGCAGGCCGGACGCCCAGGGTTCGAGCAGGCCGGAGGCGATGGGCGGCTTGCCCAGGTGGTCGAGGACGAACGTGAGGCCGGGCAGGGAGGCGGCGGCCCGTGCGCAGGCCGGGAGCTGGTGGGGCAGGACCACGAGGTCGTAGACCAGCCCGGCGTCGGCGACGGCGGTCAGTCCGCGGTGTACGTCCGGGCGGAGCAGCCAGTCCGGGTCGGGTTCGCCCTGGACCTGGTGGCGGATGCCCTTGAGGTACCGGCCGCCGGGGAGTTCCCGCAGCCGGGCCAGTTCGCCGGCCACGTCGGGGCGGGTGAGGTCGGTCCAGCCGACGACTCCCGCGATCAGGTCGTACTCGTCGGCCAGGGCCAGGAACTCCGGGGTCTCCTCGGGGACGGTGACGGTCTGGACGAGGACCGTGCGGTCGACGCCCGCCTCGCGGGCCTCGGGTGCGAGATGCTTCATGGTGAAGTCGCGCCGGATCGGGCTGCCTTCCCCGATCCAGTCCTGGTCCCGCACGGACAGGTCCCAGACATGGTGGTGGGCGTCGACGACGGTCATGACGGCAGCTCCCACACGACGGGCAGGCCGGCGTCCGCGCCCTCGCCGGAGTAGTCGTGCACGACGTCCAGCAACTCGGCCATGCGGGCCTGCCAGGCGACGTTGACCGGCAGTGTCTCCAGTTCGGCGAGGAGTCGGGCGTAGTCCTCGCATTCCAGGACGTGGAACAGGTCGGTGCCGCTCCTCCAGATGGTCCAGGAGGTGGCGCCGGCCGCGTGGATGGCGGCGGTGAGTTCCTCCGGGACCTCGCGGTGGGCGGCCTCGTACGCGGCGACGCGGTCGGCGCGCACCTTGGTGTGCAGGGCGACTCTCATGACGGCTCCTTCGACGGCGCCTCGGCGGGCACGGGGGCGTCGGCGGGCAGCAGGCCCTTGGCGCGCAGTTCCTGCCAGAACGCGGCGGGCACCCGCGCGGCGAACTGGTGGGCGCAGTCGCGCACTTCGAGTGCCGAACGGGCGCCGACGAGGACGCTGGCGACGGCCGGGTGGGCGGCGCAGAAGGCCAGGGCGGCGGCGCGCAGCGTGGTGCCGTGGCGGTGGGCGACGGACTTCAGGCGCAGCGCCCGCTGGACCAGGTCGGAGGGTGCGACGGTGTAGTTGTACTTGGCGCCCGGCTGCGGATTCGCCAGCAGACCGGAGTTGAAGGCGCCGCCGATGACGACGGACGTACCGCGTTCGTGGGCCGCGGGCAGCAGGCCGGTCAGGGCGCTCTGGTCGAGCAGGGTGTAGCGGCCGGCGCACAGCACCACGTCGACGTCGGTGTCCCGGACGAAGCGGGTGAGCATCTCCGCCTGGTTCATCCCGGCGCCGATCGCGCCGACCACACCCTCGGAGCGGAGCTTCTCCAGGGCGGGGTAGCCCTCACGGAAGGCCGCTTCGGCGTGCTCGTCGGGGTCGTGGAGGTAGACGACGTCGACCCGGTCGAGGCCGAGGCGTTCCAGACTGGACTCCAGGGTGCGGCGGATGCCGTCGGCGCTGAAGTCCCACACGCGGCGGTGGGTGGCGGGCACGGCGAAGCCGCCCGCAAGGTCGTCGCCTGCGCCGTCCGAGGGCTCCAGGCGGCGGCCGACCTTGGTGGAGAGGGTGTACCGGTCGCGGGGCCGGTCGCGCAGGGCGGCGCCGAGGCGGCGTTCGGACAGGCCGAGTCCGTAGTGGGGGGCGGTGTCGAAGTAGCGGATGCCCCGCTGCCAGGCGGCGTCCACGGCCTCGTGTGCCTGTTCCCCGCCGACCTCGGTGTACAGGTTGCCGATGGCGGCGCCGCCGAAGGACAGGGCGCTGACCTCGACGGCGCTGCGGCCGAGCCGGTTCACCAGGCCACCGGGCGCAGCCGCAGGCCCTGCATGCCGCCGTCGACGGCGAGCGCGGTGCCGGTGGTGGCGCCGGACAGGGGGCTCGCCAGGTAGGCGACGGCACCCGCGACCTCGGCCGCCGAGACGAGTCGGCCGGTGGGCTGGCGGGCTTCCAGGGCTGCGCGTTCGGCGGCCGGGTCGGGCGCCGCGTCGAGGAGGCGGCCGACCCAAGGGGTGTCGACGGTGCCCGGGTTGACGCAGTTGACGCGGATGCCCTCGCGGACGTGGTCGGCGGCCATGGCGAGGGTGAGGGAGTACACCGCGCCCTTGGTGGCGCTGTACAGGGCGCGCTGCGGCAGGCCCGCGGTGGCGGCGATGGAGCAGGTGTTGACGATCGCCGCGTGCGCGGAGGCACGCAGGTGGGGCAGGCAGACGCGGGTGGTGCGGACGATGCCGAGCACGTTGACGTCGTAGACGCGGTGCCATTCGTCGTCGGGGTTGTCCTCGACGGTGCCCTGGGCGCCGATGCCGGCGTTGTTGATCAGAACGTCCAGGCCGCCCAGGCCGGCGACCGCGGCCGCGACGGCCTCGCGCACGGACGCGTCGTCGGTGACGTCCGCACGGTGGCCGAGCAGTGGCTCGTCGACCGGCGACGGGTCCAGGTCGAGGACGGCGACCCGCGCACCGCGCTCGGCGAGAAGCTCGGCGGTGGCCCGGCCGATGCCGGAGGCCCCGCCCGTCACCAGGGCCTTCAGGCCCTCGAAGTCACTCATGCGACCTGCCCCTTCCGGAGGTCGGCGGCCCAGAACTCGCCGCCCGGGTAGGTGTACCGCGCCAGCGACTCGGGCCGCATGGCCGCCGAGAAGCCCGGCGCGGTGGGTGCCGTGTAGTGACCTTCGCGGATCGCCACCGGGTCGAGGAAGTGGTCGTGCAGATGGTCGACGTACTCGATGACGCGGTCCTCGGTGGTGCCGGTGAGGGCCACGTAGTCGAACATCGACAGGTGCTGGACGAGTTCGCACAGGCCGACGCCGCCCGCGTGCGGGCAGACCGGTACGCCGAACTTGGCGGCGAGCAGCAGGATCGCGAGGTTCTCGGGGACGCCGCCGACGCGGGCCGCGTCGATCTGGACGACGTCCAGCGCGCCCGCCTGGAGGAGCTGCTTGAAGACGATCCGGTTCTGCACGTGCTCGCCCGAGGCGACCTTCACGGGGGCGACGGCCCGCCGGATCGCCGCGTGGCCGAGGATGTCGTCGGGGCTGGTGGGTTCCTCGATCCAGTACGGGTCGAACTCGGCGAGGGCCTTGGTCCAGCGGATCGCCTCGTCGACGTCCCAGCGCTGGTTGGCGTCGACGGCCATGCGCAGGTCCGGGCCGATGACCGAACGCGCCACGCGGCAGCGGCGGATGTCGTCGTCGAGGTCGGCGCCGACCTTGAGTTTGATCTGCCGGAAGCCGGCGGCGACGGCCTCGGCCGCGAGCCGGGTCAGCTTCTCGTCGTCGTAGCCGAGCCAGCCGGGCGAGGTGGTGTAGGCGGGGTAGCCGTTCTCCAGCAGGCGGGCGGTGCGCTCCTCGGCGCCCTTCCGGCCCTCGCGCAGGAGGGTCAGGGCCTCCTCGGGGGTGAGGGCGTCGGTGAGGTAGCGGAAGTCGACCTGGCGCACGAGCCATTCGGGTTCGGCCTCGGCGAGCAGCCGCCACAGCGGCAGGCCGGCGCGCTTGGCGGCCAGATCCCACACGGCGTTGACGACGGCGCCGATCGCCATGTGCATCACGCCCTTCTCGGGTCCCAGCCAGCGCAGCTGACTGTCGCCGATCAGGTCGCGGTTGAGGAGGGAGGGGTCGGCGCACAGCTCGTCCAGGTCACGGCCCACCAGGTGTCCGCGCAGCGCCTCGATCGCGGCGACCTGCACCTCGTTGCCCCGCCCGATGGTGAAGGCGAATCCGTGCCCCTCGTGTCCGTCGGCAGCGTCCGTGCGCAGGACGACGTAGGCCGCCGAGTAGTCGGGGTCCGGGTTCATCGCGTCCGAGCCGTCGAGCTCGCGCGAGGTGGGGAAACGGATGTCGTGGGTGTCGACCGCGGTGATGCGGGCGGGCGTCGGGGACACGGAGGTCCTTTCGGGTCGGGTGCGGGGGCGGGGAGGTCAGTCCTGGGCGCGGCCGGTGGTGACCCGGGCGATCATGAGGGCGACCAGGATGATCCCGCCGTAGATGGCCTGGATCCAGAACGACGGCACCTGCGCGAGAGTGAGCAGGTTCTGCACGACCCCCAGCAGGAGTACGCCGGTGAGGGCGCCGAACATGGTGCCTTTGCCGCCGTCGAGGGCGATGCCGCCGATCACCGCGGCCGCGAACACGGTGAAGATCATGTTCTGGCCCTGGTTGGCGCTGATCGCGCCGACGTAGCCGGTCTGCATGATGCCGCCGACCGCGGCGAGGACGCCCGCGACGACGAACACGCCGAGCATGACGCGCTCCACGCGGATGCCCGCCGCCCGGGCCGCGTCCGCGTTGCCGCCGATGGCGTACAGGGCGCGTCCGACCCGGTGGTACTTCAGGACCAGCCCGGCGACCGCGAAGGCGATCGCGGCGATCCACACCGACAGCGGGACGGTGAGGAAGGTGGTGGTGGCCAGCGCGTAGAAGCTGTCGGGCATGCCGAACAGCGTCTTGCCCTTGGTCGCGCCGACCAGCAGGCCGCGCAGCACGATCAGCATCGCCAGCGTCACGATGAACGCGTTGAGCTTGAACTTCACGACCAGGACGCCGTTGAAGGCGCCGACGGCCGCGCCCGCGACCAGGACCGCCGACAGCGCGAACGCGGCGGGGAATTCGGTGCCCCACCCGGACTGGGCGGCGGGGAGCACCAGCAGCGCTCCGACGGCGGGCGCGATGCCGACCACCGATTCCAGGGACAGGTCGAACTTGCCGGTGATGAGGACGAGCGACTCCGCGAGCACGACCATCGCGAGGGCGGCGGAGGCGCCGAGGATCGAGATCAGGTTGCGCTCGGTGAGGAACGAGTCGTTGACGATCGTGCCGAGCACCATGAGCAGCAACAAGGCGGGCACGAGGGCCAGTTCGCGGGCCCTGCGCAACAGCACGGTCCTCGCCGACCCGGTGCCGGTCACGAGCACCGGCTTCACCGGCGGGGCCTTGGTGTCAGCCATGGTCCACTCCTTCGATGGAGGCGATCAGCTCGTGGTCGCGCCAGCCCGCCGGGTGCTCGGCGACGACACGGCCGTGGAAGAGGACGAGGACGCGGTCGCAGCGCCTGAGGTCGTCGAGCTCGTCGGAGACGACGAGTACGGCGGTACCGTCCTCGCGGGCGCTGTCGACGCGGGCGAGCAGGGACTCCTTGGACTTCACGTCGACGCCCGCGGTCGGGTTGACGAGGACCAGGAGCCGCGGGCCGGAGGCGAGGGCCCGGGCCATGACGACCTTCTGCGCGTTGCCGCCGGACAGGTCCGACACGGGTTGCTCGGGGCCCTCGGCGTGGATGTCGAGCCGCTCGATCAGCGCGGTGGCGACGCCCCGTTTGCGGTCGGTACCGACGAAGCCGAAGCGGCCGAGCCGTTCCAGCACGCTGAGGGTGGCGTTGTCGCCGATGGACATGCCGAAGACCAGACCCTGCTCGTGCCGGTCGCGGGGCACGAATCCGACCCCGGCTTCGAGGGCCCCCCGGACGTCGCCGAACGGCAGCGGCGCCCCCTCCAGCCGGGCCGTCCCGCCGGTGGGTGTGTGCAGTCCCGCGAAGGTCTCGGCCAGCTCGATCTTGCCGCTGGCGCTGGACCCGGCGAGTCCGACGACCTCCCCGCGGCGCACGGTGAGGTCGACGTTCTCGTAGGCCGTCGAACGGAGGCCGCGGACGTCGAGGAGCACGGGGCCCGCGGGCTCGACGGTCCGCCGCCGCTCGGCCTGTTCGGCGATCGTCTCCCCCGCCATCGCCTCCACCAGCGCCTGGCGCGGAAGGTCGGCGACGGGTGCGGTGGTGATCCAGCGGGCGTCACGCAGGACCGTGACGGTCTGGCAGACCTCGTACACCTCCTGGAGGTGGTGCGAGATGAACAGGAAGGTGACGCCCGCGTCCTGCAAGGCCCGCATCCGGGTGAAGAGGCGCTCTATCTCCCGGTTGTCGAGCTGGGCGGTGGGTTCGTCCAGGACGATGAAGCGGGCGCCGAAGCTCAGGGCCCGGGCGATCTCCACCATCTGCCGGTCCTCGACCTTGAGGTCGGCGGTGCGGGCCTCGGGGTCGACGCGCACGTCCCAGGTGGCGAGCAGGGCGGCTGCTTCGGACCGCAGCCGGCGCCAGCTGATGAAGCCCCGGCGGAGCGGCTGCCGGTTGATGAACAGGTTCTCGGCGACGGTCAGTTCGGGGACGACCGTCGGGTGCTGGTAGACGCAGGCGACCTTGCGGCGCCAGGCGTCCCGGTCGGTGAGCGGGGGCGCGGGTTCGCCGTCGAAGCGGACGGTGCCCTCGTCGGGGGCCTGGAGGCCGGTGAGGATGCGCACCAGGGTCGACTTGCCGGCGCCGTTGCGGCCGACGAGGGCGTGGGACTCGCCCGGCAGGACGGTGAGCCGGCCGTCGGCGAGGGCGGTGGTGGGGCCGTAGCGCTTGACGACGCCCCGCGCTTCCACGAGTGACGTCGTCATGTGACCGTGTTGCCCCAGAGCTCGGGGTCGTCGACGTTGTCCTTGGTGACCAGCGGCGCGGGCAGCTGGTCCTCCAGGATGCCGCTGGGCAGCTCGACGATGGTCGAGTCGTGGTCCGTCGGGCCGGGCTTGAACGTCTTCCCCTGCATCGCCGCCTTGATGTAGTACATGCCGTACTTGGCGTAGGCGTCGGCGGGCTGGGAGACGGTCGCGTCGATCTCGCCCCTGCGGATCGCGTCGAACTCCTGCGGGATGCCGTCGTTGGAGACGATGGCGATGTGTCCCGGCTGCCCGGCCTTCTTCAGCATGCCCTTGGACTTGAGGGTCTGGAGCGTCGGGGCGAGGTAGACGCCGCCCGCCTGCATGTAGATGCCCTTGATGTCGGGGTTGGCGTTGAGGAGGGTGTCGAGCTTGGAGGCCGCCGTGTCGGACTCCCACTTGGCCGGGATCTCGAGGACCTTCAGCTTCGGGAAGTTCTTCTTCACACAGGCGCGGAACGCCTCGGAGCGGTCGCGGCCGTTGACCGAGGCGAGGTCGCCCATGATCTGCACGACCTTGCCGGAGGTGAGGTGCTCGCCGAGGTACTGGCAGGCCTTCTCGCCGTACGCGACGTTGTCCGCCCGGACCACCATGGCGACCTTGCCCTTGTCGGGCGCCACGTCCACGGCGACGACCGGGACGCCCTTGCGTTCGGCCTGGTCGAGGCCCGCCTCGATGGCGGCGCTGTCCAGCGGGGCGACCACCAGTCCCTCGACGCCCTGGTTCAGCTGGTTGTTGATGTCGGTGATCTGCTGCGAGGGGTCGCTGTTGGAGTTGACGGTCTTCATCGCGTCCACGCCCTCGGACTTCGCCATCCTGGGCACGTAGTCGTTGTACGACTGCCAGAACGGCGAGGTCAGCAGGGGCAGCACCACCCCGACCTTGCCGGTGCCGTCACCGCCTCCGGCCCCGGCGGCGCCGGTGTCCTTGGTGCTGCCGCAGGCGGCGAGCACCAGGGAGGCTCCGGCGGCCAGGACCGCCGCGCCGAGGGTCCGGGACGTGTTGCGCTTCCGCACTGTGCTTCCGGGCATCTCAGGGGGCTCCCATCGACCGGTGTTCGAGCAGATGCCCGCATACTTATCAGACCACTTCCCCGTCAGAACACCCTCCGGCGCGGTTTTTCGCGCTTCTGGCCCATAGTGGTCCGACCACCCTGCTGGTTAGACTGCGCCCGAGCGCAGGGATCGGAGGAATGGCGTGGACGACGAGACAGCCCCGCAGAAGGGCACAGTGACGCAGCGCGCCATCGAGCGGATCAAGGCGATGATCGGCGAGGGCCGCCTGGAGCCGGGCCAGCGGTTGCCGACCGAGCGCGACCTGGCCGCCCAGCTCGGCATCTCCCGCAGCTCGATTCGGGAGGCGATCCGCGCGCTCACGGTGCTGGGCGTGCTGGAGGCCCGGCACGGCTCGGGCATCTACGTGACGCAGCTGGAGGCCGGCGACCTGCTGGAGACCTTCGGGGTCGTGGCCGATCTGTCGCGCGGACCGCAACTGGTGGAGCTGCTGGAGATCCGTCGGATCCTGGAGTCGACGGCGACGGCGCTGGCCGCCGCGCGGATCACCGCGGACCAGCTGGCCGAGGTGGACAAGCACCTGGCGGCGATGAACGCCACCGACGATCCGGAGGAGATCCTCGCCCACGACCTGGCCTTCCACCGGGTGATCGCGGCGGCCGCGGGCAACGAGACCATGGCCGCGATCCTGGAGGGCCTGTCCTCACGGACGTTCCGCGCCCGGGTCTGGCGCGGCTACCAGGAGGAGGGCGCCTTCGCCCGCACCCGCCGCGAGCACGCCGCGATCCACCGGGCCCTGGCGGCCCACGACCCGGAGGCGGCCCGCGCGGCGGCGGCCGCGCACGTGGGCGAGGTGGAGGAGTGGCTGCGGGCACAGCTCGGGCCCTAGGATCACCATCCCAGGGCCCGGTGCTTCGCGGTTACTTGAACTGGCCGGGCTGGTAGTCGCCCGCCGGCTGCTCGAGTATCACGTTCAGCCGGTTCGCCGTGTTCATGAAGGCGATCAGGGTCACCAGCGCCATGAGCCCTTCCTCGTCGTAGTGCTTGGCGGCCCGCTCCCACACGTCGTCCGGCACTCCGCCGGCGCCGTCCGCGATCCGGGTCCCCTGCTCGGCCAGCTCCAGCGCGGCGCGCTCGGCCTCGGTGAAGACCGTGGCCTCCCGCCACGCCGCGACCAGGTGGAGACGTACGGCACTCTCGCCCGCGGCGGTGGCCTCCTTGGTGTGCATGTCGACGCAGACCGCGCATCCGTTGATCTGGCTCACCCGCAGCGAGACCAGCTCCCGTGTGGCGGCCGGCAGCGGTGACTCCACCACCAGCCGCCCCACGGCGGTGAACTGCTTGACGAGCTTGCTCGCGCTCGGGGTGGCGAAGATGTCCAGTCGTGCGCTCATGGTGAGCTCCTCTGCCGTTGTCGGTGCGTACACCCCTATGAGGCAGCGGCCCATCACGATGTGACACGGACGCATGTGACCTGCGTCTCCCTCTGCCCTCCGGCGGGACGCGGTCCCGGTCAGAGCTACCCTCCCGTGGCCGACGGGGTCACACTGGACCGTATGCGGCTTCGGGGCACCGCCTGCGCGGCCGCCGGACTGCTGCTGGCCCTCGCGACGGGCTGCACCGGCGGTGCGGAGGGCAGCGCGCCCGAGACCTCCGTGACGACGGCCCGGGCCACCGGTGAGAGCCCCCGCGGCACGCCCTCCCCCACCCCGGCCGACCCCGTCTCCCTCCGGGCTCTGATGCAGCGCGAGCACACCGGCTCCGGCCTGCGCCTCGGCGCGGTGCTCGACCGTACCTCCGCCTACACCCGCTACGCCGTCACCTACGAGGCGAACGGCCTGACGATCTCGGGGATCATGAACATCCCGCAGGGCGAGGGCCCCTTCCCGGCGCTGGTGCTGGCGCACGGCTACATCGACCCGGACGTCTACTTCAGCGGCCAGGGCATGCCCCGCGAGCAGGACCGTCTGGCCCGCGGCGGCTACGTCGTCCTGCACACCGACTACCGCAACCACGCCCGCTCCGACGAGGACCCCGACAACGACGTGAACCTGCGGCTCGGCTACACCGAGGACGTCATCGGCGCCGCCCTGGCCCTGCGCGACTCCGGTCGCCCCGAGATCGACGGCGACCGCATCGGGCTGTTCGGGCGGTCCATGGGCGGCGGGGTCGTGTACAACACACTGGTCGTGGCGCCCGGTCTGTTCGACGCGGCGGTCGCGTACGCCCCGGTCAGCGCGCGGCCGCAGGAGAACATCGACCACTTCCAGCGGCCTGACGGTGACCCGCTCGTCACCGAGATCGAGGACGAGCACGGCACGCCCGAGGAGAACCCGGCGTTCTGGCGCGGCGTCTCCCCTCTCACCCATGCCGACCGCATGACCGAGCCCCTGCTGATCCAGCACGGGACCGCGGACGACACCTGCCCCCTGCCCTGGTCACGCGAGGCCGCCGCCGTGTTCGAGAAGGCGGGCAAGGACGTCGAGCTCCGCACGGTCACCGGCGAGGGGCACACGTTCGGGCCGAAGTGGGCGGCCTCGATGGACGTCACCGAGGCCTTCCTCGAGCGCCATCTGCGCTGAACCGGCCGCCGCAGGGCCCCCGCCCTCGGCATCGGCCCGGCCCCGGCATGGCCGGCGACCTCGACGCACGGCCTTCACCGGGTGCACAGTTCTCCCTACGTACTCGTCAGTAAGTCCGCCCTCCCCCCTCCGAGGAGCCGCTGTGACCACCTGGGCCGGCCGCACCGCCGCCGAGATATCCGCCGCCGTACGCGACAAGCGGGTGACGCCGCGCGAGGTGGTCGCCGAGCACCTGGCGCGGATCGAGCGGCTCGACGCCCGGGTCGGGGCCTTCCGCGCGGTGCGCGCCGAGGCGGCCCTGGCCGAGGCCGACGAGGTGGCGGCGCGCGGCGACTTCGCGGAACTGCCGCTGGCCGGGGTGCCCGTGGCCGTCAAGGACAATCTCGCCGTGCGCGGTGAGTCCCGGCGGATCGGCTCGGCCGCGACACCGGACACGCCGGCCGCACAGGACCATGTGACGGTGGCCAGGCTGCGGGCGGCGGGCGCGGTGGTCGTAGGCCTGACGAACGTCCCCGAACTGTGCGTCTTCGGCACCACGGACGGTGTGCTGGGCATCGCCCGCAACCCGTGGGACCCTTCGCGTTCGGCGGGTGGTTCGTCGGGCGGCAGCGCGGCCGCCGTCGCCGCCGGGATGGTGCCGATCGCCCTCGGCAACGACGGCATGGGCTCCTTGCGCATCCCGGCCGCCAACTGCGGCCTCGTCACCATCAAACCGGGGCGGGGAGTGGTCCCGACCGGTGAAGGGGACAGCACCTGGTTCGGCATGTCGGAGAACGGGCCGCTCGCCACGACGGTCGAGGACGCCCGCCTGATGTTCTCGGTCCTCGCCGGCACCGAACCCGGCCCCGTGTCCGCGCCGGGCGTCCTGCGGGTCGCGGTGTCGCTGCGCAGTCCGCTGGCCGGTGTCGCCGTCAGCCGCCCGTACGCGGCGGCCGCCCGGGACGCGGCCGGACTGCTGATGAGGGCGGGCCATCAGGTCCGGCGCGCCGACCCGCCCTACCCGATGTCCCTCGCCACGACCTCCCTGGCCCACTGGACGGCGGGCACCGCCGCGGACGCCCGGCCCCTCGACCCCCGGCTGCTGACCCGGCGTACCCGCGTCCACGCCGGGCTCGGCCGGCTCTTCCTGCGCACCGTGAGCTCCGGGGCGGGCCGGGAGCAGCTGCGCCGGCGGCTGGAGCCGTTCTTCGCCGAGCACGACGTGCTGCTCACGCCCGCGCTCGCCCGCCGCTCCCCGAAGGCCGGGCCGTGGCACGAGCGGGGCTGGCTGAGCAATGTGCTGGCGAACACGAACTACTCGCCTCTGACGCCTCCGTGGAACCTGACCGGCTGGCCGGCCATGTCCGTCCCCTGCGGCACTCTCCCCTCCGGCGCCCCATGTGCCGTGCAGCTGGTGGGCCGTCCCGGCACGGAGTCGCAACTCCTGGATCTGGCCGGGCAGCTGGAGGAACGAAACCCGTGGCAGCGTACGGCGCCCATGGACTAAGGTCGGCCGGGTGACTGCCGGGTCGGCCGTAGGCCATGCACGAGTGAGGCGCCCGGCCTCGACGTGAGCGCGGCGGGGGTGACCCCGCCCGGCCCCGTCCGAGAGCCGGAGAGGGCACGCGCCCCGCCTCTCGCCTCCGTGTCTTCATCCCGCGCCCTTCAGAGGCGCTTCATCACGGACCCCGAGACCCGGAGACGAACCCACGTATGTCCGACACCCTGCGCTCCACCGAACTGCCGACCACGGTCGCCCACCTGAATCACACCGCCGTCTACGCCTCCCACCGCCAGTTGTCGGCGGAGTTCCTCGCGGCCGTCCTGGGGCTGGAGGTCGGCGCCCCCTTCGGCCCGTTCCTGCCCGTCGACCTGGGCAACGGCGTGACCCTCGACTACTACGAGAAGACCGACGAGCCGATCCAGCCGCAGCACTACGCGTTCCTCGTGCCCGAGGAGCAGTTCGACGGCATGATCGGCCGTCTGGAGGCGATCGGTGTCACCTACTACGCCGACCCGAGCCACACGCGGCCCGGCCGGGTCAACGACCTCTTCGGCGGTCGCGGCGCCTACTTCGACGACCCGGACGGCCACAACATGGAGATCATGACCCGGCCGTACGCCCGGCCCTGAGAGCCGCGGCCGCCCGGTCCGTCTACAACGCCCGGTACATGATGTGCAGCCCCACCCGGCCGTGCCGGGGGTGGTCGAACGCGTCGGGCACCGTGCCGAGGATCGTGAAGCCGAGGGACGTCCACAGTGTCACGGCCGGGTTGGTCTCGACGACGGCGTTGAACACCATGCCCCGGTAGCCGGCGGCCCGGGCTTCGGCCAGGAGGTGTTCGGCGAGGGCCCGGCCGTAGCCCCGGCCGCCCTGACCGGGGTCGACCATGAAGCCGGCGTTGGCGATGCCGGCGGCCGGGCCACCGTAGTTGGGGGTGAGGTAGGCGGAGGCGACGACGCCGCCGTGGTCGTCCTCGACGACGTAGACGCGTTTCGCCGGGTTCATCCACAGGACCCGGGCCTCCTCCTCGGAGGTGCCCGGGTCCCATGCGTAGGTCTCGCCCGCGGCGACGATGCGGTGCCAGAACGGCCAGATGCGAGGCCAGTCGTCGGCCTTTGCTTGCCTGATCAGCATGGTCGTGAGTCTGGCACGCCCATGCGCTGCGATCGCGGTGGGGGCTGCCCGCCCGTCAGTCGACGCTGGGCAGGATGTGGGGCTCTGCGAGGTCCTCCTCGTAGCCCGCGAGGCGGATGGGGGCCGAACGGGCCCACACGTCGAGGCTGCCGAGCTCGTCGACCCGTCGGCCGGCGCGCTCGCCGCGTTCCTTGGGGCGCTGATCGCGATTCGTCTTCTCCGGTGTCACCGCGCACTCCTTATGTGTCGGTCACCCTCGGGACGTACGCGCCGGTCCTGCTGCGCCTGACGCCCGCTCGGGCCTCTATGTCAAAAGCAGTTCGGACGCGGTGGCGCCGGTCGACTCACGGGAGAGCAGGCCGTGGTGAACCGGCTGGTCCCATGACGGACCATGGGTGTGGGTAGGACCCCGTGCTGGTGTCCGTCCGCATCAGACTAACCAAATGAGCGGGGCCCCGCTCGATGGGGCTGAAAACAACCGGTAACGATCGCGCGTCATCCGTAGGTCAACTCGTGTTCACGTACGGGTTTGTGGACAGAAGGGCGTTTTGCGAATCACTCGAACGGCGTAGGTCGGCGATGGCGCTTTCCAGCCGGTTGCGCAGCTCAGGCGCCGTTGACTGTGTCGCGGCCTCACGGACGCCCCGGCCCGGGCCCGCCCGCCGTCGACCGCACGACCACGCGGTGCGCATCGCCGCGCCGCTGCGCCGTGGCCGCCCGGCCGGCAAGGAGCTCCAGGCCGCGGGTCGGGTGCGGCCCGCCGGCGGGCCGCTGCGGCCGGCGACGGCCTCCTCACCCTGTGCCAGGTGTCCGAGGAGGGCCGCACGGCCGGTTTCGACGCCGGGGCCCCGGATGACCGGCGCACGGTCCCTCCAGCTGCCCGCGGCACGCAACTCCCGTCTCGGAGCCGTCGGCTGACGACGTGTCACGGGAAGCGGGCGGCTACCACTTCCCGGGCGCGTAGTCCTTCAGGAAGACCCCGTACAGGTCCTCCCCCGCCTCGCCCCGCACGATCGGGTCGTAGACCCGGGCCGCACCGTCGACCAGGTCGAGCGGCGCGTGGAACCCGGCCTCGGCGAGCCGCAGCTTGTCGTAGTGCGGCCGCTCGTCCGTGATCCAGCCCGTGTCCACCGAGGTCATCAGAATGCCGTCGGTCTGGAACATCTCCTGCGCGCTGGTCCGCGTCACCATGTTCATCGCGGCCTTCGCTGCATTGGTGTTCGGATGCCCTGCGCCCTTGTACCCGCGCCCGAAGACCCCCTCCATCGCGGAGACGTTCACCACGTACGCGCGCCCGCTCTCCGCCTTCTTCGCGGCCTCGGCCATGGCCGGCCGCAACTTGCTGATCAGGATGAACGGCGCCGTGTAGTTGCACAGCTGCGTCTCCAGCAGCTCGACGGGCGAGATCTGCTCGATCGTCTGCACCCAGGTGTTGGAGTCGACCACGTCGGGCACGAGCCCGCCCGCGTCGATCGCCGTGCCGTCCAGGTGCCGCTCGACGCTGGCGTTGCCGGCGACCAGGGCGAGGCCGGCGACCTGCTGGGCGTCGAGTCCGCTCGTGCCGAGGGGCAGCGCGGCGATGCCGTCGACCGCGCCGGAGTTGAAGGCGCCGATGACGTGGTGGGCGGGCAGCTCACCGGCGGGCAGCGGGGCGCTCTCGCCCTCGACCAGCGCGGCATAGGCGGAGGGCAGGCGGCGCACCGTCTGCGTCGCGTTGTTGACGAGGATGTCGAGCGGGCCCGCATCGGCGATCCGGTCGGCGAGGGCCACGGCCTGGGCCGGGTCGCGCAGGTCGATGCCGACGACCTCCAGGCGGTGCATCCAGTCCGCGGAGTCGTCCATCGCCTTGAAGCGGCGGATGGCGTCCTTCGGGAAACGCGTGGTGATCGTGGTGTGCGCGCCGTCGCGCAGCAGCCTCAGCGCGATGTACATGCCGATCTTGGCCCGGCCGCCGGTGAGCAGCGCGCGCTTGCCGGTGAGGTCGGCGCGGACGTCGCGCTTCTCGCGGTTCTGGCGGGCGCAGTCCGGACAGAGCTGGTGGTAGAAGTAGTCGACTTCCACGTACCGGGCCTTGCAGGTGTAGCAGGAGCGCGGGCGCTGGAGTATCCCGGCGATCCTGCCCTCCTCGGTGGGCGAGGAGGGCAGCAGGCCCTCGGTCTCGTCGTCGATGCGCTGGGCGGAGCCGGTCGCCGTGGCCTCCGTGACCGCCTTGTCGTGGGCGGTCTTGGCGGCCCGGCGCTCCTGGCGCCGGCGCTGCTTGACCGTGCGGTAGACGCCGGCCGTGGCCCGGCGCACCGCGATGGCGTCCGGGTGGTCGACCTCCAGCTTGTCGAGTTCCTCGAGCACGCTGAGGCAGACGGCCAGCCGCTCCGGGTCGATGCCGGGCCCGTACGAGAGCCCGCTCGCCTCGTCCATGGCCTGCGGGCCGTCCTCTGTCACCGTCATCGCCGCTGTCGTTCCCTGCTCTGCCGTCGCGCGCGCCGGTCGCGCCCGCTTGCGAAGGGCGAATTTTACGGAGCGCCGGGCCGCACCGCCAAACTCGCCTTGATCACGACCGGCAGGCCTTGATCAGCGTCGCCACCTCCTTCGAGACGGCCGTGGCGAACAGATCGAGGTCGGGGACCGCCTCTCCGTCGGCGACGAGGCCGTAGTGCACGCTGCCCCGGTACGTGGAGACCGCGACCGCCAGGGAGTGGCCGGGGGCCAGCGGGGCGAAGGGGAAGACGGCCGTGAGCGGGTGGCCGCCGAGCGTCAGGCCCAGACTGGGCAGGGGCACGCTGGTCACCAGGAGGTCGAACCAGAGCCGGGCCGCCTGGCCGACCAGGGGGCCGCCCAGCCGGTGGGCGAGGGCGGGGACGTGGTCGGCGAGCAGGGCGACGGCGCCCGCGCCCCGGTTGGGGCCGGCGTCCTTGTTGCGGTCCATGGCGTCCCGGACCGAGGCGAGGCGGGCCAGCGGGTCGGGGTCGTCCACCGGAAGCCGTATCAGGTACCCGGAGAGCCGGTTGCCCTGCGGGTACGCGGTGCGCGGGCGGCGCTTGGAGACGGGGATCAGGGCGCGGGGCGCGACGTCCTCGCTGCCGTCGCCGCGCTCGTCGAGCCAGCGGCGCAGGGCGCCCGCGACAACGGCGATGAGGACGTCGTTGACGGTGCCGCCGACGGTCTTGCGGACGCGGTGCACGTCGTCGAGGTCGAGCACCACTCCGGCGGTGCGGCGGGTGCCGCTCGGCTCGCAGGTGAGCGCGGGGGTGGAGCGCACGTCGAGGGAGGAGCGGGCGACGGAGGCGCCGATGTCCAGCGCGCGGCTCATGTCGGACAGGGCGCCGCGCATCATGCCGGGGAGATCGCGCACGTCCGGCAGGACGCCGCGCGGGGTCTCGGCGGGGCGGGGCCGGGGGGCGGGCATGTCCATGGGGTCCATGACGCCGGCGGCGAGGGTCAGCGCCCGCAGCCCGTCGGCCAGGGCGTGGTGGAACTTGAACAGCACGGCGAAGCAGACCCCGTCCTCGCCCGGCAGCACATGGGCCTCCCAGGGCGGCCGGTCGCGCTCCAGGGGGCGCTCCATGAGCCGGCCCGCCACCGCGTGGAAGTCGGCGGTCGGGGCGTGCAGCCGCACATGGTTCAGCGGGTCGAAGTCCCGGTCCGCCTCCCGGGCCGCGCCGCCGAAGGCGAGGGGCCGGCGCAGGGCGGAGGGCAGCGGCTGCCACACGTCACGGATGCGCATCCGCAGTCCGGGGACACCGGCGGCCCGGGCCGCGAGCAGATCGGCCGCGTGGGCGCCCGCCGCGGGCGAGTGCGCCGAGAAGATCCCGAGCGCACCGAGGTGCATCGGGTGATCGGCGGACTCGATGTTCCAGAACGCCAGGTCGAGAGGAGCGAGCAGATCAGCAGTCAAGGGCTTGCCTCGCGTCGACGACGGGTGGGCCAGCAGTCAATCGCCCCCAGCCGATTACGGTCAAGTACGATCACGCTACGTACAGTTAACAGCAGATTAAGTCCCGCCCCGGTGAAGGGGGCGGGACTTATGGTGCATCTGCCGTCAGTTCAGCACAGGTTGCGCCGCCGGGCACCCCGTGGGAGTCACCCGGGAGGCGTCACGGATCAACGCCTCGTGCGCGGCCTTCAGCTTGACGGTGTCGGGTTTCAGTACGGCCCGGTCGTACGTGAGGAAGCCGTTCAGCTCACCCTCCACGTCCGCGATCTGGGTGTACACCGCGCCGTTGCTGCCCTTGCAGACCAGCGCCCGGACCTCGTCCAGCTTCGTGAGGTAGTCCTCGGTATAGGTCGCCGGGTCGACGTCGACGTAGGACTGCTGGACCGACCAGGCGTGGCCGGGCACCGCGAGGCCCAGGCCGCCGTACTCGCCGCTGACCAGGGCGCGCTCGCCGTCCGGCCGGGGCGGCAGGGCGGGGCTGGGGTAGCCGTGCTCGTCCATGAGGTCGCCGGTGCCGCCGTCGGCGCCGAGGTTCAGCCCGGACTGGCCGTTCACCAGCCGGGTCGGGTCCCAGGCCTTGGCCTGCTCGGCGACCCGGCCCACGTCGTACTGGCCCCAGCCCTCGTTGAAGGTCACCCACATGACGACCGACGGGCTGCTGATGTGCTCGTCGATCATCTCCTTCATCTCACGCTCGTAGCGGGCGCGGGACGTCGCGCTCGGATTCACCCCGGCCGTCATCGCCGGCATGTCCTGCCACACCAGCAGCCCGAGCCTGTCGGCCCAGTAGAACCAGCGGTCCGGCTCGACCTTGATGTGCTTGCGCACGGAGTTGAAGCCGAGCCGCTTGTGCGCCTTCAGGTCGTAGGCCAGCGCCTCGTCGGTGGGCGCGGTGTGCAGGCCGTCCGGCCAGAAGCCCTGGTCGAGCGTGGCCATCATGAAGACCGGCTCGCCGTTGAGGACCGTGCGCGGCACGCCGTCGATCTTCTCGACGGCGATGGAGCGCATCCCGAAGTAGCTGCCGACCCGGTCGGCGCCGACCTTGACCTCGAGCCTGTAAAGGAAGGGGTCGTCGGGCGACCAGAGGTGCGGATCGTGGACGGTCAGGGTCAGCGGGGCCCCGGTGCGCCCGCTCGCCGTGGCCACCTTGCGCCGGCCCTCGTACGCCGTCGCCGTGACCGGTACGCCGTCGCGGACGCCCCGGGCCTCCACGGTGACCTTCTCGCCGGCCACGTCGGGGGTGATCTTGAGGGAGTCCACGTGGTCGCGGGCCACGGGCTCCATCCAGACCGTCTGCCAGATGCCGGAGGACGGGGTGTACCAGATGCCGCTGGGGTCCAGGCGCTGCTTGCCGAGCGGCGGGTTCTCGCCGGAGGCCGCGTCGGTCGGGTCGTACACGCCGACGATCAGCTCCTGGGTGCGGCCGGGCTTCAGCGCGTCGGTGATGTCGGCGCTGAACTTGTCGTAGCCGCCCTCGTGCGTGGTGACCTTCGTGCCGTTGACATACACCTCGGAGCGCCAGTCGACGGCCCCGAAGTTGAGCCTGAGCCGCTTGCCGGAGCCGATGTGCCAGTCGGCGGGGACGGTGAACGTGCGGCGGTACCACATGCGGTCCTCGCGCCGTTCGATGCCGGAGAGCTGGGACTCCACCGGATACGGGACGAGGATGCGCTCCGTCAGGGTCCTGCCGACGGGCGGCTGCTCGCCCGGCTCGGCGGCGGCGAACTGCCAGCGGCCGTTGAGACTGCGCCAGGCGTCCCGGGTCAGCTGCGGGCGGGGGTACTCCGGGAGGGCGTTGCCCGGTCCGACCTCGTCGGCCCAGCGGGTGCGCAGTTGGTACGTGGAGTGGTTGGGACCGCTGCTCCAGAACTCCTTGACAACGTTGCCATCGGTGCCGGAGAGGCCGCCTTGGCCGTCGTAGCGGATGTCGGCGGTGCCGCGGGCCGTGCCGGTCTTGTTGCCGACGACCGGCTCCTCGAGGGCCACCAGGAGGGACGTGGGGTCGGCGGGGTCGAGGCGCGCCCGGCCCAGGGGCCATGCGGCGCCGCCGATCACCGCGTCCAGGTGGTCGGTAAAGCCGGCCGGGGGCGCGGTGAGGGGCTGGGCGAAGTCGAGCTTCAGGGTGCGGCCGGTGGCCTGGACGGTGGCCGCGAGGGCTCCGTCGTAGTCGAAACCGTCGGGGAGGCGGAACGCCGACCGCGGGACGGGTTCCTTGGCGGCGCCGGGCGGGGTCCAGCGGAGGTGGAGGTTGGAGCCGCCGTAGTGCTCGAAGTACTCGACCTTGAGGTCGTAGGACCGGCCTGCTGTGAGGTCGAGGGGCCGGGAGGCCTGTTCGCGGTCCCAGTCGTCGACCCAGTGGTCGATGGCGAGTTCGCCGTCGATCCAGAGGCGGAAGCCGTTGTCGCCGGTGATCGAGAAGGTGTGCGGGCCGGTCTTCTCCGGGACGAGCTTCCCGGTCCAGCGGACGCTGACGTCGTCGGACCGTCCGGTGGTGAAGTTCAGGCGCGGCTCCAGGTTGTCGAAGTCGAGGTCCTGGTCGAAGGTCGTCGCCTTGAGGGTGTGGAAGTCGAAGGCGCCGGGGGCGGAGTGGGTGTAGTACTCGCCCTTGAGGCCGTGGATCGGGGCGGGGTCGTCCGCGAGGGCGGGGGCCGCGGTCAGGCCGGTGAGGGCGAGGAGCGCGGCGAGCAGTAACGCGAGCCGGTTTCTGAGGCGTCCGGTACGCACGGAACCTCCGTAACAACGTTGTCATGTACAGGAAGTGGCATGACAACACGGATTCCGCTCTTCGTCCAGAGGCAGGACAAAGTCGCGCGGCCGGACCGCCTCAGGTGACCAGCTGGCCCTTCCCGAGCGCGATGACCCCGCCCTTGGACACCGTGTACAACTCCGCGTCCCGCTCCGGATTGACGCCGATGGTCGCGCCCGGCGGCACCTCGACGTTCTTGTCGAGGACGGCGCCGCGCACCACCGCGCCCCGGCCGATGTGCACGTTGTCGTGCAGCACCGAACCCTGCACCACGGCACCCGGGTCGACCACCACACCCGGCGACAGCACCGACCGCGAGACCTGCCCGCGCACCAGGCAGCCCGCGCTGATGATGGACTCACTGGCGATACCGCCCGCGTTGAAGCGGGCCGGCGAGAGCTGGTACGAGTGCGTGTAGATCGGCCAGCTGCGGTTGTACAGGTTGAAGGCGGGGCGCTCGGCGATCAGGTCCATGTGGGCCTCGTAGTAGGCGTCCAGCGTCCCGACATCACGCCAGTAGCCCTGGTCACGGGTGGTCTCGCCGGGCACGTGGTTGGCGCTGAAGTCGTACAGCGCGGCCTCGCCCCGCTCGGTGAGCTGGGGCAGGATCGAACCGCCCATGTCGTGCACGGAGGACTCGTCCTCGGCGTCCCGCCTGAGCGCCTCGATCAGGGCCTTGGTGGTGAAGATGTAGTTGCCCATCGAAGCGAAGACACAGGCGGGGTCGTCCGCGAGCCCCGGCGGGTCGGCCGGCTTCTCCAGGAAACGGTCCACCGTCAGCCCGTCCGAACCCGGCGTGATCACCCCGAAGGACGAGGACTCCGTGCGCGGCACCCGGATCCCGGCCACCGTCACGCCCGCCCCGCTCTCGATGTGCTGGGCGAGCATCTGACGCGGGTCCATGCGGTACACGTGGTCGGCGCCGAACACGGCGACGTACTCGGGGCGCTCGTCGTAGATCAAGTTCAGCGACTGCAGGATCGCGTCGGCGCTGCCCAGGTACCAGCGCGGGCCGAGGCGCTGCTGGGCGGGCACGGGCGTGACGTAGTTCCCGAGCAGGTTGGACATCCGCCAGGTCATGGTGATGTGCCGGTCCAGCGAGTGCGACTTGTACTGCGTCAGGACGCAGATGCGCAGCACGTCGGCGTTGACCAGGTTGGACAGGACGAAGTCGACCAGACGGTACGTGCCGCCGAAGGTCACCGCCGGTTTGGCACGGTCCGCGGTCAGGGGCATCAGCCGCTTGCCCTCACCGCCCGCCAGCACGATCCCCAGGACCGAAGGACCACCACCACGCATGGCCGCTCCCCTCACGCCGATTTCCCGATGCCTGCCCCTGAGCAGGACGGGCTATGCCTGTTTGACGATCTCCTCGTAGAGCCGGACCGTGCGGCGGGCCACGGCGTCCCAGCCGAACTCGCCGACCGCCCGCTCCCGCCCGGCCTCACCCATCCGCCGGGCGGCCGCCGGATCGCCCAGGACGGTGTCCATCGCCCGGGCGAGATCCGCCTCGAAGTCGTCACCGGCCTGGACGAGCAGGCCGGTCCTGCCGTCGTCCACGACCTCGGGAATGCCGCCGACCGCCGAGGCCACCACCGGCGTGCCGCAGGCCATCGCCTCCAGGTTCACGATGCCGAGCGGCTCGTACACCGAGGGGCAGACGAACAGCGCGGCATGCGTCAGAAGCTGGATCACCTCCGGGCGCGGCAGCATCTTCGGTATCCAGAACACACCGTCGCGGACCCCGCTCAGCTCCCCGAAGAGCTCGCGGAACTCCTGGTCGATCTCCGGCGTGTCCGGGGCTCCCGCGCACAGCACCACCTGCGCGGCCGGGTCGATGTCCCGCACCGCGCGCAGCAGGTGGGGCACGCCCTTCTGGCGGGTGATCCGGCCGACGAACAGCACGTACGGGCGGGAGCGGTCGAGGCCGATCCGGTCCAGCGCGTCCGTGCCGAGGTCGGGCCGGTACAGGCTCGTGTCGATGCCGTTGTGCACGACGTGGACCTTCCCGGGGTCCAGCGCCGGGTAGCAGCCGAGAATGTCCTCGCGCATGGCCCCGGAGACCGCGATCACCGCGTCGGCGGCCTCGATCGCGGTGCGCTCGGCCCAGCCGGACAGCTCGTAGCCGCCGCCGAGCTGCTCGGCCTTCCAGGGGCGCAGCGGCTCCAGGGAATGCGCGGTCATCACGTGCGGGATGCCGTACAGGAGCTTGGCGAGGTGGCCGCCCAGGTTGGCGTACCAGGTGTGGGAGTGAACCAGTTCGCGGCCGTCGAGGGCGGCGGCCATCGCGAGGTCGACGGAGAAGGTGCGCAGCGCGTCGTTGGCGCCGTCGAGGGCGGACCAGGGCCGGTGGCGCAGCACACCGTCGGCACGGCCCTCGCCCCAGCAGTGCACGTCCAGGTCGACGAGCGGTCTGAGCTCGCGGGCGAGGAACTCCACATGGACGCCTGCACCGCCGTACACATCCGGCGGGTACTCCCGGGTCAGCAGTCCCACTCGCACCCGCAACTCCCTGCTCTCAGCGGTCGTTCCCTTTCATGGTCACCCAGATGACGCGTGTGGGGAAGAGCGAGGCGCCCGTGTGAAGCAACAGTCCCCGCACACGCCCCCGCCGGGCACTCGGTAGTACAGGCAGCAGCTGCGGCGCCGGAAGGCGGCACCAGAGAGGGTTCCGGCGCCCGTGAGCAGGGGGTGGGCGAGGAGTTCCGTGGTCAGGGAGCGGGCCCGGGCGGCGGCGTCCGTACGGCCGTGCCGCCGGGCCCGGTGCTCCAGTTCCCGGCCGGCGCCGGCCAGCGCGGAGGCGGCGTTTCCCCGCAGCAGGCCCGGGGCGAGGCGGTGGTGGGCGCGCAGGGCCGCCGACAGCGGGACGAGGTGGCCGTGCAGGACGACGTCCGCGAGGGTCGCCGCGTCCCCGGGGAGCGGCGTCACCTCCGGGAGCCACAGGTCGTCGGGGGCGCTGCCGTCGGGGTCCCAGCGCAGCAGCCGGGCGCCGAGGTCGGGGACGGAGCCGTACAGTGCGGCACAGCCGAGGGCGATCGACCAGAGCCGGGCCGCGAGTCCCTGGTGAGTCACGGAGGCGGCGACGCGCGACTCCGGGACGCGCAGGGCGGTCGCGACCTTCTGGACACGGAAAATCAGGGGATTTCCTGACACATCCGGCGACGTGGCGGCATAGGTCTGTGCGAGAGTGGGAAGAGACCCGGCCGATGCTCTTTCCGTGCGCAGCACGAAGAAGCCGGCGAGCGGGCGGAGCGCGGCAAGGTCGGGGTCGAGGTCCACGGACAGCAGTAGTACCAAGGCCCCTAGGGGATGCGACCCGGTGGCCCCCGACCGGAGGCGCCCACCCTGGGGATGACGGTGCTCCCCTCGTACTCCATCGGCAGTAGGACCCAATGAGTGCTCAGGGACGACGACGGGAAGACCTGGACACGGCAGGGTGTTGGTCATGAAAGCCCACCTTTCGCCGCGCCGGGCCGAGCGCCCCCGCCTGACGCAGAGGAGCAGCCGATGAGCGCCCTCGCGTTGTCCGTCCTGCTGTCCCTCGTGTCCGCGTTCGCCTACGCGGGCGGGGCGATCGTGCAGGAGCGGGTGGCGGAGTCCTCGCCGGGCGAGCAGTACGCGCCGCTGCGGCGGCCGGGCTGGTGGGCTGCGGTCGCGCTGAACGGCCTCGGTGGACTGCTGCACGTGGTGGCGCTCGCCTACGGGCCGCTGAGCCTGGTGCAGCCGCTCGGCGCGCTGACCATCGTGGTGGCCCTGCCCATGGCGGCGCTGTTCGTCGGCCGCAAGGCCGGTGCCACGGCCTGGCGGGGCGCGATCATGGCGACGGTGGGGCTCGCCGGTCTGCTGTCCCTGGTCGCCGCGTCCGACGCGCAGTCGCTGAACGCGGCGGAGCGGGTGGCCGTCGCCGTCGTCACGGCCGGGGTGGTCGTGGCGCTGATGATCGCCGCCCGGGCGGCGCACCGGCACCCGGCGGTCCGCAGCATGCTGCTGGCGACCGCTTCCGGTATCGCCTTCGGCATGTCCTCGGTGTTCACCAAGACCGTGGCGGTCGACTGGACCGGTGGCGTGACGGCGGGGGACGCGCCGTCCCTCGCCGTGATCGGTGTCCTCGCCACGGCCGGCATGCTGCTGTCGCAGGCCTCCTACCGGGGCGCCGGCCTCGCGGCCCCGCTGGCCACGCTGACGGTCGTGAACCCGGTGGTGGCGGCCGCGGTGGGCATCACGATGTTCGGAGAAACCTTCCGCTACGGCACGACGGGCACGGCACTCGCGCTGAGCTGCGGTGTGGTGGCGGCGGGCGGTCTGATCCTGCTGACGACGGAGCGGCTGGCGCACGGGCAGCCGGACACCGTGCCCGGACCCGCGCCGCAGCCGAGCGGGGTGGGCGCGCGGGACCTGCCGGCCGCGGCCGCGGCCGCGGGCCTGCCTCGAGTGCCGGAGAGGGTCGGACCGGGCGTCCTGCCCGAGCCGGTGGGTGAACCGGAGAGCCCGGGCAGCGTTCCCGAGCCGGCCCCCGTCGGGGCGGATGCCGGGCCCGCCGGCGGGCGGCTCCTCACGGAGGACGTGCTCGTCCCCGCACCGGGGGTCGCGGCGACGGTGCGCGTGCCGGAGCCGGTGGCCACGGCGGCGGTGCTCGTGCCAGAGCCGGGGGACGCGGTGACGGCTCGCATACCGGAGCCGGTGGTCACAGCGGCGGTGCTCGTGCCGGGGCCGGACACACCGACCGCGGTGCTCATACCCGGGCCGGACACGCCTGCCGCAGTGCTCGTACCAAGGCCGGTGGAAGCAGCCGCGGTGCTCGTGCCAGGGCAGGGCACACCAGCCGGGGTGGTCATACCCGTGCCGGACACGCCTGCCGCAGTGCTGGTACCCAGGCCGGAGGAAGCGGTTCTCGTACCGGGGCCCGAGGAAGCGGCCGCCGTGCTCATGCCGGAGCAAGGCACACCAGCCGCGGTGCTCATACCCGGGCCGGACGCGCCGGCCGGAGTGCTCGTACCACGGCCGGACGAAGCGGGCGCGGCGCTCGTGCCGGAGCTCGCGGCGGCGGGGCGTGCCGGGCAGGATGCCTCGTACAAGAGCGGGGAGCCGTCGGTGGCGGTGGCCTCCGACGACGAACGCCCGCTCCCCTACGTGCCCTTCTTCGGCATCCCGTACATCTCGTTGCCCACGGTCGACCGGCACCGCGTACGTGTCAGATCCTGACGCCGCCGGACCGGAGGTACGCCACCGGGTCGACGTCCGAGCCGAACCCGGGCCCCGTCCGCACCTCGAAGTGCAGATGCGGGCCCGAGCTGTTGCCGGTGGAGCCGGAGCGGCCGATGCGCTGGCCGGCGCTCACCGACTGACCGTCCCTGACGGAGATCGCGGACAGGTGGGCGTACTGGCTGTAGCGGCCGTCGGCGTGCCGGACCACGACCTGGTAGCCGTACGAGCCGCCCCATCCCGCGCTGACGACGCTGCCCGACGCGACCGACTTGACCGTTGTGCCCGTGGGTACGGGGAAGTCGATGCCGGTGTGATAGCCCTTCGACCAGGCGGAGCCCGCCTTGCGGTAGGGCGTCCCGAGTGAGGCGTTGACGGGGGCGACGAAGCCCTGCCGGGTGGCCGTGGACCGGTCCGCGCGCTCCCTGCTCTCGTCCTTGGACCGCTCCTTCTGCCGCTCCTTCGGCCGCTCCTTCGCGCGGTCCTGGACCGGCTTCTTCGTCGAGGGCTTCGCCGACGGCGCCGGCCTGTGCTCGGGCCGGGTCTTCGTGCCGCCCTCGCCGCGCAGCGCGAGACGCTGGCCGGGCACGATCAGATCGGGGTCGGACCCTATGGCCGAGCGGTTGGCGGCATACAGGCCCCGCCAGCCGCCCCGGACGTCCTGGTCGTCCGCGATGCGGGAGAGGGTGTCTCCGCGGACGACGGTGTACATCTCGGCGTTGCCCGCCCGGGACTGCGGCGTGGACTGCGGCCGTACGTCCTCGATGGAGGTCTTCTTCTTCGCGTCCTTCTGCCCGGTGCGCCCGGCGGCGGGCCGGATGTCGGGCTCGCCCCCGACCCTGGTCAGTCCGGCCCGCTTGGAGCAGACCGGCCAGGCGCCCGGTCCCTGCCCGTCGAGGACCTTCTCCGCGACGGTGATCTGCTGGTCCTTGCTCGCCAGGTCCGCGCGGGCCGCGTAGGCCCGGCCGCCGTAGGCCTCCCAGGTGGACTGGGTGAACTGCAGTCCGCCGTAGAAGCCGTTGCCGGTGTTGATGCTCCAGTTGCTGGTGGACTCGCAGGCGGCGACCTTGTTCCAGGTGTCCACGTCCGCCGCCTGGGCGGCGCCGGTGCCCATGAAGGGCAGCGCCATGCCGGCGCCGCCTGCCGTGACGGTGAGCGAGGCGCGGTTGATCCTGTTCGGCTGATACCGGCGGTGCCGGCCGCTTGCGGCCATCGAAAGCCCCCCTAGACATGCGTCAGGAGGGGCAAAAGTAAGCGCTGCGAACCGGCCAGAACAAGACGGCTATCGGCCGCCCGGAAGTCTAAATGGCCGGTATGAGGCCCCTGTTGCGCGACGTGCGCCACGGCGGTGCACCGTGTGCGGCACCCCGTGCGCGGGTGCGCCGTGCGCGGGGACGCGTACGTCGGCTGAGTGCGACGGGGCTCTCGTCCGTATCAGCCTGCGCCACGCCGTGCGACCCGCGCGTGCGGACGAAGTAGCGGCACGTCAGGATGGTCGACGGGGGATGCTCGTGGGCGCCCCCCACCGGCAGCACCGATACCGAGGTCTTTAGGAGCGAACCGAATGAGCAGTACAGCGCAGATCGGCGTCACGGGTCTCGCGGTCATGGGCCGCAACCTCGCCCGCAACTTCGCCCGCAACGGCTACACGGTCGCGGTGCACAACCGGACGCCCGCGCGCATGCACGCGCTGGTGGAGGAGTTCGGCGGCGAGGGGGAGTTCGTCGCGTGCGAGAGCGCGAAGGACTTCGTGGCGGCGCTGGAGCGGCCGCGGCGTCTGGTCGTGATGGTGAAGGCCGGTGAGCCGACGGACGCGGTGATCCAGGAGTTCGCGCCGCTGCTGGAGCCCGGCGACATGATCATCGACGGTGGCAACGCGCACTTCGCCGACACCCGGCGCCGGGAGCGCGACCTGCGCGAGCAGGGCATCCACTTCGTGGGCATGGGCGTCTCCGGGGGTGAGGAGGGCGCGCTGAACGGCCCGAGCATCATGCCGGGCGGCCCGAAGGAGTCCTACGACTCGCTGGGCCCGATGCTGGAGAAGATCTCGGCGAAGGCGGCGGACGGCTCGCCCTGCGTCTCCCATGTGGGCCCGGACGGTGCCGGTCACTTCGTGAAGATGGTGCACAACGGCATCGAGTACGCGGACATGCAGCTCATCGGTGAGGCGTACCAGCTGCTGCGGGACGTCGCCGGGTACTCCCCCGCCGAGATCGCGGAGATCTTCCGGACCTGGAACCGGGGTCGTCTCGACTCGTACCTGATCGAGATCACGGCCGAGGTGCTGTCGCACGTGGACGCGGAGACGGGCAAGCCGTTCGTGGACGTGGTGGTGGACCAGGCCGAGCAGAAGGGCACCGGCCGCTGGACCGTGCAGATCGCGCTGGACCTGGGTGTGCCGGTGTCGGGTATCGCCGAGGCGGTGTTCGCGCGCTCGCTGTCGGGCCACGCGGCGCTGCGGGAGGCCTCGCGCGGGCTGTCCGGCCCGAAGGCGCAGCCGCTGAGCGAGGCGGAGGCCCGGACGTTCGCGGACCGCGTGGAGCAGGCGCTGTACGCGTCGAAGATCGTGTCGTACACGCAGGGCTTCCACGAGATCGACGCCGCGCGCGGGGAGTACGGCTGGGACATCGACCTCGGTGCGGTGTCCGCGCTGTGGCGGGGCGGCTGCATCATCCGCGCGGCGTTCCTGGACCGGATCCGCGCCGCGTACGACGCCCGGCCCGACCTGCCGAGCCTGCTGTCGGACGCGACGTTCGCACAGGAGATCGCGGACGCCCAGGACGACTGGCGTGAGGTGCTGGTCGCCGCGACCCGCCAGGGTGTGCCGACGCCCGGTTTCGCGGCTGCTCTCGCCTACTACGACGCCCTGCGCGCGGAGCGGCTGCCGGCGGCGCTGACGCAGGGGCAGCGGGACTACTTCGGTGCGCACACCTACCGCAGGGTGGACCGGGACGGGTCGTTCCACACGCTGTGGGGCCAGGACCGGTCGGAGACGTCCGCGTAGGCGCTGCCGCTGAGAGACGTGCGCGGGGCGGTGGACGGCAGGAGATGCCGTCCACCGCCCCGTTCGCCTACCGGGGTCAGGACAGTGGAGGACCCGGCTCCGGGTTCGGCACGGGATCCGGCCCCGGAGGAATCGGGGACGGGTCGGGGCCCGGCACGGGGCGGCCGGGGCCCGGGGGTGCCGGCGGGGTCGGGCCCGGTGGCGGCGTGGGCGCCGGCGGAGGCGGGGTCGGCTCCGGGCCCGGCGGGGGCTGCGGGTTCGGCACCGGATCGGGGCGCGGCGGCTCCGGGTGCTGGGGATCCGGGCCCGGTGTCGGTGCCGGCGGCACGGGGTCGGGAATCGGGTTCGTCATCAGGTCCTCCAGCCAGTGGGACGACTCCGGCTCTGGACTACTCCCCCGCCTACCCGGCACCCGCCTCGCCAGTCACTCCCCCGCAGGACGGGAGGGGACCAGGTGGCGGTAACGGGGCCGAGGTGGCGGGAACGGCCCTCAGAAACGGCCCGGGTGAGCCCTCAGCCAGTCCTTCGCCGCCGCGAGGAGGGCCTGGTCCGCCGGCTTCGCCTCGTCCGGGTGGCGTTCGGCCCACTTGGTGACGTAGGGGCAGAGCGAGGCGACCGCGCTGTCCTCGCGGCCGGCCAGAGCGTAGAGCTCGCGGGCGAGTGAACCCGCGATGCCCTGGCCCTCGTGGGCCGGCTCGACGATCGTGTGGACGGGCACGAGTGCGCGCTCGGGGCTTTCGAGCACGAAGTACTCGATGCGGCCGACGACTTGGCCGTCGGCCACGGCCTCCAGCCGGCCCGCCTCCCGATCGTCGCGGATCTCCGGGTCGCTCATCGCCACACTCCTCATCTGCTCCGGTCAGGCCCTGACGGCCTGAGGGCTGCGCTCCTGGTCCGAGCCGGGCACCGGCTCGGACGGGTCCGCGCCCAGGGCCACGATCCGGTTGTCGCGGTCCACGTGCACGACCCGGGGGGTGAGTGCCCGCGCCTCGGCGTCCGTCACCTGGGCGTAGCTGATGATGATCACGAGATCGCCGGGATGGACGAGATGCGCGGCGGCCCCGTTGATCCCGACCACCCCGGATCCGCGCTCGCCCTCGATGACGTACGTCTCCAGCCGGGCCCCGTTGGTGATGTCCACGATGTGCACGAGCTCGCCGGGCAGCAGATCGGCGGCGTCGAGCAGGTCGGCGTCGATGGTCACGGACCCCACGTAGTGCAGGTCGGCCTGGGTGACGGTGGCTCGATGGATCTTGGACTTAAACAGAGTACGCAGCACTTTGGACTCCTGGAAGACGGCTCCCTGCCTGCTTTCTGCAGGTCAAAGGCGGTATCACTCTACAACTGGCACGCGCCTGACTCGAAGATTGTGAGGAACATCGCTTCACTCTGGCAGAAGGCTCCCTGCGTGCACTTTCACACGCATCAGGCTGTTACGACGCGGTCGAACAGGCGTCTGCTCGACAGTCGTCTCGGAATGTTCGGGGCCTGATGCTGATCAGATGCTGACTTACCTGATGCCGCATCAGGAGGGGCAGAGCGGTCCGATCACCGGACACGCGATCAACGTCGACGGTGGCATAGGCGTACGCGGATTCGCCAGTGCCGCCGGCGGCGACCACCTCTGACGCCTGTTCTCCTGCGCTCTCGATTTCCGACGCTCAACGAGGAGCCGCTCGTGATTCCGCCATCAGCCACGACACCGCACCCACGTAACTCGGGCCTGCACGTCGGCCTCAACCCGGCCGCCGCCGTCGCGTGCAACGCCCGCTTCCAGGGCGGCTCCATCGCCATCCGCTATCCGGGCGGCGACCTCACCTACGCCCAGCTCGACGACAAGGCCGCCCGCCTGGCCACCGTCCTCGCAGACGGCGGCATCGGCGACGGAGACCGGGTCGCCCACCTCGGCCTCAACAGCAGCTCCTTTCTCGTCACGCTGCTCGCCGCGCACCGGCTGGGGGCCGGCTTCGTCCCAATCAACTTCCGGCTCGCCGAGGCCGAGTTGGAGGCGATGCTCGTCCGCAGCGGCGCCACCGCCCTCGTCTGCGAGGAGGGACACCGGGAAAGCGTCGACAACGTGCGCGACAGGACCGCCCTCGCGCGCTTCCTCCTGGTGGACGACGACTGCGAGGTGCCGACCGCGGGCGCATCGGGCTGGGACCCATGGGCACCCCGCATCGCAGTCGCTGCTCCCACAGCTTCCATCGCCGTCAAGGGTGCCGACGGCCCGGCGATCCTGATGTTCACCTCCGGCACCACCGGCACGCCCAAGGGTGTCGTCCTCACCCATGGAAACCTCTGGTGGAACTCCGTGAATGTCGAGCTCCGTCTCGACACACGTCGTGGCGACGTCACCTATGCCGCCGCTCCGCTGTTCCACATCGGCGCCCTGAACAGCTTCGTGCTTCGCACGCTGGTGCGTGGGGGCACCGTGGTGATCAGACGCGGGTTCGACCCGCAGACGTGTCTCGAAGACCTGGTCACCCACCGGGTCAACTCCGTGTTCGGCGTCGCCCAGATGTTCGCCGCCCTGGCGAGACAACCCGGCCTGTTCGACGAGGACCTGAGCCACCCACGGTCGATCGTGGTCGCGGGCGCGCCGGTGCCGCCCTCACTCATCGAGCTCTACGCCAAGCACGGCGTGCTGCTCCAGCAGGCCTGGGGCCTGACCGAGACGGCACCCTTCGCCACGCATCTGCCCATCGAACGCACCCTGGACAAGATCGGTTCCGCGGGCATCCCCATGCCGTTCACCGAAGTCCGGGTTGTCGACCCGGCCACCAACACGCCCCTCCGGCCCGGGGAGCCGGGAGAGATCGTCGTCCGCGGCCCCAACGTCACCGCCGGCTACTGGAACACCCCGGAGGCGAACCGCGCGGCCTTCGACGAGGAGGGCTGGTTCCACTCGGGCGACATCGGTTACCTCGACGAGGACGGTTACCTGTACATCGTCGACCGGCTCAAGGACATGATCATCAGCGGAGGTGAGAACGTCTACCCGGCGGAGGTCGAGCGGGTGCTGGCCTCCATGCCGGGTGTGGTCGATGTCGCCGTCGTGGGGATTCCCGACGAACAGTGGGGCGAGACCGTACAAGCCGTCGTGAGCGTGGACGACACGGCGGCGATCACCCTCGAGGCCGTACACGAGTACGCGGCCGGACAGCTCGCCCGCTACAAGCTGCCCCGACGCCTGAAGATCGTGCCGGCTGTCCCCAGGAACGCCTCGGGAAAGCGAGACAAGGCCGGCGTCCGGCGGCTGGCCGACGAGGGGAACTGACTATGCTCACCGTGCCGGCCCTGCCCGCGCTCGACGTCCCCGGCCCCTGGCAGACCACCGTGGAGTCGTGGACGCGCTTCACGGGCAGTCTGCGCCTGCGCGGGCCGAGCGGCGAGGCCGTCGTCGCAGTGGAACGCTGCGCGGCCGGCCGGCTCCGCGACGCCTATCCGGTCGGTGCCCGAGACGTGGAACTGCTGATCCACACCGGCCTGCGGGCCGAGACCCTGCCGGAAATCCTCCGGCCGCTGGTACGTGCCGTCCGGGCGGCGGATCCCGGCTGCCGCCGGGTGGTCTATGCCGTGACCGAGGGCTACCGGGCTGGTGTCGAGGCCGCTGAGGCGACCGGCTTCCGGTGCGCCGTCGACGTCGATCTTCAGGACGAGCAGCTGAGCCTGCTGGTGGCCGAACCCGACTGGGTCACCGTCACGGACATGGACCTGGATCACGTCCCGGGAACCTGACGAGCCGGGACTTGGCTCGGCATCGGCAGATTCCGCAGTTGAGCGGCTGTTCCCCGTGCGGACGGATCACCTCGTCGCCCGATCCTCCTCAGCCCTGGATGGTGGCAGGGCTCTCCATCCGGGCGAAGGCGTGGGGGAAGAGTTCGGCGCCGTGGCGTCCCAGCCCGTCGCGCTCGGCTGGTGAGAGAAGGGGGCTGGTGCGCAGCAGGCGGGCGTTGTGCTGCAGCACGTCCTCGCCGGCGCAGGGTGCGCCGAAGTCGGACCCGTAGAGGACGTGGTCGGGTGAGGTCACGGCCAGCAGTGCGGACAGGGTCGGCAGGGAACCGGACATGGCGGTGTCGTACCAGAACCGGGAGGCAGCCTGTTCGATCTGCGCGGCGGTGACCTGCTGGGTGTTGCCAACCCGCGCGGTGTCGAAGCCGACCTCGAACAAGGCGGTGGGCAGGTACAGGACCGGTCTGCTGAAGGGGGAGGGGTGTACGAGCACGGTCGCGCGCTGCCGGCTGAGTTCGGTCCAGACGGGGAGGGCGAAGCGCGGATTGACGGTCCGGCCGGGATCAGCTCGGCTCATCTGACGCTGCTCAGCCAACTCCCGACGCAGGGCGCGAGCATCGCCGGACTGGTCCGCCGACTGGGCGTCAGCTCCCCGACCGCGCACCAGGTGGGTCCATGAGCTGGCCGCCCTCGACGTCGTGACCGTCGGACCCCACCCCTCCTCCGCGTGGTCCAGACTCGTCCGCCTCACCGAGTCAGGGCACCGGCGCCGAGCAGAGGCGATGCCGCTCCTGGCCGGACTGGAATCCGCTCTGCCCAGGGACAAGGCTGTCTCGAACATCGACCGGCCGGGCCGGCTCGCACATGGGCAGGTTCGCCGTCATCTCCTTCTCGCCCGCACGGGCGGCGGCGATGTCGGTGAACGGC
Organism: Streptomyces flavovariabilis; assembly: GCF_000725785.1. NCBI lineage: Bacteria > Bacillati > Actinomycetota > Actinomycetes > Kitasatosporales > Streptomycetaceae > Streptomyces > Streptomyces flavovariabilis. The sequence continues at coordinate 388,460 of NZ_JNXD01000006.1, read as the reverse complement.
AGATCGTTGATCACGTGGACAACATGGGCCAGCTCGGGATCGAAGGCGTAGGACGTGTCCGCAAAGTGGATGGCGCGTTGGTCATGAGCTGACTGATCAGGCGTGGGCGGTGATCGAGCCGTTGCTCGCTCCGCATCGGATGGGGCGGCGGGTGCGGGACCGTCGTCAGGTCCTCAACGGCATCTTGTGGAAGCTGTCTTCGGGACGGCAGACAGCTTCCGCGCGTTACGTGACATCGGCCGTCAGGCTTCCCAGGGCATTTCCACAGGCCAGAGCGTGGTGACGTCGTCGGCTGGGGGTTCGGTGATCATGCGGCGGGCGTCGGCTGGGGAGCCGCCGATGGCCCGGGAGTTGCCCGCGGCTTCCGGGGCATACGCCGGCCAGCCCGGGGAGCCGGTGGCGGCGAAGGCGGCCCAGGCGCCGACGTCGCGGGCGGTGAGGTGTTCGGGCGTGTCGGCGCCGACGAGGGACAGTTTGTCGAAGACGTGGAGCAGGTCGGCGCCGTGGAAGGCGCCCATGGCCGGTCCGCACGGTTCGTCGACGAGGAGGTAGTGGTAGGCGCGGCCTCCCGCCCCTGCCTGGGCCCGGGCCAGACGCGTGGCCGGGATCCGGTAGAGGGCGTCGGTGAGGAAGGCACCGCGCAGGTCTGACAGGTCCTCGGGGTCAGCGATGCGGCTCCGGTAGGCGTTGAGAAGCTTCGCAGAGGCAGCATCGCCGGCGTCGCGCACGGCGAACTGTTCGGCTCCGGTGACCACTACCTTTGACGGGGAGCCCCCTGGTTGAGCGGTCCTGCATTCCGACCGCGCTGCCTGGTGCTCTCAGGGGTGCCAGTGTTGTACGGCGGGTGCGGCTGCCGTAAGCGGCGGCCAGGGGGTGTCGGTGGTCGGGGTGCCGGTTCGGATGAAGCTGAGCCAGGCAGTGCGTAGGACTCGACCCAGGGTGTCGATGTCGTGCGGGTCGGCGCCGGCGAGCATCGGGGCGGTGGTCCAGTCGGCATCGGTGCCGAACAGGAAGGGCAGTTCGATGCAGTGGGTGGCGCCGAAGGGGGAGGCGGGGGCGGCGTAGTCGAACCGGTAGGTCTACACGCGGGCGCCCGCCTCGCTCAGCTGGGCAGCCAGTCGGCGGGCGGGACGGTCGAAGAGCGCCGCACCCGCGGCCCGCTCCGCAGCGTCCGCAGTCACCGAACACAGTCTCCCGGCCGGCGGTGCCGATGATGACGTCCAGACCGGGAGCGCGGCCTGCCAGGCATGCGGCCCAGCGTGTTGCGTCCGGGAGCGGGCCGACTCCGGCGACCGGCCTGAACAAGGGGACCGCACGGAGCCCGAGCCTGCCTGCCGCCTCGCGCGCGAGCGCGGTCTGGGCGTCCAGGACATCGGCGACGGGGACGGTACGCGGGTCTGCGCCGAGCCGGGTGAGAAACCGTTCGGCGGCCTTCCGTGCGCCGCGGACGCTCCCGAGGCCGAGAGCGGCGGGGGAACTCGCAGACGCACGCGATGACCCCACTGGGCAGAGTCGCGGTCAGCGGCAGGTCGGTCAGGGGGCCGTTGTCCGTGCCGGAGGTGCCGGTGACCGGGATGGAACCGGGGGCGAGCGGGATGTAGTCGGCCTCGTAACGGGCGCTGTAGACCAGCGTCTTGTCCGGGAAGGTGAACGTCGTCAGCTCGTCGGAGATGGTGGCGGTGCCGGCGCCGAGCAGGACGTAGCGGAGGGCGACGCCGGCGTTGTAGGCGCGGGCCTGGACGCTGAAGCGGACCCCGGAGACGGTGTCCTGGAGGTTCCAGCGCTGCTCCTGGTAGTGGTCGGTGACGGTCGAGTTGCGGCCGTAGACCGGATTCCAGGTGGTGTTGGTGGTCCAGTGCTGGTTCTGGGTCACCGTCACGTTGCTGCCGAGGGTCGTCCCGTTGCGGCGGACCACACATCGAATAGAACCAACCGGTCGTAGACGTTTGAAGGTGTCGGGAAAGTAGTAGGGGTGTCCGAATCGGGCCGCGCCTTCGTATCCGGCGGGGCCGGCTGTCGCGGGTCGTAACGGGCGACCCCGTGGCGACCCACTGCCCACCCGTTGCCTGTCACGAATGGCGCCGCATCACTTCGGTGTAGGGGCAGCGCCCCGGCGGCCCGTTCGATGGCGGGGCCGCCGGGGCACGCGGTCAGGAGAAGGTCCAGGTCTCGCTGTTGACGCTCGCGCTGCCGCCGAGCTCCTGGTTCACCGCCGCCCCCTGGGTGGTCGAGCCCGCGACGCCGATGTGCAGGCCGCTGCCGATGTTCACCAGCATGTAGTTGCTGCCGGTGTAGCTGCCGGTCAGGTCCAGGGCCCACTGCTGGTTCGTCCCGCCGTTGCAGGTCCACTGCTGCAACTGGACGCCGGCGGTGGTCGACCGGCTCGGGACGTCCAGGCACAGCCCGCTCTTGACGCTCTTGAGCGTGTAGATGTTGTCCGCCACCCGGGTGAGGGTCCACTGCTGGTTGGTACCGCCGGTGGACGACCACTGGATGATCTTGGCGCCGGTCGCGGTGGAGCCGCTGGCGACGTCCATCAGCATCGAGCTGCCGACGTTCTTCAGCGTGTGGACCCCCTCCGACGGGATCCCGCTGCCGGCCGTCCATGTGCCCGCGTCCACGTCGAGGGACCAGGTCGGGTACTGGCCGAGGTTCACCGTCGTGCCCCGGATGGTCAGCGGCAGCCAGATCAGCTTCGACGCGCCCAGGTTGGAGGTGTCCCAGCGGTCACCGGCGTAGATGTACGTGGTGCCGGAGGTGCCCTGGACCGTGATGACGTTCGCCGTCTGACTGCCGTAGGTCTTGGTGCCGGGAGCGGCGAAGTTCCGGAACGCCGACCAGGGGCCGCTCAGTGACGTGGCGGTGGCGTAGATGTTGTCGTTCAGGCTCCAGCCGGTCAGGTGGGAGCCGAAGACGTAGTACATGCCGCCGATCTTCACCATGGCGGGCGACTCGACGCTGCCGCTGCTGCCGCCGCTGCCCAGGGTCGTCACCACGCTGTCGACGGAGAAATAGTCGGCGGACAGCTTGTAGACGCGCAGACCGTTGTTGCGGTCCTCGCTCAGCAGGTAGCCGGTGCCGTCGGTGTCCTGGAACAGGCCGATGTCACGGCTCAGGTTGCCCATCGGCCGGAAGCTGCCCCGGTAGGTGTACGGGCCGCACGGTGTGCTGCTCGTGGCCACACCGACCCTTGCGTCGGAGTAGTTCGTACTGTCGATGTGCATGTACATCACGTACATGCTGGTCGACTTGTTGTAGATGACCTTCGGCCGCTCCACGATCCGGCTCGGTCCCAGATCCCCGCTGCTCTGCCTGCTCAGGGCCTGGCCCCGGTAGCTCCAGTTCGCCAGGTCGGTCGAGGTGTAGCAGGTGATGTCCTCGAACGACGTGTCCGCCGACGTCTTGCCGGTCTTGTCCTCGCCGAAGCCGTACCAGGTGTCGCCGACCTTGACGATGCCGAGCCCATGCAACTGCAGGGCGTTGCCGTTCTGGTCGGTTCGTGCGGCGCCCGTCGTGAAGGTCACCGTGGCCGCGTGTGCCTGCGTGGCGGGCACGAGCAGGGCGGCGAGGCTGCCCAGCAGGGTCAGGAACGCGGCCATGGTGGTCCGCCATCGGGCGCGCGGTGGCGGTGTGCGGTGTGATGTGGTGTCGGACATGGTGTCACCTCTCCGTCGAGGTTCGGGGATGGTGCGGGGGGGGTGCGGGTCCAGCGGTGGGATCCTGGGGCCGCTCAGGGGGCGAGCGGGATGGTGATGGTGTTCCAGGACATCGGTGGCAGCAGGGCGCTCAGCCGTCCGCCGTCCGTGACGGTGCCGGTCACCGGCTTCGGCGTCACGCGGTCCTGATGCTGGAGCGTGTTGGTGGCGTGGCGGTCGGGGTCCGCCAGGGCGGTGTGCGTCACCTGCCCGGCCACCGGACTGAACGCCCGCAGGTCGGCGGTGAGTTCGAGCGGTCTCGTGGTGTCCCGGTTGACGGCGAAGACGGTGAGCGTCCCGTCCTCCTGCTGGACGGCGGTCGCGTGCAGCAGGGGCACCTCGCCGTAGCGGGCGGTGTCGTGGACGGGGCTGTCCAGGGCGAGCCGGAGCACCTGGCCGCGGCCGTGGCGGGGCCGCGTCGGCGAAGGGGTGGAAGATGGTCTGGCGCCAGGCCGGGCCGCCGGGCTCGGTCATGATGGGGGCGATGACGTTCACGAGCTGGGCGAGGCAGGCCGCGGTCACGCGGTCGCAGTGGCGCAGCAGGGTGATCAGCAGGCTGCCGACCACGACGGCGTCGGTGACGGTGTAGACGTCCTCGAGCTGGCGCGGGGCCACGCTCCAGTCCGGGGTGTCGGTGTTGTTGACCGGCCGGCTCTGGTACCAGACGTTCCACTCGTCGAAGGAGAGGTTGATCCGCTTGCCGGAGCGGCGCTTGGCCCCGATGTGGTCGGCGGTGGCGACCACCCCGTCGATGAAGGCCTCCATGTCGGCGACCGAGGCGAGGAAGCTGTCGACGTCGCCGTCGCTCTCCTCGTAGTAGGCGTGGCAGGAGATGAAGTCGACGAGGTCGTACGTGTGCTCCAGGACCGTCGCCTCCCAGGCGCCGAAGGTCGGCATGGAGCGGTTGGAGCTTCCGCAGGCGACCAGTTCCAGGCCGGGGTCGACGTCGCGCATGGCCTTGGCGGTGACGGCGGCGAGACGGCCGTATTCGTCGGCGCTCTTGTGGCCGAGCTGCCAGGGGCCGTCCATCTCGTTGCCCAGGCACCACAGCCGGATGCCGTGCGGCTTGTCCACGCCGTGCGAGCGGCGCAGCTCGGAGAAGGCCGTGCCGACGGGGTGGTTGGTGTACTCCAGGAGGTCGAGTGCCTGACACTCCTGCTGTGAGCAGCTCCAGTTTGAGGACAGAACCCCCGGGCGTGCCGGGTCCCGCATCTCCGCAAAGGGGGGCTGAGCATGCGGGACGGCGATCGACCCTGTGGCATGAGAGGCGCAGTCCGGCCCGCGACGAGCGCGTCACAGCCCCGTCCCGCCTTCGGCCTGCCGCCGATCCCGTCACCACCCTCACCCCGGTCTTCGCGCCGCCTACGGCGTGGGGCCGAACACCGCCGCCCAGCAGTCATGCCGGCCTCATGCCCTTGCTGTGGATGTAGTCGGCGATCGCCTTCATACCGCAGGGCCACAGGGTCTCGCCCACGACGATGTTGCCTTTCGCGTCGCGCCGGCCTGGCCACCAGCCGTCGTCGAGATTGACGTACTTGTAGCCGGCCGCCGCCATGCCGGAGGAGACCAGGGCGTGGGCCTGCTGCTTGATCACGTTGTGGTCGATGTTGCTGAAGAAGCTGTTCCAGGACGCCCAGCCCATCGGCGTTGGGGCGACGCCCATCTGACTGGTGCTCACAGCGGCCGGTTCGACGGACAGGAGTGCCGAGGGCTCCTGCGGTCGAGGGACGCCACGCCGGTGACGGTGAGTCCGGCGGCGATGAGTTGGGCGGTGATGAGCCTGGTCCATCTTCGTGCAACGCTGCGGAACACGCGGCACTCCAAGAGGAGGGGAAATGGTCGGGACTCGCGGCAGCGTGGTCGGCCTGGGCGGTCGATGGTCGTGTCGTTCTTCGTTGAGGGAGAGGCGCGGGCTAAGAGTCCCTGAGGGCGGTAAGCCGCCCCGGGTCGTGCGCGCTGCGGCTACTTCATTCCCGTGGTCGCGATCCCCTTGACCAGGTAGCGCTGGCCGACGAGGAAGACGATGAAGACCGGGATCAGGGTGACGACGGACATCGCGAACAGTGATCCCCATGAAGCTCCGCTGGTGGCGTCGACGTAGTTGCGCAGGGCCACGGGCGCCGTCTGCAGTTCGGGTTTGGTCAGGTAGATCAACTGGCTCAGGAAGTCGTTCCACGTCCAGATGAAGGTGAAGATGGCGGTGGTGGCCAGGGCGGGCAGCGAGATCGGCAGCAGGATGCGGAAGTAGATGCGCCAGTACCCGGCTCCGTCGATCTTGGCCGCCTCGTCGAGCTCGGTGGGAAGACCCCGGAAGAACTGGACCATGAGGAAGATGAAGAAGGCGTCCGTAGCCAGGAACTTGGGGACGATGAGCGGGAGGAACGTGTTGACCCACTCGATCTTCGAGAACATCACGTACTGCGGAATGATGAGTACGTAGACCGGCACCATCAGGGTCAGCATCATCATGCCGAAGAAGAACGCCCGCCCGCGGAACTTCAGCCGCGCGAAGGCGTAGGCCGCCATGGAGCAGCTGACCAGGTTGCCGAGCAGCGCACCCAGCACGACGATCGCCGAGTTCAGCAGGTACAGCCCGAACGGGTGCGAGAGCGCGTTCCAGCCGTCGGCGTAGTGGCTGAAGTCGGTCTTCGTGGGCAGCAGCGAGGGGTCACGGAAGATCAGGGCGTCGGGTTTGATCGAGCTGGCGATCATCCACAACAGCGGGTAGACCATCACAAGCCCGAAGGCGATCAGCACGACGTGCTTGAGCCTGGCGCGTATACGGGCCACCCGCCTGTGTCGGACCGCGGCAGGCGCCGGAGCGGGCGAAGGGGCGGCATCCGCCTTCAAGGGTGTCATCTCACTTACCGTCACCGTAGAACACCCATCTCTTGCTGAAGTAGAAGTTGATCGCGGTCAGGAAGCCGACGATGACCACGAGCAGCCATGCCATGGCCGAGGCGTAGCCCATGTGAAGCCGGCCGAAGCCCTCGTCGTACAGGTACAGCGAGTAGAAGAGGGTCGAGTCCGAGGGGCCTCCCGTCCCGCCGCTGACGACGAACGCCTGGGTGAAGGACTGGAAGGAGCTGATGACCTGGAGAACGAGGTTGAAGAAGATGATCGGGGTGAGCAGCGGCAGGGTGACGTGCCGGAACTGGTGCAGGCGGCCGGCGCCGTCGAGGGCGGCGGCTTCGTAGTACTGCTCGGGGATCTGCCGCAGGCCGGCCAGGAAGATCACCATGGAGGAACCGAAGGTCCACACGTGCAGGACGACGAGGCTGTACAGCGCGGTGTCCGGGTTGGAGATCCAGCCGGGCCCGTGGACTCCGAACAGTCCGAGGAACTTGTTCACCAGGCCGTCGGTGCCGAAGACCTGCCGCCACAGGATGCCCACCGCGACCGAGGCGCCGAGGAGCGAGGGCAGGTAGTAGACGGACCGGTAGAAGGCCAGTCCCTTGATCCCCCGGTTGAGGACCATCGCCAGGGCGAGGGCGACCGCGAGCAGCAGCGGCACGCTGAGGGCGACGTAGATGAAGGTGACGCTCAGGGACTGGCGCAACCGGGGGTCGTCGAGCATCTTGCTGTAGTTCTCGAAGCCCACCCACTTCGGAGAGCTCAGCAGGTTGTAGTCCGTCATCGAGAAGTACAGCGAGGCGATCATCGGACCGAGCGTGACGCCGGCCATGCCGACGAACCACGGCAACAGGAAGACCCATGCGGTCCGTTCTTCTTTTCTGGCCGCCCGGCTCAGGGGTCTGCGAAGCACAGTCATCGTCCTCGGGTTCTTTGGAGCGGGTGCGGGAATCAGGAGTCGCCCGACGGCGGCTCGGAGGGAAGCGACGTAGCCGGTGAGCTGCGCACGACGGCGACGTCCGCCGCGTCGAGGACGAGCGTTTCCCCGGCCTCGACGCGGCGTCCGGTGATCAGATCGGTGCCGGAGCGGTCGAGGGTTACGGTTGCCTTGTCCTGCCGGTGGTTCAGCAGGAACAGGTACACGCTCGTCCGAGTTCGTCGCTCGGTGACCTCGACACCCCGCGGTGCGGCGTGCACCGGTCGCACCCCGGCCAGGTCCAGGACGTGCTGCACCAGCGCCTCCAAGGCGTCGTCGTCCAGACGTGTGCCGATGTACACGGCGCGGCCCCGGCCGAGTTCGTGCTCGGTCACCGCCGCCTTGCCGGCGAGATGGCCCTTGCGGTAGACGGCGAGCGGTCGGGCGGTTTCCGTTTCGAGGTCGTCCTGCCACACCGAGGCGGTCGCGAAGAATCCGTTCAGCACGGTCTTCTCGCCTGGCGCCTGGACCGGCACCGCGGCCTCGGCGGGCAGCGGAGAGAACTCCTGGACGTGCGCGCCGACGATCTCGCGCAGGGCGCCCGGGTATCCGCCCTCGTGGATCCGGTCGTCCTCGTCGACGATCCCGGAGAAGTACGAGACGACGAGATGGCCGCCGTCCTCCACGAACTTCCGTACCGCCGTGCTTTGCCGACGTGTCATCAGGTACTGGTTGGGGACGACCAGGACGCGGTAGGGCGACAGGTCGTCGTCGAGGGTGACGACGTCGACGGCGACCTGACTGTTCCACAGGGCCCGGTAGTGCCGGGCCACGGTGTCCCGGTAGTCGAAGGCGTTGTCGGGGTGGGCGCAGCCTTCCACGGCCCACCAGTTCTGCCAGTCCCACACGATCGCGACCTGCGCGCCGGTGTGTGCCGTGGCGACCTCGTCGATGGCCCGCAACTCGTTGCCGAGCGCCTTGACCTCCTGCCAGGTACGGGTCTTCTCACCTCCGTGCGGAAGCATCGCTGAATGGAACTTCTCCTGGCCCTGGGGCGAGGCCCGCCACTGGAAGAACATGACCGCGTCGGAGCCGTGCGCGACGGCCTGATAGGAGCCCAGGCGCATCCGGCCGGGCTGCTTGACCTGGTTGGTCTTCCACTGGCTCACCGCGCCGGCCGCCTGTTCCATCAGCATCCAGGGCCGGCCATTGCCGAGCGAGCGCATCAGGTCGTACTGGAAGGCGGCGACGGCCATCGAGTGGGGCTTGCCCGGGTCGGGGTAGCAGTCGAAGGCGACGACGTCGAGTTCCTTCGCCCACCGGTGGCTGTCGGTCAGCCGGCAGCCGAAGAAGTTGGTGGTCACCGGCACATCGGGGGTGATCGCGTGGAGCAGGTCACGCTCCTGCGTGACGAGTTCCAGCAGGTTGTCGGAGGTGAAGCGGGAGAAGTCCAGCTCACGGGAGGGGTTGACCCAGCCGCGCACCGGCTGGGGCAGGTGCACCTGGGACCAGTCGCTGTAGCGCTGGCTCCAGAATGCCGTGCCCCACCGGCGATTGAGCTCGACCAGCGTGCCGTACCGCTGCCGCAGCCACGCACGGAAGCGGTCGTCGCACCGGTCGCAGAAGCAGTCGGAGTGGTACTCGTTGCCGATGTGCCACATGGCCAGACCAGGATGCTTCCGGTACCGCTCGGCAAGCTCGGTGGCGATGCGCCGACTGCGGTCCCGGTAGACCGGGGAGGACGGGCAGAAGTGCCCCCGACTTCCGATGGCGTGCCGCACCCCCTGCCGGTCGACCGACAGGATCTCGGGGAAGTCCGTGGCCAGCCACGGCGGCGGTGCGGCGTTCGGGGTCGCGAGGTTGACGTGGATGCCGTTCGCCCACAGCAGGTCCATGATCTCGTCGAGCCAGGAGAAGTCGAACCGGCCGTCGGCCGGCTCCAGCACGGACCAGGAGAAGACGCCCAGGCTCACGAGCCGCACTCCTGCGGCCCGCATGAGCCGGACGTCCTCCTGCCACACCTCCCTCGGCCACTGCTCCGGGTTGTAGTCCCCGCCGTAGACGACTCCCGGCAGTCGACGGTGAAAGGTGTTCATGCGCGGATCGGACACAGCGGGGACTCCTTTCGAAAGTGCTGCTACGCGTGACTGCTCAGAGCTGGGACTTGATCTCGGAGATGAACTTCTTGGCCGCCGCCTTCGGCGACAGACGGTTGAACAGCACGTCCTCGTTGAGTCGCTGGAATATCTCGGGGACAGCGGGACCGGCCTTCGCGTTGGGGATGTGCAGAGCGGTCGGCTTCAGGGCGTTGACACGGCCCAGGTAGTCGGCGATCCGCTTTTCCGCGGGGGACAGCTCCGGCGTGATCGCCTTGAGCACGTCGGGGTTGTTGGGAACGCCGCGGTCGAACTTCTGGATCTCGGCCGCCTCGGGCGAGTTGACCAGGAAGTCGAGCAGCTCCGCGGCCTCCTTGGGGTGCTCGGTCCGCGCTGAGGCGCCGAAGAAGATGCCGGGCTTGGTGTAGGCGCCGACCTGGGAAGCCCCCTTCTCTCCGGGGAAGAGGAGCAGCTTCGCCTCGCGTCCGCTGGCGCCCTCGAGCGCACCGAGCTGGGTCACGGACACGTCGGTCATGGCCGCCTTGTGCTGGGCGACCAGGCTCTGCTCGACACCGGCTCCCGACGACAGTGCCTCGACCGCCGCGTCCGCACTGGTCGTGCCACCGCTGTCACGCAGCTTGACGACCCATTTCCAGTAGGCGGCCATGGTCCCCTCGGTGAAACCGATCTGGCTGCCGTCCTCGGTCCAGTAGTCCTCGCCGTGCTGCCGCAGCCACGGCCCCAGGTCGTTGGGGTAGAGCGGCATCACCGTGCCGACCAGACCCTTCGTCTTGGAGACGGCCTTCGAGACCTTCACGTAGTCGTCCCACGACCACTTGGTGTCGTCGGGCATGGGCACACCGGCTTTCTTGAACACCGCCGGGTCCGCGGCGATGCCGAACGCGCTGTCGCCGGCCGGAACACCGTAGAGGCCGCCCTTCACGGTCGTCATGGCCATCGAGTTCGCGGGCAGCTTGTCCGTGTGCAGCACGTCCTTGACCTTCTTCAGGTCCATCAGCTGCCCGTTGTCGATGTAGGAGTACATGAACGGGTCGGTGATCTGCAGGACGTCGGGCATGTCACTGGCGGCCGCGCTGGTCGACAGCTTCTTCCAGTAGTCGTCCCAGTTGGAGTACTCGGGCTGGACGTCGATGTTCGGGTGCTCCTTCTCGAACACCGCGATCATCTGCTTGGTCATCTCGTGCCGGGAGTCCGATCCCCACCAGTTGAACCGGATGACGGTCTTGCCGCCGTTGCTCCCGGAGGAGTCTCCGGCGCAGCCCGCGGTCAGGGCCAGGGCGAAGACCGAACAGGTCAGCCCGACCGCCCGGAGTCGAGAGCGTCTGCTCAGACGGGACGAGTGGTTCATGTTGGGGCTCCTCTGCTGCCATCACTGGGCGGTGCGCCCAGACGGGGGGAAACTTCGTCTCAAGAAGCCGACGTGCGCGCCGGCCCGTCTCGCCGCGTGGCGGCGGACTGCACAACTCGGCTGCTTTGCGGGCCGCGAAAGTTACCTGCGGTCCGGGTGCTGGCAGCCGGCCCGGCTCATCGGGATCCCGGGTGGGCTGCAGCGGCTCTGACAGGGGGTTTTGTGACCGTACGCTGGAGCCTTGGGTCGGTGTGCCGAGCTGATCCGCGGGGTTGACCGCGAGCATCGCACCGAGTTGCGGGGCTGTGTGCGTCAGCAATAGTGAACGTTCACGCGGCGAGCGTAGTAATCGACCACATCTCGGTCAAGGGTTCTGTAGGTAACACTTGGGTGCTTAGTGAGACTTCACTGGTTCCGGGCCGGTACGGGAGCGGCACGGACCGCGCGGGAACATGCCGGGTCGGCGCGTCCCGCCGGCTGTGGACGAGGCGTCCGGGTGCTCCGATCCGCCCGAACGCCCGTTGCGCGACGGCTGGTTGGTGGGGCCGACGGGCTACAGGGTGTGGTTCGTCCTCGCCGGTCCGGACGACTCGCGCAGCACGAGGCTGCAGTCGAGGTCCAGATGCAGTTCCGGCTCGGTCTCCTCGCGGATGCGGGCGAGCAGGGCCTGCATGGCCCGCCGGCCCATGGCCTCGCGGTCGAGATCCACGGTGGAGATGGACGGATTGAAGTACGCGGTGAACTCCTGGTTGTCCCAGCCGAAGACACTCACGTCCTCGGGGACCCGCCACCCGCGGTCCTGGAAGCCACGGATGACGCCCATGGCGACGTCGTCGTTGGCGGCGAGAACTGCGGTGACACCGGAGTCAGCCGACAGGCCCTGGGCCGCGTCGTATCCGGACCGCACGGACCAGTCACCGTCGATGACGGCGTAGTTCTCCAGGCCCCGCTCGGCGACCGTCCGCAGATAGACCTCGCGTCGTTTTCGTGCCGACATCCAGTCCGTACTGCCGGCAACATGCACGAAACGCCGATGGCCCAGGGAGACGAGGTGATCGATGATCATGGCGGCGGGCTCGCCGTCAGCCGTGATCCCGTGCGACCGCATCTGGTCGTCGTACTCACCTATGACGACGGTCGGAGTGTGGTCCAGCCCCAGCTTCTCCAGGTCGCCGATGGGGGTGAAGGTCAGCACTCCGTCTGCCTGACCGGAGTCGAGGAGAGCACGGACACGGTCCCCCCTGACCCGTTCGTCGCCTTCCAGGCCGACGATGTCCAGCTGGTAGCCGGCCGCCTGTGCCTCGGCGGACGCTCCCCGCAGGATCTGCGAGGGCACGAAGGTCGTCATGGCCGGCAGGACCACGGTGACGCGGTTGGACTTGCGGGTGCGCATCGACCGCGCCACCAGGTTGGGCCGGTAGTCGAGGTCGGCCACGGCCTGCTCGATGCGGGCCACCGTCTGCGGCTTCATGCCCCCGTTGCCCCGCAGAAAGCGCGAGACGGTCTGATGCGACACTCCCGCGTGCGCCGCGACGTCGAGAATCGTGGGACGCTTCCTGGACGGCGGGTTCGGCCGTTTCACGTCCCGCTCCGATCTCTCCGGTCCCGTGTCCGCGTCCACCGTGCCGCCCCCCGCCGCATCTCCGCGCCCCGCACGCCCATCGGTACTGTACTGCCCAGTTCTCCATGGCAGGCCGGGCCCTTGACTGTTGCTGTCTCTCCGGAGCCGACCGCATCGGCCGGTCCTGCCCGGCTGCCCTGCGGATCGTCCGGCCCGGCCGGCCGCATGATCCCTGTCCGGGACGTGCGGCCGGCCGCCGAGTCCGCCGTCACCGGGCGGCACGCGTTCCTCATGTCAGACCTGCAGAGTCCAGTGCTGGTTCGTGTGCTGCTCGTCGTTCCAGCAGGTGTACTGCAGCAGCCGCGCCCCGTCCGTCGTCAAGGCCCGGTCCACGTCGAGGCACTTGCCGGAGTGCCGGGCGATGATCTCGACGTAGCCGGTGCCGGTGTCGCTCAGCCGCCACTGCTGGCTGGTGCGGCCGTCGCAGGTCTGCTGGACGATCGCGGCCGAGTTCGCCGTGGAGGAGCCGGTCACGTCGAGGCACAGTCCCGAGTGCCGGGAGAGGATCTGGTAGTAGCCCCCGCCGACTTCGTGCAGCTGCCACCGCTGGTCGTCGCCGCCCGAGCAACCGGCCTGTTCGATCGCGGCCCCGGCCGTGGTCGAGGAGCCGACCGCCTCGGCGCACTTGGCCGAGTGCCGCGCCTTGAGCGTCGTCGTGTCGGCCAGCTGGGACAGTTCCGACGAGAGCACGGGGACGTAGAAGTCGGTGATCCCGGCGATGTTCGGATGCGTGCCGCTGCCGCCACTGCCCGGGTAGCCGCCCACGAGTCCGTCGAAGGTGTACGCCACCCGCTGGGCGTCGACGCGCGTGTCGAGCGTCGCGTCCCCGAAGACGTCGGCCACCGCGACGCCCCACTTCTGGGCGGCCTGCAACTGCACCTGGCGCAGGGCGAGCTGGGTGTCCCAGTCGCGCGAGCCCATCTTGTGGGCGGCCACGTAGACCAGCTGGGCGGTCGGCCACTTCTGCCGCATCGTGTAGATGGTGGTTTCGAGTGCCCCGGCGTAGGTGCCGGGGTCGAGGGTGGCGGGGTCCTGGGAGCCGCTGACGGTGCCGACCTCGTAGGTGTGCGAGTCGTGGATCTCCATCGCGTCGTTCGTGCCGCCGTCGAAGACGACGAAGTCGGGCGCCTGCGAGCTCGCCGACTTCACCTGGTTCAGGATCTGTCCACCGGTGGCGGTGGGCGCCGGGCCCACGGTCGCGCCGTTGCGCGCGTACTTCGTCAGCGTCATGCCCTCACGTTCGGCGACGAAGTTCACGAAGCTGCGCGCGTACTGGTGCCCGTAGACGATGCTGTCACCGAAGGCGTAGACGGACGAGCCGGCGAGGGATCCGTAGGCGGGGTTCGCGGGGCGGGTCAGGCGGAAGTTGTCGATCGACTGCACGCCGGTGCCGTAGTAGTTGCAGGCGACGAGCTTCGCCAGGTTCTGTCCCGTGATGCTCTTCGTGGCGGAGACCAGCACCTTCGGCGCGGCTTCCTTGCTGGTGACCGTGTACTGGACCTTGCCGAGAGTGAAGTCCATGTGCAGATCGACCGTGTACCACTTGGTCCGGTCGAAGCTGATCTTGGTCCAGGTGGGATTGAGTGAGTCCGGGGCGGAAGTGGAGTCCGAGTCGGGGCCCGTCGCGGCGTAGCGGAATTCCGCGCCGGTCGCGGCGATGCCGAAGACGAGGCGTCCGGCACTGTCGCGCAGTTCCAGACCGGTCTTCATCCCGGTGCTGCTGATAGCGGTCTTCCAGTCGAACCGCAGGTCGAGTGTCTTCTCCTGGGTGATCGACGACGCGAAGGGCCGCACGGACGTCGTGTAGTTGCCCATGCCCTTCGTGACCTCCAGTACGCCGTTGCCGACGGCGGCCCCGACCGGGAAACCGAAGTTCGCGGGGGTCGTCTGAGCGTCGAACGCCTCGTTGATCAACGTCGCGCCCGGCGTTTCGGCGGCGGAGGCGGCCGGAGCTGCGAGGAAGGGGGCGAGGAGCAGGATGCCGGCGGCCAGGGAGCCGGCCCATCTTCGGGGCCGAGGGCCCGTTCTGCGCATGACCGTATACACGTTGATCTCCCTTGGTCTGGTGATACCGACCGGTGCCCGGCGGAGGAGGAAGGGGGCCCGGCCGTGGCTCGGCCCGAGGGCGCACAGAAAAGCCACGAAGTACCGGGAGTGATGAGGTGTCCGACAACAGCAGGGGCAACGTAGTGATCGTTCACCTTGGCGGTCAAGAGGTCTGCGGGTGATCGTTCACTTCGCGGGAGTCCCACCGGCACGACCGGAGCCCACCCGCCCTGGACTGCGACGAAACTCTCCCCGTTCACACCATTGACACGCAAGCGTTTCAGACAGTCTTATGTGCGCCATCGTTGGTTTCAGTCAACCTCCGATCGCCAGGGCCCCGCCATCGCCTGTCGGCTCGATCGCGCTGCGCCCGACATCCCTGCCTCGAAGGTTTCCTACGGGCGCCATCGAACCCCAAATCGTGATCGTTCACTATCCGGCTGAAGTTCTCACCTGACACGGAGGTAGTGCAATGAAGTCGAACACCGGCACTTGGTCGCGCCGCAGATTCCTCGCCACGAGCGGGGCGGCAGCCCTCGGGGGCATGGCGCTGAACCTCGTCGGCGGCCTCCCGCGGGCAGCCGCGGCCGGCGGTGTGGTGTCCCACGTCGACACATCGAGGTCCACGTACGACAAGATCGCCCTGATGGTCGACGGGAAGCCCTTCTTCCACAGTGGCGTCCAGTTCCGGTACGAGAAGCACAAGTACACGTTCGGCTGGACGGACGCCCAGTTGAAGCCGGTGCTCGGGATGATCCGCGACGACGGGTTCACCGTCGTGAACATCCCGATCTGGTGGTCCAAGGTGGAGACCTCGAAGGATGTTTTCGACTTCACCGACATCGACAAGTACCTGGCCTGGTGCGGGGAGTACGGCCTCAAGCTGGAAATCCTGTGGTTCAGCCACGAATCGACCGGTTCATCCCTGGCGGCCCGGATGCCGGCCTACGTGATGAACGACTACCAGGCCGTGGTGAGGTCCGACGGCACCAAGCTGACCCTGAACGGCAACCCTCTCCTGGACAAGACCGATCCGAACATGCTCGCCAGGGAGAAGCATGTGCTCGGTCAGCTCATGGCCCACATCGCGTCCGTCGACACCGCTCACACCCTCATCGGCGTCCAGGTGCTGAACGAACCGAACGTGTCGAAGCAGCAGGGCGGCCAGTCCATCGACCGGAGCTACAGCACCTACAGCACCAACCTGTGGAACAGCGGCGGATACACCGACGCGACGAAGTTCCGCAAGGACGTGCTGCTGAACTACCTGACCCAGCTGGGACAGGTGATCAAGCAGTCGGACCACTCGGTGTACACCCGGACCAACATCGCCGGCAGCGGGGACACGGTTCCGGTCGCCGAGAACGAGGCCCTCAGGGCCCAGGGGACGGCGACCATCGACTTCTTCGGGAAGGACCCGTACACCACGGGCCTCGACACGCTCTACAACTACGGCAGGGACGCCACCTGGGCCCAGGGGAAGAACTTCCCCATGATCATGGAGAACTTCGGCGGAACCCCGGCAGCGGACGTCGAGAAGTTCAACGCCATCGCCGGCAACACCGCCCACAATCTGTACGCCGCCCTGGACCCGGACTCCAGCACGGGCAGCAGCGACCACGGCCTGTACGACTTCAACCCCACCACCAAGGTCGTCACCCGCCAGGCCGTCTCGGACAAGGTCGCCCGGCTCAATCACGCGCTGAACAAGATCCACCGGGACCTCGCCAGCAGGACTCCGGTGGAACGCGGCGGAACCAACCTGCAGACGTTCAACCGGGCTGCGACCGCAAGCACCACGACCACGAAGACCGTGGGCGGCGTCAACATCACGTTTACGACATCCAGCG
Organism: Streptomyces flavovariabilis; assembly: GCF_000725785.1. Lineage (NCBI taxonomy): Bacteria > Bacillati > Actinomycetota > Actinomycetes > Kitasatosporales > Streptomycetaceae > Streptomyces > Streptomyces flavovariabilis. The sequence continues at coordinate 372,014 of NZ_JNXD01000006.1, read as the reverse complement.
GTGCGCAGGCATTCGGCGTCAGGCGCGGTCCGGCCGAGTTCGCTTTCACCACCACGACCCAGGCCACGTTCACGCTGCCGGGAACCATCGGCGTCGTACGGTCCGTCGAAACCGGACAGTACGACGCGAACGACAACTGGGTGAAGTCCGGCACCAAGGCGTACAGCACCGTGTCCGGGAACACCGAAATCACCCTGGCGGCCGAGGAATGCGTGCGGGTCTCCTACCTTGTCAGCGGCGCGCGGTACAAGCTGAGGAACACGTCCTCGGGCAAGTACCTCGACACCGATGCGAACGGTGCGGTCATCCTCTCGGCCGCGACCACCTACGACGACCAGGACTGGATCGTCGCCAAGGACTCGTCCGGATCCTGGACTGTCAAGAACGCGCGGACGGGACGCTTCTATCTGGAGACCAGCGCCGGCGCCAACAACGTCATATGGAACACCGGCACTGTTTCGGACGCCTCGCTCTGGAACCTGGAAGGGGTCGCGGCAGGAGGGCTCCGCGTCAGGAACACCCACACGGGAAGGGCCTACCTGTACGGGAACGCCGCGGGTGAGGCGAAGTGGAACACGGGAACGCAGGACGCGAGCACGGTCTGGGAGTTCCAGCCCAAGTAGCCGCCCTCCCGCCGCCCCTCCCTCGCGAGGCCGGAAGGCAGGACAACAGGTAAGGACGGCGCAGGGCGCCTGTGTAATGATTGCCGAATGAGTCAGGCCGACGTGTTGCGGGCTCTGGACGCCAGGGCCGCCGGCCAGTGGGGTCTGGTGACCACCGCCCAGGCGAAGCTGGACGGCGTGCAGGGCGTCCAGCTCCTGCGGCTGGAGCGGTCCGGGGCGCTGGAGAGTGTCGGCCACGGGGTGTACCGCCTGGCCGCCTCTCCCCCGCCGGAGCACCTCAGGATCAAGGTCGCGTGGCTGCGGCTGGACCCCGGGACCCCGGCGCGGGACCGCCGCACCGACGGCCCCGGGGGGGGCGTCGTCTCCCACACCTCCGCGTGTGCGGTGCACGGCCTGGGCGGCCGGCCCACCGACCCTGTGGAGCTGACGGTCTCCTCACGCCGTACCACTCGTGACGAGACCGTCGTGCTGCACCGGAGGCGCACGGACGCCGAGGACATCACCGTCGTCGACGGGCTGCCCGTCACCACCGTGCCGCGCACCGTCGTCGACCTGCTGGAAGACCGTGCCGACGCGGCCCGTACGGGCGCGTTCGTCGCCGAAGCCGCCGCCCGAAACCTGGTGCGCGTCGACGACCTCGCGCCACGGGTCGCGGCCTTCGCCGGTGCCTACGGGCTGCCCGCGGAGGCGTCCGGCACGGAGCTGCTGGAGTTTCTGTGCGAGCAGGCGAGGCGTCCTCTGCCGGCACGGAAGGCCGGTCGGCCCGCCGGGAAGTCCGCCGGCCCGGGGGCGGCCGCCAGCCCGGAGAGGAAGCGGCCGACCATATGGGAGGTCGCCAAGCGGGCCGGCGTGTCGCACCAGACCGTGTCCCGGTTCCTGAAGAACGACAGCGGCATGAAGCCGGCGACGCGAGCGAGGATCGAGCGGGCCGTCGCCGAGCTGGACTACCGGCCCAACCTCATGGCGCGGTCGATGCGCACGCAGCGGTCCCACCGGATCACCATCGTACTGCCCGAGTTGAGCGGCTTCGTCCCGATCCCTCTGCTGAGGGGCGCCTCGGCCGCGGCGCACGAGGCCGGGTACATGACCGACGTCGTCGGGCTGGAGGGCGGCGAGTCGCGGCGCGCCCGCAGTGTGCTGTCCCTGCTGGAGACCCGGCAGGCGGACGGGGTGCTGTCCCTGGTGCCGCTCGGGGACCTCGCCGGCGGCCAGGGCGTCGGGCAGCAGCCCGTGGTGGTGCTGGGCGAGTACGACGACAACCTCCAGTCCCGGGGACGGCTGGCCGACGGACGGCCCGCCGAGGAGATCCTGCGCCACCTCGCCGACCAGGGACACCGCCGGTTCCTCCACGTCGCCGGCTCGCAGGACTGGGCCTCGGCGCGCAACCGGCGGGCGGTCTACGTGGAGGCGGTCGAGCGCCTGGGCCTTACGTCCTATGGCGTCGTCGACGGCGACTGGTCCGTGCGCTCCGGCTACGAGGCCGCGCGGGACCTGCCCGCAGATTCCGGCGTGACGGCCGTGCTGGCCGCCAACGACTACGTCGCCCTTGGGGTACTCCGCGGTTTCCAGGACCGCGGTACGCGGGTGCCCGAGGAGATGAGCGTCTTCGGATGGGACGACGAGGAGTTCACCCGGTACTTCTCGCCGAGCATCTCGACGGTGCACATCAACAAGGAAGAGGTCGGCCGCCAGTCGATGCTGTCGCTGCTCGCTCTTCTGCGTGGCGAGCCCGAGCCGGAGGCCGAGGTCACAGATCTGTTCCACCTCGTGCCGCGTGGGTCGAGCGGCCCGGCCCCTCGCTGAGTCCCTCCGGTGTCCCTGCCGGGACGTCACACGCGAAAAAGTGAACGATCACTGCGCAACTCTTGACCGTCAAGGTGACCGTTCACTACGTTCATTCTGCCGCCGCGTTCACATCGGCGAGAGAGCCGAGTTCGTCCGACAGAACCGTTCCCCTCGACCGCACGGCCATGCGTGCACGCCCTGGGCTGAGCAGCTCGAACCGACCTTCTTCGTCAGCGGTTCGACGACCCCCAGTGCCGCGCCCAGGCAGCGCCCGAGCTTCCACGAAAGAGCCACATGACTGAGTACAGCCAGCCCGCGCGGGTGGCGATCGTCGGCGCCGGAAACATCGCCGAAGGCTGCCACATGCCCGCTGTCCAGGCCCAGGACGGCGAGGCGACCGTCATCGCCGTCGTCGACGTCGACCTGCAGCGCGCCGAGGCCTTCGCCGCCCGCTGGGGCATTCCCGCCGCCTACGACGGCCTCGACCGGATGCTCCAGGAGCAGCGCCCGGACCTGGTCATCGTCTGCACGCCCCCGATCGCCCACGGCGAGGCCATCACCGCCTGTCTGGACGCCGGCGCGTGGGTGTGGTGCGAGAAGCCTCCCACCCTCTCGGTGGCCGAGTACGACGCCGTCGCCGCCCACGAGCGCGAGGGCGGCCCGTATGTCTCCTATGTGTTCCAGCACCGGTTCGGGTCCGCCGCCCGGGCCTTGCGGGAGCACATCCGCACCGGCAGCCTCGGCGCTCCCCTGGTCGGCGTCTGCCACACCCTGTGGTACCGGGACGACGCCTACTTCGAGGTTCCCTGGCGCGGCAAGTGGGAGACCGAGGGCGGTGGCCCCACCATGGGCCATGGCATCCACCAGATGGACCTCATGCTGTCCCTGATGGGCGAGTGGACCGAAGTCCGCGCCGCCATGGGCACGTTGGCCCGCGACGTGGAGACCGAGGACGTCTCCATGGCGATGGTCCGCTTCGCCGGCGGCGCCATGGTGTCCATGGTGAACAGCCTCCTCTCCCCCCGCGAGACCAGCTACCTGCGCTTCGACTTCCCCGAGGCCACGGTCGAGTTGTCCCACCTGTACGGCTACGACAACTCCCACTGGACGTGGACCCCCGCACCTCACCGGGCCGGCGCCACGGTCGTGGAGCTCGGAGCGCCGCTCGACGACGAAGCCAGTTCGCACGCCGCGCAACTGCGCGTGCTGCTGCGGTCGCTGCGCGCGGGGGAACGCCCCGAGGCCAGTGGCGACGACGGCCGCCGCGCCCTGGCCTTCATCGCCGCCCTGTACGAGTCGGCGCGGACCGGACGCCCCGTCACCCCGGACATGATCAGCCCGGCCAGCCCCGTCTACCACTCCATGAGCGGTCGCCCCGGCGCCGCCCGGGACAACGCCGCCAAGGAGAAGACCGGTGTCTGACACCCACTTCCGCATCGACCACGACGCCGCCGGAAACCAGTTCGTGGTCTCGGCCGCGGGCACGGACCTCGCCACGTACGTGTACCGGCCGGTCACCCCCCTCGAAGAGTCCCCCAAGCCCTACCTCTATCCGCTGAGAACCCTCTCCGGCGCGCCCGTGGGCGTCTACCGGCCCTGGGACCACCGCTGGCACAAGGGCCTGCAGATGACCTGGTCACATCTGTCCGGCGACAACTTCTGGGGCGGCCCGACCTTCCAGCAGGGCGCGCCCGGCCACGGCTACGTCTGGCAGGAGAACCACGGCCGACAGGTGCACCGCGCCTTCGAGCCGCAGGACCTCGGCGGCAGCGAGGTGTCCGTCGTCCAGGGCCTGGACTGGATCTCCTCCCGGGACGAGGTGTGGATCGACGAGACCCGCACGCTCCGCTTCCACAGCGCCGACACCGCCGGCGGTGTCTGGGCACTGGACTTCACCACCGCCCTGACCAACGTGCACCGCGAACCACTGGAGATGGGCAGCCCCTCCACGCACGGCCGCCCCAACGCCGGCTATACGGGACTGTTCTGGCGCGGGCCCCGGGCCTGGACCGGTGCGGACGTCATCGCCGACGGGGGCCACGAGGGCGACGCCGTCATGGGTACCCGGGGCGCCTGGGCGGCCATCGCCGGTGAGCACGACGAACTCGACGGCGGCGCCACGGTCCTCGCCTACGCCGGCACCACCAGCGCCTCCACCCCACTGACGTGGTTCGCCCGCACCAGCGCCTTCGCCTGCCTCAACCCCTCGCCGGCCTTCGACACGGAGATCAAGCTGGAACCCGGTGAGACGCTGCGCCTGAACCACCGCTTCGTGTTCCTCGACCGCATGGTGGATCGCCGCGAACTCGAACCGATCGCAGAGGAGTTCGCGCTGTGACCTCACACCCCGACTTCCCCGGAGCCGTGGGGCTCAGCCAGCTCGCGGTATACCCCTGGCCCACGGCGGACGAGGAACACGGCGGCTCGCCGCACATGCACCTCACCTGCGCGGAGTGCTACCTCGTCGTCAGCGGCCGCGGCCGCCTGGAGACCCTCAACTACAAGGGGCTCACGACGACCGAGCTGCATCCCGGAGACGTCGTCTGGTTCACCCCCGGCACGATCCACCGAGCCATCAACGACGGGGACCTGCGCGTGATCGTCGTCATGCAGAACAGCGGCCTCCCCGAGGCAGGCGACGCGGTCATGACGTTCCCGCCCGAGTACCTGTCCCCCGAGACCTACCCGGGAGCGGCCTCACTCCTCGACGCCGACGGCAGCCCCAGCCACGAGCGCGCGCAGGCTCGCAGGGACCTGGCCATCACCGGCTTCACCGAACTGAAGCGGCAGTGGCGGCGAGGAAACCGCTCGGCGTACGAGGACTTCTGCGCGGCAGCGGTGCGGCTCGTCCAACCCCTTCTGGACACCTGGGAGAAGACGGTCAGCGACGGGGCACTGGCCGCCGCGCACACGGCATTGCGGCAGATCGACGCACTGCGGCAGTGCCGCTTCAACCACTTGTTCAGCGCGGAGATCTCGCGTATCGCCCAGCCTTCCCGACAGACGCTGGGCATGTGCGGTTTCCTCCACGCCTACGACCCGGCCCGCCGGGCCGGCACATCGGCCGGGCGGAAGTCAGGCCTGTTCGCGGCCGATGCTGAAGAATGTGTCCGACCGGGTGCTGATCTTCCCGGGTTGAGCTGAGGAAAGCGTTTCGAATGAGTTCGATACTGCCTGAGGACGGTAGCAGCGCAGATGCTGCGACCACCCCGATCTTGTCGGGGATGTACCCCGATCCATCGGTGTGCCGGGTCGGAGGGGACTTCTTTCTGGCGAATTCATCGTTCGAGTACAGTCCCGGCATCCCGATCTGGCATTCCCGGGACCTGGTGTCCTGGCGTCAGATCGGCAACGCCCTGACGCGGGAGGATCAGTTCCCCGCGGGCCGGTCGCCGTCGAGCCGCGGCGTCTACGCCCCGACCCTGCGCCACCACGAGGGCCGACTCTGGCTGATCACCACAAACATCGACGATGCTCGCGGGGGTCATCAGATCTACCACGCGAGCGACCCGGCCGGGCCGTGGTCCGCGCCGGTGTGCCTGACCGAACTCGACGGCATCGACCCGGACCTGGTCTGGGACGACGAGGGAACGTGCCTGGTCACCTATTGCTCGTGGTCGGAGACCGAGATCGGCATCAGGCAGGTCGCGGTCGATCTGGAGCGGGGTGTGGCCCTCGAGCAGCCGCGGTGGATCTGGCACGGTACCGGCCTCGCCCATTCCGAAGGACCACATCTGTACCGGCGCGACGGCTGGTGGTACCTGGTCATCGCCGAAGGCGGCACCGACCGGGGCCACGTGGTGTCGGTCGCGCGCTCCCGCAGCCCGCGAGGGCCGTTCGAGACTGCCGCGCACAATCCGGTCCTCACCCACCGCAGCACGGCGCATGCCGTCCAGAACGTCGGTCATGCCGATCTCGTCGAGCGCCCCGACGGGACGTGGGCGGCGGTGTATCTCGGCACACGGCCCCGAGGCCGTAGTCCCCGCTTCCATGTGAACGGGCGTGAGACGTTTCTCGCCGCCGTCTCCTGGGTGGACGACTGGCCACACTTCGCGTCGGCGAGCGTGCGCGTCCCCACCGGGCAGCGGGACTTCGAGGACGACTTCTCCGCGCCCCAACTGCATCTCAGGTGGGTCTCGCCCGGCGAGCGTCCCGACCGCTTCGTCCGCCGCGCGCCGGACGGGATGGTCGTGGGTCACGCACCGAGCGAGAACGGTGAGCCCTCGGGCCTGTTCACCCGGGTCGGCGGAGACCACTGGGAGACCGACTTCCTCGTCGATCCTGGGGAGGGCGCCTTCACCGTCGCCCTACGGCTTGATGGTGCTCATTGGTACGGGCTGCGCGTCGCCGACGGCGAAGTCACGGCCATCGCACGTATCGGACAGATCCAGACAGTTCTCGACTCCCGCCCGCTGCCCGACGCCCCTGTCACCCTCCGCATCCGGTCCACGGAGCCGACCTGGAACGGGCCGGACGACATCGAACTGGGCATCGGTGACGGAAGCGGCGCCGATGCTCTCGTCCGCCTGGACGGACGCTATCTCTCCACCGAAGTGGCGGGCGGGTTCACCGGGCGCCTGGTCGGTGTGTGGGCCGAGTCGCGGGAGGTCCTTGTCCGCCGGGTCCGGTTCGCCGAACAGCGCGCCTGACTCCGCCGCGTCACGGACGTACTCCCTTGACCCGGACTCTGCCTCACGAGGTGCGCCGCGGGTCGTGCATGGGCTGGACCGGACCGCGGGCCTCCTGACCTGTCGCCCCGGAGAACCTGTTCAGCCGACCGCAGGCTCAGCGACGCCCCGAGCGGATCCTGGCGCACCGTCAGCGGCCCGCCGGGTTTTGCTCCATCGGCCGGCTGCGTCTGGGCAACCAGCCCCGACCAGCGGGGGCAGGGTCGCGGCGCGGCAACCACTCCTGGAACCACCCCGACCTCACCGGGCTCACCCCCCAGCAGATCGCCTCCCAGCTCAACCGCACCAGCGCCGCCATCAAGGCCGCCACGGGCAAGACCCCCACCGTCTTCCGGCCGCCCTACGGCGCCATCAACCGCACCGTCAAGGCCGCCACCACCCTCTCGCCGGTGCTGTGGGACGTCGACACCGAGGACTGGAAGTACCGCTTCCCCGCCAAGGTCGCCCAGACCGTCATCGACAAGACCCAGCGCAACGACGTCGTCCTCATGCACGACATCCACGCCACCTCCGTCGCCGCCGTCCCCCAGATCCTGCGCGCCCTCACCGCCCGCGGCTACCACTTCGTGACCGTCAGCCACCTGCGGGCCACGCTGTGAGGCGGAGGGGGACGCCAGGGAGGACTTGCCGGGCCGGATCGAGGACGGCCAGGAGAGCGAGGTCAGACCGAAGACAGTCAGAAACAGCGCTCTGCCCGCGGACTCGTCGTCGCACTCGCTCTTGGATTGACTGGACGCCGTTGGACGGTCCCTGCAACCTGTGCCTGTGGTGCCACCATGGTCGCGTATTGGATTGCCAACCCGGGACGGTCTCCGCGGCGACCTCGTTCAGGCAGCATCCCAGAGTGCGCATCGAGGATGTGTGCTGTACGGAGCGCGGCAGAGGAACCTCCCGGAACTCGCCCACCCTGCGATGCTTCAGCTTCGCCGGCTTGTGCGTGTTGGAGTGGATCTGCTTGTGAACCCGGTAGACGTCATCCCCCACGACATTGTCGAGGTTCACCGCCCGGGCCTAGCCATTGCGCACGCCACAGCCCACCATCATGACGATCTCAAGCGCTGGAAACTCTGGACCCACTTCACAGGATCGTCCGCCGTGGCCCCCGTGCCATAGGCGTCCCGCAGGATGGCCTTTCAGGGTCCGAAAGATGTTCACCTGATTGCCGCGACCCACGTCATCGACCTCCAACTCGTCCAGGAAACTGAGCACGATCGGCGTGAACGGGGTTCAGCTTCCTCGATCCGAGGCGGGGACGATGTGCACGTTGATGGAGCTGTCCACGTGCCAGTCCGTGGAGTGCTCCGTCATCCTGCGCTGCCGGGGTCGCCACTGCTTCGCGTACTCCGCGACCGTCTGCTGATCGAGTTCCCGGCGGGCCTCGGCAACGGATGGCGCCGTCTGCCTTTCTCTCCGCGTGGATCTGCGTCAGGCGCTCGTTCGGTCGTCCTGCGTTTCGTGGCCGGCCTCTTCACGCTGTTTACCGAGAGCGTCCCGGATCCGCGTTGTGTACGGGTGCGGGCAGCGGATCGGCCTGGAACAACCGCACTCCTTGAAGAAGGACCCCATCCCACGGGTGAGCTGTCGAGCCACATATCAAGCCTTCCGAGCAGGCGTCGGGCGGGGCAGCAGGTCCCTGCCGCGGGTGCAGGTCAGCAAGCCGGACACCGTCCGACCTGATGCTGACCATTTGCTGACCTGGAGGCGGCGATCAGGGACTTGAACTGCAGAAACACGCAAACGCTAGATCTTGGACTTGAACATGGTACGGAACATGGAGTGGCTCCCGAATTGTCTGCTCCCTGCCTGCTTTGTGCAGGTCAAGGGCGGTCTTCGGAGAGTACAACGATTGGCATGTCTGGTCAGCTGTCCTCAGGTGTTTCAGGGCTCACACTCGCCCTTGCCGCTCTTCCCAACGCATAGCAGGGTCGCGAGGCAAGTCCTCAACCCCGTCATGGCCGCAACGGAGACGCATGTGCCGATGCCAACGCCTCCAACCTTCGTCATCCGCGCCACAGGTCACCGGGCCCCACCTGGGCGCACAGAGGTGGCTCGGCCTTTCCTTCGTATGCCAAATGGAGTTCACGTCGTGCCCGGGTCGCCAGCACGTAATACGTCATGCGCAGGCAGCCGAAGTGGGATCGACCGCCGCGTCCGTATGCGTGTCGGGGATGACGACGGTGTCGAAGCCGAGCCCTTTGGCACTCGCCCGGTGGATGAGCACGATCCCCGGGCGACCGAGGTCCAGCTTGCGGTAACGGCCTTGTGCCGCTCGGGCCCGGGAGGTGTACAGCTGTGGTTTGAGCCGGGGTGCTCTGCGCTCCAGACTGCCGAGCAGTGAGAACTGGGTGTCGGTGGAGTTCACGATCACGCCGATGCGCTGCTGCGGGTGCCTCTGCGCCAGAAGGATCAGCAGGTCGGCTGCGCCGCCGTTCGGCAGACGGTGCAGGCGCGGGGGCGGGCCTTCGCGTTCCGGGAGGACAGGCAGACCGGTCCCCGTGTGGAAGTGTGCGGCGAAGGACGCGATCTGGCGTGTGTTGCGATGGTTGCCGTCAAGTGCGAGACATGTGCAGCGGCCCAACCGCTCGGCGATCTCAGCAAGCGTGGAGTTGGCGTCGGTCAGCCGCTGGCACTCGTCCGCGAGGACCGTCGTTCGCGCTCCGAGCAGACGGCAGAGGCGATAGAACTCCGGGGGCAGGTCCTGGCCTTCGTCGACGACCAGGGTGAGTCCGGGCACCGGGCCGGTCTCCACGGCACGGTCGTAGAAGGCGGGCCAGTCGAACCAGCCGTCCGTGCCGCGTGGGGGCTGTCCGCCGTACCACTCGGTGAGCCACGCGTGTGCGGTCGCGGCCAGTGACTGGCGGAGCAGGTTGGACCGGGTCAACAGGACTGCCGGGGTTCCGGTGAGGGCGAGCATGATGGCTCGTTGGACCGCCAGGAGGCTCTTGCCGCTGCCGGGCGGACCGCTGATCAGGTGATTGCCGTCGAAGGGGAGGCCGTCGAGGCAGGAGCGCTGTTCCGGTACGAGGTCGAGGTAGGTGAGGGTCACATCTCCTCCAGGGCATCCACCGCGGCGCTCCGGGCGGCCGTGACGATCGACTCCAGGAAGCCGGGCACCTGTTCGCCGCCGACGACGAGAGCGCGGTCGAGGAGGGTGCTGCCGGTTTCGCAGCTCGTCTCGGGCAGCAGGGCGCAGGCGTGGCAGGCCGCGCGGTTGAGGTTGCCGAAGCCCTGGCCGGTATGTTCGGCGCAGAGGGGGTCGGCGGAGCACCAGGCGGCGGCTTCGGTCATGCGCAGCAGGGTCTCGGCGAGGCGTGGCGGCTCGCCCTGATGCACGAGCCCGCCGAGGGTGCCTTCGGCGTCTCCCGCGGCGGTGTAGACGACGAGGCCGTGCGCCGCGAGCCCGACGGCTCGGTGATCTCCTCCATGGTCCACGCGGCCGAGCCCGTGGAAGTCGCCGAGATCCAGAACAACGTCAAGGTCATCATCGGCGGAGGCGTCAACGAGCCGCGTGACGTCTTCGGCGTGGGCGCCTGGGCGCTGCTGCAACGCCCCGAGGCGCTGGAGCGGGCGCTGAAGGACCCGGCGTGCTGGAAGCGGGTCTTCGAGGAGACGGCCCGCTGGATCTCACCGATCGGCATGTACCCCCGCCAGCTGACCGAGGACCACGAGATCGCCGGCGTCACCCTGCCCGCCGGCAGCCGCGTCGCCCTCGTCATCGCCTCCGGCAACCGGGACGAGTCGGTCTTCGAGCGGGCCGACGAGTTCGACCTCGACCGCCCGCACCGCCCCCATCTCGCCTTCGGCGGCGGACCCCACTTCTGCATGGGCGCGTGGGTCGCGCGCCACGAGGTCAGCGCGGTCGCCTGGCCCCTCGTCTTCAGCCGTCTGAAGGGACTGCGCCTCGTCGAAGGCGCAGACAACCGCATGGACGGCTGGGTGTTCCGCGGTCTCACCTCGCTGCACGTCACCTGGCAAACCCCCTGAGCCGTCCCCATCGGGAGAACTTCATGCCCACCGTCATCTTCCGGTCGCCCGACGGGACCGAACGCAAGGTCACCGCCGAGTCGGGGACCGTCCTCATGCAGGCGGCCGTCTCCAACGGCGTCGAGGGCATCGTCGCCGAGTGCGGAGGCAACGCCTCCTGCGCCACCTGCCATGTCTACGTTGCCGAGGACCGGTCCGAGCTGGTGGGCCCGCCGGGTGACGTCGAGGACGAGATGCTGGACTTCACCGCCGCCGAACGCCGGCCCACCAGTCGGCTCAGCTGCCAGATCCAGCTTTCCGACGCCCTGGACGGACTGGTCGTCCACGTGCCCGAGGAGCAGGTATGACGAGTCCAGCGGGTGTGGTCGTCGTCGGCGGCGGGCAGGCCGGGTTCAGCGTCGTCTCGATGCTGCGCGCATCCGGCTACAGCGGTCCCGTCACCGTGTTCGCCGCGGAACCCCATCTGCCGTACCAGCGGCCGCCGTTGTCGAAGAAGGCACACACCGAGCCGGACGGCCTGCGCGTCGAACTGGTGCCGGAGTCCTTCTACGGCGAGCGGGACATCGACCTCCGCCTCGGGGACGATGTGGTCGCCCTCGACACCGCCGCCCGTACGGTCCTCACCCGGGCCGGCACCCGTCTTTCCTACGACCACCTGGTGCTGGCGACGGGCGCCAACAACCGCCGGTTGCCCGTCCCCGGCGCCGAGTTGGCCGGTGTCCACGCCCTGCGCCCCCTCGACGACGCCCTGACGATCGGCCGGGCGCTGGAGACCGCCCGTGACGTGGTGGTCGTCGGCGGCGGGTTCATCGGGCTGGAGCTGGCCCGGGTCGCCCTGGCCCGCGGCGCCCGCGTGACCGTCGTGGAACTGGCCGACCGGCTGCTGAGCCGGGCCGTGTCACCGGAGCTGGAACCGCGACTGCGGGAACGGCACGAGCGCGCCGGTGTCCGGGTCCTCACCGGGACTGCCGTACAGGCCCTGGAAGGCGCGGGACGGGTCGACCGGGTCGTCACCTCTCACGGCGTTCTGCCCGCCGACCTCGTGGTCTACCGCATCGGCGCCGTACCCAGGGACGAACTCGCCCGGGAGGCCGGGCTGGAGGTGGCCGACGGCGTGGTCGTGGACGAGCAGTTGCGCTCGGTCACCGACCCGCGGGTCTCCGCCGTCGGCGACTGCGCCCGGCATCCGCATCCGCACGCGGAGGGGCTGGTGCGGCTTGAGTCCGTGCAGAACGCCATCGACCAGGGGGCATTGGTGGGCCGTCGTATCGCGGGGTCACCTGCCGCGTACGAGAGCCTGCCGTGGTTCTGGAGCGACCAGGGCGACGTCAAGTTGCAGATGGCGGGGCTGCGTTCGGCGTCCGACGAAGTTCTGCTGGTGCCGGGCGAATCCCCGGAGCGGCTGGCCGCGTACGCCTTCCGCGCGGGCCGGCTGGTGGCTGTCGAGACGCTGAACTGGCCCGCCGAACACCTGGCCGCCCGGCGGCTGCTGGAGCGGCACACGCCGGTGTCGGCCGCCGACCTGGCGGGGACGACTCTCCGCGCGCTCGCCCGCGCCAGACGCACCGCGGAGGTGAGGGCATGACCAGCATCTTCGGCGCACACCTCGCCGTCAGCGCGGCCGAGGCCGGCCATCGGACCGCTCTCGTCTTCGAGGACCGGACCTGGACCTACGCCGAATTCGACCTAGCGGTACGGCGCACCGTCGCCCGGCTCGACGAGGTCGGGGTGCGCAAGGGCGATCGGGTGGTGATGCAGGGGGCGGCCCGGCCCGAGGCGTTGATCGCGCTGTTCGCGGTGACGCGGATGGGGGCGGTGCTCGTACCGCTGCACCCGCAGGCGACCGAGGGCGAACTCGCCGTCGTGTACGAGGAGACGGGCCCGACGGCCCTGGTCGCCGACGAGACGTTTCCCGCGGGCTCGGGTCTCCGCCTGGCCTGGGAGGAACTGCATCCCGAGGGCGACGACGAACCCGAGGCGGTCGCGCACGCCACCCCGGTCGGCTCCGACATCGCGATCATCGCGTTCACGTCCGGCACCTCCGGCCGTCCCAAGGGCGTCGCACTGACCCACGACAACCTGTACTGGAGCATGGTGGGCGGGCTGGCGCGGCTGCCCTTCGGCGCGGACGACACCGCGCTCGTCTCCACCCCGCTGGCGCATGTCGCCGTACTGGGCGGGCTTCCGCAGTGCACATGGGCGAGGCGCGGCACGGTGATCCTGGCCCCGCGCTTCGAACCGGATCTGTTCGTCGACCTGGTACGCGACCACAAGGTGACCTGCGTCTTCGCCGTACCGGCCATGTCCGCCCTGCTGGCCCGCCACCCCCGGTTCGGCAGCCAGGACCTGGACACCCTGCGGTGGATCCTGTCGGGGGGCTCACCCGCCCAGACCGCCACCCGCGAGCAGTTCCGGGCCCGCGGGGTCGGTGTCGTCAACTCCTACGGCCTGACCGAGACCGCGGCCGGGGTGACGTACTCCGCGCCCGACGAGCGGGCCGACTCCACCGGGTCTCCCGTCCCGCGGGTCGGGTTGAGGGGCGTGGACGCGGCCGGGTCGCCCGCCCAGCCGGGCACCCCCGGCGAGATCTGGGTGCGCGGGCCGTCGGTGGCCACCGACTACTGGACCGCTGCCCGGCCGACGGCCGCGACCGACCGCGAGGGCTGGTTCCACACCGGGGACCGGGGGCTGTTCGACGCGGAGGGCAGGCTCTCGGTGGTCGGGCGGCTCAAGGACACCATCATCACCGGCGGGGAGAACATCGATCCCGCCGAGGTCGAGAACGCGCTCGCCGACTTCCCAGGTGTCGTCGAAGTCGCGGTCTCCGGGGCGCCGGACCCCGTCTGGGGCGAGCTGGTGACCGCCTTCCTGGTCACCGACTCCGGCAACCCCACCTTGGACGACATCCGCGCCCACCTCGACGGCAGGCTCGCCCGGCACAAGTGGCCCCGGCGGCTGTGCGTCGTACCCGCCCTGCCCCGCGGGGCCACCGGAAAGCTGCAGCGCGCACGGCTGACGACGCTGCTGGACAACTGACCCACCCTCCACAACACCCAGAGACCGCGCCACCGTGGCGCCGTCTCCCCCAGCCGTACCCGAAGCCGAACCCGAGGAGACGCCATGAGTGCGACCATGCGAGCCGCGCGGATGCACGCCGTCGGCGAGCCCATGAAGATCGAGGAACTCCCCGTTCCCGAGCCCGGCCCCGGTGACGTCCGCGTGGCCGTCCACGCCGTCAACATCGTTCCGAACCTCGCCAACATCCTGAACATGTGGACCACTTGGTTCCCGCACAGCCCCCTGCCGACCCTGCCGGCCATCTTCGGTCTCGACCCGGCGGGTGTGGTGGAGTCCGTCGGCCCAGGTGTCCAGGCGTTCAAGCCGGGCGACCGGGTGTACGTCAACCCGGGCCGTTCCTGCGGGTCGTGCCGCTCCTGCCGCAACGAAGACTCGATCAACTGCGCCAGCTACGCCTTCGCCGGATACTTCGGCTTCTCACCGACCGCCCTGGACCTGTTGGACCGCTACCAGGGCGGCCTCGCCGAGTACATGGTGGCGCCCGCGTACTCCCTGGTGAAGCTGCCGGACTCGCTGTCCTTCAACGCGGCGGCCCGCTTCGGCTACCTCGGGACGATGTACTCCGCCCTCCGCAAGGCCGGGGCCGGACCGGGCAAGACGATCCTGATCAACGGCATCAGCGGCACCCTCGGTATCGGCGCCGCACTCCTCGCCCCCGCCCTGGGCCTGACCCACGTATATGGCACCGGTCGCGACAGGGGCCTGCTCGACCAGGTCGGCAAGCTCGCCGACGGACGCCTGCGGCTGCACGCCCTGGACGACGGCCCGCTCGACGACTGGGTCCGCGAGGAGACCGACGGCTACGGCGCCGACATCTACATCGACGCGCTCGGTCCGGGTGCCCCGCACGAGACGTTCCTGGCCGGCATGCGGGCGATGGCACGCGGCGGCATCGCGGTGAACATCGGCGCGGTCGCCGGCGACCTGCCCGTCGACATCCACCGGATGATGGACCAGCAGCTGCGGCTGATCGGATCGGCCTGGTTCACCTCCGGCGAGGGCCAGGCCATGGCCGACATGGTGGAGGGCGGTCTGCTGGACCTCGGGCCGCTGGAGCACCAGGTCTTCCCGCTGGAACAGGTCAACGACGCCATCGGCGGCATCGCCCGGCGCAACGGCGGCTTCAGCAACTTCATCATCAGCCCGACCGCCGCCGCGTGACCATCGTCTACCCGGCCGCTGCCGCCTCGTGAACGACCCGGCGGCCTTCCACCAGCGGAGGTCGCCGGTCCTCCCCTGACCGGCGGCCTCTCCTCACCTCGTCACCTCTCGAACCCTGGAGACACCAGATGCACGCCCAGCACGCCCCACGCCCGGCCGACCCTCTGGACCTCGTCGAACTCGACAGCCTGCTGACCCCGGACGAGCGCGCCGTCCGCGATGCCGTCCGCACGTTCTGCGACCGGCGCGTGGAGCCCCACATCGCCGAGTGGTTCGAGCAGGGCGCGATCGAGGACATCCGCGGCCTGACCAAGGAACTCGGCGAACTCGGCCTGCTGGGCATGCACCTGGAGGGCTACGGCTGTGCGGGCATGAGCGCCGTCGACTACGGTCTCGCCTGCCTGGAACTGGAGGCGACCGACTCCGGACTGCGCTCCCTCGTATCGGTCCAGGGCTCGCTGGCCATGTACGCGATCCACGCCTTCGGCTCGGAGGAGCAGAAGGAGGAGTGGCTGCCCCGCCTCGCCGCAGGGACCGCAATCGGCTGCTTCGGCCTCACCGAGCCCGACTCCGGCTCCGACCCGGGCAGCATGCGCACCGCGGCCCGCCGCGACGGCGACGACTGGGTCCTCGACGGGCGCAAGTTGTGGATCACCAACGGCTCGGTGGCCGATGTGGCCGTCGTCTGGGCCCGTACGGACGACGGCGTGCGCGGCTTCGTCGTCCCGACCGACACCCCGGGCTTCTCGGCCCCCGCGATCAAGCACAAGATGTCCCTGAGGGCCTCGGTGACCAGCGAACTCGTGCTGGATTCGGTACGACTGCCCGGATCCGCCGTGTTGCCGGAGGTGCGGGGTCTTCGCGGGCCGCTGTCCTGCCTCAACGAGGCGCGGTACGGCATCGCGTGGGGGGCGATGGGAGCCGCACGGTCGTCCTTCCGGGCGGCGCTGGCCTACGCGGGCGACCGGGTCCAGTTCGGCCGCCCGATCAGCTCCTTCCAGCTGACCCAGGCCAAACTCACCGACATGTCCGTGGAGTTGGCCAAGGGCACGCTGCTCGCCTTCCACCTCGGCCGCATCAAGGACGACCGCGGGCTTCGCCCCGAGCAGGTCAGCTACGGCAAGCTACAACACCCGTTCCGCATTGGAGATCTGCCGCATCGCCCGGACGATCCTCGGCGCCAACGGCATCTCGCTGGAGTATCCGGTGATCCGGCACGCCAACAACCTGGAGTCGATCCTCACGTACGAGGGCACCGTGGAGATGCACACCCTGATGATCGGGCAGGCGCTGACGGGCCAGGCGGCGTTCCGGTGAGCGATGTGCCAGGGCCAGGCATCCGCCGGGTCGGGGTCGTCGGCTGCGGCCTGATGGGCGCGGGCATCGCCGAGGTCTGCGCCCGGGCCGGGCTGGACGTGGTGGTGCACGAGGTGCACGCGGGCGCGGCCGGGGCCGGCCGGTCCCGGATCGCCGCTTCGCTGGAGCGCGGCATACGGCGCGGCAAGCTCTCCGCGACGGAACGCGACGCCGCCCTCGACCGGGTGCGGGTCACCACGGACCTGACGGAACTGGCCGACCGTGACCTGGTGGTGGAGGCGGCGACGGAGGACGAGAAGGTCAAGGTCGAGCTGTTCGCCGAGCTGGACCGGATCGTCACCCGCGAGGACGCGCTGCTCGCGTCGAACACCTCCTCCCTCCCCATCATGAAACTGGGCATGGCCACCGCACGCCCGCATCAGGTGATCGGCGTCCACTTCTTCAACCCCGTGCCGGTGCTGGAGCTCGTGGAGATCGTTCCCTCACTGCTGACAGCCCCTCAGGCACAATCCCGTGCAGAGGGCTTCGTCACGGAGGTGCTGGGTAAGAAGGTCATCCGTGCCCAGGACCGGGCCGGGTTCGTGGTGAACGCCCTGCTGGTGCCCTACCTGCTCTGCGCGATCCGGATGCTGGAGTCCGGCCACGCCTGCGCGGAGGACATCGACACCGGCATGGTCCTCGGCTGCGCCCACCCCATGGGCCCGCTGAGCCTGGCCGACCTGATCGGCCTGGACACCCTCACCGCCATCGCCGAGGCGATGTACGCGGACTTCAAGGACCCGCAGCACGCCCCGCCTCCTCTGCTGCTGCGCATGGTGGAGGCAGGTCTGCTCGGCCGGAAGTCCGGGCGCGGCTTCCACGACTACTCCGAGAAGACCAACTGACCCCATGGCGCAGGAAGTACGCGGCGAGGCCTTCTACGCGCGCGATCTGGCCGGCACGGTCGTGCTGGTGGGTGTGCCAACGCCGGAGATGAAGCTGGAGCTGCCGCTGCTGGACCTGTTCGGCCGGGGCGGGGCGCTGAAGTCGTCCTGGTACGGCGATTGCCTACCTAGCCGGGACTTCCCGATGCTGATCAACCTGTATCTGCAAGGGCGCCTTCCATTGGACAGGTTCGTGGGCCGCACCGAAACCTACACGACCAGGTCTTGGACACCTCACAGCTCGAAGAACGGGCACCGGGCCAAGCGTCCCCCCCTCCGGTGGGGCAGAGGGGGGACGGAAACGGGCCGTCAGCCCTGGGTGCCGTCCTGGTTGACGGGGTTCAGGCCGAGCACGCCCTTCGGGTCGGAGGGGTTCACGCCCTTGACGTCGCCGACGTAGAGGTTGATGCGGGCCTTGTAGCGGTCGAGGGCGGTGCGGTCGCTCATGAACTCGCCGAGACCGAGCGGGTTCATGTTCTGGTAGTCGAAGATGCCCTTGCGGCCCGCCGGCGCGGCGACGTCGGTGCGGGCGCTCCAGGTGCCGATGGAGTCGCGTTGGGCTTCCTTGGACAGCAGCCAGCTCAGGTAGAGCTTGGCGGCGGCCTTGTGCGGGGCGTTCTTGAGGATGGCACCGGTCTGCGGCCAGGCGACCCACGGCGACTTCTTCGGCAGGGTGGTCTCGGCGACGCCAGGGGCGCCTCCGGATGTGCCGAAGCTCGCCACGTAGTCACCGGAGCCGACCAGGTCGGCGGAGTCCTGGGTGCCGCGGACGAACTTCGGGTTCTGGGCGAGCAGCTTCTTCAGGTAGTCGAAACCGTACTTGTCGGTGAGCTGCTTGAAGTAGTAGAGGACGGCGTCGTCGTCGTTCGGGTAGGTGAAGACGAGCTTGTTCTTGAACTCGGGCTTGAGGAAGTCCTTGGCCTCGACGGGCGCGTCGTCGCCGAGCTTCGTGGCCGTGACGTTGGAGAAGGCGAAGAAGAACAGGCCGGTGTAGTAGCCGTCCTTGTCCTTGATCTGGTCGAAGACCTTGTTCCAGCCGACCGGCTTGTACTTCTGCAGCACTCCTTCCTTCTTCCAGCGCGGGAAGTCGTCGACGGTCTGGAGGTGGACCACGTCGGCCACCACGTGGTGCTCGGCGATCTGGTTGTCGACGCGGGCGTCGTGGTTCTTGCTGAAGTCGACGACGATGTCGACCTTCATCTTGGGGAACTTCTTGACGAACGCGTCCTTGAGGTAGTCCGCCTGGCCCGGCTTGTCACCGCCGGCGTAGACGACCAGGCGGCCGCCCTCGGCCACGGCCTCCTTGTACAGCTTCCGCAGCTGGTCTTCTTCACCTGTGTGCCTGGGGGCGGGCTTCGGGGAAGGGATGGCGGCGGCGACGGTGGCACCGGTCGCGGCCAGGACGCTCAGGATGGCGGCGACGGCCCATGCCCTGCGGGAGGACTTCACACTCGGCTCCTTCATGGTGGGGCAGGAAGGGGAAACTTGATGCTTCAAGCATCTGTCTTCACTCTAGGATCGGTATTGCAAATCTGCAAGAAAGTGCCATGAGTGCCTGGGTTCTCACGCTGAGTCAGGAAGGGAGGTGTGGGAGTTCGGCAGGCTGGGCGCTGCCTCTGAATGAAGGTCAGCGGCGCCAAGGGAGGTCAGCGGGGAAGACCGGGCGGTCCGAGCCCGTGAGGCCGGCGAGGATGATCTCGCACGCTTCACCGAAGGCCCGCGCCTGCTCGGGCGTCAGCCGGTCGAAGACGGCAGCCCGGACGGTGGCGACGTGGCTGGGAGCGGCCTGCTCAAGGGCGGTCAGCCCCTCGTCCGTCAGCACGGCGAGCTGGGCCCGCCCGTCCCCCGGCGCGTCCTCGCGGCGCACCCAGCCGCGCTCCTCCATGCGGCTGACGGTGTAGGAGAGCCGCGTCCGGGCGATCTTCAGCTGTTCGGCGAGGTCTGTCATGCGCAGCCGTCGCTCGGGGGCCTCCGAGAGGAACACCATCACCGAGTAGTGCAGGTGGCTGAGGTCGGCCTGGTGCCGCAGCTGCTGGTCGAGAGCGTCCTCCAGAACCAGACTGAGGTCACGGTAGGCGCGCCAGGCGCGCTGCTCCTCGGGGGAGAGCCAACGGGGTTCCATGGACCGCACTCTAGTGAGAGCTCCTTCGAGGGCCGTCCCTCCGGCGGGGTTCCGGGGGGTCTGACGGCGCCGGCATTCAGGTGGTCATCCGTGTGGGGATCAAAGACCGCGCGGGGCGGCGGCTTCGGTCTCGCCGGCCTCACCGAACGCGTCACCGCACTCCGCACCGAACGCGTCACCGCACTTCGCTGCGAACTGTGCACCGGCCCCTGCCCCCGCCGGCCAGGTGGCACCCTCCCCACGCATACGGCATGACGACCACCGCCGACGGTCGGACCGCTCTGGCTGCTACTGCCAGACGTACCAACGGCAGTGGTACTTACCTGAGTCGTCCCAAAAATCTGTGCTCGTTGTATCGCGCCGCGTGCCGCACAGTGGATGCCGTGCCGCACCGGAGGCCCAGGTGAGGCGGTTGTCGATCGTGTTCAACGCCCGGCCGCCGCACTCTTTCTGGGCCAAGGGCCCGCCTCATCCGCCGCGGCGTGAACCGTGTCCCCGGACGCCGGCCCGACCGGCACCGCCGGGCACGCAGAGCACGACGCCACCCGGGCGGGACTGCTCACCCGCAGCAGTCGTCCACGCTCCGACCAAGGAGATCCCCCCATTGTCCCGCCGGTTCCCCTTCGTCCTCGGCAGCCACCGCAGCAGCAACGGGAACACCGAGTTGCTCGCGCGCCGGGCCACCGCACGCCTGCCCGCCGACATCGAGCAGCAGTGGGGTGATCGTCTCCCCCGTGTACCGCTACTCGCTGCCCTCCCCCACCAAGCGCTACTGGGACCACTGGGCGTCCTGGAGGTACATCCGCGGTCTCGACTTCCGGGCGGCCACGGCCGGACGCACCCTGCGGGGCGTCACCGCCTCCGCGGGTGACCTGCCCTGGCGCGCCCAACCGCTCGTCAGCACCATCAACAAGGGGTCGCTTTCATGGCCATGAACTTTGGTGGCGTCCTTCACGGCAACGGCACCGCCCCGGGCGACGTCCTGAAGGACACGGAGGCGCCGGCGCGCACGCGAAGACGTTCTTCGCCCAGGACGCGCCGCCCGCCCGGTGCCCGGGCGGCTGCACACGGCCCCAGTCCGACATGGAATCCGCCGCATGACCGCCTTGCGGCGCTCCCACGCCACTACCCGCATGTGCGCTGTCACGTCCCCCTGAAAGAGGCCGTGATGTCTCGTACTCACTCCGATTCGTGCACATGACGGTGGCCGGCACCGCCATCCGTCTTCCGTCGACCGAGAGAGTGGTCATGTCCACCGAATCCCCCGAGTCAACTGTTTCTCCCCCCGAGGGATCTGCGTCCGAGGGATCTGCGTCCGCCCCGTCCCGGCGGACGTTCATCGCCACCACCGCCGTCGGCGGTGCTGTCGTGGCGGGCGGTCTGGTCGCGGGGCCGTCCGTGTTCGGCGCCGAGCCCGCGAACGCCGCCGAAGCGCCGCCCGGCAGCCGCGTGTCCCTGACCATCAACGGCAGCCGGCACACCGTCACCGTCGACAACCGGACCTCTCTGCTGGATCTGCTGCGCGAACACCTGGGACTGACCGGCTCGAAGAAGGGCTGCAACGCCGGTGCCTGCGGCGCCTGCACCGTCCTGGTCGACGGCCGCCGGGTCAACTCCTGCCTGACGCTGGCGGTCCGGCTGGACAGCGCTGAGGTCACCACCATCGAGGGTCTGGCGAAGGGCGACCGACTGCACCCGCTGCAGCAGGCGTTCATCGACCAGGACGCCTTCCAGTGCGGCTACTGCACCTCCGGCCAGATCATGTCCGGCGTCGGCTGTATCAAGGAGGGCCACACCGGCTCGCCGGAGGAGATCCGGGAGTTCATGAGCGGGAACATCTGCCGCTGCGGCTGCTACGTGAAGATCGTGCGGGCGGTCGAGCAGACCGCGCACGGGAAATGAGGCCCGGTCCCCCATGTATCCCTTTTCCTACACCAAAGCCGCCGACACCCGGCAGGCCCTCACCGCCGGCCGTAACGGCGGCCGTTACATCGCCGGTGGCACCACACTCGTCGACCTGATGCGCGAGACCGTCGAACGCCCCCGCACGCTGGTCGACATCAGCGCCCTGCCGCTGCGCGAGATCACGGTCGCCAAGCGCGGGGCGCTGCGCATCGGCGCGCTCGTGCGGATGGCCGATGTCGCCGCCCATCGGGGAGTACGCGCCCTGTATCCGGTCATCTCCGAGGCGCTGGAGCTGAGCGCGTCGGCTCAGCTGCGGAACATGGCGACCATCGGCGGCAACATCATGCAGCGCACCCGCTGCACGTACTTCCGCGACGTGAACGCCGACTGCAACAAGCGCGAGCCGGGTTCGGGCTGCGCGGCCCTGCACGGCGTCAACCGCACCCATGCGATCCTCGGCACGTCCGACGACTGCGTGGCCACCCATCCCTCCGACGTGGCCGTGGCCTTCGCCGCCCTGGAGGCGACCGTGGTCCTGCTGGGGCCGGACGGCGAGCGGACCGTGCCCTTCGCGAACTTCCTGCTCAAGCCGGGCAGCACACCCAACCGCGAACAGGCCCTCCGTCGGGGTGAGTTGATCACCGCGGTTGAGATTCCGGCCCTTCCGCGTCCGCTGAGGTCGGGCTACCTGAAGGTGCGCGACCGGCAGTCCTACGAGTTCGCCCTCACCTCGGCGGCCGTCGCTCTGCACATCAGCGGCGGAGTGATCCGCCAGGCCAGGGTGGCCGCCGGAGGCGTGGGCACCGTGCCGTGGAAGCTGCCCGCCGTCGAGCGGGAACTCATCGGCAAGCAACCGTCGGACACCCTGTGGGCCACGGCCGCCGAGCGGGCTGCGGACGGGGCCCGGCCCCTGCAGCACAACCGTTTCAAGGTCGAGTTGCTCAAACGGACCGTCGAGCGCCAACTGCGCATCGTAGGAGGTGGCAAGTGAGCCGGCAGCCCCAGGCAGCCGTCGGAGCGCCGCTGTCCCGGGTGGACGGGCGGCTGAAGGTCACCGGCCAGGCCAAGTACGCCGCCGACCACGACATCGACGGAGCCGTCCACGCGGTCATCGTCGACAGCAGCATCGGCCGCGGACGGATCACCGGCATCGACACCCGCGCCGCCGACGCCCAACCCGGCGTCCTGGGCGTCATCAGCCACCTCGA
Organism: Streptomyces flavovariabilis; assembly: GCF_000725785.1. NCBI lineage: Bacteria > Bacillati > Actinomycetota > Actinomycetes > Kitasatosporales > Streptomycetaceae > Streptomyces > Streptomyces flavovariabilis. Next base: position 349,220 of record NZ_JNXD01000006.1, on the reverse strand, counting down.
CAAACCCACACTGGCCTACCGCGACAACCCCGGTGCCTGGTTGGACCCCTTCGTCGGCGAACGGCTGCACGTCTTCCAGGACGACAAGGTCCGCTTCCTGGGGCAGCCCGTCGCCGTGGTCGTCGCCCACACCCTGGAGGCCGCCCAGCACGCCGCGGACCTGGTGAAGGTCTCCTACGACGCCGAGCAGCCATCGACCGACATGGCGGCACCCGGAGTCCAGGAGAACGACCCCCTGCCGCCGCAGAACTACGCGCGAGGCAACCCCGAAGACGCACTGGCGTCGGCGGAGGTCCAACTGGAGGGCACCTACCGGCTCACCCGTAACCACCACAACGCGCTGGAGCCGCACGCCACCGTCGCCCGCTGGGACGGCGACAAGCTCACCGTGTGGGACAAGACCCAGTGGGTGGTGGGCGCGCGGGACGAACTCGCCGCCGTGTTCGGCATGTCGGCGGAGAACGTGCGCGTCATCTCGCCGTTCGTCGGCGGCGCGTTCGGCAACGCGCTGCGTACCTGGCCGCACACCACCATCGCCGCCCTCGCCGCCCGCCAGATCCGCCGCCCGGTCAAACTGGTCCTGACCCGCGAGCAGCTGTACTACGGGGTGGGCTACCGGCCCGCCTACGAGTACGGGCTGCGTCTGGGCAGCACCCGAGGCGGACGCCTGACCGCGGCGGTCCACCGGATACGGGCCGAGACGTCCTCGTACGAGCACTTCGCCGAGGGCGTGATGAACCCGGGGCAGCTGCTCTACGCCACGCCCCACGTCCGCCAGGCGTTTCGGACCGTGCCGCTGGACGTGAACACACCGACGTTCATGCGGGGCCCCGGCTGGTCCAGCGCCGCCTTCGCCATCGAGTCGGCCATGGACGAACTCGCCCACAAGACCGGCGTCGACCCGGTCGAGCTGCGGCTGCGCAACGAACCGCAGGAGGACCCTGTCAACGGGCTGCCCTGGTCCACCCGGCGCCTGAGCGAGTGCCTGCGGACCGGAGCCCGCGAGTTCGGCTGGCACCGGCGCAACCCCAAGCCCCGCTCCCGGCGGGACGGCGACTGGCTGATCGGCATGGGCATGGCCAGCGGCATCTACGACACCCTGCGCATGCGGTCCGAGGCACGGGTCAGGCTGGACGCCGACGGCACGGCCCTGGTTCAGGCGTCGACCAGCGACATGGGCCCCGGCACCTACACCTCCATGACCCAGCTCGCCGCCGACGCCCTCGGCCTGACCATGCGCACGGTCCGCTTCGAACTCGGCGACTCCACCTTCCCGGCGGCCCCGCCGCACGGCGGATCGCAGACCATGGCCGGCGTCGGCTCCGCCGTCCAGGACGGCTGCGACAAGCTGCGACAGGAGGCGATCAAACTCGCCGTCGAGGACGAGCGGTCACCGCTGCACGGCGTCGACGCCGACGACATCGTGGTCCGCGGCGGCCGGCTGCACGTCGAGGGCACCCCCGCGCGCGGGGAGACCTACCGGCAACTGCTGGCCCGCAACAGCCGTACGCACCTGGAGACGCGCGGGACGTTCACCCCGAGCGGCGACGACCGGTACTCCATGAACGCCTACAGCGCGGTGTTCGCCGAGGTGGCCGTCGACCGGCGGCTGGGTCTGGTGCGGATGCGGCGCATGCTGGGCGTCTACGACGTCGGGCGGATCATCAGCCCCAAGCTGGCCGACAGCCAGGCCCTCGGCGCCATGGTGGGAGGCGTCGGGCAGGCCCTGCTGGAGCACACGGTCACCGACCACCGCGACGGCCGGATCGTCAACGCCAACCTCGCCGACTACCTCGTGCCCGTCAACGCCGACATCCCCGACATCAAGGCGATCTATCTGGACGGGGAGGACCTCCACGCCGACCCCATCGGCGTCAAGGGCCTCGGCGAGATCGTGAAGGTCGGGGTCGCGCCGGCCATCGCGAACGCGGTCTTCAACGCCACCGGCCGTCGCGTCCGCGACCTGCCCATCACCGCCGAAGCCCTCCTCTGAACCCCGGGCGGCCGGGGCCCTCTCCCTCCCCCGGGGGAGCCCCGGGACCGACCCGGTCGGCCCGCCGCCGCGGCCATTCCCCCCATGCCGCCGCGGCGGCGAGCCTCCCCGACCACCCCCCGTAAGGACACCTCTCATGCTGAACATCGCGGACACGTTGTACCGCTGGTGCCGCGAGGCCCGCCCCTTCGCCCTTGCCACCGTCACCCGGGTCAGCGGCAGCGCACCCCTACCACCCGGCACCGCACTGGCCGTGGACACCGGCGGCGAGGCGGTCGGCAGCATCTCCGGAGGATGCGTTGAGGGTGCCGTCTACGAGCTGTGCCAACAGGTTCTGGAGTCGGGTGAACCCCCGGTACAGGCCCGGTTCGGCTACTCCGACGACGACGCCTTCGCCGTGGGCCTGACCTGCGGCGGTGAGCTGGAGGTCCTGGTGCAGCGGGTCGACCCGGCCGACCAGCCCCACCTCACCACCACCCTGGAACAGGCGCTGGCCGGCCTGCCCGTCGCCGTGGCACATGTCATGGACGGGCCGCAGCACCTTCTCGGCCGTACCCTGTCCGTTCTCGCGGACGGCAGCGCGTACGACGGGACACTCGGCAGCCGACAGCAGGACCGGGCCGTGGCCACCCAGGTCCGCGCGCTGCTGCGCGCGGGCCGGACCGCCCGCGTCGAGGTGGGCGGGGACGCCGAGACCTGCCCCGACAGGCTGACGCTCCTGGTCCACACCCACGCGGCCCCGCCCCGCATGCTGATTTTCGGTGCCGTCGACTTCGCCGCCGCCCTCAGCCAGGCCGGACGGTTCCTCGGCTACCACGTCACCGTCTGCGACGCCCGCCCTGTGTTCGCCACCGCCGCCCGCTTCCCGCACGCCGACGAGGTCGTCGTCGACTGGCCCCACCGCTACCTGGAGGCCACGGAAGTCGACGCCCGTACCGCGATCTGCGTCCTCACCCACGACGCCAAGTTCGACATCCCCCTGCTGCGTCTGGCCCTCGGCCTCCCGGTCGGTTACATCGGCGCGATGGGCTCCCGCCGCACCCACGAACACCGCCTGGACCGGCTGCGGGAGGCCGGCGTGCCCGATGAGCACCTCGCGCGCCTGCACTCACCGATCGGACTCGACCTCGGCGCCCACACACCCGAAGAGACAGCGATCTCCATCACCGCCGAGATCATCGCCCACACCAACAACGGCACCGGCCTGCCCCTGTCGCGCGTACCCGGTCCCATACATGGTTCCGTCCGTGTGGCCCAAGCATCGTCACCAGCCGCGCTCCTGGCCGCATGACGGCCCGCGCCGAGTCGTCGCGCGCTCGCTGACGAGCCACCAGGATCCGATCACGCGTTGAGGAGAGGCCCCACGTGCTCCTCGACACCTACGGCCGGGTAGCCACCGACCTGAGGGTCTCACTGACCGACCGCTGCAATCTGCGCTGCACGTACTGCATGCCGGAGGAGGGCCTGCAGTGGCTGGCCAGGCCCGACCTGCTCACCGATGACGAGATCGTCCGCCTCGTCGGCATCGCGGTCCGTGTCCTCGGCGTCACGGAGGTCCGTTTCACCGGTGGCGGGCCGCTGCTGCGCCCGGGCCTGGTCGGCATCGTCGAGCGGGTCGCCGCCCTCGACCCGCGGCCTCGGATGTCCCTCTCCACCAACGGTATCGGCCTGCGGCGCACGCGACGGCCCTGAAGGCCGCGGGCCTGGACCGCGTCAACGTCTCCCTGGACACCCTGCGCCCCGACGTCTTCAAGACCCTCACCCGCCGGGACCGCCATCAGGACGTCCTCGACGGCATCGCAGCCGCCCACGCGGCGGGACTGAACCCCGTCAAGGTCAACTCCGTCCTGATACCCGGGCTCAACGAGGACGAGGCCCCCGACCTCCTCGCCTGGTCCGTACGGCACCACTATGAGCTCCGCTTCATAGAGCAGATGCCCCTGGACGCCCAGCACGGCTGGAAGCGCGAGGGCCTGATCACCGCCGGCGACATACTGGCCTCCCTGCGCACCCGCTTCGACCTCACCCCCGAGGGCGACGAGGAGCGCGGCTCCGCTCCGGCCGAGCGCCGGCTCGTGAACGGCGGCCCGCACCGCGTCGGCGTGATCGCCTCGGTCACACGCCCCTTCTGCGCGGCATGCGACCGCACCCGCCTCACCGCCGACGGCCGGATACGCACCTGCCTGTTCGCCCGCGAGGAGACCGACCTGCGCGCCGCGCTCCGCTCAGGCGCTCCCGACGCGGAGATCGCCCGGGTCTGGCGTGCCGCGATGTGGGGCAAGAAGGCCGGTTCGGGCCTGGACGATCCCTCGTTCGTACGGCCGGAGAGGCCGATGTCGGCCATCGGGGGTTGACGCGGTGGCAGCCCACGAGCACCCGGGTGAGCAGGCGCACCCGCAGCCGATCAGGCTGGTCGCGATACGACGGACACCGCTCCGCCTGGACGAGGTGTTCCAGGCGGTCGGCGACGAGGCGGCGGGCGGGATCGCGCTGTTCGTCGGCACGGTGCGGAACCATGACGCGGGCGCGGACGTGGACGGACTGGGGCATGCGTGTCACCCGACGGCCGAGGCCGAGATGCGGTGGATCGCGGAGAAGGTCGTGGCGAACCACCCGGTGCGTGCCCTCGCCGCGGTGCACCGGGTCGGTGAACTCGCGGTGGGAGACACGGCGGTCGTGGTCGCCGTCGCGTGTCCGCATCGGGGAGATGCCTTCGAAGCCTGCAGGGAACTGATCGACGGCCTCAAGCACGAAGTACCCATCTGGAAGCACCAGAAGTTCTCGGACGGAACAGATGAATGGGTCGGTGCGTAGCCCCGTCATCGGCTGCGGCCGGCTCCACGTCTCAGCGCAGCGGCTCCATCTCCCAACTGGCCAGCATCCGCAGAGCCTCCTCCGAGCGGGAGCCCGGCTCGGCATGGTAAGTGACCAGCCGCATCGGGGCGCCCCCGGGCAGCGCCATGGGTTCGTGGACGAGGTCGAACTCTCCCACCAGCGGGTGCCGCAATCGCACGGACTCGCCGACGGTCCCGCAGCTCACCTCGTGCCGTGCCCACAGCCGGCGGAACTCCTCGCTCTTCTGCGACAACTCCTGGATCAGGGAAGAGAGGTGCGCATCCGCGGGGCTCTTGCCGGCGTTCATGCGCAGAGCGCCGGCCACACTCAGCGCCACGCGCTCGGGGTCGGCGAAGCGGTCGCGCGCCTCGGGCGAGAGGAAGGCCAGCCGGGCCACGTTGCGCTCCTCGGGCGGCAGTTGGGCCCAGTCCCCGAAGAGGGCGGCGGCGAGCCGGTTCCACCCCAGGATGTCCATACGCCGACTGACGACGTAGGCGGGCACGCCGAGCGTGTCGAGCAGGTGCTGAACGCTGAGCCGCAGTCGCTGCGGCGGGGGCGCGGCCCGCGTCGTGCTCTGCCGCTCGGGCTGGGCCAGCCGGATCAGATGGTCGCGCTCCTCGTCGGTCAGGCGCAGGGCGCGGGCGACGGCCTCCAGCACATCGGCCGACATGGTGTCGCCGTATCCCTGCTCCAGCCGTGCGTAGTAGGCGTACGACACCCCCGCCAACTGCGCCAGTTCCTCGCGCCGCAACCCGGGAACCCGCCGCCGCCCGTGCGAGGGCACGCCCACGTCCTCGGGCCTGAGCCGGGCCCTGCGCGAACGCAGGAACTCCCTCAGCTCGGTACGCCGGTCGAGTCCGGACGTCACTTGGTCACCGGCCGCCGCATCTGAAGACATCTTCGTCCTCCAGTCGTCCTGCCTCGCTGGTGCGAGCAGCGTACAACATCGACCCTACGACTCTTCTTGATACTGAGTCTCAATTAGAGTTAGAGTCCTTTCCTAAGACTTCATTTCGAACGGGAGTGTTCTCGTGAGCAAGATCTGGTTCATCACCGGCTCCTCGCGCGGCTTCGGCCGCCAGTTCGTCCAGGCGGCCCTGGAGCGCGGCGACAGGGTCGCGGCCACCGCCCGTGACACCGACTCCCTCGCGGACCTGGTGGCCGCCCACGGCGAGGCGATCCTTCCCCTGACCCTGGACGTCACCGACAAGACCGCCGCCACCGAGGCCGTCAAGCGGGCTCACGATCACTTCGGCCGCCTCGACGTCGTCGTCAACAACGCCGGCTACGGCCTGTTCGGCACAGTCGAGGAGCTGACGGAGCAGCAGGTCCGCGACCAGATGGAGACCAACTTCTACGGCGCCCTGTGGGTCACCCAGGCCGCCCTGCCCCTGCTGCGCGCGCAGGGCAGTGGCCACATCGTGCAGATCTCCAGCGTGGGCGGCGTCACCGCCTTCCCCAACCTCGGTGTCTACAACGCCTCCAAGTGGGCCCTGGAGGCCATGAGTGAAGCCCTCGCCCAGGAGGTCGCCGGATTCGGTATCAAGGTCACCCTGGTCGAGCCCGGCGGCTTCGCCACCGACTGGGCCGGCTCCTCCGCCACCTTCGCCGGGCAACTGCCCGCCTACGACGACCTGCGCGCGGCCCTCGCCGCCCACTGGGGCAACATCGAGCACGGCGACCCCACCGCCACCGGCGCGGCCCTGCTGCAGATCGTCGACGCCGACAACCCGCCCCTGCGGGTCTTCTTCGGCACCTCCCCGCTCCACCTCGTCCCCCAGGTCTACGCCGAGCGACTGAAGACCTGGGAGGAATGGGCCGATGTCGCCACGCAGGCCCAGGGCAACGCCGCGTAACCGCACGCCGAGCAGGGCAGGCCAGGGACCGGACGGGAGACCGCTCTGCAGTCTGATACTCGGTATCACATTGAGTCCCTGATGTACCCTTCTTGTATGCCTGAAACCGCCCGTACCGCCGACCAGCCCGCCCGCAAGCCGCCCGGCTTGCGTGAGCGCATGCGTGCGACGGTTCGGGCGGAGGTGGTCGAGGTGGCGCACCGGCTCTTCACCGAGCAGGGGTTCGACCGGACGACCGTCGACCAGATCGCCGCCGAGGTGGGCCTGTCGCGCGCCAGTCTCTTCCGGTATTTCGGCACCAAGGAAGAGATCGTCCTGGGACGCCTGGCGGAATCCGGCCGCCAGATCGCGCAGGCGCTGGCCGCCCGTCCCCACGACGAGCGGCCCTGGGAGGCACTGCGCCGGGCGTTCGACGTCCTGACGCGGATGAACGAGGCAGCGCCCGAGCAGGCACTCACCTATCTGCGCATGCTCCAGGAGACCCCGTCGCTGCGCGCCGGGCACTACGAGAAGCAACTGAGCTGGCAGGAACTGCTGGTGCCGGAGATCGCCCGGCGGCTGGGCGTCAGCCCTGACCGGCCCGAGGACACCAGGCCGAGCGCACTGGCCGCCGCCGCACTCGCCTGCCTGGACGTAGCCGCCACGGGATGGGTGGCCTGCGAGGGTACTGTCCCGCTGGCCGTCCTGCTCGACCGGGCGATGGGCGCGTTGAGAGAGTAACCGGGCCCGCCGCCCCGTCGGCCGCGCTTCCCCACTCGCTCCGCCACGGCGGAGCGAGTGGCTGCTACCGCACCGAGTACACGCGCAGCCCATGCCGTCGGTAGGAGTATGACCGCCGGGTCTGTGCGCGCTGCAGACGACAGACGTGGACCGGCCTGCTCCATCAGCCGCGCGCCCTCGCCGGGTAGGACGGCAGCCGGCCGTGGGGATCGGCTGGTCCTCACTGCGCCGCAGAGCTCATGGCACGACTCCGGCCTGTTACGCCTACGAGCTGCTCGCCCACCTTGTCGGAGGCGCCTGAGCGCGCCCCGGCCATACCGGAACCGGCACGGCTTCCGCAGATCGCCCGAAGCCGCCTGGCACGCCGTCAGACGCCCCAGGTCGTCGGCCATGTATCAGCGTCTCCCGGTTGCGGGCGGCGTCCCAGACCGCAGTGGGGTCCCGGCCAGGTGCAGCAGGCCGTAGGTGCTGCGGCGGTCGAGGACGGAGGCGGCGGTGATCCCGGCCGAGGTGAGCCGACCGTGAACGTCACCACGAGCACCACCCGGGTGATGGTAGTGAAGTCCCGGGTGAACCGTGCCTCGGACCAGTTCACGTCGATGCCGGTGACCGGGTACTGATCGGGTGTCAGGCCGGTCAGCGCGGTACGGGCGCGGTCCAGCTCGCTCGGGCCGCCGGACACGGTGGCGGTGACCTGGCGGCTGTCGGAGGGGCCCTCGGCCACGAAGCCGTGGTCTACGCCGATCACCGCGGTCACCCCGGCGGCGTGCAGGCGCTGTTCGGCCCGCGCCCGCATCTGCGTCGCCTTGTTGTCCGGGACGGCGATGGCGAGCTGGTCGGGCCGTCCTCCCCACGAGTGGGCGGCGTCCAGGGTGAGCAGGGCGAAGAACCTGGCGACGAAACCTGCCAAGGTGAGCCCGGAGACGAACCGCCAGGCGGCGCGGTGTCCGATCACCGCGACGAGTTCGCCGGGGTGTGCCAGCGCCGCGCGGCCCAGCGTTCCGGTGGTGTGCCGGGGACGGCGTGGCGGTCGGCGGGCAGCCGGTCCAGTCCCGGTCGGCGCCCACCTCGGCGCGCAGCAGGCCGCGGAAGGTACTCGCCGCAGGGCTCACTCTCCACGCCGGCGAGGTGACCGGGGCTCCCTCCCCGCGATTCGGCTCTTTCAGGCCGTTGGTGTCCTCACCGGACTTGGCGGCCTTTCCCGTTCCGGTGCCCAGTGCGAGCCCGACTGCCTCGATCATGAACTGATCGGTTGACAGCCTGCGACCGCGGCGCCGTGCCGGGACCGACGCGCATCAGCCGACGTTCCGCATTTTTCAGTGCTGGTCAGGGCCTACTTAACAACTCCCCGCGCCTGCAGAGTCGGTGCGGGCCGGTGGCAAACCCCCCGCCACCGGCCCTCGGGCAAGCGGCCCCGGGCCCCGTTCCCCTCGGTGACTCGGGGCCGCTCTGCCACTCGCGTACGCGGCTGCGTACGACCACGCACCGACCACAGGGAAAGGGCACTTCCTTTGCGGAACAAGCGCCAATGGACCAGCGGGAGACCGCGCGGGCACGCCAGGACGGTGTGCGGCATCGCCGCCGTGCTGGCCCTGGCCGGCCTCACCGCGACCGCGACGGTCACCTCCGCCGCACCGATCAGGCCGGCCGAACCGTCCACCGTGCCCCCGGGCGGCCTGACCAAGCCGGCCGCGCGCGTGACGCTGCTGACCGGTGACACCGTCCGCGTGGACGGCAACGGCCGGGTGGTCGAGGTCCGGCCGGGCAAGGGCCGTAGCGGCATCGGGTACTCGGTACGGCGCGTCGCCGGCCACACCTATGTCGTTCCGCTCGACGCGACGAGGCTGCTGGGCAGCGGCAGGCTGGACCGCCGATTGTTCGACGTCACGCAGCTGGTCAAGGACGGCTACGACGACGCCCATCGCAAGCAGGTGCCGCTGATCGTCTCCTACGACGGCTCGAACGCTGTTCAGAAGGAAGCCAGGGACTCCCTCTTCGCCGGCCCGGCGGAGGTCACGCACCGGCTGCCGGCCATCCACGGCGACGCGCTGACCACCGACAAGCCGGACACGGGCAAGGTGTGGCAGGCGCTGACCGACTCCGCCGGTGGCCGCTCCGCCGTGACCGCTGCCCCCGGTATCGACCGCGTGTGGCTGGACGGGCGGGTCAAGATCAGCGCGCAGGCCGCCGTCGCTCCCGACCCGCACGGAGGGGTCGCGCAGATCGGTGCCCCGGCGGCCTGGAAGGCGGGCTACGACGGCAAGGGCGTCAAGGTCGCCGTCCTGGACACCGGCATCGACGCCACCCACCCGGACCTCAAGGGCAAGATCCTCAAGGCCAAGGACTTCAGCGGCTCCGGCTCCACCGACGACAGGCAGGGCCACGGCACCCACGTCGCCTCCACCGTTGTCGGCTCCGGCGCGAAGAGCGGCGGAAAGTACAAGGGAGTGGCTCCCGGCGCGGAGTTGCTGGTCGGCAAGGTCCTGGACGACACCGGCTTCGGTGACAACTCGGACATCATCGCCGGTATGCAGTGGGCCGTGGCGCAGGGGGCCAGGGTCGTCAACATGAGCCTCGGCGAGGTCGACACCCCGGGCGTCGACCCCCTGGAGAAGGCCGTGAACGACCTGTCGGCCTCCTCCGGCGCCCTGTTCGTGATCGCCGCCGGCAACTCCGGCCCCTCGGACACCACCGTCGGCTCCCCGGGAGCGGCCGCGGCCGCCCTGACGGTGGCCGCCGTCGACCGCCACGACAAGATCGCCTCCTGGTCCAGCCGCGGCCCCACCGCCGACGGCCGCCTCAAGCCGGACGTCGCCGCGCCCGGCGTCGACATCATCGCCGCGAAGGCCGCGCACGGCACCGAGGGCAACGACGAGGCGACCGGCTATGTGTCGATGTCCGGCACCTCGATGGCCACCCCGCACACCGCGGGCGCCGCCGCCATCCTGGCCCAGGAGCACCCGCGCTGGACCGGCGAGCGGCTCAAGTCCGCCCTCACGGCCTCGGCCAGGACGCTGAGCGGCGTGACTCCGTACGACGTCGGCGTCGGCCGGGCCGACCTGCCCCGGGCGATCGGCACCACCGTCGGCAGCGAGCCGTCCTCGGTCGACTTCGGCACCCCGGACCCCTGGCCGCACGACGACGACACCCCCGTCACCAGGACTCTCACCTACCGCAACGACGGCACCCGGCCGGTCACCCTGGACCTGGGCATCACCGCGGCCGGCCCCGACGGCAAGGCCGCGCCCACCGGCATGGTCACCGTCTCCCCCGCCCGGCTGACCGTCCCCGCCGGCGGCAACGCGAAGGCGACGGTCACGGCCGACACCCGCCTCGGCAGCGCCGACGGCGTCTACTCCGGCGCGGTCACCGCGAGCGGTGACGGACAGAGCGTCCGCACCGCCCTTGCGGTCGACCGCGAGGTGGAGACGCACACGCTGACCCTGGTCACCACCCGCCGGGACGGCAAGCGCGACAACGAACCCGACGTCACCGTGGCGGGCCTGGACACGGGCAAGCAGTTCACGCCCTACGACGACGGAAAGGCACGCAACGGCACGGTCACCCTGCGGCTGCCCCGAGGGCGCTACGCGATCAGCGCGATGACCATCACCCCGGCAGGCCGGTCCGCCCAGTTGGTCGCTCCCCACCTCGTACTCGACCACGACACCACCGTCGCCCTCGACGGGCGCAAGGCCAAGCCGGTGAAGGTGACCGCTCCGGACCGCCGGGCCACCCTCCGCGACGGCCAGGTCGTCTTCGCCGCCCGCGGCGCCAAGCCGGCCTACGACCTCGCCATCGGCACCGATCTCGACGCAAAGACCACCTTCCTCGGCCAGGTCAGCCCGAACGCCCCCGCGGGCTCCTTCATCGCCCAGGCCGGCGGCATCTGGCAGCGCACCGCGACATCCCCGGCGTACAACCTGGTGACCACGCGCACCGGCGGCTTCTTCGACGGCCTCACCCGTACCTTCGCCTCCAACCGGGGCATGGCCAGGGTCAACACCTCCGTCGCAACGGCCCTGACCAAGGCGCAGACCGCGCAGAACAACGCGTGGACCACGCCGGGCTGGCCAGCGCTCGACCAGGCCACGTCCACCCTCGAAGGGCCACTGCGTACGGCGCCGACCGCCAAGATCGTGCAGTACCTGTCGACCGGCCACGGCGTGCGCTGGATCCTCGGCACCCGGACGCAGAACGGTACGGACGGAGAGGGTATGACCGCCTTCGCCACTTCGCGCCGCTTCGAGCCGGACCGTACCTACCGCGTCACTCTCGACGGCGGTGTCCACGGCCCGATCGTGACACCGACGAAGGTCGTGGGCGGTCTGCGGATCGGACGGTATTACGCATTGTGCGTGCCCATGTTCTCGGACGGACCCGGCGACTTCTCGTACTCCGCGCAGAACAGTGTCCACACCCGGCTCACCTCCGGCGGCAAGGTCATAGGCGACTTCACCGAGGACACCTGCCCGAACACCTACTCCAACCTGCGGGCCGGGACGGCGCGCTACAAGCTGTCCATCACCGCCGACCGCAGCAAGGGCTACAAGATCAGTGACCACGTCGAGGGCGTGTGGACGTTCACCTCGACGAACACGCCCGAGACCCGGGCGGCCGCCTGGCCGCTCTCCGTCGTCCGGTTCCATCCCGAGCTGAGCCTGACCGGCACGGCGAAGGCGGGCGCCCGGATCACCGTCCCGTTGTCCCTGCAGGGCCCGGCGGCGGCCAAGGGGCGTCTGAAGTCGCTGACGGTGAAGGTGTCGTACGACGGCGGGCGCACCTGGAAGCCGGTCACCGTGCACAGCGCGGCGAGCGGCAAGCCATACCTGACCCTTACCAACCCGAGCAGGCCCGGCGCCGTCTCCTTCAGGACAGCCCTCGCCGACACCGCCGGAAACACCTACACCGGCACGATCCACAACGCCTACCGCACCGTCCGGTAACCGGAAGGCACCTGCGGCGGTGGTGGCCCGGCTCGGCCCGGCCACCACCGCCGCACACACCACAGCTCGATCAGCTTCCCGCTCACGAACGGAACAACCATGGCCCAACACGGTCGCCGGCGCCTGACCGCCGCGATGTCCTGCTCAGAACCGCCGCCGGCGGGCTCGTCCTCGGCGGGGGCGCCGCGGTCGCCGGTCCTCTGCTCGACTCCGCCGACGCGGCGCCCAGCGCCTTCGGGTACCGCGACGACGGACGGGCCTACGTCATCACCTCCGGCGCCGACCTGGTCTTCAAGGTCGACCACCGCAACGGCGAACCGCGGCCCGCGAACCCTGCGCGGCCACGGCCTCTTCGGGCAGGCCGTGACCGTGCGGCCGGACGGACGGCTGCTCGTCGGCTCCGCCGACGAGTACGCCGACCTGCCCTCCGGCAAGGTCACCGGATGGGCGCTCGCCGACGGCCGCGAGGTCACCGCTCTCGCTTTCAGCCCCGACGGCACCCGGCTCGCCGTGGGTGACACCACCGGGCACGTGACCCTCTGGGACGGCGACCTGCGCCACGCCACGGGGGTGCTCACCGGCACCGCCGACACGGCACCGAGCAGCCGGGCCGAGGCCGTGGGCGCACTCGCCTTCTCCTCCGACGGCCGCACCCTCGCCGTGGGGGGAGCCGCCGGCACCCTGCGACTGTGGGACACCGCCAGCCAGCAACTGCTCGGCGGCGACCTCCCCACGCCCGGGGACCAGATCCGCTCGCTCGCCTTCGGCCGGGACGACAGCACGGTCTATGCCACCGGACCGAACGTGGTGCTGCAACGCCACCCCATCGCCCCCGACGCGGCCGTCCGCGCCCTCTGCGAGCGGGCCGGTGGCGGGCTGAGCCGGGCGCAGTGGCGGCGGTACGTCCCCGACGCGCCGTACCGACAGGTCTGCCCGTCGGCGCACTGAACACCCGCAAAAGGGGACAGAGTGCCACTTCAGAAAGCCCCGGAATTGTTCACAGTGACCCCGGGCCTCGCTGAAAAACGCCCCTGACCAGAACGATCAGAGACCACAACGGCCGTCGGCGTCCCTCCGACGCGGCGGCCGACCGGCGTCCGGTCCGCGACGCCCGGAAGGTCCCCTCATCTCAGGTTCTGGTCACATGCGCTCTCACCCCCTGCTCCCTTCCCTCCTGCTGCTCGGCGCGCTCACCCTCACGGCGGCCTGTTCGCACGGGACGTCCGAGCCTCCGGTCACGGCGTCCGCCGGCGCGCGGCCCGGCTCGTCGCCGTCCCCGGTCCGGACGGTCGACCCGTCGAAGATCAAGGGCCTTAGGACGGCCAGGAGAGCGAGGTCAGACCGAAGACAGTCAGAAACAGCGCTCTGCCCGCGGACTCGTCTGGATTGACTGGACGCCGTTGGACGGTCCCTGCAACCTGTGCCTGTGGTGCCACCATGGTCGCGTATTGGATTGCCAACCCGGGACGGTCTCCGCGGCGTTCAGGCAGCATCCCAGAGTGCGCATCGAGGATGTGTGCCGCACGGAGCGCGGCAGAGGACCTCCCGGCAGCTTCCTCGATCCGAGGCGGGGGGACGATGTGCACGTTGATGGAGCTGTCCACGTGCCAGTCCGTGGAGTACTCCGTCATCCTGCGCGCCGGGGTCGCCACTGCTTCGCGTACTCCGCGACCGCTCGCTGGTCGAGTTCCCGGCGGGAAAACGGATGGCGCCGTCTGACTTTTTCTCCGCGTGGATCTGCATCAGGCGCTCGTTCGGTCGTCCTGCGTTTCGTGGCCGACCTCTTCACGCTGTTTACCGAGAGCGTCCCGGATCCGAATTGTGTACGGGTGCGGGCAGCGGATCGGCCTGGAACACGGCACTCCTTGAAGAAGGATCCCATCCCACGAGCGAGCTGTCGGGCCACGTATCAAGCCTTCCGAGCAGGGCGCCGGGCGGCACAGCAGGCCCTGCCACGGGTGCAGGTCAGCAAGCCGGACATCGTCCAGCCCGATGCTGACCTGTTGCTTACCCGGGGGCGGCGGTCAGCGCTCTGACCTGTGGAAATACCCAAATGCTAGATCTTGGACTTGAACAGAGTACGCAGCATTTGGGACTCCTGGAAGACGGCTCCCTGCCTGCTTTCTGCAGGTCAAGGGCGGTCCTTACAGTACACCGGCACGCGTTGGACTCGTAGATTGTGAGGAACATCGCTTCACTCTGGCGCGAATGCTTCCTGCCTGCGTCTCCGTGCGAACCCGGCTGCTGCGGTGCCGTCGCCAAGGCACCTGCGCAGACAACCGTCTCGGAATGTTCAGGGACTGATGCTGATCAGATGCTGACTTAGCTGACGATATATCAGGCACACGAGGGCACAGGGCGAGTCGCTTTACGCGCGAGCACATATGTCAGTTGGATTGTTCCGGACGGACTGTGGGAGATCGCGAAGCCGCTGATCCCGCCGTCGCGGGTGCGGCCACAGGGCGGTGGAACGCAGGACACGCCTGATGAGACGCTGTTCGCGGCGATCATCTACGTGCTGGTCAGCGGCTGCACCTGGAGAGCTCTGCCACCCTGCTTCGGGATATCGAAGTCGACCGCCCACCGCGGTTCCTCATCTGGTCGAGAGCCGGAGTGTGGGGCCGCCTGCACGAGGCCGTGCTGCACCATCTCGACGACGCCGGCCTAATCGACGTCGCGTCCTCCTCGACACCGCCCAGGTCCGCGCTAAAGCGGGGCGAACACACAGGTCCGAGCCCCGTGGACCCGGGCAAGCTCCAAGATGCACATCCTGTCGGACGCGAACGGGCCCCTGGTCGTCGGCGTCTCCGCCGCGAACGGCTACGACAGCGAGAGGGCGAGATGCCAAGGTGAAGCCGGTCATGCTCGGCGACGCTCTTGCCGACACCATCACGGGAGGCTTCGGCACCTTCACCGTGTGGCTGAGGCGAGACAGGTGGAGCACGAGGACTAACGGCGAAGGGGCCGGTGGCTCCCGCACGAGCCCCGGTGCTGGCCTCCCACGTCACGAACGTCAGCCTACGGCCGGAGCGGCACCCTTGGTGAGGCGTGCCACTCCGGCCCTCAAAGCGCGAGGTCAGTTGTAGACGTTGAATTCTGCGACTGACCACCAGCTACGCGCAACGTTGCCGGTGTTGACGACCTTGATGTAGCGAGCTGTCTGCGTGGGGAAGGAAATCAGGTGAACTCGTTGGCCGTCCGCTGCGGAAGAAACCTTGGTCCAGTCGGTTCCATCCGTGGATACGTATACGTCTGTGCTCCGCGCATAGTCGCTGACACTGCCGCCGACATCCAGCACGATCTTGTCGAAGGTCTGTGTCTGCCCCATGTCCACTTGGATCCAGAGGCCGTCGTACTGCCCTGTTCCGGAGCTGTACCGGGTGTCGGAATTGCCATCGAGCATGTTTCCGGGCGCATCCCACTGGCTTGCGTCCGAAGCCTTTGCGGTCCAGCCTGTCCGCGGCAGCGCAGGACCGAGATCTATGACGTCGAACGATGATCCACCTGCGTCTGCTCCGCTGGCCCCCTTCACGGAAACCGTGACCTTTCCCGCTGGAAGCCCCTTCGGAACGTAGGCGCTGATGCTCGTGTCCGACCAGGTGTCTATTTCGGCATAGCTCGATCCGAAATACACCGTACCCAGCCCCTGTGTATCGCCGAAACCAGAACCGTGAATCGTGAACTTGGAGCGCGGCGTTCCTCGTTCCGGCTTCAATTCGCTGAAGGTCGGCGATGGGAAGCTTGACAGCTTCTTGGTGGTGAACATCGCCGAGGTGCCGCTTGGCAGCGTATACGTGTACGAGCCGTCGGTGGATATCTTGAAACTCTTGCTGTCGGCGGTCCCGTTGAATACGACGGTGACCTGCGACCCTTCCTTGCTGGTCCAGTTCTTCAGCTGGAGGCCGTTCGATACCGCTGCCGGAGCTGTGATCGAGCCGGTTCCACGCGCAGACCCGTACACCTCGATGTCGCCGATGGCCCACCAGAAGCCGGAGACCGCGGTACTGACGATGCGAATGTACTGTGCCGTTCGGGTCGGCAACGTGACGGCTATCTTGCCGATGCCCCCGCTGCCGCTCGCAATCGCGCTGCCCCAATCGACTCCGTCGTTCGAAACGTAAATCTGGTACCTGGTGACGTAGTCGAACGAATTGTTCACGCCGGTGTCGAGGACGATCTTGTTGAAGCTCGTGGGGTTCCCCAGGTCGATCTGGAACCAGTCGCCGCTCGTCGGCCCGTGCCCGAGACTCCACCTGGTGTTGATGTCGCCGTCGATCGCGTTCGCGGCCACCCCCCAGTCCGGCTGCGCGGAAGCCGTGGCGGTCCACTTGTTACGGCTCAGCGCCCTTCCGGTCGTCTGGACGGAAGCTCCGATCGGCAGGGAGTACGTGACCAGCTTGTTTCCGGTGCGGATGGAGTTCTGGTAGGGCAGCAGTGCCGGGTCGTACGTGACGGTGACCGGGCCGGATGCCGACTTGAAGGTGAAGTCGTGTGTCGGGTCCGAGACCTTGGTCGCTGCGGGGGTACTACCACTCTGCGCAGGCCCGGAGTACGTGAAGGTGACGGCGTCGCCGGCGTTCAGGGTGTAGTCGAACGAGTGTGTCCCGTCGGCGACGCTGAAGGTCTTCGCGGCGCTGCCCGAGTTGTGGGCGATCAGGACCTTCGATCCGTCCGGGTTCTGGAACGCGACGTTCTCTATGCTTCCTTCGCCGAAGGTGTTCGAGTAGATCCGGCGTGCTCCGGGCTTGACGAACCTGCCGGCGTGAGCGAGGGCGTGGTAGTCCACGTTGTAGGTCACCCGTCCGTCGGCCGGGTCGATCGTGAGCAAGCCCCGAAGCATGGGTATGCCGTCCGTGTCGCTGTTGAGGGGGCCCCGATCGGGGTCGAGTGCGATGTTCCACAGCATCACCCCGTTCGCCCAGTTGCGCGTTCCGTTGATGATCCACGTTCCCAGTGCTTCGCTGAACGCCGTCTGGTCGCTGTCCTGCCAAACGCCTCCGGTGGCTTCTGTGATGAAGGTTTCCTTGCTCGGGTAGTCGTTGTGGACCACCGTCTGGTAGTTCGGTTTGCCGCTGTAGATGTGCCATCCGGTTCCCGCGGTGTACTTGGAGGCTGCGGGGTCACTGAAGATCGTCTCGGGATACGAGGGCACGTCCCAGTTGTGGTCCCAGGCCAGGATCTTCGTGGAGATTCCGTTGGCTTCGAACGCCTTGCCGATCTCCTGGATCAACTCGGCTTCCTGGTACGCGGACAGGAACATTCCAGGCCAGGTGGGAGTACCCATGGGTTCGTTCTGCGGGGAAATGTAGGAGATGGGCACGCCGGCTTCGCCGTAGGCGTGGATGAACTTGACGAAGTAGTCGGCCAGCGCGGAGGTGTACTCGCTCTTGAGGGTGCCTCCGATCATGGAGTCGGAGGTCTTCATCCAGCCTGGTGGGCTCCACGGGTTAGCCATGATCTTGATGGACGGGTTGAGTGAGAGGGCCTGCCGCAAGGCCGGAATGATGTACGGCACGTCATGCTGGACGGAGAAGTTGGACAGCGTGGGGTCTGTTTGTCCCGCGGGCATGTCGTTGTAGGAGTAGTTCCCGGACGCGTTGAAATCCGTGGCGCCCATCGGAGAGCGGAGCAGGCTGAGGCCGATTCCCTTCGAGGGATCGAACAGCTTCTTCATCAGCTTGGTCCGCTCGGCGGTCGACAGCTTGTCGAGGAGCCAGGCGGAGGAGTCGGTCATGGCCGCACCGAAGCCTTGGACCTTCTGGTACTTGACGCTGTCGTCGATCTTGATCGTCAGCGGGTTGGCCGTTCTCTTCGCCTTGAACAGCACATCGTCCTGGCCCGCGACCCACTTGTCGGCCGATACGTCCGTCAGCCACACACGGACGGAATTGTCACGTGAGGCTTGCTTCAGCTGCGGGGCGGCGATGGCGTTCCCGGAAACCTGGTTCCAGGCGGCGGCGACACCAACGGCGGTGGCCAGGAACTGGCGTCGTCCGAGACCGTATGACCTCATGGAAGATCCTCCTTCGGACCTGCTTGTTCAGTACTGGGAGAGCGGGTGGAACACATTGCCGAGGTGGGGGATCGACCGGTTGGAGTCGGTTCTACGGCGACGCCGGAGCCGGCTCTGCGGCGCCGGTGCTCGGCTCCTTGATCACGAGCGAGTGCAGTTCCCAGGCGTCGACCGCGAAGCCGAGGCGTGTACCCGGGGCGGTGCGGGCCTGAAGTCGCCACGGGCTCTGCCCTGTGGGGTAGAAGCGCAGGGTGAGGACCTGGCCGGTGGTGATCAGGAAGATTTCGGCGATGGAGTGGTCGACGACGACGCGCAGGTCTAGGGGCCGGTCTGGCGGGCAGGGCATCCGGTGGGAACCGCCGCGGGCCCGGCTGTCCAGTGAGGCGTGGTCACGGTCGACGACGAGTTCGCCCGCGTCCACGTCGAGACGGATGTCGAGGTACTCGGAGCCGTCCGGGGTGGTGAGCAGCCGCAGGCCGGCGTTTCCGGTCGGCTCCAGACGGGCCGTCAGGTCGAAGGCGCGGCCCACGGAGCCGAGGTCCACCGGTTGCGAGCCGTGCGTCGCGCCTGTGGCGGTGATGGTGTGTCGGCCGCGCAGGGCGAGTAGTTCGGTGGCGGGCTGCTGGCGCAGTGTGCCGTCGTCGTGGACGTGGATCTCGCGGGGCAGGGTGAGGGCCCCGGCCCATCCGTCCGCGACGGCCCATGCTTCGTCGCGGGCTTCCCACGACCAGCCCCACAGCAGCCACCGGTCGCCCGGTGCCCGCAGCAGGGCGGGGGCGTAGCAGTCGGGGCCGTGGTCGACGGGTACCGCTGAGCCCGCCTTGAAGTGGCCGTCATGCTCTTCGCCGATCAGGGCCGCGACACTCTGCGGACCGGTGGGTTCGGTCCAGGTGCTGAACAGGAGGGCGCCGCGTCCGTCGGCTGCCGGGAGGTATTGCGGGCATTCCCAGCCCTCCCCGGTGAGCAGGTCGGTGCCACCGATGGGCTCCGGATGGCGGGTGGCGAAGGGCCCCCGGTAGGCCCAGTTCTCCAGGTCGGGTGAGTCGTAGAGGAGGGTGGCGGCGCGGCCGTCCGCGAGGGCGGCGCCGACCAGCATCCGCCAGCCGTCGCCGTCCTGCCAGACGTACGGGTCGCGGTACATGGTGCAGCCCTCGGGCAGCTCGGGGATGACCAGTTCACCACTCGGGCCGAACGTCCGGCCGCTGTCTCGGGAGACGGCGCGGGTGACCGGCTGGTGCTGGAACGAGCGGTCCTCGCGGTGCGCGGAGTAGAAGGCGACCAGCCGTTCGCCGTCGGAGACGGCGTTACCGGAGAAGCAGCCGTCGGCGTCCGGGCCACCGGGGGTCGGGGACAGGGCGATCGGCAGCGGCTCCCAGGTCAGCAGGTCGGGGCTGCGGAAGTGGCCCCAGTGCATGTTGGCGTGGTTCGCTCCGTGCGGGTTGTACTGGTAGCACACGTGGTAGTGACCGTCGTGGAAGACCAGCCCGTTGGGGTCGTTGATCCAGTTGCGGGGCGGGCGCAGGTGCGCGACGGGAAAGTGTGGATCGCGGGGTGGGGTGGACACACGCGTGCCTTTCGGTATGACAGGGGACCGCCCCGCCGGCCCTCTGGTTGGCGGGGCGGCGGGCCGACGCGGCGGTGGTCTTCAAGCCTGTGTGCGGCCTTCAGGTCCGGATGCGGAATTCCACGCTCAGCTGCTGCTCCCGCCGTGAGCTGGGGCCGACGCGGAGTGCGAACTCGCCTGGTTCGACCACTCGGCAGTTGTCGGCTGTGACGAGAGAGCACTGGGAGGCAGGGATGCTGATGCGGACGTCCAGGCTTTCGCCGGGAGGTATTTCAACCTGGGTGAAACCCTTCAGCTCCTGCTCGGCCCAGGTGACGCTGGTGGTCAGGTCGCTGACGTACGCCTGGACCGTTTCCACGGCCCTGCGGCTGCCGCTGTTGGTGAGCCGCACCGTGGCGTCGACGGTGCCGTCGGCGGAGACCTCCGAGTCGTGCACGACCAAGTCGGAGTAGGTGACCGTGGTGTAGGTGAGGCCCTCGCCGAACGCGAACAGGGGGTCCTGTGTGAGGTCCGCGTAGCGGTTGCCGTGCTGGCCTCGCACCTGGTTGTAGAAGACCGGTTGCTGCCCGACGTGGCGCGCGAACGAGACCGGGAGCCGACCGCTGGGATCGATGAGTCCGAGAAACAGTTCGGCGACGGCGCGGCCACCGCGCATGCCCGGGTTGAACGCCTCGATGAGGGCTGCCGCGTTCAGTGCCGACTCCGGGAGGGTGCTCGGCTTGGACTGGGCCAGTACGACGATCATCGGTGTGCCGGTGGCGGCGACCGCGTCCAGCAGCGCGATCTGGCCTCCCTGGAGGTCGAGCGTGGCCGTGGAGCGCACCTCGCCGGTGAGGGCGATGGTGTCCCCCACGACCACGACGGCGTAGTCGGCGGCCTCCGCGGCGGCGGTGGCCTCCCGAAGCTGTGCCTGGTCGACCGGGGCGGGGGTGAAAACGGATGGCTGCGGTTGGCCGTCGGGCCCGAGGGACCACTCGGAGTTGGATGCGGGGCTTTCGATGTCGGCTCCGCGGGCGTACGTGATGGTCCAGTCGGCCGGTGCGACGGCGCGCAGGCCATCGAGCACCGTCTCCACCGACTCGCGTGGATGTCCGTCGGGCATCCACGGGACCTGGCCGGTGGCGCCCGCCCAGTCGCCGAGCATGGCTTGCGTGCTGTCGGCGTTGGGGCCGATGACCGCGATCGTCCGCTGCTTGCCTCGGCTCGCGGCGCGGCCGGTTCCGTCCGAGGTCAGCCCGCCCTCGAGGGGCAGGATCCCCTCGTTGCGCAGCAACACCAGGGAGCGTCGGGCGGTTTCGAGGTTGAGGTCGGCGTGTGCGCGGCAGCCGATCACCTGCGCCTGCCGGTCGGGGTCGGGGGCGCGGGGGTCCTCGAACAGCCCGAGTTCGAACTTCAGCCGCAGAACCCGCCGTACCGCGTCATCGATCTGCTTCTCTTCGATCAGGCCGCGGGCGACCGCCTCCTGGGCGCCCTCGAAGAACTGCGGTGTGGCCATGATGAGGTCGTTCCCGGAGTTGACGGCGACCGCCGCCGCCTCGGCGTAGTCGGCGCAGGTCCGCTGGTCGTAGACCATCCGGCCGACGTTGTCCCAGTCGGTCACCAGCGTGCCGGTGAAGCCCCACTCGCCTTTGAGCACGTCGTTGATCAGCCACTGATGCGCGGTGATGGGCACCCCGTCGATGGACTGGTAGCCGAGCATGAAGCCGCGGCAGCCGGCCCGTACCGCCTGCTCGAAGGGGGGCAGGAACCACGAGCGCAGCTTGCGGGGGCTGAGATCGGCTTCGCTGGCGTCGCGCCCGCCCAGGGTTTCGGAGTAGCCCGCGAAGTGCTTGGCGTACGCCAGCACGGCTGTCGGGTCGCTGAGGCCGTCGCCCTGGTAGCCGCGCACCATGGCCGCCCCGAGTTCACCGATCAGGAACGGGTCCTCGCCGAACGTTTCGTTGATCCGGCCCCAGCGCAGGTCCCGGGTGATGCACAGGACCGGGGAGAACGTCCCGTGGATTCCGGTCGCCGCGATTTCGGTCGCGGCCGCTCGGGCGACTCGGTGGAGCAGGGAGGGATCCCAGGTGCAGGCCATGGCCAGCTGGGTCGGGAAAATGGTCGCCCCCGGCCAGAACGAGTGGCCGTGGATGCCGTCGTCGGCTGTCAGCAGCGGTATGCCGAGCCGTGTCCGCCGGGCCAGTTCCATGGCCTGCGGCATGAGGTCGGGAGACACATGCAGGACTGCCCCGGCCAGCTTGGCCGACACGATGTCCGCCAGGTCCCCGTGTTGTGCGTCGAGCATCAGCAGCTGCCCGACCTTCTCCGGCAGGGTCATCCGGGACAGCAAGTCGTCGGTTCTCGCTTCCACGGACGCTTCCGGATCCAGGTACGCGGCAGAGTGGACCGGCTGTCCCACGGTGTTCTCCAAGAGATGAGTCGTCACTGATCAGAGAGTTGATGGGCGACGGTGAGTGCTTCGTCGCGCGAACCTTGCCGCCCGGCGCGGCGGGGCTCGCGTGCCGTCCGTCCGCCGCTCTGGGCGGGGCCGGTACGGCATGGGGCGGCGGGGCGGGAGCCGGGGTGTCACTTCAGACCGGTGGTGGCGATGCCCGCCACGAACTGTCGCTGGAAGAGCAGGAAGACGATCATCACCGGCAGCAGGACGACCATGGCGCCGGCGAGGAGGATGCCGAAGCGGGTGAAGGACTGTCCGCTGCTGGCCAGGGCGAGGCCGACGGGGAGGGTGTACTGGCTCTCGTTCTGGGCGACGACCAGGGGCCACAGGAAGTTGTTCCAGGAGCCGAGGAAGGTGATGATCCCGAGGGTGGCGAGGGCGGGCTTGGTCAGCGGAAGGATGATCTTCGCGAAGATGGCCAGTTCGCGGCAGCCGTCGACGCGGGCGGCGTCGATGAGTTCGTCGGGCAGGGTGGAGATGAACTGCCGCATCAGGAACACCCCGAAGGGCGTGGCCAGGAACGGCAGGATCAGCCCGAGCAGGGAGCCGGTCAGCTGCATGTTGGCCACCAGCACGTACAGCGGTACGAAGGTGACCAGGCCGGGGATCATGAGGGTCCCCATGACCAGCAGGAAGACGGCGCGCTGTCCGCGGAACTCCAGCTTGGCCAAGGCGTATCCGAGCATCGAGCAGAAGATCAGGTTGCCCGCGGTGACGGCGAGGGCCACGATCACGGAGTTGGCGAACATGCTCGTGAAGTCGAGCGTGCTGAACAGTTCGCCGTAGTTGGCGGTCGTGGGCGCCGTGGGTATCAAGACGGGCGGGACCCTGCGGATGTCGGCCTCGGGCTTGAACGACCCGGACAGCATCCACAGGAACGGCGCGATCATCAGCAGCAGGGCGCCGGCGAGCGGTATGTACAGCCAGGGCTGGCCCCAGTTCTGGCGGATGCGGCGGCGCCTCAGGGCGCGGTTCGTGCCCGGTTGTGGCGTTCGGAGAGTGGAGAGGGTGCTCATGAGGCATCAGTCCTTGTCTCGCAGCACGCGGAACTGCAGCACGGTCAGCGCGACGATGAGGACGAAGATGACGTAGCCGGCGGCCGACGCCATCTCGTAGTTGCCGTTGCCGAACTGTTTGTAGGCGTACAACGTCGCCGACAGGGTGGAGTCCAGCGGTCCGCCATCGGTCATCACGAACGGCTCGTCGAAGAACTGCAGATAGCCGATGCCGGTGGTCACGGCGGTCAGCAGCAGGGCGGGACGCAGGAGTGGGAAGGTGACCCGCCAGAACCGCTGCCAGGGCCCGGCGCCGTCGAGTTCGGCCGCTTCCATCAGGGACTGGGGTACGGACTGCAGACCCGCCAGCATGATGATCATGACCGTGCCGAGGTTGCGCCATATCGCCATCACGATCATGACGGGCAGAGCGAAGCGGGTGTCCGCCAGCCAGGCCGGACCGTCGATCCCGAACCAGCCCAGGACCAGGTTCGCCAGTCCCGCGCGAGGTTCCAGGAGCGTCTTCCACACCACGGCGACGGCCACGATGCTGGTGATCACCGGCAGGTAGAAGCCGACCCGGAAGACGGCCCGGAAGCGGCGGATGCCCCGGTCGAGGGCAACCGCCGCCGCGAGCCCGGCGGCCAGGGTCAGGGGCAGGGCCACCAGGACGAACACGGCCGTGTTGCGCAGGGCCGTGAAAAACTGCGGGTCCTCAAAGAGGCGTACGTAGTTGTCGAAGCCGACGAACGACACGTTCAGCGGTGTGCGCAGGTCCGCGCTCTTGGTGTCGGTCAGGCCCATCAGCAGCGACCACACCACCGGCAGCAGCATGAAGGCCAAGAACAGCGCGAGGAACGGGCCGGCGAGGACCCAGGCGGCCCGGGCCTGCCTGCCGCGCGCCGTGCTCCGGAGCCCGGAGTGCCGGCGATCGGCACTCCGTTCCGACCCTGCGGTGCCCTGCTCGTGGGTGTCGCCCCGCTCGGGGAGCGCTTTCGTGGACATGGATGTCATCCGTCCGTACGAGGGATACTCACGCGGCGCGCTCAGCGGCCGGTGCCGATGCTGGTGGCCTTGGACTGCAGCGTCTTCTGCACCTCGGCGACGGTGGCCTTGCCGAGAGTCAGCTTCTCCAGTTCGGAGTCGATGGTGTCGGCGATCTGCTGCCAGGTCGTGATGGCGGGCGGCGCCTTGCTGACCTCGAGCTGCTCGGCGAACGCCTTCAAGTTCTCGTCCTCGGTCAGCTTCCCCTCCGTCCACGCCTGGGGCGAAGGAGGCAGGCTGCCGGTGGCCTTGGAATAGGTCGCCAGATTGGCGGGCTCGGTCAGGAACTGGGCGAACTTCCATGCCGCGTCGGGGTTCTTGGCCTCCTTGAACACCGCCAGGTCGGTGCCGCCGGCGAACCCTGCGGGCTGCTTGGTGTACGGCATCGGCATGGTCTTCCACTTGCCGTCCAGCTGCGGGGAGTCCTTGTGGAAGGTGCCGCCCGCCCACGCGCCCTCCTGGTAGACGGCGGTCAGCCCGTCCTGGAAGCTCTGCACGTTGTCCGCCCTGTCGGTCGGCGCGAGGCCCTGCTTCGGAACGCTTGCGTAGTTCTCCAGCGCCTTGGCGACCTCGGGCGTGTCGAAGGTGAACTTTCCAGTCTTGGCGTCGTAGATGTCACTGCCCTGCTGCCAGACCATCGGCAGCCAGAAGATCCAGGAGTTGAAGCCCATCACCAGCCCGCTGACGTGGCGCAGCTTGGGGTTCTCCTTGCCGGCGGTGGCCTGGATGGCCTTGAGGTCCTTCAGGTATCCGTCCCAGTCGCCGGCCAGGGCGCCCTTGATGCCGGCCTTCGCCGTGAGATCGGTCCGGTAGTAGACCGCTTGAGTGTCGGCGATGAACGGGAGGCCGTAGGAGGTGTTCTTGTACTTGGTGGTGTCCCACTGGCCGGGGTAGAAGTCCGACGACTTGATCGACGCCGGAGTGGCCTGGAAGCCGTTCAAGGCGGCCATCTCGGCCATCCAGGTGCTGCCCACCATGGACATGTCCGGTGTGTTGCCGCCGGCTATCGCGGTGGTCAGCTTGTCGTGGGCGCCGTCCCACGGGACCGCGGTGATCTTGACGTCTGCGTCCGGGTTTTGCTGCTCGAACTTCTTGGCCAGCTCCTTCAGGTCTTCGTCGGGGTCACCCAGGGACCACATGACCACCGTCCCCTTGGCCTTGCCCGCGCCGATCTCGGCGGGGGCATCGTTGCCGGGGCCGGAATCCTCACTCCGGCCGCAGCCGGTGGCCACGAGGGCTGCGGTGAGGGTGACGCACAGGGTCTGGACGGTTCTGACAGCGTGACGGGTGGTGATACGCATGATGCGGCTCCTTGCCGTTGAGCGAGACAGGCGCGGGGGGGGGCGGCGAAGGGTAGGAAGGGGCGGGCGCCCGGATGGGCCGGCCCACGAGTGGGCAGCGTCTGCGGTGACAGCGGCGTCGGCCCCTCGCGGGTCGCGGTGGGAGCGTCCGACGCGGAGTGGGTAGCGGCCGGGCGGGATGTGCCAGGCGCCCCTTCGGTGTCCCGGATCGGGAAACGCGCGGGCGGAAAGTGCAGGTGGGCGGTGCCGCGTGAACGCAGGCGCAGCCGCCCTGAGTTGTGAGGAAGGCGAGGCCCCGAAGAGGTTCGCCGATGTTTCAAGGAGACGGGGGGCGGTGCGTCAGCGGCAACGCACCGCCCGGCCACGAGGCGCCGTCATTCGCTCATCGCGATGACGTCGCGTCAGTTCGAGCTCGGCTCTAACGTCGAGCCGCGGACCACGAGGCTGGTGGGAACGATGCGCGAGGGAGCGGCCTCCGGCGATCTGCGCACGTGGTCGAGCAGCAGACGAGCCGCCGCCTCACCCATCTCCCGCATCGGCTGGCGGATGGTGGTCAGCGCCGGATAGGTGTACGACGCCACCTCGACGTCGTCGAACCCCACCACGGCGACATCCCGTGGAATCTTGAGGCCGGCCTCGTGCAGGGCCGCGATCACACCGGCTGCCAAGGGGTCGTTGTGCCCGAAGACCGCGTCGAACTCCACGCCGTCCGCGAGAGCTTGCGCCACCGAGCTCCGGCCGTCGTCGAACAGGAAGTCGCCGCAGATGATTCTGCGCGGGTCGAGTTCGATCCCGGCCTGCGCATACGCGTCGACGAAGCCGCCCAGCCGTTCCTGCGTGCACCCGTACTCATCAGGGCCGGTCACCACCAGAGGGCGACGGCGGCCGATGTCCAGCAGGTGGCGCGCCGCCTGCTCACCGCCCTCCCGGTTGGTGGTGGCCACGTAGGGGAATCCCGGCCGCTGGAAACGGTCGTCGATCAGCACCACCGGCAGTCCGGCCTCGTGCAGTTCCGTGATGGATCCCAGGGCCCCCTCGGGCTCTATCACCAGCAGCCCGTCGAACGACTTGGCAGCGACCTGCAGGCCCAGCCTGCGCAGTGACTCCTCACCGCGGTTCCAGGTCAGGATCCGCAGCCCGAAGCCCTCGGCCTCCAGCGTTTCGACGACCGCCTGCACTATGCCGGCCCAGGCCCAGGCCAGGTCAGGGACCAGCATGCCGATCATCTGTGTCGTGCCGCGTGCGAGCCCCACTGCCCCGGCGCTCGGCACATAACCGAGTTCCGATATCGCCTTGCGGACCTTCAAGACGGTGTTCTCGTTGATCTCGCCCTTGCCGTTCAGCACCCGCGAGACCGTCGTCTTGCTGACCCCGGCCCGCGCGGCCACATCGGCGATAGTGACTCCCATGTCACCTCCCCTCCCTTCCTGCAGAGGCGGAAGACGTCCTCCCGCACCGAAGGGCCGATCGTACAGAGGCCCGTGGAACCGGTACCGGAATCGGTTCCGGAACCGGTTTCGGTAGCGGTTCCGGCAGTGAAGCACCGAAAGACCCGACCGGTCAACAGGCCGGAAACAACTCGCTCACCGACCCGTCTCGGCGTCGACGATGAGGCCGAAGCTTGCCGGGCGGCCCCCACCCCACCCCTCTGACCTGGGCGGTTATCGAAACCGAGACCGCCACTGCCAACGGGTCGGCGCGGTTCGCGACCACCGACGACAGCCGATGAACTGCCGGTCATGCCGGAGCAATCGCGCCCGGACCGTTGACGCGGAGCCCGGATTGGGCTTCATAATCGGGCACTCGCTGTCATCGATGACACAAGTCAACGATGACACCCCAGGCCGACGGCACGGAAGCCGGCATCGGCCTGAGGTGCACTTTTCGGTCCGTCGCACAGAAGCCGCAGTCACCGCTGCGTGGACGGCCGCGGGACTAGGAGAGACCATGAGCTCTGCACGCGTATCCCGGCATGCCCGCATACGGATGATGGCGGCGGTCGCGACCGTCTGCGCCCTGTCCGCAGCCCCGCTGGCCCCCCAGGCCGTCGCCGCCGACACCCCGACCTACACCGAGACCTACAGACCCCAGTTCCACTTCACTCCGCAGAAGAACTGGATGAACGACCCCAACGGGCTCGTCTACTACAAGGGCGAATACCACCTCTTCTACCAGTACAACCCCAACGGCAACACCTGGGGCGACATGTCCTGGGGGCACGCGGTGAGCCGGGACCTCGTGCACTGGGAGGAGCTGCCGCTCGCCCTGTCGCACGACGACGAGGAGATGGTGTTCTCCGGCAGCGCGGTCGTCGACCGGAACAACACCACCGGCTTCGGCACGAAGAAGAACCCGCCCATGGTGGCGATCTACACCAGCGCCTACAAGAACGGCGGCAAGCAGGCCCAGTCGCTCGCCTACAGCACCGACCGCGGCCGCACCTGGACCAAGTACCAGGGCAACCCCGTCATCGACATCGGCTCCAACAACTTCCGCGACCCCAAGGTCCAGTGGTACGAGCCGACCAAGAGCTGGTTGATGACGGTGTCTCTGTCCGCCGAGCACAAAGTGCAGTTCTACTCGTCCAAGAACCTCAAGGACTGGAAGCTCCAGAGCGAGTTCGGGCCGGCTGGTGCCACGGGCGGTGTGTGGGAGTGCCCCGACCTGTTCCCGCTCGCGGTCGACGGGGACAAGAACAACATCAAGTGGGTCCTGGTCGTCAACATCAACCCCGGTGGCATCGCGGGCGGTTCGGCCGCCCAGTACTTCGTCGGCGACTTCGACGGCAAGAAGTTCACCGCGGACGACCAAGGCACCTACACCCCGCCTACCGGGAAGGTCGTCCAGGACTTCGAGGGCACCGGCTTCGGTACGTGGACGAGCACGGGCACCGCGTTCGGCCAGGGACCGGCAGCCGGTGCGGTGGACTGGCAGGGGACCGTCGACGGCTTCTACGGCAAGGGCCTCGCCAACAGCTTCCACGGCGGTGACGGCGCCACCGGCATCCTCAGCTCCCCCTCCTTCACCGTCGACAGCCCCTACCTGAACTTCAAGATCGGTGGCGGGCGGCATCCGCACGAGGTCGGGACCGTGATGGACAGCACTCCGCCCGAGGGCACGGTCCTCGCCGACTTCGAAGGCGGAACGTACGGTGACTGGACGGCGACCGGGGACGCTTTCGGCACCGCACCGGCCACCGGCACCCTCCCCGACCAGGGACAGGTATCCGGCTTCCTGGGAGACGGGCTGGTCAACACCTTCCGGAACGGCGACTCCACCACCGGCACCCTCACGTCACCCGAGTTCACCATCGACAAGAAGCGCATCAACTTCCTCATCGGCGGCGGCAATCACCCGGCCGGCTCCGACAACCCGACCGCCGTCGAGCTCCTCGTGGACGGCCAGGTCGTCCGCAGCGCCACCGGAAAGGACGCCGAGGCACTCAACTGGGCCTCCTGGGACGTCAGCGACCTCTCCGGCAAGAAGGCGCGGATCAGGATCGTCGACGACAACACCGGCGGCTGGGGCCACGTCAACGTCGACCACATCGTGCTGTCGGACAGCCAGGCCCAGCGCGTCTCCCAGGAGACGTCCGTCAACCTGCTCGTCGACGGCCAGGTCGTCCGCAGCGCGACCGGCGCCGACAGCGAGACCCTGGACTGGGCCTCCTTCGACATGCGCCCGTACGCCGGGAAGAAGGCGCAGATCCAGGTCGTCGACATGAACACCGCAGGCTGGGGCCACGTCATGGCCGACCAGTTCACCGCCGCTGACAAGCCCGCCAAGTCGGTCGTACAGCGCGCCGACTGGGCCGATTACGGCAAGGACTACTACGCGGCGGTGTCCTGGGAGAACGCGCCGGGCGGCAAGCGCTACATGATCGGCTGGATGAACAACTGGGACTACGGCCAGTCCGTCCCCACCTCCCCCTGGCGCGGCGCGCAGAGCGTTCCGCGGGAGATGGCCCTGCGCACCGTCGACGGCCGCATCCGGCTGACCAGCAAGCCAGTGGGCAGCCTGGAGTCCCTCCGGGGGAAGCGCCCGGCGACGGCGTCCGACATCACCGTCAAGAGCGCCTCCAAGCCCCTGATCGGCCCCACGGCCAAGGGCAAGGCACTCGACATCGAGGCGACCTTCTCCCTCAAGGACGCCGACCGCTTCGGCCTGAAGGTGCGCACCGGCGCGGGCGGCGAGGAGACCGTCATCGGCTACGACACCACGACGCAGGAGCTGTACGTCGACCGCACCCGCTCCGGCGTCGGCGACTTCAACAGCACCTTCCCCGACGTCCAGACCGCACCGCTGAAGGCCAAGAACGGCAAGGTCAAGCTGCGGATTCTGGTCGACTGGTCCTCCGTCGAGGTCTTCGGCGGCAACGGCGAGGCAGTGATCACCGACCAGATCTTCCCCGACCCCTCCAGCACCGGCGTCGAGGTCTTCGCCGAGGGCGGCACCGCCACCCTCGACCACATGCTGGCGTGGCAGCTGGGGTCCATCCGGCGGTGACGAGCCGGGGTCCGTGCGCCGGTCGGCCAGGAGCGGCTTCCGGCGCGCGGGCTCAGAAGTGGGTGGTGATCCCGAAGGTCTGCCGGAGCCGGGCCATGTCGTGACGGTCGTGATCAGCAGGTTCATAGCCCTGGTGGAAATAGACCTGCTGCTCGGGTGACAGGCACGGGACGGTGGCCCCGAGGATCGTGCCAGTGACGAAACACGAGGCGGGATAGGCGAACGGGTGCTCCGCGTCGGGTGACGCCTGCACGGCGGATCCGTCCGCGGCAAAGACCAGCGGGTGAAGATCGATCTCCCGGTCATGAGGACCGGTGACGACGAACCGTACGGGGCGCCAGTCGAGGGTCTCGACGAAGCCGGCGTCCGCGAGAGCCGCCACGACGTCGGCTTCCTGGTCCTCTCGGTGCATCAGGTCCAGGTCGCGGTGCAGGCGGGTTTGCTCGCCGACCAGGGCGTCAATGCCCCAACCGCCGCCGATCCAGATGTCGACGTCCGCGTTCCGCAGCACTGCAAGGATGGACAACACATCGTCGGCCGTCATCACCTTGCGCACGTTAGCGGTGATCACGTGGGCGGGCGAGTGGATTTATGTGCGGTCAATCTCGCCGAGGAACGGCGTCGGGGCCGACACTCACCTCAAGCTGCTGGCCGAGGGGCTGAACCATCGGCCGTAGTGGTAGCCCGACTCCACCCGCCGTCTGGAGAGCAGGAGGAGGGCGCCGGGCAGCGACGGAAGGTGTCGGCGGCCTCGCCCTTCCAATGCGAAGAGTCCAACCTGAGCATCCCGTCGCCCGACCTTGTCGAACGCCTTGCGGAAATCTTCAGGTGCGAGGCGGACGCACGGATGGTGCCTCGGTTACCGTGCATCAGCTTGTTCGCCTGGTCGCTCTGGCCGACTGCTGCTCACCCGGCGTGGCGCCGAGTTCCGAGGCCAGTTCGTCGCCGAAGTCCTCGACCTTGTCGGCCCAGTCATCAGCACCGACCTTCTCCAGACCCACGCAGATGAGGTCAGTGCCCTTGTCTATGCCCTCACCGACAAGCTTCTTATCCGCCTCCCAGCCGTCCTCGAGCTTGTCCAGACCCCCGTTGACGAGATCGCCCGAGCCCATCAGCCGGTCTCCCCGCCCTGCTGTCGCTCTCGCAGATAGTGCTGGGGCGACTGCTGGGCACGAGTGCGCTGCGCTGCGATGGTCTCAGAGCCGGCCGCCTGGAGGTCAGTGCCACCAGTTGAACGGGTCACCGGCCGCCTGCAGGTCCTGCACACTGACAAATCGACACTCGCCGGTCACGTTGTGCACCGAGATACAGGTGGGCCCGTAGACGAGGTACTTGTCATCCCTGGTAGACAAGTACTTGACAGACTGATAGCCGAAGTAGAAGAAGTCACCCTTCGCCGCCTTATGACTGTCCTCTTCAAACAGCGCGACCTCATTGTCCCAACCAGCAGATACTCGCCGAAGAAAGTCTGCGGCCAACTGCTCTGCTCGTTCCTGCGTATACATCAGTTCGTCCTCAATAGCTTGAATGTCTTGTAAAGGGCAGGGTCGACAAACCCCGTCTGCATATCGATGAAGAGTACTCGACCCTGCTGGTTCACGATATTGAATACGTGGCCCGGCATACCCTCACCAGGCTTCGCTGCGACGATACCGCGAGCACCGTCCCCCGAATTCCTGATATGGTCGACCATGTTCCAGAAATCGGTCTTGTTGAAGCTCGCTCCATAGACATTCTCCAGGCGTTCGAGGGACTGCAGTCCCCCCATGTCTGCGGGCACCGGTTTGATCCCCTCGCCGCGCATATACCGTTCGAATGCGTCGGCGACGTAGGTGCAGTTCGTATTCCCACCGTCGGGGTTGAACTGCTTCGCCATGTCCGGAAAGTTGGGACTTTCGTACGGTTTGGGCGGGATCGGCGACTTCTGAGGCGCAAGTCCAAGGGGATCGCAGGAAACAGAAGGCCGATCGACATACCCGACGGGGTTGGCCGCCGGAGCCAGACCGAGGGGGTCCAGGCTGACGTACTGGCCGACTTCGGGGTCGTAATACCTGAAGTAGTTGTAGTTGAGGCCGGTCTCGGAGTCGCAGTACTGCCCCGGGAAACGCAGTGGAGTGTAGGCGTGGCTCCCGACCGACCAGGAGAGCTTTCCCCAGTTTGTGGCCCGGGCTCGCCAGGCGATCTCTCCCGACTCGTCGATCAGTTCGCACGGAGACCCCGAGAGGTCGGACACGATGGCGAAGAACCGGGTGTCTATCTCGTCCTGCGAGGCCGTCGCCGTGGCCCTGCGCTCGCTCTGGGCAACCGCTTCGGTGCCATTGAGGTGCCACGTCAGGGTCACCGAGTCACTCGAGTCTCCCCAGGTGGTCGTCTGCTCGCAGAGGGCGACGCCGTCCCAGGCGAAGTCCACCTGCTCCAGTACGTCGACACCGTTCCCGGCGATGCGCTGCTTGCCGATGCGTCTGCCCAGAGCGTCGTACTGGTACCGCCATATCGTGCCGTCCGGGGTGACCACCTGGGTGAGCCGGTCCTCCGCGTCCCAGCTGTACCGCCATGTGTCCGGCTTGCGGGAGAGCCGGGTCTTCTGGCGCAGCACCACACGTCCCGCGGCGTCGTGCTCGTAACGGATCCGGCCGGCGCGCACGAGGTCAGCGCCCTGGTAGGCGCGATCACCGCACCCGTCGTCGCCGAACTGTCGCGCAGACCAGTCGGCGGTTGTCTGGTTGCCGAGTTGGTCGTACGCGTAGGACTCCGCCCACCCGTCCCCGCTTACTCGAGTGGTCCTGCCTACCGGATCGAGTTCATAGTGCCGAATGCCATTCAGTTGGTCATCGACCTTGGTCAGGCTGCCATCGGCGCGGTATGCATAGGTCCTCGACTGGACACGCCGGCGAGAGTGGTCCACTGCTTGGGAGACCAGCCGGTTCATTGCGTCGAACGACCGCGAAACGCTCAAGGACTCGCCGAATCGGCGACTGACTTCGCGGCCGATCCGGTCATACCCCAGTGCGATCACGCGGCCGTCGGCCGTGAACCGGCGGGGCTTCCCCTCGGGATCGTATTCCCAGGCACTGACGGCGCCCGCCGGCGTCGTGCGTCCAGTCAGCCGCCCGAACTCGTCGTACTGGTAGGCCACTTCCCGGCCGTCGATTTGTTCGGAGACCAGGTTTCCATGCCGGTCGCGCAGTAGGGAGAGTTCCGCATGGCGATTGCCGGCGTGCGCGATCTGGTCGGTGAAGTCGTAGGTATACGTCGCCACCTCCCCGTCGACGCTCTTGCGAACGACCTGCCCGAGGTCGTTGTGCTCGAAGGAGACGACCTGACCGAGGGCGTTCGTTCGGGAGTTCAGCTCGCCGACGGCGTTGTACGAGCACCGGGTGACGCGTCCGCCGAAGTCGGTCTCAGTGATGAGCCGGCCGACCGCGTCGTACTCATAGGTCCACGTCTGCCCGTGGGGGTTGGTCACCCGAGTCAGGCGCAGTTCGTTGTCGTAGGCGAACTCGTAACGAGAGCCGTCTGGTTCGGTGCGCGCGGTCAGCAGGTCGAACTGGGCGTATTCAAAACGGGTGACTCCGCCGACCGTGTCCGTGTGAGTGAGGCAGTTTCCCTCACCGTCGTACGTCCACGATTCCTCGGTGCCGTCCGGATTCCGCCGGCGAGTGAGGTGACCCTCGATGGACCATTCCATCTCACCGGTCGCACCGAAGGGGTCCGTGATGGCTGTGACGCGGCCGAAGGCATCCCGCCCGTATCGCATGGTGTTGCCGGCGTGATCGCGGACCTCGACGGGCAGACCGGCTGCGTCGCAGCGGATTTCGGTCACCCGGCCGTACTGATCGCGCAGCGCGCACAGATGCCCGTGCTCGTCGTACGTGAAGGATTGCCTGCCGCCTGTTGAATCGGTGACCGACGTCCGGTTGCCAAGGGCGTCGAACTCCTGACGGAGCGAGCCTCCATCCGGGCGCACCATCCTCGTGAGCCGCCCACGGGCGTCGTAGGAGAACGTCGTTCGCCGTCCGTCCGGACGGATGATCTCCGTCAGGTTTCCCAGAGGGTCGTACCGGTGGGCAGTGGTACGGCCGACGGCGTCCGTCTCGGAGAGCAGGCGGTTGAACCGGTCACGGGTGAAGCGCCGGGTGTGCCCTGCCGGATCCACTATGGCGACGATCTGGTGCAGGTCGTTGACGTAGTACTGGCGTACGGCGCCTTCGCCGTTGACCGCCTTCGTGGTCCGCAGCCCGGTTTCCGGGTCTCTCTCGCCGTAGGACAGCCGGAGGCTCATATGCCCGTCCGTGCCGCCCTGCGCGGTGCACCGGTCCGTATCGTCGTACGCGTACGTGTACGCGTGCTCGTTGGTGTCCGTCCACGACGTGACCCGGCCCGCATCGTCGTAAGTGAACCTGAGCGGCAGCCCGGACGAATTCCTGACCTCGGTGAGGTTCCCTTGACTGTATCCGTACCGGACCAGTTGGAGATCGGCTCCGTCTTCGCCTCCGGCCAGGTGCAGGCCGGTGACCCGCCCGTCGGCACTGTCGATCCTGAGGCGATAGCCACCGCTGTGGACGATGGCCGACGGCGCTCCCGCCTCGTCGTGCTCAAAGGTGATCCAGTTGCTGTTGCGGTCGTCGATCTGCTTCAGGATCGCCAGGTCGGCGCCATGGTCGGCGAAGTGCCGGGTACGGCGCGTGTGGGGGTCCGTGACGGTGTAGCCGTCATCCACGCGGTCCATGGGAAGGCGGGGGCCGTGGCTGGGCAGGGTGGGCAGACCGGGTGCGGGGTGGGGGTACGACAGGAGGAGGCCGTCCTCCGTGACGTAGACGACTCCCTCCGCGTCGATCTCCAGGCGCTCGTCCAGGGTGGAGGACCAGGACGGGCCGAACCAGCGGCCCAGGTGGTAGCCGGACTGCACCCGTCGGGTCAGTTGCAGGGGCAGTGCGCCGGGGAGGGTGACGTCCGTCTGCGGCAGGTACATCTTGCCGGTGGCCAGGTCGATCGGGTCGGTGCCCTTGCTCTCCACGGCTTGGCCGGCCCGAGAGTGCTGCGCGGGGTCCTCGTTCACCCCGCCCCGAGCCGTTTTCCCGCCCTTGCGCACCCCCTGCTCAGCGGCCTCCTCCATCCCTTCCTTCACCGCGGTCCGCAGCCCGCCCCGGGCCAGCCCCAGCCCCTTGGTGCCGATCAACTCCGGGATCAGACGGCCGATACCCTCGGACGGATCCTTCTTGAAGCCCTCCCACGCCGACTTCACCACACGCTCAGGATGCGCGGCGGTCGAGACCAGTCCCGAGAGCGTCATGCTGACGTTCTGCAGGTACTGAGCGGGGTGGGTGATGTTGTACCCGTCGAGCGGGTTGAGGCCTCGGGCGAAGTTCACCAGGCCCGCACCGCCCTTCACCACACCCCCCGCGACATGCAAGATCTCGGTGTTGACCGCCACGTACCCGTCCTCGGCGTTCGCCCGCAGCCGGTCCAGCGCGGGCGGCTCGGCCGGCGCGTGCGCGAGGGCGGCCTGCACGGAAGACGCCGCGGTACGGCCGGCGTCGTTGCGCTGGCGGCGGGCCTCGGCAAGGATCTCCCCGGCCCGCTTGATGTCCGGGGTGCCGGGATCCTTGAAGGGCTCCGGACGCGGACCCGGATCCTCGTCCGCCTTGACCTTGGCGTTGTAGGCGTCGACACGCTTGTTGTACGAGTCGACCGCGTCGTCGGAGGCCTTCCTGCCCTTCTTGTACAGGTTGATGGCGTCCTGGGCCTGACCCTGCGCCCACTTGACCGTGTCCGCGAAGTCCTCCAAAGCCTTGGCCGCCTTCTCACAGGCGTCCGCCGCGTGCAGCCACTTGGTCGGGTGCATGGCGAACTTCTCGCGGAACGTGTCGGCGGCCTCGCCCTTCCAGTGCGAGGAGTCCAGCTTCCGCATCCCGTCGCCGACCTTGTCGAAGGCCTTCCGGAAGTCCTTCAGGTGCGAGGCCGACGCCCGGATGGTGCCCGGGTTGCCGTGGATCAGCTCGTTCGCCTGCTCCGTCTGCCCGAGCTGCTGCTCGCCCGGCGTGGCACCGAGGTCCGAGGCCAGTTCGTCGCCGAAGTCCTCGACCTTGTCGGCCCAGCCCTCGGCCCCGACCTTCTCCAGACCCGCACCGACGAGATCGGTGCCCTTGTCGACACCCTCACCGACAAGCTCCTTACCCGCCTCCCAACCGTCCTCAAGCTTGCCCAGTCCGCCGTTGACGAGATCACCGAAGCCCATCAGCGGCTCTCCTCGCCCTGCTGGGGCTGTGGCTGCTGGGCCCGTTCCTCGGCCGACGGCCCGAAAGTCGCGTCCAGGAAGGTCTCGTACTGCTCGTCACTCACGCCCGTTGCCTGCTGGACGTTCAGCGGGCCGGGGATGGGGCCGGCCATCGCCTGCGAGGTCATCATGTCGCGGCTCGCGTCCATCCAGCCCTGCTTGCTGTTGTCCCACGCCTGGTCGAAGGACTCCGCGCTGTAGTCCGGGTTCCTGAGGGAGTCCATACCGGTGCCGGCGATCTGGCGCCAGCCCATCTGTGTGACCTCATCCTCGGACGCGTACGGGTTGCCCATGAGGGAGTTGACGCCGATCTTCAGGGCGCCCTCCACGTACTGATCCGTCTCGTGCAACGTGCCCGCCGACAGGCCCACGTTCTGCGCGAAGAGGTTGCCCTCGATCACGAGGTCGCGCACGCCCCACTCCCAGCGCTCACAGAACGACTTGAAGGCCGATGTCAGCCCGTCGTGCCCCAACTGCATTCCAGACAGCGCGAGCTCCTCGAACCCACGACCGGAACCGGCCATGCTGTCCATGCCGAGCTCCTTCAACTCGGACAGTGTCAGCGTGATGCCCTGCGCTATGGCATCGAGGCCGATCGCCTGGATGTCCTTGCCGCCGCTGCCGCCGCCCATTTCACCGCTCACCGCGGTCCTCCACGTCCACCGTCTCCGTGTCCACTGCGGCCGCATCCGGCACGATCCCCGTCACCGGCGGGAACAGCACGCCGTCCCCGTCACTGCCCACGTCCAACGCCACCCCGGTCGGCACCCCCGTCGCCGGAACACCGGCATCCAGCAACCGCGCCCCCAACACCCGCCGGTACTCCCACTCCCGCGAGCCTTCACCCCTCGCGACCGCGAACCGGGCCAACGCCGACTCGTCCGAGAAGGCGTAGATCCACCGGATGCCGCCGTAGTCCCCGACCAGCGGGGCTTCATCCTCGTCCAGCGGCACGAGTACGGGCGTACGGCGGAACTCCCCCAGCAGCGCGGAGAACTCACGGCGGGCACGGGCACTGTCGTCCGTGCTGCCCGGAGAGGGGGCCGCGGCGGTCGGCGGTATTGCAGCTCCCGTCAGGGGGCCAGGCGATGGCGATTCAACGCTGTCCCGCGGCGCCTGCCCGACCTTGTCGTCCGGGTCAGCGTTCTCCAGGTAGTCGTACAGCCTGGACCTGGGTATCTCCGGGCCCTCGCCCCCTCCTTCAGCCATGCCCGGGATCATCACATCCGCATATTGTCGAGCGCAACGCGGACCACCGGCCGGGGCAGGATTTGGCTGTCAAGCAGTCGGCACCGACTCCCCCGATCCCTCCTCTGCGCGGAGGGCCCGTTACAGCCGTGAGGGCATCAAGGGGACGACAGTGAGCCTCTGCCAGTAACGGACTGTAACGTTGTGTGATCACTCGGATGGTGCTGGCGTACGCGATCTGGAGCAGGACCGGGGCTGCGGGGCGGTCTGCGAGCACCGCCTGCCTGCCGGCAACAGCCCAACGCACGTACCCTTGTGCGTTCCGGCCACGATCCGGTGATCATGCAGCAGCCTGGCTGCCCAGCCTTGGGAACCGCACGGTCCGCAGCCCAGCGTCGCGGTCCCAGCGATCGATGGACACTTACCGGAAAGACTCACTGTGGACGGTCGGAGTGGTAGGACGCGCCGGTCCACTCGGTGAAACTGCGCGACGGCGAGCTGACGGGGAAGCCGGGCGCCCGCATCAAATCCGCCCTGAGTCTTCCGGAGGCACCAACGGCCAATGCGCAGACCGCCGTTCCAGCGCCCCCTACGGCAACTCCACTGCCAGCAATTCTCCGCCATGGCCCGAGCCTCCCGAACCACTTGGAGTCGCCCTCTACCTCATTCGCGACAAGCTTCTGAACGATCCCTCGAAAACAAATCCAGAACCCGTTCCCCGCCGGCCTCCTCGGACCACAGCACCCGCGTCGACGCGCACGTCGCCAGCGCTGCCCCCGGGATCAGGTCTCCCACCAGCCGCAGCCGCCGCGAATGCCAGTCGGCCTCCTCTACCGCTCCCGCTTCACCTGCAATGCCGGCAGGCCGACGCTGCTGATGGCTGTGATCGCGAGGTGCTCCCGCGTCAGCTGATCCACCAACTGCCGTGCCTGCTCAGCAACATGTCGGCGCCTGCTGCCCCGGCTTCATGTGAACGGACTGAGTCTGCTCCATGCGCCGCCATGGGTCAGCCGGCCCACGCCCCTGCCGATCACCCGGTCACTGATCGCCTACGACCACTGACCGGAGATCGGACTTACTCGTCCAGACCGGAAGAGCACGGAGATGACGGCCCCGGCGGACAGCAGGCTCCACCGCATACGACGCGCTGCTCACCAGGCTCTGCCGACCGCTCGGCTCGGCGCCTGGTCCGGCTGATGAACCGTCAGTCGGAGATGCGGCGTGCCCTCCGGATCAGAATCGCCTCGCCCACGAGCGTGAGGAGCAACAGCACAAGGCAGCATCCGAAACCGAGCAGCCCGGCCGCGACCAGGTAGAGCGAACCCGGGTCCGTGCACGCCCAGCTGGACGAGCAGTTGACGGCCCGCGGGTCCGCCGGCGGCCCCATGGCGTGCCAGCCGATGACGACGCCGAGCACGGAGACGACGGCCGCGGCGGACAGCAGGACCCACCGGACCCGTCGGGCTCCCCACCACGACAGGATCCATCCCACGACGATCACCGCCGGCAGGATGAACACGAAACCGGGGACTATGTCCACTGTGAATCGCTCCGCGACATCGAGGTCAGGCCGGTCTGCCGCTGGGTGATGTGGTTGCCCATGTCCATCAGCCCTACGGTCGGGTGCTTGACGGTCGGCAGGTCACGCGAAGGCTTCCGAGTCTTCACCTCCAGTCCGAGGTCCAGCCGGTCGCCGGACTTGAGCTTCACGCGCGTGGTCCAGCGGGTCTCGAACAGCGACGCGGTCCGGGTGTCCGAGAGGAGCCGCACCCCCGCGTCGTGCGCCTTGTCGTTGAGCCGTGCGCTGACGATCCTGACGTCGGAGACGACCTGGGGGTCCAGCGCGACGGAGAAGGACGCGGCCACGGGGGCGGCGCCCGGTCCGACGCCGTTCAGCGTGATCCGCGCCGGGTAGTAGTACCACCGTTTGCCGTTCGCCCACTCGTAACGGTTCCACACGCCGCTGACCTCCAGGCCCCACGGCGTGGCGACTCCGCCGAAGGCGTGCGGACGTCCGGGCTGGAGGCTCCGCCGGTCAGTCGGCCGCACGTTCTTGTGGTGCACGGCCGCGGTGGCACCGGCGGGCCCGGCGACCAGGTCGTACGGGTAGAGCACGGGGAACACGGTCCCCACGACGACCACCGGGTCGCTGCCGGCGGGGAGGGCCTCGGTCAAGGTGACCGTGCAGGCGGTGACCGAGGTCTTGGAGTCGGTCGTGATGGTGCTCGTGGCGCGCAGCCGGCGGTCGCCCACGGTGGCGACGGCCGCGGGCAGCGGGGAGTACAGCCGGGGATCGTAGCTGATGGCCACCTGGGTCCCGGCCGGCAGATCCGTGCCCGCGTGCTTGACCTGCACGGCCAGCTGTCTGGGGAACGCGGCCGGTCGGACACCGACACCCGGCAGGACCGCGACCGGGCTCGCGCCGACCGGGACCAGCTCCACGCCGGCGGCCGCGGTGTCGGCCCACGCCGGGCCCAGACCGGCAACGGTGACCGCGCCGACGCCCAGCGTCAGACCTCCGAGTACCAGGACCTGCCGACGGCTGACCTTCGGGTCGAACATGTCACATCCTCGCTTCGTCATGAGCAGTACTGGATGAGGGCGTCTTTGAAGGCGTTCGCCACACCGGACAGCGCGGCGTCGGACATGGACCCAGGAGTCGGGCAGGACGCCGATTTGGTCGTCTTGACCCAGAAGGCGTCCCGGATGGCGGCCATCTCCGGGTCGGCGGCGTCGCTGGTCATGGCGCTCATGGCGGCGGCCGCCACCGTCGCGGGCGAGCTGCCGAAACGGATCGAGTAGAACGTCGCCCGCCGGGCCACGGCCGCGCTGGACGACGCGTAGCCGGCCTTGAACCCCGTCGACAGTGGCTGGCTGGAGCCCTGCTTGACGGGATAGCCCAGAACATAGGCGTCCGCGTCGGCGAGGAGGTCGTTGAGCGAGAAGTACGTGCTGTCGCCCTTGCCGCCGATCTGACCCGCGGCGTAGGTGTATGCCTGGTCGTCGGAGAGCCCGCTCAGGTAGAACTGCGCCAGCACGCTGACGAGATCGCCGCCCCAACTCCCGAAGTCCGTCAGGTTGGACGACGTGAGGTCGCCCGGGATCCCGCTGGTGATGACGGCGCCGCAGGACGCGCCGAAGTGGTCCACGTCGGAGTCCCACAGCAGGCCGGGGTCGCGCAGCGGGCCCGCGTACGGCTCGTCGGGATAGCTGTTCACGAAATCGATGAAGCCCTGGTCCAGCTCACCGAAGACCGTGTCGGAACCCGTGAACACGTACTGTGACGTCCGGGCCCGGAGGTACTGCGCGACCAGCTCCTGCGCGGACCGGTCGGTGTGCCCCTGGTCGATCCACTGGCCGGCCCTGGCCTCCACCCAGATCAGGTACGTGTAGAAGGCGTCGTTGGGATCGCGTGGCCGGGTCACGCTGTCGATGCCCGGATCCATGCCGGAGGCGATGTCGTTGTCGATCTCCACCGCGCCGCTGGTGCCGGCGGCCAGCGTGAAGTCCTTGATCTGATCGAAGGCCCAGTTGTCCGGGAGCGGATAGCCGAGGTTGCCGCTGTAGCCGGTCGACATGCCGCTGACGAAGCTTCTGGTGGTGAGGCCCGCGGCCGCGAGGCGGATGCAGGTGTTGCGGCATCCGTACACACCGATCGCGTACTGGCTGCCCATCGCGGCCATGCCGTTGTTGACGCCCTGAAAGTGCGGGATGATCGCGCTCGTGATGTCGTCGTCGGTCGCGTCGAAATCGACCGAGAAATAGATGACGGTGCCGTAAGGGACGCCGAAGGAGGTCGCTGCTTCGGCCGCGTCGTTTCCGGCTGCGACACCTTGCGGGTAACTGAAGTCGATGAGCGCGTTTCCCTCGTCCTGATAGATCGGGAAGAGGGAAAGGCCGTTGTCGAAGATGAGCGCGATCTCGGAGTTGGTCAGAACCTTGTTCGTGCCGCCTATGAGGTATCGGCCTACCGTCGTGTACCCGTTGCTCTTCACCGTCTGGATCGTCGTCGCGTTCAGCGGATACATGCAGTCGAACGCGGTGCCCTTGCGGTCCGGGTCCCCGGTCGAGACCAGCAGTGACATCCAGGTCCCGTAATCGGCTGCGCCTGTGGCGTCGAGCGAACAGAACTTCTGGAAGGCCGTCACCGTGGCCGCCAGATCGGAGGTGAACGTCCCGCCGCCGTCCCCCCAGTGGTTGTCGTAGTTGTTGCACGCGACCGCGCACTGGAACAACCGGACCCATCCGGCGTCCCCGGAGTCCTGCGAGCCGCTGGACACGTACGCGGTCGTCTTGAGCGCACCTTCGGTGGTCGGGCCGAGCGAGCCTGTGACCTGGCTGTCCGTCAGGCCCATCTGGTACTGGATCGCCAGGACCAGGGCCTGCTGGACATTGCGGGAAAAGTGGCCGTCGCACGGTCCGATGAAGAACTGGCCCTTCCCGTAGTAGGCATCGTTGAGCCAGCGCTGGCAGGTCTGGATCATGCTGGAGCCGCCGGACGTGAGCACGTACGCGTCCATGGTCAGCAGTGCCTTGAAGACCTTCGGCTCCACGTCGTAGATCTGGGAGCCGGGCACCTCCGGACCTGGCAGGCCCATGTCCGCCACCAGCGCGGTCAGGCCGGCGCCGGTGGACACGTTGAAGCCGCCGTCGATGTCGCCGCCGCTGTAGCCCTTGCAGTAGAGGGCCGCCTCCGCGATGGTCCGCATGTTGATGTTGCCGGAGTCCCGCCCGACCGGGCCGTAGGCGTTCAGATCGGCCCATGTCGTCGGCCCGAAGTTGTCGGACAGCGTGGCGATGCCCAGCTCGTGCTGGAGAGCCCGCGTGAGGCAGTAGATCGTCTCCCAGCCCGTCATTCCGTTCTCTGTGCACGGGTTGTACCCAGATACGCCTGTGTATGTTGCATTGACCCATTGCTGTGCTTTGAGAACCATCTGATCCATAGGGTGGTCCTTCTCCATGCCGGTGAGCCGATGCGCATGAAGATGGCAGCTCGTCCCATCGCCGGGCCATCGCCGGGCCATCGCCAGGGGGTGCCTGAATTTACTGACTTTGCCAGAAGGGGGCGGGTGTCAAGACAGTTCCAAAGAGTCCCCAAAAGTCACACCCGGACGCAAAAGAGAATCCCGTGTCGCATACACTTTCGAAGGCGTGGGCGTGGGACTCTTCGGCATTTGGCGCCCCTTTTGGCCCCGTCCCCCTGTCGAAAGGATGGCCGATGCCCGACTTCGGGATTCTCGGGCAGCCCCGTGCCGAGCCTCTCCGGTCCGGTATCGGCGTGAACCGCAGGCGCGAGTGGGTCATTCTTTCCGCTCTGATGACGCGACCGAACGCATTCATTTCCACGAATACGCTCATCGACGCGCTGTGGGACGACGATCCCCCGCGGACGGCACGTGAGCAGGTGATGAACTGCCTCGGCTCCATTCGGCGCGCGATCGCCTCCTCGTGCACCGAAGAGGTGTCCCTCGACCGGGTTCGGGACGGATACGTGTTCGGCATCGAGGTCGACCGGATCGACCACGTCGTGTTCTCCCGGCTCTGCGCCGAGGCGGAGTCGGCGAAGGCGCTCGGCCGGACGGAGGCGAGCATCGGACTGTACGAACGCGCGCTGGCGTTGTGGCGCGGTGGCGTCTACGACGGGCTCGACGTGCCGGGCTTCGCCTCATACGCGGCGGCACTGGAGGAGCAGCGGACGATCGCGGCCGAGGAGTACTTCGCCCTGTCGATCGCGGCGGGCAACGGCAGTGGAGTGATCCCGCGTCTGCTCCGGCACGTCGGGGAGCATCCGCTCCGGGAGCGCGGGGTCGCCCTTCTGATGTCGGCGCTGCACGACGAGGGGCGCACCCATGACGCTCACGCGGTGTACGCGCGTCTGGTCCGCCGGCTCGGCGAGGGACTCGCGGTCGGCCCGGGCCGCGAGGTCCGCCGAACCCTGGACGCGATCCTCGACGGCGCGAGTCCGGCTCCCGGGACCAGGGTCGACGCGCTCTCGGACACCGGGATGGGCGCGCGGTCCTGAGCCGGCGGCGCGAGTGGGAATTCCAGCGTGGAGACGGCGATCAGTGACCTGGTGACGGGTGCG
The DNA here is from genome assembly GCF_000725785.1 of Streptomyces flavovariabilis. Taxonomy (NCBI): domain Bacteria; kingdom Bacillati; phylum Actinomycetota; class Actinomycetes; order Kitasatosporales; family Streptomycetaceae; genus Streptomyces; species Streptomyces flavovariabilis. Next base: position 305,460 of record NZ_JNXD01000006.1, on the reverse strand, counting down.
CCGATGGCGCCGTTGTGCCAGATTGCGCAGGTCTTCGCCAGGTCCGCTGGACCACACGGACGCCGGCGCCTTCGATGCTGCGGCTTCCGTGCTGTTCGAGGTCGAGCTGGACCTTGAGGGTGATGAGCTGCTCGTCACGCAAGCGGCGGGCCGACTTCGGCCGCTTCTTGCGCGCGTGGTACGCCGACTCGGACACGCCCAGCACCCGGCAGGCGAACTCGACCCCGAGGTCCTTGTTTCCCTGAGGCGCTCGATCACCTGGTGGGCCTCGTCCGGGTAGGTCGAGTTCCGCCGCAAAAAACGCGCTCGCGGCCTTCCGGATCTCGTTCGCCCGCCTCGATCCAGCGTTCTCCCGGCGGAGTTGCCTCAGCTCTACCTCGGCGGTCGTCGCCGGTCGTCGCGTTCGCCGGTGTCCGCCTCGGCCTGGCGGACCCAGCGGCGCAGGGCCTCCTTGTGGAGGCCCAGATCCTTCGCGACATGCGCGATCGGGCGGAGAAGGCGTACAGCTGTTGCGCTCGGCAATCCGGCCGGGTCCTGCAGTCCTGACGCGGCTGCGCCGGCGCCGGCACCATCTCACCCCGGACGAGGAGCTGGTCCACGCGGGCCATGGGCGTCCGGTACGCCACGGCGCTGGAAGCCACGACGCGATTCTGTGACCTGTACCGGGAGGCGGCGGAGTCTGCTCCGGCAGCCCTCGCCGAGGCGACCGGCGGCGACGGCATGCCCCGTCCGCCCGTGCCCGAGCCGGCCGAGGGGGACGTCTCGCCGCTGAGGACCTTCACGGAGGCGTTAGGTCGCTCCCGGGAGGCGAACAGGCGCCGACAGGGCGCTGGTTCCGGAAAATGTGCGGCCCAGGTTCGCTCTCACAGATAATCTTGCGGTTATCCGTTGACCGGGACCAAGGCGCCCGGATAGAAAGATCACGACCAGGATCGCGATCGCGAGTCCGGTCCATACAGCTCTGCCCGGGGGATTTCGCTTTGCCGCACACAGATGCACTTCGTCCTGCCCGCGTCCTCGTCGTCGAACCCGCCTCCTCCGGAGGCGCCACCCTGATCGGCGTCGCGACCGAGATGGGACTGCGGGTCGTCGTCGCCACCGCCGACTCCGGCGACCGCCGGCTCTCCGCCGCTGTGCGCGCGGCGGCCGACTCGGTGCTGACGGTGGAGACCAACGACCAGGCAGCCCTCGAAGCGGCCGTGCTCGAACTGCACCGGGCCGAGCCGTTCGAGGCGGTGCTGCCGGGCTCCGACATCTATGTGACGGCGACCGCGCGTGTCGCCGCGGCACTGGACCTGCCCGGCCTGCCCGTGGCGACCGTCGACCGGGTCCGGGACAAGAGCGTCATGCGAGCCGCCGTGGCCGAGGCCGGGCTGCGCACCCCGCGCTTCGCCCAGGCGACCACCGACGCCGAACTGCGCACTGCGGCCGAACAGGTCGGCTTCCCCTGCGTGCTGAAGCCGGTCGCCTGCTCCGGCAGCATCCACGTCAGCCGCGCCGACGACCTCGACCAGCTCACCGCCGCGTTCCAGCGGCTCGTGACCGACCCGGAGCCCGACATGGGCAAACTGCACGAGCACCGGGTGCTCGTCGAAGAGTACGTGCAGGGCCCCGAGTTCAGCGCCGACGGCTATGTCCTGGAGAGCGGCGAGGTCACCGTCGTCGCCCTCAGCCGCACGCTGCTCGGCCCCGAGCCCGACTTCGTGGAGCTGGGCCACCTCACGCCGGCGCTCGTCGACGACGCCACCCTGAAGAACGTCGAGGCGTACGTCGGCGACGTCGTCCGCGCCGTCGGCATCACCAGCGGCCCCTTCCACTGCGAACTGCGCCTGACCGCCGACGGCCCGGTGCTCATCGAGATCGGCGCCCGGCTGCCGGGCGACCGGATCGTGGAGCTGCTGCGGCTCGTGACCGGCGTCAGCCTGCCCAGGGTGGCCGTCGCGACCGCGCTCGGCGTCGGACTGGAGGCGGCCGGCGCCTTCGCGCGGCCGCAGGCCGAGAGCGCCGGCATCCGCTTCTTCTCCGCCGCGGGCCGCTCCTCGTACCGGGAACTCACCGGGTGGCCGGAGCTGGAAGCGCTGCCGGAAGTCACCGAGACCGCCGTGTACTTCGCACCGGGCGAGACCATCCCGGGCGTCGAGGACTGCCGCTCGCGCCTCGGCCACGCCCTGTTCACCGCCGACTCGCCGCAGGGCGCCCTGGACCGCTGGCAGGCGCTCGGCGACCTCGTCGTCCCGGCCTGACCGGGCGGTTCCCACCATGAACGCACACATACTCGACTACGCGGCCGTCGGCATCGGCCCCGCGAACATGAGCCTCGCCGCGCTCGCGCATCCGGTCGAAGGGCTGCGCGGCGCCCACTTGGAACGCCGTGAGAGTTTCTCCTGGCACCCCGGACTGCTGCTGCCCGAGGCCACCCTCCAGGTCTCGCTGCTCAAGGACCTGGTGACGCTGGTCGATCCGACCAGTCCCTTCTCGTTCCTGTCGTTCCTGGCGAGTGAGGGCCGGCTCTACCGGTTCCTGGCCGCGGACTTCCCGGCCGTCCTGCGCGCCGAGTTCAACCAGTACCTCCAGTGGGTCGCCGGGCGGCTGCCGAGCCTGACGTTCGGGGCGGACGTACACAGCGTGGACTTCCACGACGGGGCCTTCCGCCTCCGCACCGGCGAGCACGAGGTGACGGCACGTCATCTCGTGCTCGGCACTGGGCTCACCCCGTCCGTCCCCGAGCCGTTCCGTCGCTTACTCGGCCCCACCGTCTTCCACTCCGGGGAGTTCCTGCTGCGGGCCCCCGAGGTGGCCGGACGGCGGGTCGTCGTGGTCGGCGGCGGGCAGAGCGGCGCGGAGATCGTGCGCCACCTGGCGACCGGCGCGGACCCCGAGAGCATCACCTGGGTCAGCCGGCGCTCGTCGTTCCTGCCGATGGACGACTCGCCGTTCGCCAACGACCTCTACACGCCCGACTACGTACGCCGCTTCCACGCGCTGCCCGCCGACCACAAGGCCCGGCTCCTGGAGCGGCAGAAGTACACCAGCGACGGTATCGACCTCCAAGTCCTGCAGGACATCTACCGGTTGAGCTACCGCGACGAGTTCATCGAGAACAATCCCGGCAGGCTGCGCTTCCTGGCGGACTGCGCGGTCACCGCGATCGAGGGTGGCCCCGACGAATGGAAGCTCGTCGTCGAGTCCTCGGGCCCGGGCTCCGCACCCGCTGTGCTCGCGGCCGACATCGTGATCCTGAGCACCGGATACGCGTACGCGCTGCCGGACTTCATGGCTCCGCTGGACGCGCGGCTGCGGCGGAACGGCGGGATGCTCGTCGTCGGCGACGACTTCTCGGTCGCATGGGACGGGCCTGCGGAGAACCGGATCTACCTCCAGAACGGCGCCCGGCACTCCTGGGGCGTCGCCGATCCCAACCTCAGCCTGCTCGCCTGGCGCAGCGCGGTCATCCTCAACAGCATGCTCGGTGAAACGAGGTATCCGGTATGACCGCTCGTCAGGTCCCGCAGTTCCAGGCCGAGGCGGTCGGCGTCCTGGTCCCCTTCGGTCCGACCGAGGTGGAACCCGACGGAGTGACCGTCGCCGAGGCGGACTTCGCCCGTTCGGTCTTCTCCCGCGTGCCGTTCAAGGCGGCCCGCTTCACCGTGCCGCCGGGCGGGACCAGCTCGCCCGACCAGCACGCGGTCCAGGAGATCTGGGTGGTCCACGCCGGATCCGGCACCCTGGAGGTGGACGGTGAACGGTCGCTCGTCGGGCCCGGCTCCCTGGTGGGCTTCGCCTCGCAGGCCGTCCACGAGATCTTCGCCGACCAGGGCGAGGAACTGGTGATCTACTCCTTCTGGTGGTCGGCGCCCGATGAGTGAGCGCACCACCAGGACCGGTGAGGCGCCCCACTACGACCTCGCCGTCGTCGGCGCGGGCGCGGTCGGCGCCATCGCCGCGTACTACGCCGTGCGCCGGGACCCGGGCCGCCGCGTCGCCGTGATCACGCACGCCGGACGGGGGACGGGCGCGACCCGTCTCTCGGCCGGGTTCGACACGCCCACGGGGCACAACCCGGCCCAGCGCGCCCTGGCCGCCCGCAGCACCGCGCTCTTCGACGAGCTCGCCGCCGGACTCGGCGACGCCGGACGCGCGCCGGTCGACGTCCGCTGGCTGGTGACGCGCGAGAACACGGCCGCCCTCGACGCGACCATGGCCGACGGCGGCCGCACCCGCCCGGTCACCGGGGAGCAGCGGGCCCTGCTCGACCGGACCTTCCCCGGGCTCGCCCACGACGACGAGCAAGTCCTTCTGGCCACTGCCCCCATGACGGCGGGCCAGCCCCAATGGCTCACCGACCGGCTTCTGGACGAGGTCCTCGGCCGCCCGGACAACACCCTCCTGGAGGGCTTCCGGGTCACCGAAGTACGCCGTACGGGCGGGCGTGTCGAACTGGTCGCCGCCGACGGCGGCCGGATCACCGCCTCCAAGGCGGTCCTCGCACCCGGCCCCTGGGTCCTCGACGGCCCGGTGGCGGCGGCGGCCCGCGAGCGCGGGGCCCGGGTCAAGAAGGTGGTGGCGTTCCACATCATGACGCCGCCCCCGCCGGGCGCCCCGGCACTCGTCCTGGAGGACGCCGACGCCTTCCTGCTGCCCCACCACCCCGGCGGCCACTGGATCTTCAGCATCACCTCACCCGACTGGGACCGCGGCCCCGACGAACCGCTCGCCATCGATGCCCGCGACCGGCAACTCGCCCGGGCCCTGCTCGCCCGGCACGTACCGGGATTCCTGCCGCACCTGCTCGGCGGCCGGGTCTTCAGCGACTGCTTCACCCCCGGCCATCTGCCGGTCGTGGACACGGTCGGCGGTGACGACGTGGTCATGGCCATCGGCGGCTCCGGCTCCGGTTACCGACTCTCCCCGGCCATGGCCGAGGACGCACTGAACCTGCTCGACGGGAGACCGCGAACATGAGCCTGCTGACCGGGGACACGCACACCCCCCGGCACTACCTCCTGGTGCCGCCCGAGGCCACTCCCAACGGCCCCCTGCACCTCGGCCACGTCGGCGGCCCCTTCCTGTGGTCGGACATGATCGCGCGGCATCTGCGGGTCCGCGGCGACCTGCCGTTGGTGATCACCGGCAGTGACGTGTACGAGTCGTACGTGGCGCTCAAGGCGCACGCCGAGGACTCCACGCCCGGCGAGGTCGCCGCCCGCTACGGACAGCGCATCCAGGACGACTTGGCCGCCCTGCGCATCGGCGTCGACGCGTTCATCGTCCCCGATCAGCAGCCCTGGCGAGAGCAGTTCGAGCAGGAGGTCGCCGCCTCGATGGAGCGGCTGACGGCCCGGGGCGCGGTGGTGACGCGCACCGAGTGCGTGCCCTATTGCGCGGCGTCGGACCGCTGGGTGGTGGGCGGCTGGCTCCAGGGCCGCTGCCCCGAGTGCGGTGCGGGCATCGCCAGCTACTTCTGCGAGGAGTGCAGCGCGCACTTCCTGCCCGAGTCGGTCGTCGAGCCGCGCCCCCTGCTCGACGAGGGGCCGCTGACCTGGCGGGAGATCTCCAGCCTCTTCCTGCGGCTGCCGGACCGCGATCTCCTGGACACCACGCTCGTGGACCTGGGCGTCGCCGACCGCTACCGGGCGACCGTGGCGCGCTTCCTGGAGCGCGACGGCCTGACCGTACGGCTGAGCGCACCGCAGACGTGGGGACTTCCGCTGCCCGCGCCGGAGCCGGACGTGCCGCGCGCCCTCTTCCCGTACGCCGGGATCTTCATGTTCGCCCGCCTCGCCGGCGCTGTCCACGGCCGGCTCTCCGGCACCGGCGTGAACGCCTTCGATCCGGACTCCGGGGTCACCACCATCACCACCCTGGGGGTCGACAACGTGATCCCCACCCTGGTCTCGATCGTCGGCACCAGCCTGCTGCACGGCGACATGAAGCCGTACGACCGCTGCCTGATCAACAACTTCTACCGGCTGGCCGGGCGGAAGTTCTCCACCAGCGCCCGGCACGCCATCTGGGCGGCGGACATCGCCGCGTCGCCCGCCATCGGCGTGGACACCGTCCGGTATTACCTCGCCGGGGCCGATCTGGAGTCCGGGGCGGCGAGCTTCGAGACGGCGGACTTCCTTCGGACCGCGAACGCCACGCTCGCCGACGGCCTCGGCAAGCAGATCGACGCCGCCTGGAGCCGGCTGCCCGGGGGGACGCCGCAGGCGCCCGCCCCGGCCGTCGCCGACCTCCTGGAATCCCTGCTCGCCGAGCAGTCAGCGGCGCTCGACGGCACCCGTGTCTCGACGCGGCGCGCGGTCGCGGCGCTCGACCGCTGGTGCGCCGACGACGCGGTCGCCCACGCGGCCGAGGACGGCGCCTACTGGTGGCTCAAGGGCCTGTCCCTGCTCGCGTTCCCGGTCATGCCGGACCTCGCCGAGCTCGTCTGGCAGCGCCTCGGCGGCGCCGGAGAGCCTCGCGCGGCGGCCTTCCTCGCCAGGACCCCGGCCCACCGGGACCGGCCCGCGCCAGGCTTCGGCCGGGTGAGCGCCGCAGATCTGGACGCCTGCCTGCCCGACACCCTGCGACCGGGAGCGGACGCGTGACCGACCGGACCACCCCGCTGTACGTCGTCCTCAACCGCTCCGGTGACGAGTTCGGCGAGTACCACCGTTTCCTCGACGGCCACCCCTGCCGGACGGTGTACCTCACCACGCCCGGCGGGCTGCCCGCGCTCGACCAGGACGGGGCGAGAGAGGTCCATGTGCGCGACAGCCTCGCCCACGACGATCTGCTGCCCCTCGTACGGGAGATCGCGGACCGGCACGGCACGCCCGAGGCCGTCTTCGGCCAGTCCGAGTACGACATCCTGACGGCCGCCCGGCTCTCGGCCGCACTCGGCGTCCCCGGCGGCTACGGTCTCGACCTCGTCGAGCGGTTCAAGGACAAGCCCGCCATGAAGAGCGCGGTGGGCGCGGCCGGACTGCGGGTTCCCCGGTTCCTGCGCCTCGACGACGCCCCCTCGGCACAGGCGGTCGTCGACGCCCTCGGCGGTCTGCCCCTGGTCCTCAAGCCGCGCGCCGCGGCGGGCTCCCAGGGAGTCACGGTCGTCCGCAGCGCCGACGAACTGCGCGACGCGCTGGGGGGCGTCGACCCCGAGGCATACGAGTGCGAGGAGTACGTCGAGGGGGACATCTTCCACGTCGACGGTGTCCGCCGCTCCGGCCGCCTCCACTTCGTCACCGCTTCCCAGTACGTCCACACCTGCCTGGACTACGCACACGGCCGCCCGCTCGGCTCGGTCCTGCTCGACCCGGGCCCCGAGCGCGACGAGCTCACCACGTTCGCCGACCGCTGTCTGCGGGCGCTGGGGCTGCGCGACGGCGCGTTCCACCTGGAGGCGATCCGGCGTCCGGGGGGCGAGCTGGTGTTCCTGGAGGTCGGGCTGCGGCCGGGCGGCGCGCAGGTGCCGTTCCTGCACGTCGACCTCTACGGCATCGACCTGTTCGCCGAGGCGTTCCGGGCGGCCCTGGGCCTGCCCCCGCTGTGGCAGCCGTCCGAACCGGCCGGGCCCCGGGCCGGTGGCTGGCTCATCTACCCCGCTCCGCGCGAGCTGCCCGGACGGGTCGTCGCGCGCACCTCGCCCAGGTCGGCCGTCCCCGAGGTCTACCACGAGGAACTGCCCGCGATCGGCCAGATCATGACCGGGCCCGGCAGCTATGACGAGGGCTGCGGGATCTTCCGGTTCCGGGGGCGGAGCGCCGCCGCGGTGCACGCCGCCGTGCACACCGCGATGGAGGTGTACGGGCTGCGGACCGAGCGGGCCGAGGGAGCTGAGCCGCATGGCTGAGGCGCGCCGGTACGCCGGTACGCTGCGCGCGTGGTTCCGGGAGACCCTTCCGGCCGCCGGTAACGCCCGCAGACTCGGCGTCCTCACGCTCATCCAGTCCCTGGGGCTCGGGGTGTTCCTTACCTCCAGCGCCGTGTTCTTCACCCGGACCATCGGCATCCCCGCCCAGCGCGTGGGCCTCGCCCTGTCGGTCGCCGGGCTCTGCGGTCTGGTCTGCACCGTGCCCATCGGCCGGCTCGCGGACCGGCTCGGCGCGGGCCGGGTGCTCACCGTCAACTTCCTGCTCGCGGCCGTCGGCTTCACCGCGTACTGCCTGGTGGACGGCTTCGCCTCGTTCCTCGCGGTCGCCTGTGCCATCGCGGTCCTGGAGACCTCGGCGGGCGCGCTCCAGGCGTCGCTCACCGACGCGCTGGTGGGCGAGGCGGAGCGGGTCAGGGTGAGCGCGCAGATGCGCAGCCTGTTCAACCTGGGCTTCCTGGGCGGCGCCGCGCTGGCCGGAGCCGCCATCGCGGCCGGCACCTCGACCGCCCTGTACGCCACGGTCCTCGCCAACGCCGCCCTGCAGTTGGTCTCCGTCGCCGTGCTGCTCGGGATGCGGCTGCCCGCGGGCGCCGGGCCCCGGGCCCCCGCCGCCGAGGCGCCGGGCGGGGTGCTGCGCAGCGCCGCGCTGCGGGACGTGCGCTATGTGGCGGTCGCGCTGGTGTGCGGCGCTCTGGAGCTGTACCACCCGCTGCTGACGGTCGGTCTGCCGCTGTGGATCGTCACCGGCACCGACGCGCCCGCGCTGCTGGTGTCGGGGCTGCTGATCCTGGACACCGTCCTGGTGCTGTTGTTCCAGGTCGCGGTCAGCAAGGGCGCGCGTACCCCGGCGGGAGCGGCACGTATGCTGCGCTGGGCGGGGTGGGCGCTGGGGGCGTCCTGCCTGGTCTTCGCGGTGAGCGGGGGGCACGGCGCGCTCCTGGACAGTGCGGCCCTGCTGGGCGGTGCGCTGGTGCTCGTCCTCGGCGAGCTGTACCAGGCGTCGGCGAGCTGGGGCCTGTCCTTCGGGCTCGCCCCGGCGGGCCGGCAGGGGGAGTACCAGGCGGTGTTCTCCCTGGGGCGCGGGTTCCAGCAGTTCGCCGGGCCGTGGCTGATGACCTCCCTGGTCGTCGGCGCGGCGGGGACCGGCTGGCTGGTCCTCGCGGCGCTCTTCGCCCTGCTCGGGCTCGCCGCGCCGCCGTTGGTGCGCGGCCTGGAGAAGGCCCGCGCGCGGACGGAGCCGGCGCCGGCCTGAGCGAACCCGGCCGGCGCCCGTCCGGACCACATGTGTCACACCCGTCCGACCGAGACAAGTAAGCGAGCACCATGACCGTACAGCGACGGCACGACCCGGACGAGCGCGGCTTCGCCAGCGACAACTACGCGGGCGTGCACCCCGAGATCCTTGCGGCGATCGCCCTGGCCAACGGCGGCCACCAGGTCAGCTACGGCGCCGACGTCTACACCGAGCGCCTCCAGGAAGTGGTGCGCGGCCACTTCGGCCCCACCGCGCACACGTACCCGGTCTTCAACGGCACCGGCGCGAACGTGGTCGCGCTGCAGACCATGCTCGACCGCTGGGACGCCGTGGTCTGCGCCGAATCGGCCCACATCAACGTCGACGAGGGCGGGGCGCCCGAGAAGGTCGCCGGGATCAAGCTCCTGACGGTGCCCGCATGGGACGGCAAGCTCACCCCTGAGCTGATCGACCGTCAGGCATGGGGCTTCGAGGACGAGCACCGGGCCCGGCCCAAGGTCGTCTCGATCGCCCAGTCCACCGAACTCGGCACCTGCTACACGCCGGACGAGATCCGTGCGATCTGCGACCACGCACACGGGCTCGGCATGCTCGTCTACCTGGACGGCGCCCGGCTCGCCAATGCCGCCGCCACCCTCGACGTGTCCCTGCGCGAGATGACCACCGACGCCGGCGTGGACGTCCTCTCGCTCGGCGGCACCAAGAACGGGCTGCTCTTCGGCGAGGCGGTGATCGTGCTCAACGAGGACGCGGTGCGCGGCATGGCTCACCTGCGCAAGACGAGCATGCAGCTGGGCTCCAAGATGCGTTTCATGTCGGTGCAGTTCGAGGCGCTGCTGGGCGGCGACCTCTGGCTGCGCTCGGCGGCCCGCTCCAACGCGATGACCCAGCGGCTGTACGAGGCGGTGCGCGAACTGCCGGGCCTGGAGATCCCCCGTCCGGTTCAGGCCAACCAGATCTTCGCCGTCCTGCCGCCGGCCGTCACCGAGCGTCTCCAGAAGCGTTTCCGCTTCTACACCTGGGACGAGCAGGCCGGCGAGGTCCGCTGGATGACCTCCTTCGACACCACCGAGGGCGACGTGGACGCGTTCGCGGCGGCGATCGCGGAGGAGCTGGCGGCGGAGCGAGACCAAGGGCCGGCGGGCGCACTGACCACGGCCGAGCGCGAGGAACTGGTGCAACTGCGCCGTAGGGTCCGCGAAATGGAAGAGACGATCGAAGTGCTGGGGAAAGAGCCTGCCTTCTCCGCGAACCGCAAGACGAAGTAGCCGGCGGCGGAAGCCCGGGAGGTCAGGCAAGCCCCCTGGCCCTTGGGCCCCCCGGCAGGAGAAGCACGAAGAGGTCGTCCAGTTCGAGGTCCCACTGCTCGGCAGCATGCTCGTACCGTGATCATCCTGCCTTGGCCCCCGCTCTGCGGGACATCGACGAGCGGGAAGGGCGGTGGGTGTGGAGGACGAGCAGCGCCAGGGCACCGGTCGCCGCGGACCAGGTGAGGGAGAGCAGACCATGGGACCAGGCACTCTGGGGGGTGAGAGCTGAGCTCAGCGCCAGCTGGTTCACGCCGTACAGAGGGAGCGCGGACACGCCCGCCACATCCATGAGTGTGTTGAAGACGGGATTCTGCAGGCCGGTGTCGACCAGGCTGAGCATGATGATGAGGAAGAAGCCCTCCAACTCGCCGCGGACCAGAGAGCCGAGCAGAAGACCGATGCCGCCGTAAGCGAGTCCGGCACCCGCAAGGACCAGCGCCAGGGGGACCGCGTGGCGTACGGGCAGGGAGATCCACAGCAGAATCGTGGTGTAGAGGGCCAGCAGGGCCGCGGTGAGGGCGACAGCGGCGAGCTTCGCCAGCAGCATCGGCAGCCGGGGATAGCCGGCCAGGAGCAGACGGCGGTCCATCTGCCGGGACTGGAAGGTCTCGGTGAAGGCGATGAAGCCGGCGACCATGGTGATGGCGCCGAGCGCGCTGGCCACCTGGCCCGCCTGGCTGGCCGGGGCGGAGACGGGTGCGCTGATGGCGTCCAGCCAGATGCGCACGACTTCGTCGGACGTGCACAGGCGGGCCACAGCGATCCAGACGGGGATGAACGCGACCGCCAGAACCAGGGCCAGCCGGTTGCGCAGGTGACCCAGCAGAGTGCAGCGCAGCAGTTCGGTGAATGCCGTCCAGGAGAGCTTCATCGGTCGGTCTCCTCGAAGTGCAGACGCCCTTGGCGCAGATGAGCGATCGCGTCGAAGTGGTGCTGGTCGTGCAGCAGATGCGAGACCACGATGATCGACCGGCCCTGATCACGCAGGTCGGCGGCCAGGGTCCAGAACCGCTGATGGGTGTCCCAGTCGAAGCCCTGATAGGGCTCGTCCAGGACCAGCAGTTGCGGATCGTGCATGAGAGCGATCAGCAGGTTCAGCTTCTGCCGCGTTCCGCCACTGAGTTCGCCGACCTGCTGTCGCCGGCAGCCGGTCAGCGCCAGCAGCTCCATCAGCTCCCCGACGCGCTCCGGTGTCGGCAGCCGGTAGGCCATCTGGAACAACCGCAGATGCTGTCCGACGGTGAACGCATCGTTCAGCACGGCCCGTTGTGGGCAGTACCCCACGGTCCCGGCCCGTGTCACCGTCCCGCGGTCGGGTGCGAGGTGTCCTACGGCGATCTGCAGCAGAGTGCTTTTGCCCGCCCCGTTCTCGCCGACGACTCCCACCAGCGTCCCGGCAGGCACCTCAAGGTGGACGTCGCTCAGAACCTGCTTGCCGCCGTACCCCTTGCAGACTCCGCTGATCCGCAGCCGTGGCCGATGGCACGTCGTTACTGCCTGCACATGAGCCCCCCGAAAGATCGGAACAGCTGCAGCGAGCCGGCCCGGAGGAAAAGTCCGCCTTCACAAGCCAGGGCCGCGCAACCCCCTGCGAGGCGGCGCGCCACTGCCCGGTGTTCAACGAGTCCGTAAGGCCGGTGTAACGGCGGCCACCCGCTGTTCCGTTCGACAACCGGCACCGCCGCTCCACGGGCTCTGCGCCTCCGCGTCGGGCGTGACGTGAGCCGCGGTCCGCCGTTGTAAGGGGCGATGCCCCCCACACCACAGCCAGAGTTCAGCGCTCCCACGATCGTGATCGGAGCCGGTCCCCACGGGCTCACGGTCGCCGCGCTGCTGCGCCGCTCCGGAGTACCGGCCGTGATCCTGGAACGGTCGGACCGAGTGGGAGCGAGCTGGGCGCAGCGCTATGACCATCTGAGACTGCACACCACCCCCGGTACCTCGAAACTCCCCGGCCTGCCGGTGCCGCGCCAGGCGGGCCCTTGGGTGAGCCGGGACGACTACGTGCGATACCTGGAGCGATACGTCGCCCATCACCGACTCGGCATCCGGGTGAGCACCCCGGTGCAGCGCATCGAGCGGTCCGAGCCCGGTTCGGGCGCCCGGTGGCTGGTCCACACCCCCGACGGCCCGGTGCCCACTGGCGCGGTCGTGGTGGCCACCGGCCGCTGCCACACCCCGAACATCCCCCATTGGCCCGGGCGTTCGACATTCACCGGCACCCTGCTGCACTCGGCCCGCTACCGCTCTCCCGTCCCCTACCGCGGGCGGGACGTCCTGGTGGTCGGTGCCGGCAACAGCGGTACCGAAATCGCGAGTGTCCTGGCCGGGGCCGGAGCCGAACGGGGTACGGATCGCTGTCCGTACCCCACCCAGCATCCTTCCCCGTTCCAGCGCCCGATGGCATGCGGCCGGCCGGCTGACGGAGGTCCTCCCGCTCGCGTGGCGCGACCGCACCTCCCTGCTCACGCAACGTCTCGCGGTGCCCGACCTGACCTCACGGGGACTGCCCCGGCCCCGTACCGGCCTCTATACCCGCAATGCCCGCGAAGGGGTCAATCCGGTGCTCGACCACGGCTTCGTCGACGCCGTCCGGTCCGGTCGGGTGGAGCCGGTCGCGGCCGTCCAGGCCTTCGACGGCCCCGAGGTTGTACTGGCCGACGGCACACGGCTGCGACCCGACACGGTCATCGCCGCCACCGGGTACCGGCCCAACCTGCACGACCTGGTCGGCTCCCTGGGCGTACTCGACGAGGCCGGGCACCCTCTCGCCGTAGGGGCACAGACCCATCCCGCGGCCCCGCGCCTGTACTTCGCCGGATACACCAATCCACTCACGGGTGTCCTTCGTCAGGCGGGCATCGAGGCGCGCGCCATCGCTCACGCCTTCCGCCTGTGAGAGGTCGCGGGCTGACGGAGCTTCGGAAACCTCGCGGCGACGCAGGGTTCTTCAGGCAGGAGCCGACCCGGCGGCCGTCGACCCCGTGGCTGCCCAGGCGGCAAGGAACCGCAGGGCGTCGTGCTCGGGTGTGCCGGGGGCGGCGCTGTAGGCGGTGAGCGTCAGACCGGGCTGGGCCGGCAGTTCCATGGCGTCGAAGTCGAGGGTGAGAACTCCGGCGGCCGGGTGCCGGAAGGACTTGCGACCGGTGTGGTGCAGGCGCACGTTGTGTCTGGCCCAAGCGGCGCGGAACTCCTCGCTGCGGGTGACGAGTTCGCCGACGAGTCCGGTCAGCCCGCTGTCGTGCGGAGCGCGCCCGGCCTCGGTGCGCAGCAGGGCGACGGTGGTGTTCACGGACTGGTCCCAGTCGGGAAAGAAGTCGCGGCCGTTCGGATCGAGGAACTGGAAGCGGGCGATGTTGGCCGTCGCGGTGGTGGGGTCGGGGAAGAGCGGGGAGTACAGGGCGCGGCCGAGGCGGTTGACGGCGAGGATGTCCAGGCGGCCGTTGCGGATGAAGGCCGGGGAGTCGGTCATGGAGTGCAGAACGCGCAGGACGCTGTCGGGCAGCGGGCCGCGAGCGCGCTTGCGCCGGGTGGGGCGTTTGGCGGCTGCGCGGGCGAGGTCGTAGAGGTGGGCGCGTTCGGCGTCGTCGAGCTGGAGAGCGTTCGCGACGGCGTCGAGGACTTCCTCCGAGGCACCCGCGAGGTTCCCCCGCTCCAGGCGGACGTAGTAGTCGACGCTGACGCCGGCGAGCATCGCGACCTCTTCGCGGCGCAGGCCCGGCACGCGCCGGTTGCCGCCGTAGGCGGGCAGGCCCGCCTGCTGGGGGGTGATTCCGGCACGGCGGGAGGCCAGGAACTCGCGGATGTCGCTCTCGGTACTCACGCCGTCCAGGCTAAGCCGGACGGCGCAGGCGTGGGGGGCACTGTCAGTACCGGTAACGACAGACCCTTCCTCACCTCGTTGAGCTGCGGTTTCATCGATGGTGGCGGCGTTCCCCGACCGCGGGGTCCTGCCGAAGTCGTCCTGAAGGTCGCCGACTAGGACCGGCCCTCCGTCCCACAGTCCCCCCACCTCTGAGAGAGACACCATGGAATTCGTCAAGCAGCAGGACACCGTCAAGGCCCCGGCGGACTGGTTCACCGGCGACGTCTGGTTCGACGTGATCCACGCGGGCAAGGAGCCGTCCCGGATGCGTGCCAACCTGGTCCGCTTCTCCCCGGGCGCCCGTACCCACTGGCACTCCCACGTGCTGGGCCAGACCCTGCACGTCGTCTCCGGCACCGCACTGATCGGCACCCGAGACGGCACCGTCTTCGAAGCGCACCCCGGCGAGACGGTCACCTGCCCTCCGCGCGAGGAGCACTGGCACGGCGCCACGCCCGGTCGCTTCATGGAGCACATCGCCATGTGGGAGGGCAGGGGCGACGGCAGCGAGGAAACCACCTGGAACGAGCCGGTCACCGACGAGCAGTACAACCGCGCCCGCAGCCGCTGACCGCACGAAAGGACTTCCGATGACCGACCAGCCCCGGCAGATCGGCGGCGGACGCCGCACGATCGGCGACTTCGCTCCCAAGCTCGCCGAACTCACCGACGACATCCTCTTCGAGGACGTGTGGAATCGCACGGAACTGGCCGCCCGTGACCGCAGCCTGATCACCGTGGCCGTCCTCACGGCGGGCGGCGACGCCGACCAGTTGCGCTTCCACCTCGGACGAGCCAAGGAGAACGGCGTCACAGAGACCGAACTCGTCGAGGCCATCACCCACCTCGCCTTCTACGCCGGCTGGCCCAAGGCCATGTCGGCGATCACGGTTGCGAAGCAGGTCTTCTCGGACTGACCACGCGAGAGATGCTGGGCCACTCCTCCCGGCAGGGCGCCGCCGAGCGACTTCCGCTCGGCGGCCCGTGCTTTCCGGAGCCTGGCCGGGCCAGGGCGGTCGAGAACGAACGGAAGAAATCGGGCTGGGTGCCGACGAGGACGGGCGCGCCGGGCGGCTGCCCGGGGTCACGAAACCGACGAAAGTGAAGCCGCCGCGGTGAGTCCGCCTCCCGCGCCGCCCACCACGCGACGACCCCGCTCGCCGAGGAGCCTCACCTCGTCATCGGCGGGTCAGTGCTGTCCTGCTGTCCTGCATGTCTCAACCCGCCCACGCTGCACAGACAGCCTCAGGGCTGGGACTCCGAAGGAGGGGATGGGGGGGAGAAAAGTCTCCCTGCCACGGGTGTCACCGGCGGTGCCAGACTGCCGGCATGACCGGTCGCGGGTCTGATCCGCACGGTCTTCCAGGTCCTGCGGCGACGACGGTCCCGCCTCCTGCCGTGCCGCTGTGCGCGGCGTGATCCGTCCGCGATGCGAAGGCTTCCCCATGTCCACTGAAGTCCCCGAGTCTGCCGTTCCGCCCCCCTGCGGGGCCGGTGAGTCCTCCCCGGCCCCCAGTCGGCGCACCTTCATTGCCACCACCGGCGCGGTCGGTGGTGCCGTCGTTGCGGGTGGCCTGATCGGGGGGACGCATCTTCTCGGTCCTGAGGAGGCGGCCGCCGCCGACGCGCCGCCCTCCAGCCGGGTGTCCCTGACGGTGAACGGCACCCGGCGAGCCGTGACGGTCGACAACCGCACCTCGTTGCTGGACCTGCTGCGCGAGCACTTCGAGCTGACCGGCTCCAAGAAAGGCTGCAACGCCGGCGCCTGCGGGGCGTGCACGGTCCTGGTCGACGGGCAGCGGGTCAACTCCTGCCTGACGTTGGCGGTGCGCCTGGAGGGTGCCGAGGTCACCACCATCGAGGGCCTGGCCGGGGGCAACCAACTGCACCCGCTGCAGCAGGCGTTCGTCGACGAGGACGCCTTCCAGTGCGGCTACTGCACACCCGGCCAGATCATGTCCGGGGTGGGCTGCATCAAGGAGGGGCACACCGGTTCGCCGGAGGAGATCCGGGAGTGGATGAGCGGCAACATCTGCCGCTGCGGCTGCTACGTGAACATCGTGCGGGCGGTCGAGCAGACCGCCGGCCGGAAGTGAGGACCGATGTACCCCTTCTCCTTCACGAAGGCCGCGAACACCCGCGAGGCCCTCAAAGCGGGCCGCTCGGGCGGGCGTTACATCGCCGGCGGCACCACTCTCGTCGACCTGATGCGGGAGACCGTCGAGCGCCCCGAAACCCTGGTGGACATCGCCGACCTGCCGCTGCGCGACCTCAGGGTCACCGAGCGCGGTGGCTTGCTCATCGGTGCCCTGGTGCGGATGGCCGAGGCCGCCGCCCACCCCAAGGTGCGCTCGCTGTACCCGGTCATCTCCCAGGCGCTGGAATTGAGCGCTTCCGCCCAGTTGCGGAACATGGCCACCATCGGCGGCAACATCATGCAGCGCACCCGGTGCACGTACTTCCGTGACGTGACCGCCGATTGCAACAAGCGTGAGCCCGGCTCGGGATGCGCGGCGCTGCACGGCCACCATCGCACGCACGCCGTCCTCGGCACCTCCGACGCCTGCGTGGCCACCCATCCCTCCGATGTCGCCGTGGCGTTCGCGGCGCTGGAGGCGACCGTGCACCTGCTGGGCCCGGACGGGGAACGCCGTGTCCCCTTCGCGGATTTCCTTCTCAAACCCGGGGACACTCCGAACCGCGAACACGCTCTCAGGCAGGGGGAGTTGATTACCGCCGTGGAGATTCTGCCGCTGCCGCGCCCCCTCAGGTCCGGCTACCTGAAGGTGCGCGACCGCCGGTCCTACGAGTTCGCCCTGACCTCGGCGGCCGTGGCGCTGCACGTGCGCGGCGGGGTGATCCGCGGGGCGAAAGTGGCCACCGGAGGGGTGGGCACGGTGCCGTGGAAGCTGCCCGCCGTCGAGCAGACCCTCATCGGCGAGCACCCCTCGGACCGCCTGTGGGCCGAGGCCGCCCGGCATGCGGCCGACGGGGCCCGTCCCCTTCCGCACAACCGGTTCAAGGTCGAGCTTCTGCGGCGGACCGTGGAACGCCAGCTGCGCGTCGTAGGAGGTACGAAGTGAGTCCCCAGCCGCAGGCTGCCGTGGGTGCGCCGCTGTCCCGGGTGGATGGGCGACTGAAGGTCACGGGCCAGGCGCAGTACGCCGCCGAGTTCGACGTCGACGGGGTGGTGCACGCGGTCATCGTCGACGCGAGCGTCGGCCGTGGCCGCATCACCGCCATCGACACCGGCGCCGCCGAGAGGCACCCGGGTGTGCTGCGGGTGATCAGCCACCGCAACGCGCCGAAGCTGCCGTACCGCGACAACTCCGGCTCGAACAATCTGCCCGGGCGCAGGCTGCGGGTGTTCCAGGACGACCGGGTGCTCTTCCACGGCCAGCCGGTCGCCGTCGTCGTGGCCACGACCCTGGAGGCCGCGCAGCACGGCGCGAGTCTGGTCAGGGTCGAGTACGACGCCGAGCAGTCCTCGACCGACCTGCACGAGGCCGAGCGGGACGAACCGACGGCCTACGCGCGTGGCGACGCGGACGCCGGGCTGCGCTCCTCGGCCGTGCGCCTGGACCTGACGTACCGGTTGGCGCGCAACCACCACAACCCGATGGAGCCGCACGCCACGATCGCCCGGTGGGACGGCGACAAGGTCACCGTGTGGGACAAGACGCAGTGGGTCATGGGTACCCGCGACGAGATCGCCGCCGTGTTCGACCTGCCCGCGGATGCGGTGCGGGTGATCAACCCGTTCGTCGGGGGCGGCTTCGGCAGCGGGCTGCGCTGCTGGCCGCACACGATCGTCGCCGCTGTGGCCGCGCGGGAGACGAAGCGGCCCGTCAAGCTGGTGCTCAGCCGTCGGCAGATGTACTTCGGCACCGGCTTCCGGCCCACCTACGAGTACCGGCTGCGGCTGGGCAGCGACCGGCGCGGCCGGCTGACCGCCGCGACCCACGAGATCGACGCGGAGACCTCGTCGTACGAGACGTTCACCGAAGGGGTCATGGCGCCCGGGCAGATGCTCTACAGCATGCCCCACGTCAGCCAGAACTACCGGACGGTGCCGCTGGATGTGAACACGCCGATCTGGATGCGCGGCCCCGGCTTCGCGTCGGCGTCGTTCGTCATCGAGTCGGCGATGGACGAACTCGCCCACAAACTCGGCGTCGACCCGATCGAGCTGCGCCGGCGCAACGAACCGTCCGAGGACGAGGCGAAGAACCTGCCGTTCTCGACGCGGCGGCTGCGGGAGTGCTACACGGTCGGCGCCCGTGAGTTCGGCTGGGACCGCCGTAACCCCAGGCCCCGTTCGACCCGTGACGGGGACTGGCTGATCGGTCTGGGAATGGCGGCCGGCGTGTACGACCCCGGGCGTTTCCCCGCGCAGGCCCGGGCCCGCCTCCACGCCGACGGCACCGCTGTGGTCGAGGCGGCCGCCACTGACATGGGTCCGGGCACCTACACCTCGCAGACCCAGGTGGCCGCGGACGCGCTCGGGCTGACCATGCGCACGGTGACCTTCAGGCTCGGTGACTCCCTGTATCCGCAGACCGGCCCGCACGGCGGCTCGTCGACCATGGCCAGCGTCGGCTCCGCCGTCGTCGACGCCTGCAACAAGGTGCGGCAGCAGGCGATCGAACTGGCCGTCGGGGACGAGGAGTCGCCTCTGCACGGAGTGCCGGCCGGCGACGTCGTCGTGCGCAATGGGCGGCTGCATGTGAAGGGCACCCCGGCGCGCGGTGAGACGTACCGCAGCCTGCTGGCCCGCCACAACCGCCCCCAGTTGGAAGCACGCGGCAACTATGCCGGGCCGCCGGCTCCCGAACGGAACTCCTACAACGCCTACAACGCCACCTTCGCCGAGGTCGCGGTGGACGCGACGCTGGGGCTGGTGCGGGTCCGGCGGATGCTCGGGGTGTACGACGCGGGCCGCATCATCAGCCCCAAGCTCGCCGAGAGCCAAGCCATCGGCGGCATCGTGGGCGGCATCGGCACGGCCCTGCTGGAGCACACGGTCACCGACCACCGCGACGGCCGGATCGTCAACGCCAACCTCGCCGACTACCTCGTCCCCGTCAACGCCGACGTCCCCCGGGTACGGGCGATCTACCTGGACGGCGAGGACAACGCGGGCAACGCGTTGGGGGTGAAGGGGCTCGGCGAGGTCGTCCAGGTGGGTGTGGCGGCCGCGATCGGCAACGCGGTCTTCCACGCCACCGGCCGACGGGTCCGTGAACTGCCCATCACCGCCGAGGCGTTGCTCTGACCGAGTGCCCGGGCCCCTGCGGAGCGGCCCAGCGTCCCGGGCACTCCCTCGTCCGGTGGCCGATCCCCGCGTCCGGCTGCCGGACCTCCCAGGGCCGCCACCGCGTGATGACGCTCCCCCACGGCGCGGTGGCGGCCCCCTCACTCTTTGCCCGAAGGACCCGTTCATGCTGAACATCGCGGACACACTGCACCGCTGGTGCGGCGAGGCACGCCCCTTCGCCCTGGCCACCGTCGTCGACGTCACCGGCAGCGCGCCGCTGCCGGTGGGCACGTCGGTCGCGGTGGACGAGAGTGGCAACGCGGTCGGCAGCATCTCCGGTGGCTGTGTCGAGGGCGCGGTCTACGACCTGTGCCGGCAGGTGCTCAGCGACCGGGGCGCGCCCCGGCGGGCCTTGTTCGGGTACTCCGACGACGACGCCTTCGCCGTAGGACTGACCTGCGGTGGCGAACTCGACGTCCTCGTCCAACGCATCGATCCCGCCCTCCAGCCGCACCTCGCCGCCGCCCTCACCGACGTCGTCCAGGGCCGGCCCACCGCCGTGGCCCAGATGGTGGCCGGCCCGCGCGACCTCATCGGCTCCACCCTGACCGTCCTCTCCGGCGACAGCGTCACCCACGGCGCTCTGGACGGCGGGCCGGCGGACAAGCTGGTGGCCGAGGAGGCGCGGTCCCTGCTACGGGCCGGGCGCACCACCAGGGCCACGGTCGGCGGGAACGGGGACGGCTGCCCCGAACCGATGACCGTCCTCGTGCACGTCCACGCATCCCGCCCCCGCATGCTGATCTTCGGCGCCGTCGACTTCGCCGCAGCTCTCAGCCAGGCCGGCGCCTTCCTGGGCTACCGGGTCACGGTGTGTGATGCCCGCCCCGTCTTCGCCACGAGCGCCCGTTTCCCGCACGCGGACGAGGTCGTCGTCGACTGGCCCCACCGTTACCTGGAACGCACCGAGGTGGACGCACGCACCGCGGTCTGTGTCCTCACCCATGACGCCAAGTTCGACATCCCTCTGCTGCGCCTGGCCCTCGACCTGCCCGTCGGCTACGTCGGGGCGCTGGGCTCCCGCCGCACCCACCGTGAACGCCTCCGCCTCCTGCGCGAAGCCGACGTGGCCGGAGACCGGTTGACCCGCCTGCGCTCCCCGATCGGCCTCGACCTCGGTGCCCGTACCCCCGAGGAGACGGCCGTCTCCATCACCGCGGAGATCATCGCCCACACCCACCGGGGCACGGGGCTGCCCCTGTCCCGGGCCACCGGACCGATCCACCGGCCGCTTCCCCACTGAGGTCCACGGACGCCGGAGAAGCAAGGAGAAAATTCTCCCTCTCTCAGAATGCCCGTGCGGTGCGATGCTCTTCCGCATTCCACCCCTCAGCGGTCGCGCACCGGCCCTGAAATCGGCGCGCTGGCCCTGCGCTTCTCCGGTTCCGCGCCCACACTCGTCTCCGGCCTCAGCGGCTCGGCGCCCCACGTGGGCATCGCCGTCGGCTCCTGGACGGCGGGCATGGCCTTGTCCTCACCGCTGGGGCAAGCAGGGCCCCCGCTGGTCGGCACGGTGGCGGCCGCCCTCACCCTCGTACCCTGACCGCGCTCGCGCTGATGCGCGCCACCCGCTCCGAGGCGCCACCGCCGCAGCCTGGAACAGCCGCAGACCGGTCGATCGGGTGCGGTGCTCAGGACATCGGCTGACGCGGGGCCCGGCTCGTCCCCCGCGCGGGCAGCAGGTCACCCTCGTGGACCGACCGGGCGGTGAGGTCCGGCCGGCGGGGGTCACTGCGGCCTGGACGGAGCTGTGGCCGACGCGGCCGCGCACCTCGTCGGTATGGGCGCGTCGCCGGTCAGCGGAGGGGCGGAGAGGGCGACACCTTCTGGTCGGTGGCCCAGGAGGCGAGGATGCGCAGCCGCTCGTGGGTGGGAGAGCCGGGGGCGGCGGTCCAGACCGTCAGGTGCTGGTCGGGGTCGGTGTTGGCGGTGAGGGTGTCCCAGTCCAGGACGAGTTCGCCGACGACCGGATGGTTGAGGGTCTTGGTGCCCACGGTGCGGGCGGCGACCTTGTGGTCGCCCCACCATCGGGCGAACTGCTTGTCCCGGGTGGACAGTTCACCGACCAGCTCGATCAGACGGGGATCCTCGGGGTACTGCGCCGCCTCCATCCGCAGCTGCGCCACGGCGATCCGCGCCGAGCCCTCCCAGTCGGCGTAGAGGCCGCGCATCGCCGGATCGGTGAAGATGAGCCGCGGGTAGTTCCGGTGCTTCTCCGGGACCCGGGAGAAGTCGGTGACCAGTGCGGCCGCCAGCGCGTTCCACGCCAGAATGTCACCGCGCCGCCCCTGCACGATGGCCGGAGTGGCGGTCAGGTCGTCCAGCACGCGTTGCAGCTGGGGCTGGACCTTCTGCCTGACGTGGCGCCGGGGGGCGCGGGTGGTGGTCTTGCCCGCGAGCTGGAAGAGATAGCCCCGCTCGTCGTCGTCCAGGTGGAGGACGCGGGCGATGGTGTCCAGCACCGGAGCGGACGCCTGCATACGTCCCTGCTCGAGACGCGTGTAGTAGTCCGTGCTGATGGAGGCGAGCTGGGCGACCTCCTCGCGGCGCAGCCCGGCCACCCGGCGGGGCCCGCCCGTCTCCGGCAGCCCGACCGTGCGCGGGCTCAGTTCCGAGCGGCGCTTCTTGAGGAATTCTCCCAGTTCATTCAGGGTGACATTGCTGGTCATGCTTCCCAGCATGACATCGATCGCACCCGGGGAAGGGGGGAGAATTTCCTCCCAGGATGTTTCTCTCCCAGGATGAATTCCTCCGCTTTTCGCGCCTGCCCTCGCGTGTGAGGCTCGATCGTGAGCAGCCGTTCCCGACGTCGACTGCGGCACACAGACCCTTCTACCGAAGGAAGCACCACCATGCGCGGAGCAGTCATTCACGCCCCCGGCGACGTGCGTTTCGAGACCCTGGACGACCCGAAGATCTTGCATCCGACCGACGCGATCATCCGCACGGTCGCCACCTGCGTGTGCGGCTCGGACCTGTGGCCCTACCGCGGCGCGGAGCCGGTGGACGAGCCTCATCCGATGGGGCACGAGTACGTCGGCATCGTCGAGGAGGTCGGCAGCGAGGTCACGCACGTCAAGCCCGGCCGTTTCGTGGTCGGCTCCTTCGCCACCTCGGACAACACCTGTGCCCACTGCCGCAACGGCTGGCAGTCGTCCTGTCTGAACCGGGAGTTCATGAGCACCTGTCAGGCCGACTACGTGCGCATTCCCAACGCCCACGGCACCCTCGTCGCCACCGACGAGCACCCCGACGCCGAGCTGGTGCCGAGCCTGCTCGCCGTCTCCGACGTGATGGGCACCGGCTGGTACGCCGCCGTGGCCGCCGAGGTCACGCCCGGGTCCACCGCCGTGGTCGTCGGCGACGGAGCGGTCGGCCTGTGCGGCGTCATCGCCGCCAAGGAACTCGGCGCGGAACGGATCATCGCCATGTCGCGGCACGAGTCCCGGCAGAAGCTCGCCCTGGAGTTCGGTGCCACCGACATCGTCGGCGAGCGCGGCGAGGACGGCGTCGCCCGGATCAAGGACCTCACCGGCGGCATCGGCGCCGACTCCGTCCTGGAGTGTGTCGGCACCGCCGAGTCGATGCGGCAGGCCCTGCACTCCGCCCGCCCCGGCGGCAACGTCGGCTTCGTCGGCGTCCCCCACGACGTCGCGATCGACGGCCAGGAGCTGTTCTTCTCCCACGTCGGCCTGCGCGGCGGCCCCGCCCCCGTGCGCGCCTACCTGCCCGACCTGATCGACCGCGTCCTGGCCGGCCGGATCGACCCGGGCAAGGTCTTCGACCTCGCCCTGCCCCTCGACCAGGTCGCCGAGGGCTACCGGGCGATGGACGAGCGCCGTGCCGTCAAGGCCCTTCTGAAGCCCTGACCGCAGACCGTCCCGCCATCGGTGCCGGGCATTCTCCGCCCGGTCCCCCGCCCGCAAAAGGACTCATCGTGACCACTTTCGCCCTCATCGGTGCCGGCCCCGGCCTCGGGCTCGCCGCCGCCCGCCGCTTCGGGACCGCCGGCCACTCCGTCGCTCTCATCTCCCGCAACGCCCAGCACCTGGACGAGCTCACGGCCGAGCTGGCCGGCGACGGCATCGAAGCCCGCGGCTTCACCGCCGACGTCCTCGACATCGAGTCCCTGACCGCGGCCCTGTACGCGGCCGGAACCTCACTGGGGACCGTCGAGGTCCTCCAGTACAGCCCCGTGCCACGCGCCGACTTCATGAAACCGGTCCTGGACACCGGCGCCGACGACCTCGACGCCCCTCTCGGGTTCTCCGTCAAGGGCCCCGTCACGGCCGTGAACGCCGTCCTGCCCGGCATGCGGGACCTCGGCCGCGGCACGCTGCTGTTCGTCAACGGCTCCAGCGCCGTACGCCCCAACCCGAACGTCGCCGGCACCTCCATCGCCTTCGCCGCCGAGAGCGCGTACGCCCGCATGCTCCACGACACCCTCGCCGCCGAGAACATCCACGCCGCGCAGCTGATCGTCCCCGGCGCCATCCGGCCCGACTCCGAACACAGCAGTCCCGACGCGCTGGCCCGGCGCCTGTACGACATCCACACCGGGCGCGACGGCTTCCGCCACTACTCCGAGCCCCTGCCCGGCTGAATGCCTGGACGCCCCGTGACGCCGACCGCCCTTCCCGCCCTCGCGGCCCGTGGCGCCGTAGCCGCGGCCCTGCTGCTTGCCGTCACCGCCTGCACCGACAACGCGCCCGCCGCGTCCTCCGGGTCGTCCCCTTCCGGACGGCACCAGACGCCGGCACCCCCGGCATCCACCGCATCGTCCGACAGGAACACCGCCATGAACATCCGCATCACCCTCGACGGCCAACCGGTCGACGCCACCCTGAACGACAACGCCGTAGCGCGCGACTTCGCCTCCCTGCTCCCGCTCAGCCTCGATCTGGAGGACTTCCACCAGACGGAGCGGATCGCGTATCCGCCACGCAAGCTGGACACCTCCGGCGCCCCGGACCCGGCCGCACCGAAGGCCGGCGACCTGGCCTACTACGTCCCCTGGGGCAACCTGGCCCTGTTCTACCGCGACGGCGACTCCGCCTCAGCCGACCTGATCGTCCTCGGCCACGTCGACGACCGCGACACCGGACGGCTCGCCAACGCCGAACACGTCACCATCGAAGCCGCCCCCTGACCCGGCCGACAGCCACCGCCCCCTGACCTGCCCGTATTCCGCCGTTCCGCTCGAGGAGAGACCGCACGTATGCCTTCCGCGTCCGGGGCCACCCCCGGCAAGCTTCCCTTCGTCGTCTGGGTGCTCGCCGCCGGCACGTTCCTGATGGGCACCACCGAGTTCGTCATCGCCGGACTGCTGCCCGAACTGTCCACCGGCCTCGGTGTGAGCACCTCCCGGGCCGGCCTGCTGATCACCGCCTTCGCCGTCGGCATGATCATCGGGGCGCCGGCCATGGCCCTGGCCACGCTGCGCCTGCCTCAGCGTCAGACGCTGATCCTGGCCCTGTCCGTGTTCAGCCTCGGTCACGTGGTGGCGGCTCTCAGCAGCTCCTTCACCGTCGTCCTCGCCGCCCGCGTCGTCACCGCGCTGGCCACCGGAGCGTTCTGGTCCGTCGGTTTCGTCGTCGCCACCGCCGCCGCAGGCCCGCAGAAGGCCACCCGCGCCACCGGCGTGATGATCGGCGGTCTGACCCTCGCCAACGTCGTCGGCGTGCCCATCGGCTCCTTCGCCGGCCAGTTCGTCGGCTGGCGGGGCCCGTTCTGGGCGCTGGCCGCCCTCGCCGCGCTCGCCGCCGCCTTCATCGGCCGCTTCATCCCCGCCCGGGAAGAGCGCGCGACCGTCTCGCTGCGCGCGGAGTTCGGCGCCCTGCGCCAGGGTCGGCTGTGGCTGGCGCTGAGCGCCGCCGTCTTCATCATGGGCGGTGTCCTGGCGACGTACAGCTACGTCACCCCGCTGCTGACCGACCGCGCCGGCATCCCGGCGGGCGCCGTGCCGTTCGTCCTCATCGCCTTCGGCGTCGGCGCCCTGGGCGGCACCACCACCGGCGGCCGACTGGGCGAGCACCGGCCGATGGCCACCACCCTCACCGCCGCCGCGGCCACCGCTCTCGTGCTGTTCTTGCTGATCCCGCTGTCCGCCGGCGCGGTCACGGCCACCGTCCTGGTCTTTCTCATGGGCCTGACCGGTTTCGCGGTGAACCCCGTCGTCACGGCGCTCGCCATGCGTTTCGCCGGTGACGCCCCCACCCTGACGTCCGCGCTGACCACCTCCGCCTTCAACGTCGGCGTGGCGGGCGGGTCATGGATCGCGGGTACTGCCCTGGACTCCGCCCTCGGCGTGACCGGACCGCCCCTGGTGGGCGCCGTCATCGCCGCCCTCACCCTGCTCCCGCTCATCGCCCTCGCCGTGCGCGGCGCCTCCGGCAAGAGCCGCATCGTGGCCCAGCGAACCGCTCCGGCCCACGCGCCGAGCGACGAACCGGCACGGACGCCGTCCCGTCACTGACCGCGTCCCGGCCGCCTCACCCCGCCGACGCGGACCGGCGCACAGAGCAGGCGAGCCGCCCCCGCCATGAGCCGAACGGGCAACCCCGAACCACAGCACCACTCACGATGGGAGAGCACGACGTGAACCCCACCTACGACTTCACCGGCCAGGTCGCCCTCGTCACCGGGGCCGGCGCCGGCATGGGCCTGGCGACCGCCCGGGCCTTCGCCGAGGCCGGGGCCGCCGTCGCCCTCACCGACATCGACGAGGCAGCCGTGAACTCGGCGGCGAGGGAACTCACCGACGCCGGCCACCAAGCCCTCGCCCTCACCTGCGACGTCAGCGACGAGGACCAGGTCGCGGCCGCGGCCGACCGCACCGTCGAAGCCTTCGGCCGCCTCGACATGGCCTACAACAACGCCGGCATCCAGATCCCGCCCAGCGACGCCGCCGAGGAACCCGCCGAACGGTTCGACCGCGTCAACGCCATCAACCTCCGCGGCGTGTGGGCCTGCATGAAGCACGAGCTGCGGCACATGCGCGCCCAGGGCAGCGGCGCCATCGTCAACTGCTCCTCGCTCGGCGGCCTGGTCGGGCTGCCCGGCCGCGCCTCGTACCACGCCTCCAAGCACGGCGTGATCGGCCTGACCAGCAGCGCCGCCCTCGAATACGCCCCCCGCGGCATCCGCGTCAACGCCGTGTGCCCCGGCACCATCGACACCCCGATGGTCGGCGACATGATCGCAAAGGGGGAGCTCGACCGTGCCGACGCGGAGGCCGGCCAGCCCATCAACCGGCTCGGAACCGCCGAGGAGATCGCCCAGGCCGTCCTGTGGCTGTGCAGCCCCGGCGCCGGCTTCGTCGTCGGCGTCGCCCTCCCCGTCGACGGCGGCTACGTCGCCCGATGAGGACGGGCCACGACACCGGGATTCGGCTTCGGCAGCGGCGAGGTGAGGGGACTGCACATCGCCTGCACGGGACCTGACCCGACCTCCTATTCGGTGCGCAGGGCTGTGGCGGTCCGGGCCCTGGCGGCCCAGCCGGCGGGCAGGAGCGCACCCAGGGTGGCGATGAGCAGGCCGCCGAGTGTGAGTGGGAGCAGTTCGGCCCCGTGGTAGACGGCGATGACGGAACCGGGGAGGCGGAGCCCCACGCTGTCGCCCATCGCGGGGAGGACCCAGCCGTGCAGGGCCACGCCCAGCGGCACACCCAGGGCGCCCGCCACCAGTCCGGTCACGA
The DNA here is from genome assembly GCF_000725785.1 of Streptomyces flavovariabilis. Classification (NCBI taxonomy): domain Bacteria; kingdom Bacillati; phylum Actinomycetota; class Actinomycetes; order Kitasatosporales; family Streptomycetaceae; genus Streptomyces; species Streptomyces flavovariabilis. The sequence continues at coordinate 278,162 of NZ_JNXD01000006.1, read as the reverse complement.
CGACCGAGGTGAGGACCATCGCGACGGTCTGCCGGGGGGTCATGCCGAGCGCCTTGTGGACACCGATCTCCCGCACGCGCTCGCGGGTGTCGAGCAGCACGCCGTTGAGCACGCCGAGCGCGGCGACGGCGACGAGCATCAGCGTGAGGATCGCGGACAGCGCGTTGAGCGTGACGACCATGTCGCCGCCGGCGTCGAGCCCGCCCACCCGAGCGGTGGCCCCCTGCGGTGCCAGGTCCTTGTTCAGCGCGTCGACGTACTCGGCAGTGCCGGTGCCTGGCGTGATCGCGATGTGATGGCTCGTCTCCGTCAGGTCGGGGTGTGCGGCCGTGAGGGTCGAGGCGTCGGTGAAGACCTGCATGCCGTCGTTGCGGGGGTCGAGGACTTCACCGACGAGTCGGACCGTGACCGGCTCGGCCAGGCCGTGCAGGGTGACGGTGTCGCCGATGCGGGTGCCGGTGGCGGTCAGGAAGGGGGTGGGGACCACGGCCTCGCCGGGCCTGTCGATCCAGCGGCCCGAGACCATCGTGTAACCGCCCCAGGAAGCGTCGCCGGTGAAGGCGATCACGTCGATGGTGCCGGTCAGGCCGGACACGGTCGCCCGTACCGTCGCGGCGCTGTAGTACTTCCCGGTTCCGGCGGCGGCCTCGACGGCCGCGGCGACCGCGGCGGGATCGGCTTTGGCCTGCTTCTCGGGGCCGGGGCCGGGGCCTTGGGGGCCGAAGTCCGGCAAGGGCGCGGGCACGACGACATCGGCGGCGTCGTGGGCCTTGGCCTTCATCACCTGGCCGAGCGAGGCGCCCATCCCCACGGTGAACGTGACGGCGACGGTGCCGAACAGGATCGCCGTGCCCATGGCCAGCGCGCGGGCGGGCCGCGCGAAGGGCCGGACCAGGCCCAGGGCGAGGGGTTGCGGCAACGGGAGCCGTCCGGCCAGGCGGGCCGCCCACCGGCCGTGCCCCGCCGAAGCGGTACGCCCTACGGCGAGCGCATCGACCGTACGCAGTCGGCCGGCCCGCCAGGCACTCGCCCACGCGGTCGCCGCCACCAGGCCGAGCACCCCGGCGATCACCGTCAGGTCGACCCAGGGGGCGACGCCCAGAGACGAGGTGCCGTAGACCTCCTCGGTCTCGGCCAGCACCGGGACGGCGAGAAGGTGGCCGGCGAGGACACCGAGGGCCGTGCCGGCGGCGGCCGGGATCAGCGCCTGGCCCACGTAGGCCCGCACGACCTGGGCCGGGGTGAAGCCGACGGCCTTGAGAATGCCGATGCGGCGCGTTCCCGTGCCGACGGCCGACGCGACGACGTTGCCGACGACGAGCACCGACATGACCAGGCCCAGGGCGCCGAACGCCATGAGGAACGGGACGTAGAGAGCGGTGTCGCGCTCGGCGGTCTTCTTGACGGTGAGCCAGGACTGTTCCCCGACGGCCGTTCCCGGTGGCAGGGATGCCGTCACGGCCTTGCCGCCCGCGGTGATCTGCGCGGCGGTGCCCGCGTCGGTGAAACGGTAGAGCATCTGGTGGCCGCCGCTGCCGGGCGCGGTGAGCGCCGGCATCTGGGACGGAAGCACCCAGGCGTCGGCGGTCTGCGTGACCGAGCGGGCCACGCCGACCACCGTCAGTGCCGGACCGCCGGACAGACCGGGGAAGGCGATCTTCATGCCCATGGTCGGGATGAGCGACGAGTTGGCGGACAGCACGATCTCGCCGGAGCGTGTGGCCCACCGCCCGTCGAGCAGTGCCACCTCGTCCACGTCCCGGCCGGGATCGCCCCGGCCGACCACGGTCATCGGCCACCCGGGGACCGCCCCGTCCGACCGTGGGGTGACCGTCGCCGTACGGAACGGCCCGGCGGCGCTGCTCACCCCTTCGGCGTTCTTGGACTTCGACAGCTGCCCGGCACTCACCTTGCCCGCGTCGAACTGCACGGACAGGTGCGCGCCGTGCTGCTTGGCGAAGGCGTCGTCGAAGGGCGCGCCGGACACCACGAGCAGCGATCCGCCCAGGACGGAGGCGGCCACCGCCATCATCGCGGCGAGCCCGATCACCAGCGTCTGCACCCGGCGTCGCCCCACCCCCGAGCGCACCACCTTGCCGAGCGCGCTCATCGGGCGGCCTGCGAGGCTACGGCGTCCGAGGCGACGGCCTGCGACCCGAGGTCTTCGGTGATCCGGCCGTCGGCGATCCGGACCGTGCGGTTCGTGCAGGACCGGGCCAGAGCCAGGTCGTGGGTGACCACGACGATGGTCTGGCCCTCGGCATTGAGGCCGGTGAGCAGCCTGCTGACGTCCTGTCCGGCGGCCGTGTCCAGGGCACCGGTCGGCTCGTCGGCCAGGAGCAGCGTAGGCCGGTTCATCAACGCCCGGGCCACCGCGACGCGTTGCCGCTCGCCGCCGGACAGCCGCCCCGGGTAGGCGCGGGCGTGCCGGTCGATGCCCAGCAGTTCCAGGAGTTCCGCCGCCCGGCGGTCCGCCTCGGCACGTGCCATACCCGCGAGGCGCGCGGGCAGGACGACATTGTCGGTGACGGTCAGATCGTCGAGCAGGTTGAAGAACTGGAAGACCATGCCGACCTTCGACCGCCGGTAGAGCGCCGATCCGGCTTCGCCCAGCCGGTCCACCCGCACCCCGTCCACGGTGACGGTCCCCGTATCGGGCCGGTCCAGGCCCGCGATCAGGTTGAGCAGCGTGGACTTGCCGCTGCCGGAAGGACCGAGGATCGCGACGGCCTCGCCGGGCTGCACGGTCAGCGACGCCTCGTGCAGAGCGGGCGGGCCGTCGTCGTACCGGCGGCTCACCCCCCGCAGTTCGATCACCGGCGTGGTCATAAAAGCTCCTTGGGTACGGGCAGTTGGCTGCGTGAACGCTAGGAGCGGACCCGGCCCGCGCGCGTCGCCCGTCCGAACCCATTGCGGTACCGCGCTGGGACGATCCCCACACACGTCATCCCTGCGATGTAGGCGGCTGATGTATCCGCTGCGCCGGGAATGACCACCGGGACGGACTCGGAGGGCCCCGCGCGGTGGCGACAATGAACCGGTGACGGACGTACGTACGACGCTGGAGCGACTGCGGGAAGCCGCCCGGAGGACGGTCCGCGACGCCAGGCTTCCGAGCGGTCTCCCGCTGCGGCCCACCCGCCGCGCCTGGCAGTTCGACGCGCTGGTGGCACTGGTACTCGGAATCGCCACCGTCTACTACGGCATCGACAACGCCGATGTCGTCGTGGTGCGTGAGATCGCACCCGGCGTGGTGCACGTCGTGCCGCGCCCGTCCGGCCCCGGCGGCCTGGCCTTCATGGTGACCCTCGCGGTCATCGCCTCGGGTGCCCTGGCCCTGCGCCGCCGGTACCCGCTCGCCGTGCTGTGCGTCGTGACGGCCGCGACACTGGCGACACCGCAGAGCGTCGGGCGGCTGACCTTCTACGCGTTCGTCATCGCCGTGTACAGCGCCGCCGTGTACAGCCCGTACCGGGTGGCGACCCTGGCGGCGCTGCCGGTGTCGGTCACCCTGGTCGGCACGTCGGGGAACTCGGTGGCACCGATCGTGCCCAACCAGTACATCGCCCTGCTGATCCTGGTCCCGATGGCCGTGGCCGCCGTCGGCCTGCGTACCTGGAAACTCCGAACCGACGAGGGCCGCACCCGGCTCCTGGCCCTGGAACGCGAACAGGCCGAGGCACTCCGCCGGGCCGTCGAGCATGAGCGGGCCAGAATCGCCCGCGAACTGCACGACGTCGTCACGCACAACGTCAGCGTGATGATCATCCAGGCGGGCGCCGCCCGCAAGATCATGAACACCTCCCCCGAGCAGGCCGGCGAGGCACTGCTCGCCGTCGAGGCGGGCGGGCGGGCGGCCATGACCGAGCTGCGCCACGTCATGGGACTGCTCACCATGGGCAGCGTGGGCGAGGGGACGGACGGAGATGCGGACCTGGCCGATTCGGCGGCGGAGCTGGCCCCGCAACCGGGCCTGGACCAGCTGGAGACTCTGGTCGGACGGGTCCGGGACACCGGACTGCCCGTCGACCTGACCGTGACCGGCCCGCCCCGCCCCCTCCCGCCGGGCCTCGAACTCGCCGCCTACCGCGTGGTGCAGGAAGCCCTGACCAACACCGTGAAGCACGCGTCCGGCGCCACCGCCGCCGTGACCGTCGAATACGGCCCGCAGCGGCTCCGGGTGGAAGTCACCGACACCGGTGGACACCCGGGCGCGGGCGTTGCCGCCGGAAACGGCCGGGGCCTCATCGGCCTGCGCGAGCGCCTCGCCGTCTACGACGGAACCCTGAACACCGGCCGACGCCTGACCGGCGGCTACCGTGTGGAGGCCCTGATCCCCTTGGAGACACCGTGACCGAGCCGCTGCGTGTGCTCCTCGCCGACGACCAGACCCTGGTCCGCACCGGATTCCGGTTGATCCTCGGCGCCGACGGAATCGACGTCGTCGCCGAGGCGGCCAACGGGACCGAAGCGGTCGAAGCGGCCCGCCGTACACGTCCCGACGTGGTCCTGATGGACGTCCGGATGCCCGAGATGGACGGCCTGGAGGCCACCCGCCGCATCCTCACCGGCGCCCCCGACACACCCCGCGTCATCATCCTGACCACCTTCGACCTCGACCGGTACGTCTACGCGGCACTGTCCGCCGGGGCCAGCGGCTTCCTCCTCAAGGACGTCACCCCCGAGCGTCTGACCGCGGCCGTCCGCACGGTCCGTACCGGCGACGCTCTCCTCGCGCCCGCCATCACCCGCCGGCTCGTGGAACGGTTCACCCAGCGCGGCAGCGACACCGCCAGCCTCCACCGCGACCTCGCCTCGCTCACCCCGCGCGAACTGGAGGTCCTCGGCCTGCTGGCCCGAGGACTGAGCAACGCCGAACTCGCCACTCGCCTCCGCCTGGCCGAGACGACGGTCAAGACGCACGTCGCCCGCATCCTCGCCAAGCTCGGACTCCGTGACCGTGTCCAGGCCGTCATCGTCGCCTACGAGACAGGGCTGGTCAGTGCCGGCGCACGTGAGGACGCGACGCCAGGCCCTCCGTCGTGACCGTTGTCCGGTCGTCCGCCTCGTGATCGCTCCGCACCCGTATCACTTCGAGGCGTTCGGTGCCGCTCTGGATGCCGGCCGCATGGGTCAGTTAGATTAGCCTAGCCTTACTGGGAGCAAGTGCTAACGAACCGCGCAGGGACGCCTGGCCTGCAGCACCACTTCGCCCGGGCCCGCCCGGCCCCGGCACGAAACGGAGTGACCGCGTGACCGTGACAGCCGCCCGAGAAGGGGATCCGTCCGCCCGGGCGCTTCCCTGGCCCGAGGAACTGCGGGGCAGTGTGGTCGTCGTCAAGTTCGGTGGCAACGCCATGGTGGACGCGAGGCTGCAACTGACCTTCGCACAGGACGTCGTGGAGCTGTGGCACGCGGGCCTGCGCCCGGTCGTCGTGCACGGCGGCGGGCCGCAGATCAGCGCGATGCTGGACCGGCTCGGCTTGGAGACCCGCTTCGAGGCGGGGCTGCGGGTGACCACACCCGAGACCCTGGACGTGGTGCGCATGGTGCTGACGGGGCGCGTCCAGCGGGAGCTGGTCGGTCACATCAATGCCCACGGCCCCTTCGCGGTGGGCCTGACCGGGGAGGACGCGCACACGATGACGGCCGTGCGGCGGCCGGCCCGGGTCGACGGCCGGGCGGTGGACATCGGTCTCGTCGGTGACGTCGTGGACGTCAACCCGGCCATGGTGCGCGCGCTGTTGGAGCAGGACCACATCCCCGTCGTCTCCCCCGTGGCACGCGGCGCGGACGGGCAGGTCTACAACGTGAACGCCGATCTCGCGGCAGCCGCCCTCGCCGTCGCTCTGGACGCCGAGCGGCTGGTGATGCTCACCGACGTCGAGGGACTGTACGCGGACTGGCCGCACAGCACCGAGGTGATCGGGCGTCTGACAGCCCGTGCGCTGGACGGGCTGCTGCCCGGGCTGGCGAGCGGGATGCTGCCGAAGATGGAGGGCTGTCTGCGGGCCGTGCGCGGCGGGGTGCGCAAGGCGCATGTGGTGGACGGGCGCGTGCCGCACGCGGTGCTGCGCAGTGTGCTCGCCGCGACCAGCCCCGGCACCACCGTGGTTCCCGACATGGTCACCACGTCCTGACCAGGACGCGCGCGTTGCGCCGCGGGTCCAGGGATTCCGCCCAGGCACGGGGGGCCCGACGGGGCGTCGTCGGCGTGAAGCCGTAGCGGAGGAACAGTCCGGCGCCTCCGGTGGTCGCCGTGAACAGGGACTCCAGCGACTGCGCGTGTGCGGTGTCGAGGACCGCGCGTAACAGCGCGGCTCCCGCTCCGCTGCCCTGCCGGTGCGCGGCCACACAGAAGTTGTAGACGACGCCCTCGTGTCGGCGGTCCTCCCATGCTTCCGCGGGGTACGCGCGCAGGCCCACGCAGCCGTCGAGGGTGCCGTCGGGGGCCTCCAGCACCAGGAAGTCGGCGGCCCGGGCGGCATAGAGGGCGGCGGGGCGTTCGCGCAGCGCGCCCGAGCGTACGAAGGGCCGGGACAGGGCGGCGAGGGCGGCGGCCTCGTCCGGGCGGGCGGTGCGCACGGTGGGCGCCGGTGCGACAAGGGCGCGCGGCAACGCGACAGGGCGCGGCGTGGCCGTGGTCAAGGGGTTCCTTCCTCGGTTCGGACCGGGGATCAGGTGCGCGGGCGGCTCGGATGGCCGTCGACGTACGTCTCCACCACGTCGACGTCGCCGATGCGCGAGGTGTCGACGCGCCGGGGGTCGTCTCCGAGGACGACCATGTCGGCGTGTTTGCCCGGGGTGAGGCTGCCCAGGCGGTCCTCCCAGTGGCAGGCCCGGGCGCCGGCGACGGTGTAGGCGTGCAGGGCCTGGTCGACGGTGACGGCCTCGTCCGGGCCGATGAGCTGCCCGGAGGTGGAAGCGCGCTCAGCCATGAACTGGACGGCGCGCAGGGGCGATCCGTCGGCGACGGGTCGGTCGGAGCTGCCCACGAGGGGGATGCCATGGTCCAGGAACGCCTTGCCCCGGTACATCCAGGGCGCCCGTTCCTCGCCCATGATCGAGGCGTAGTCGTCGCCGAAGTAGCGCAGGAAGCTGGGCTGGACGACCGCGGTGACGCCGAGTCGCGCGAAGCGCGGGAGCTGGTCGGGCCGGATCAGCCCGGCGTGTTCGATGCGGTGGCGTGCCAGGGGGCGGGGGCGCAGGCGCTGGGCGCGTTCGAGGGCGTCCAGGGCCACGTCGGCCGCGCGGTCGCCGATCGCGTGCACGGCGAGCTGCCAGCCGGCGAGGTGGCCGTCCACGATGAGGCCGGTGAGCACGTCCGGGTCGTCCTGCAACTGCCCGGCATGGCCGAGCCCTTCGTAGGGGCTGGTCAGTGCGGCCGTACGGGCCATCATGCCGCCGTCGGTGTAGACCTTCAGCGCGCCCACGGAGAGCCGGTCGTCGCCGAACCCGGTGCGCAGGCCGAGGTCGAGGGCGCGCGGGATGCCGTCGGTCTCGTGGGCGGCGACCGTGTGCAGCCGGTCGGCGGACACCATGAGCTGTACGCGCAGGGGCAGCAGGCCCTTGTCACGGGCGAGTTGGTAGGCGCCGAGTTCGACAGGGCTGTGGCCGAAGAGGGTGCCTCCGATGCCCGCTTCCGCGCAGGCGGTGACGCCCTCGGCCAGGCAGGTGCGGGCCGCGCGGCCGATCGCCTCGGCCAGGTCCTCCTGGGAGTGCGGCAGGCACAGGGCGCGGGCGGCACCCATGGCCTGCTCGGCGAGGAAGCCGTTGTCGTGCGGGATGCCGGCGGGGAGCAGGTCCAGGACGGCGGTGTTGACGACGCAGCCGTGCCCGGAATCGTGCAGCAGGTAGAGCTTGCGTCCGTCGCTGACCCGGTCGAGGTCGGCGGCGGTGAGATGGCGGCCCAGGGCCCGCTGGTCGTAGCCGGCGATGCTCACCCAGTCGCCGGGGGCGCGGGTGCGGGCGACGGCGTCGGCCACGACCGCGAGCACGTCGTCGACGCGGGTGCGGCCCGCGATGCTCGGGGTGTTCTGCTTGAACCCGGTCCAGGCGAGGTGGACATGGGCGTCGATGAACCCCGGCAGGACCGTGGCGCCCTGCAGGTCGACGACCTCCCGGGCGGGCAGGGAGGTCACGGCCTCGTCGAGGCCCGCGATCCGGCCCTGCCAGATGCCCAGGTCATGAGCGACCGGATGGTCCGGATCCATGGTGAGGAAGCGGGCGTTGGTCAGCCTGGTGCACAGCATCGGCGGTATCAGGCGTCCTGGGTCGCGGCGAGGGACTTCGGGCGCAGGTCCGTCCAGTGGGTTTCGACGTACTCCAGGCATGCCTCGCGCGTGTTCTCGGCGAAGGCGATGGTCCATCCCCCGGGCACCTCGGCGAAGGACGGCCAGAGGGAGTGCTGGCCCTCGTCGTTCACCAGGACCAGGAAACGGCCTTCGTTGTCGTCGAAGGGGTTGGTGCTCATGTGCGGTGCCTCCTCGGAGGGCCAAGATTAGGTTAGGCTCGCCTAATTGGCAGAGCTTAGCCTTTGGCCCTTCCCTCTCACAAGGAGACGTTCATGCGTGTGGCCGCGGCCGACAGGGAGGACGCGTTCGCCGGGTTCGGGCTGCCCGGGACGCCCGGCACCGACGGATTCTGGGCCGGGGTGGCCGCCCCGGCGTCCGTACCGGACGGTGACGGCGGATGGGTGACCCTGTTCCTGTGGCGCGGGTCCGGGCCGGTGACCGTCGAGTTCGAGAGCTGGTCGGATCCCGCCCCCCTGCGCCGGTGGGACGGCTCGGACTGCTGGTACGCCGAGGTGCGCATGCCCGCGCGGCTGCGGGTGACGTATCGGTTCGAGGCGGGGGGTGTCTCCCATGCCGACCCGTTCAACCCGGCCGGGGCGGGCGGCGACCGGTCCGTCGCCGCGACCCCGGACGCCCCGGATCAGCCGCACTGGCCCCTCGTCGGGGCCGACGCGGTGCTGCCCGTGCCGCGGGCACGGATCCGCTGGGCGAGTGAGCGGCTGGGCGGGCGGCGTACGGTGCGGGTGCATCCGGCGGGGGGCGGCGGGCCGGTGGTGCTGCTGCTCGACGGGGACGACTGGCTGTATCTGCATCCGGCGGTGACCGCGTTCGACTCGGCCGTGGCGGCGGGTGAGTTGCCGCCGGTCACTCTTGTCTTCCTGCCCGCCAAGGACCGGGCCGCCGAGTTCACCTGCCGGCCCGAGCTGTGGGAGGCGGTGCGGGACGAACTGCTGCCGTTGGTAGCGGAGTCGGGCGTCAACGCCGATCCGGAGCGGCTCGTGGTTGCCGGGCAGAGCCTCGGAGGGCTGAGTGCGGTGTACGCGGCGCTGGAGTTTCCCGAGTTGGTGTCACGGGTCGCCTGTCAGTCGGGGTCGTTCTGGTGGACGCCGGACGCCATGCGGCTGGCCGATCCGTTGGGGGGTCCGGTCGGGGGTGTGATCGCTGAGCGGCTGCGGGAGAGTGTCGATCTGTCGGGGCTGCGGGTCGCGTTCGACGTCGGGGAGCACGAGGACCGGATGCTGCCTCACTGTGAGGTGACCGAGGGTTTGGTGCAGCGGGCCGGTGCGGTGGTGCGTGTCTCTCGGTCCGCGTCCGGGCATGACCGCGCCGGGTGGCGTCATGCCCTGCTCAGGGACGTCGGCTGGGCCCTCGGTGAGTAGTCGTGTGCGGGCCGGTGGGGGCTGGTCGCGCAGTTCCCCGCGCCCCTGAGGGCCTGTCCCCCAGCCCCCTTGCCACTCACCGTGCGACCGCCAGGCAGTAGGCCTCGTCGTTGGCCAGGAGGTTGCGGTGGGTGTCCTCCGCTGTGATCGTGCCGCCGTCCAGGACCAGGACCCGGTCCGCCGCGTCCAGGAACGCCGGGCTGCTGGTGATGACGATCGTCGTGCGGCCGCGGCGCAGTTTCGCCACGTTGCGGGCGACGAGTTGCTCGGTGACCGCGTCCACCGCCGTGGTCGGGTCGTGCAGGACGAGGACTTCGGTGTCGGCGGCCAGGGCGCGGGCCAGGGAGAGGCGCTGGCGCTGGCCTCCGGAGAGGTTGGCGCCCCGGTCGCGGACGCCGTAGTCGAGGCCTTCGCGGTGCAGGGCCACGACGTCGGTCAGCATGGAGGCCTCGACGGCGTCGGGGACCGTCCGGCTGGTGCCCGACGGGTCGATGTTCGTGCGGAGGGTGCCCGCGAAGATTTCCCCGTCGTACGGGTTGACCAGCATGTGCTCTCGGACCGCCTCGACGGAGAGATCCGCCAGCTCCTGGCCGCCGATCCGTACCGTTCCCTCGTACGCGGCGGGCGGGACGTGCACGGCCAGGACGGCGGCGAGGTCGGCCGCCGCGCGGGGCTGGTAGGGGGCGATGGCGACGAACTCGCCTGCCTTCACCTGCAACTTCAGGTTGGTCAGGGTGCCGTGTCGGACGCAGTCGATCTCCAGGTCGCCGCCCGCGGACGGGCGTTCGGAGCCCGGGGTCTGCACCGGCGGGGCCGACAGCACCAGCGCCATCCGCTCGGCCGAGGCACGCGCGATCATCACGTACTTGGGCATCTCCGAGAACAGCTTGAGCGGTTCCATGATGAACTGCGCCAGGCCCACGGCCATGACCAGTTCCCCGATGTTGATGCGGCCCTCGAACGCCAGCCAGCCCGCTGTCAGGGTCACGGCGCCGGCGAGGACCGCGTTGAGGGCCAGTGCGGTACCCGCGTAGGCACCGTTCACCTTGGCGACGGTGATCGACTGGTGTTTCGCCTCGGTGCTGACCTTGCGGTAGGACCGGAAGGCCGCGTGGTTGCCGCCGAAGCCGTGCAGCGGGCGCAGGCCGGTGATCAGGTCGGCGACCTTCGCACCGGCACGCGCCACCCGGGCCTGCTGCTCCTGGGTGCTGGAGCCGATCCGCTTGGACATCACACTGAGGATGGACAGGATCGCGACGGTGCCCACGATCACCAGAAGTCCGAGCCGGATGTCGGCCAGACCCAGCGCGACCGCCGCGACCAGCACCGCGACGAGCGAGCTGATCAGCAGCGGCACCACCTCGATGATGTCGGCGGTCTGATCGGCGTCCTCGGTGGCGATGGTCAGCACCTCGCCGGACTTGAGGTCGACGTCCCTGGCCACCGGTTGCAGGCCGCAGGCCGCGACCCTCACCCTCCAGCGGTGCGCTTCGGTCGTGTTGGCCTTCTGCAGGATCCGCATGCCGAATCGCCACGACAGCGACACCGTCGTGATGATCACGGCCAGCGCGCCGATCGACAGGGCGAGCGCCTGGAGGCTGCGGCCGTCCCGCATCGTGTGCTCGACGATCAGGCCGAGCGCGATGGGGAAGGCCGTCTCACCGGCCTGGTAGAGGCCCATGAGGAGAGTGCCCCAGACCATGGCGGCGATGTTGCGGCGCAGGGCCGTGCGGAGGATGGCGGCCCCGTGGCGGGGCCGCTCTGTGTCAGTTGTCATCGAGGTGGCGGGCAATCGCTTCCGGGGTTCGCAGGGTGAACAGATCGCGGATCGTGATCACGGGACCGTACTCGCGGCGGAGCAGCCCGACGAGCCGTACCGCCAGCATGGAGTGTCCCCCGAGGGACACGAAGTCGCTCACCGCACTCACCTCGTCGTCGTCAAGATCCAGTGCCTCGGCGAAGTACTCGCACACCACGGTCTCGGTCTCGGTCTCCGGGCCCCGCTCCCCCACCGTGGTCAGCGCGCCCAGCGGCTTGGCCTCGGGCAGCGCCTTGGTGTCAGCCTTCCCGTTCACCGTCAGCGGGATGCTGTCGACCTGTGCGTAGTGCGTGGGCCGCAGGAAGTCCGGCAGCCCGGCGCCCACTTCGGCGGCGACGGCCGCCAGTTGCGCGTCCTCCAGCACCAGGTAGGCGGCCAGCCGGTAGGCACCGTCGACCTGCGGGTCGGGCTGGGCGACCGCGGCGGCGAACCGCACCGCCGGATGCGCCGCGAACACCGCCTCGACCTCACCGAGTTCGACCCGGTGGCCGCGGATCTTGACCTGCTGGTCGGTGCGGCCCAGGTACATCAGGTTGCCGTCCGGCCGGCGGACCACCAGGTCTCCAGTGCGGTACATGCGCTCGCCGGGCTCGCCGAACGGGCAGGCGACGAAGCGGTGCGCGGTCTGGGCGGGCTGCCCGAGGTAGCCGCGCGCGATGCCGATGCCCGACACGTACAGCTCACCGGGGACGCCGTCCGGAAGGGGCCGGAGCCAGGGGTCCAGGACGTACACGTCCGTGTTGTCGATGGCGACGCCCACGACCGGGTCCTCGCACTCGAAGGTGCCGACGCCGAGCGTGTTGATGGTGTACTCGGTGGGCCCGTACAGGTTGTAGCCGACCGTGCCCTCGGTGTCGGAGAGCCGCTGCCACAGCGTCGGCGTGACGGCCTCACCGCCGAGCAGCACCAGCGCAGGCCGCCGTGCCGGGTTGTCGAGCAAACCCTCGGCCACCAACTGCTGCGCGTAGGTCGGGGTCACATTGACGACGTCGATGCCGTGCTCCAGGCAGTACTCGACCAGCCGGGGCGCGTCGCGGCGCAACTCCTCGTCACAGATGTGCACTTCATGGCCGTCGGCGAGCCACAGCAGTTCCTCCCAGGACATGTCGAACGCGAACGACACGGTGTGCGCGATCCGGAAGATCCGGTGGCCGTGCTCCGCCAGTACCGGTTCGAAGATCCGGCGCTGATGGTTGATCAGCATGTTGGTGAGCCCGGCGTACTCGGTCACCACGCCCTTGGGCTTCCCGGTCGAGCCGGAGGTGTAGATCGTGTACGCGGGATGGCGCAGCCGGTCCGGGTCGTCCGGCGCGAACGTCACGAACGGCCCGGTCTCGGGGAGCGGCCGGTCGAGTTCGATCAGCTCGCCGGCCAGCCGGGGCGACACGGTGCTCACGGTGAGGATCAGGTCCGGCCCGGCGTCCTCGACGATGGCGGCGATCCGCTCGTCCGGGTGGTCCAGCTCCAGCGGCACGTACGCGGCGCCAACCCGCAGGACGGCGAACAGCGCCACGATCCAGTCGAGGGAGCGCGGGATCGCGAGGCCCACGGTGGTCTCGGGGCCGATGCCGCGTCCGGCGAGCACGCCCGCCACGGCCCGGCTGCGGTCCCGGAGTTCGCCGAAGGTCATCGTCGAGCCGTCGGCGACGAGCGCCACCCGCTGCGGGTCGCGGTCGGCCGCCCGGTCGAACCGGTCGACGACGGTGTCGGTGCCGACGTCGGTGCGTGCGGCCGGCTCGGGGACCGGGCCCAGCCCCCGCAGGGCGCCCACGGGCCCGGTCGACCGGGCGAGGTCCTGGAGCACGCTCAGGAAGTCGTCGAGGAGACGGCGGGCGCCCGCGGTGTCTCCGTCGCGGTACTCCAGCTTGACCGTGAGCCGGTCGCCCGGGGTGACGACCCAGGTGAACGGGTAGTGCGTGGAGTCGTCGGCCTTCACCGAGGTGATGCCGTGCCGGGCGTTCATCTCGGCGAACGCGTCCATGTCCAGGAAGTTCTGCAGCACGAACAGGTTATCGAACAGGGTGTCGTGCCCGCTGGCCCGCTGGATCTCGCCGAGCCCCAGGTGCTCGTGCTCCATCGCCTCGACCCGTGCCGTCTGTACGGCCGACAGGTACTCCCGGACCGACTCGTCGGGCCGGGCCCGCGTCCAGGTGGGCACGGTGTTGAGCAGCACCCCGACGATGCCGTCCAGGCCCTCGCCGTCGCGGCCGGAGACGGTCACGCCGAACACGGCATCGCTGCGGCCGGTGTGCGCGCCGAGCAGGAGGCCGAACGCCCCGGTCAGCACCGAGTTCAGCGTGACGCCGTGCACCCTGGCCGCGTCCCGCAGCAGTTCTGACTGCTCGGCGGACAGCGTGTGCACGAGTGCGCGCGGCAGGTCGTCCGAGAGGGCCGGCGCCGGTCCGGCGAGCAGCGTCGGGCCGGGGAGACCGGCCAGGTGCTCCGCCCAGAAGCGTTCCGATACGGCGGGGTCCTTGGCGTCGAGCGCCCGGGCGTACTCCTCGAAGCTCGGCGTGGCCGGCATCGGGTCGAGCGGCTCGCCCGCGAGGACGGCACGGTAGGCGTCGAACAGGTCCCGCAGGACGATCTCGCGGGACCAGCCGTCCCACAGCAGCAGGTGGTAGCTGAGCAGCAGGCCGTCGCGGTCGTCGGGCAGCCGCACCACGGTCAGCCGGATGAGCGGAGGCTCCCCCGGGTCGAATCCCGTGTCGCGGTCCCGGGCGCGCAAGGCGTCGACCTCCGAGTCCGTCGACAGGGCGACCGTACGGACGTCGACCCGCCGGCCGGCCTTGAGGACCTGGACGGGATTTCCGTCGTCGTCCGTGCTGAAGCCGGCGCCCACGACCGGGTGCCGTGCGATCACGTACGTCATCGCCTCGGCCAGCGCGTCGGTGTCCAGGCGCCGGTCGAAGGTGAACCAGCTCTGCGCGACGTAGTGTCCGGCCGTGCCCGCCATCTGGGCCTGGAAGAACAGGCCGCGCTGGAGCGGGGTGACCGGTGCGGTGCGCTCGGCCGTCGTGGCGGCGTCCGCGATGTGCTCCAGCGCGCCGCGCCAGTGCTCGGTGATCTCGTCGGGTATGCCCTCGGCGAGGGTGAACTCGGCGAGCAGGCTGCCGGTCGCCTCGTCGGTCCAGGCGTTGACCTCGACGGCGTACGGGCTGCCCTGGTCGCCGCCGGTGAGGTGCAGCGCCTGGGACTCGCTGCCCCTGCCGAGGTAGTTGAACAGCACCTGCGGGCGGGCGGTGAGCAGCGGGGCTGTCTGCGGGTCGAGATACCTGAGCTGCCCGTAGGCGACGTGGGCGCGCTCGTCCGGCTGGCGTTCGGCGACCTCGCGGGCCGCGGCGACCGGGTCGGTGTGCGGGGTGAGCCGTACGGGTGCGATGGAGGTGAACCAGCCGACCGTACGGGTGTAGTCGTGCTGTTCGAGGACCGGGACCCGGCCGTGCCGCTCCAGTTCGATCGCGAGATCGGTGGGCGACGGCTGGACGCGGGTCAGCGCGGTGCGCAGCGCCCCGCACAGCAGCTCGGTGAGACCGACGCCGAGTGCGGCGGGCGCGGTGCGGGTGAGGCGGTCGCTCACGTCGGGGGCGAGCACGACCGTGGTCTCGCGCAGTCCGCCCACCGTGGGCAGCAGTTCGGGCGCCTGAAGCGTGGTGGTCCAGTGGCCGAGGTCGTCGAGTGCGTGGGTGGAGTGGAGCTTCAGTGCTTCGGCGTACTCGGCGTACGACGTGGTCGGCGGTGCGAGCGTCTCCCCGCGGAGGGCTGCGGCCAGGTCGTCCAGCAGGATCAGCCAGGACACCGAGTCGACGGCGAGGTGGTGCACGGTGACCACGAGGGTGCGGGTGGCTTCCAGCCAGGCGAAGGCGATGACGTTTCCGGACTCGGGGTCGAGCTGTGCCGCGGCCTCGTTCGCCACGGCCGTGGCGTCGGTGGTGTCCGGTCGTACGACGGTGACCTCGTGGGCCGGTTCGGTGCGCAGGGCCCACACGCCGTGCTCGATGCGCAGGCGCAGTCGCAGGGTCGGGTGGGCGGCGACTACGGCGTTCGCGGCGCGCTGGGCGTCGGTGAAGGCGGTGCCTTCGGGAGCTTGGAGGGTCCTGGCCTGGGCGAATCGGGTGAGGGAGCCGCCCAGTTCGCGTTGGCGCAGGATGATGGGGGTGGGGGTGAGGGGGCCGTCCTCGCGGCGGGCGGGGGCGGGGGCGGCTGTCTGCGGTGTGCTCGTCGCCAGGTTGTCGGCCAGTGCGCGGGGGGTCTTGAGCAGGAAGACCTCCCGGGGTGAGATCTGCAGGCCGAGGGTCCGGGCCCTGTTCACGACCGTGATGGCGACGATGCTGTCGCCTCCGGCGTGGAAGAAGTCGGTGTCGGCGTCGACGGCTGTGCCGGGCAGTGTCTGAGTGAAGATCTCGATGAGTGCGGTGACTGCTGAGTTCTTGTCTGCGGGTGCGTTGGGGCTGGTCGCGCCCCGCGGCGGAGCCGCATATGGATACAGCCCCGCGCCCCCAAAGGTACGTTCAGTCAGGGTCTTTCGATCCAGCTTGCCGTTGACCGTCAGCGGCAGGGCGTCGATCGTGAGGAGTCGACCCGGGACCATGTGCACGGGCAGCTTCGTGGACAGCAACTCGGCGAAGTCGCCCGGTGCCTGGCCCACCACGTGCGCGACCAGGTGATCGCCGCTGTCCGCCACCGTGACGGCCACGTCCACCACACCGTCGAGTTCCCGTACGGCGGACTCGACCTCGCCCAGCTCGATGCGGAAGCCCTTCAGCTGTACCTGGTCGTCGGCGCGGCCGGTGAACTGGAGCTCGCCGTCGAGGGTGCGGATGGCCAGGTCGCCCGTGTGGTACATGCGGGAGCCGTCGTCCGCGAACGGGTTCGCCACGAAGCGGCCGGCGGTGAGTCCGGGCCTGCCGAGGTAGCCGAGCGACACCTGGTCGCCGGCGACGTAGATGGCACCGACCTTGCCGGGCGGCACCGGGCGGAGCCGGTCGTCGAGCAGGTAGGTGACCAGGCCGGGGATCGGGCCGCCGATCGGGCTGGCGTCGTCGCCGGGGCCGAAGTCCTCGTCGGTGAGCACCCGGCGGGTGACGTGGACGGTCGTCTCGGTGATGCCGTACATGTTGACCAGCTCGGGCGCGCCCGTGCCGTGCCGCTCGACCCAGCCGCGCAGCCGCCCGAGGTCCAGCGCCTCGCCGCCGAAGATGATCCGGCGGAGTGCGGGCAGCGGCTCGCCGGCGAGCCGGTCGGCCTCGATGAACTGGTAGAACGCCGACGGGGTCTGGTTGAGCACGGTGACTCCGTGCTCGCGGACCAGCCGGTGGAAGTCGACCGGGGAGCGCGTCAGCCCGTACTCGGGCACCAGCAGTTCGCCGCCGTACGCCAGCGCGCCCCACAGCTCCCAGACCGCGAAGTCGAAGGAGAAGGAGTGGAACTGGACCCACACGTCCTGCGGGCCGAAGTCCATGTCGGGCTGGGTGTTGGCGAGCAGGCTCACCACGCCGGAGTGCGGGACGGCGACGCCCTTGGGCCTGCCGGTCGATCCGGAGGTGTAGATGACGTAGGCGGGGTTGTGCCAGCTCACCTCGGGCTCGGTGGTGTCCCCCGCCGGCAGTTCGTCGCCCTGCACGAGCACCCGGGCCGGGACGCCTGCCCTGGCCAGCAGCTCCGTGAAGCGGTCGCGCTGCTCACGGTCCACCAGGACGACCTGGGGTGCGGCGTCGGCGAGGATGTACTCCAGCCGGTCGTCCGGGTAGGCGAGGTCCAGCGGGACGTAGGCGCCGCCCGCGCTGACGATGGCGACCAGGGCGACGACCTGTTCCAGGGAGCGCGGGACGGCCACGGCGACCCGCTTGCCCAGCCCGACCCCGGCCGCGCGCAGGGCGGAGGCCAGTTCGTTCTTGGTGTCGGCCAGTTCGCCGTAGGTCAGGGACCGGGTGCCGCCGTCGAGGCCGCACTGGGTGACGGCGGTGGCGGCGGGGTCGCGGCGCGCGGCGGCGTCGAACAGGCCGCCCAGCGTCGTCGGGGTGATCGGTGCGGGACGCCGCTCGCTCTCGGGTGCCAGGTCGTCGACCAGGGCGTCCGGCCGGGTGAGCAGGCCGGTGAGGGTGTGGGTGAACGTGTGCAGGATCGACTGTGCGGTTGTCTCCCGCAGCAGTTCGCCGTCGTAGATCAGGTTGAAGCGCGGCCGTCCGTCGAGCGCGCGCTCGACCACCAGCGTGAGCGGGTAGTGCGGGGCGCCCTCGTTGACGAGGTCGGAGACGACCAGCGTGTCGTCGGGTCGTCGCAGGGCGGCGACATCGGTCGCCACGTCGAAGACGACGAGGGTGTCGAACAGGGAGCCGGCGCCGGCCTGGCGGCCGATCCTCGCCAGGGAGACGTGCTGGTGCGGCAGGACCGCGCTCTGGTGCTCGCGTACCGAGGCGAGCAGGTCGGAGGAGGTGGTTCCATCGGCCCAACGGGCGCGTACGGGGATGGTGTTGATGAACAGGCCCACCATGTCCCCGATGCCGGGCACCTCGGCGTCGCGTCCGGAGACGGTGGAGCCGAACACCACGTCGCTGCCGTGCAGGATGCCGCCGAGCGTCACGGCCCAGGCGCTGTGCACGGCCACGCTCAGCGGCACGCCGGCCTCGCGGACGGCGGCGTCGAGGTCGCCCTCCGGCTCCGCGGCGGTGTCGGCGAAGCGGTCCGACGGGGTGTGGTCCTCGGCGACCAGCGAGGGGCCGGGCAGGCCGGCGAGTTCGGCACTCCAGACGCGGTCGCTCTCGTCGTCGTCGCGTCGGGCGAGCCAGTGCACGTAGTCGGCGAAGCCGCCGATCGGGTAGACGGTCCCCGGGGCGTGGTACTCGGCGAGCAGTGCGCGGAGCATCGGCGGCACGGACCAGCCGTCGGCGATGATGTGGTGCACGGTCTGCACCAGGACGTTCCGGCCGGAGCCGGTGCGGATGAGCGTGTATCGCATCAACGGGCCGTTGGCCAGGTCGAATCCGGCGCGGCGGTCCCGTTCGGTGAGGGCGCGTATCTCCTCGTCGGTGATGCCGGGGCGGTCCAGTGTGGTGAAGGGGGCCTGGACGCCGCTCTCCAGCACGGAGACCACGCGGCCGTCGGCGAGGGCGGTGAACCGGGCGGCCAGGTTCGGGAAGAGGGTGAGCAGGCGGGTGGCGGCCGCCGCGAGCCGGTCGGCGTCCACCTCGCCGTCCAGGGTCAGGAGTTGCTGCTCGACGTAGGCGCCCGCCGAGTCGTCGTCGAAGACCGAGTGGAAGTACAGGCCCTCCTGCAGCGGGGTCAGCGGCAGGATGTCCCGCAGCGCCGGGCCGTCCAGGGCGTCGACGTCGGTCTGGGTGAGCGGCACCAGGGGGAAGTCGCTGGGCGAGTGGCCGCCCTCGCCGAGCGCGGCGAGTCCAGCCAGGGCCGTGCGGAAGTAGTCGCCGAGTGTCGTGATGTCGGCGTCGGTGAACATGCCGTCGGGCCAGGAGATGGTGGTGACCAGTTCGTACGCGCCGGAGGCGGCGGGTTCGGCGATCGCGTTGAACTCCAGGGCGCGCGGCAGGCGCATCCGCGGGTCGCGCTTCTCACCCAGTTGGCCGGTGGTGCCCGCGAGTTGCCAGTCGCCGGGGGCGCCGGCGGCGAAGCGGCCGAGGTAATTGAGGAGCACCTGCGGTGCGGGGGCGTCGAACTCGCTGTGGGTGAGGTAGCGCAGGGCGCCGTAGGAGATGCCGTTGTCCGGCACCCGGGCAAGGTCCTCCTTGACCGCCTTGAGGGCGGCGGTCAGATACGCGGGGGTGGTGAGGTCGGCCGCCGTGCCGGGGTCGACGGTCACCGGGAAGAGGGTGGTGAACCAGCCGACGGTGCGCGACAGTTCCGGATCGAAGCCTGCGGAGCCCGCGACGAACTGTCCTTCGCGGCCGTGGCCTTCGAGTTCGATGTGGGCGAACGTCTGGTCCTGGCCGAGGTCGCGGCGCCGGCGGGCGAGGGCGACGGCGAGCGCGGTCAGCAGGACGTCGTTGACGCCCGCGTGGAACTTCGCGGGGATCTCGCCCAGCAGGGCGGCCGTGATCTCGGGGCCGACCGAGACGGTCCGCAGCCGCTCGTGCGCGACGGTGTCGGCCGCGGACAGGGCGCGCCTGCCCAGCGGGTGGTCCTCTCCCGGCAGGGGGCGCCGGTAGTAGGCGCTGTCCGCGTCGAACGCGGCACGTTCCAGCAGCTGGGTCCAGCGCCGGAACGACGTGCCCACCGGGGGCAGTTCGATCGGCATGCCCGAGGTGGACTGCCGCCAGGCGGTGGCCAGGTCCTCCATCAGGACCCGCCAGGACACGCCGTCGATCACCACATGGTGGGCGACCAGGACCAGTTGCCGTGCCTCACGGCGCCAGACGGCACGCAGCATCGAGCCGGCGTCCGGGTCCAGCCCCTCGGTGGCGAGCGCGACGCACTCCTCGACCGGCAGATCACTCTCCTGCCAGGTCACGAACGCCCCGTCCGCCTCCGGGATGTCGAAGCTCCAGTCGTCGCCGCGCACCAGCTTGGCGCGCAGCATGTCGTGGTGCCGGACGAGGGCCGAGAGGATCTCGTCGAGGGCGTCCGCGGTCAGGTCCGCCGGGGTGTTGAGCACGACGGACTGGACGAAGCCGTCGACGGCGTCCGTGGTCTCACCGAGCCACTGCACGATGGGCGATCCCACGACGGTTCCGGTGGCGACGTCGCCGTGGTCCGCGGTGGAGACGTCCTCACGGCTCGCGACCGCGGCCAGTGCGCCCACGGTGCTGTGGGTGAAGATCTGCCGTGCCGTGACGTGGAGGCCCTCGTCGCGCAGGGCGCTCAGCAGGGAGATCGCCAGGATGCTGTCGCCGCCGAGCTGGAAGAAGTCCTGGTCGACACCGACCTCGTCGAGCCGCAGGACCTGCGCGACCGCGGCGCACACCGCGCGCTCGTCGTCGGTGGTGGGCCGGACGAGCGAGCCCGTTTCGATCGTGGGCTCGGGCAGGGCGTTGCGGTCGAGCTTGCCGTTGGCGGTGAGCGGGAACTCCTCCATCACGACGAGGTGGGCGGGCACCATGTACTCGACCATGTGCTCGGCGGCCCACGCCTTGACCTCGTCCGCCCGCAGGTCCTCGCCGCCGGTGGCCGGGATGACGTAGCCGACCAGGTAGGTGCCGCCCGCCGTGTTCTTCTTCGCGACGACGCAGGTGTGCCGGACCCGGGGGTGTTCGGCGAGACCGGCCTCGACGTCCTCGATCTCCAGTCGCATGCCGCGGATCTTGATCTGGTTGTCGGCGCGGCCGAGGAAGTCCAGCGATCCGTCGGGGGCGAAGCGGGCGAGGTCGCCGGTCCGGTACAGCCGGGAGCCGTCGTCCGCGAAGGGGTTGGCCACGAACCGGGAGGCGGTCAGGCCGGGGGCGCCCACGTATCCGCGGCCCAGGAGGAAGCCGCCCACGTACAGTTCGCCGCCGACCCCGACCGGTACCGGGCGCAGTTCCTCGTCCAGGACGTACAGCTGGGTGTTGGGGTTGGCCTTGCCGATCGACGTCGACAGGCGTTCCGCGGCGCCCCGGTAGATGACGTGCGAGACACCGATCGTCGTCTCGGCGGGGCCGTAGCCGTGGTACATGGGGACGTTGTCGAGCCTGGTGCGGAACCGCTCGTACAGCTCGGGGGTGAGCACCTCCCCGCCGCACCACACGTGCCGCAGGCTGTCGAGACGGCCGGTGTCGCCCGCCATCTCCAGCAGCACGTCCAGCATGGAGGACACCAGATACGTGAAGGTGACGCGCTGTTCGGCGATGACGCTCAGCAGGTGGTGCGGGTCGCGTTCGCCGCCGGGCCGCAGGACGACGAGCCGGCCGCCGGAGACCAGCGGCAGGAAGATCTCGTTGATGGAGATGTCGAAGGACAGCGGCGCCTTGAACAGCGAGGCGTCGTCGTGGCCGAAGCCGAGGATCTCGTTCACCTGCCACAGCAGGCGTTCGCTGATCGCCTCGTGACGGATCATCGCGCCCTTGGGGCGGCCGGTCGAACCGGACGTGAAGATCACATACGCCAGGGCGTCGCCGAGGACGGTGACGCCGGGCCCCTCCGCCGGGTAGGAGCCGTACTGCCAGTCGCCGAGGTCGACGGCCACGGCGTCCGGTTCGGCCGGGTCGTGCTCGCCCGAGGCGTTGAGCTGGACGACGACCCGGGCGTCCTCGATGACGACGATCCGGCGCGCGGCGGGCCACTGCGGATCGAGCGGTACGAAGGCGCAGCCGGCCTGGAGCACGGCGAGCAGCCCGATGACCATGTCGGCGGAGCGGGTCAGGGAGATGCCCACGACCTGCTCGGAGCCGAGTCCGCGTGCGAGCAGGTGGTGGGCCAACTGGCCCGCGTGCTCGGCCGCTTCACGGTAGGTCAGCGTGCGGTGCTCGTCGACGACGGCCACGGCGTCCGGCCGGGTACGTGCCTGCTCGTGGAACATCTCCACGATGGTGGGGCGGACCCGGTCGGCCCGGTTGTCGTTCCACCCGGCCAGGGTCCGGAGCCTGGCCGCGACGCTGGACGGGCCGACGGTGCCGAGCGGCCGGTCCGGGAAGTCGGCCAGGTCGTCCAGCGCGAGCTGCGCGTCCTCGGGTGTGACGCCGTCGGGGACGGTGATGCCGTGGCCGTCCGGGGTGACCTCCCAACCACCGGGCGCGCTGCCCCCGTTGTCGACCCAGCCGAGGACGTCGGCGAAGAGCGTGCCGGGGGTGAGGTCGATGCCCTCGGGGCTCCGGCCCGTCGCCCAGTACGACAGGGCGATGGCGCAGGCCTCGGTGATGGTCCCGTCCGGGTAGTCGCCGATCCGCCGGCGCACATCGGCCAGGCGCGTGGGGGAAAGCGGTGCGAGACGAGCGCGCGGTTGCATCATCGAAGACTCAGCGTCCCTTCCAGAATGTGGAGTTAGGCTAACCTAAATAAGGCTTGCCTAACTACCCTCTCGCCAGGCCCGCCACAGTCGTGCGTACCGGCCGCCCAGAGCCACCAGCTCCTCGTGCGTCCCCTGCTCCACGACACGCCCCGCGTCGAGCACGGCGATCCGGTCCGCGGCCATCGCCTGGGTCAGCCGATGCGCCACGAACAGCGTGGTCCGGCCCGCACAGGCGGCCACCACGGCCCGCTCCAGCTCGGCGGCGCCCTCGCTGCCGGCCTCCGCGGTCGACTCGTCGAGCACCACCACCGGCGCCCGGCCCAGCACCAGCCGTGCCAGGGCGATCTGGGCGACCTTGGTGACGTCCAGGCGCTCACCGCCCTCGCCGACGAGGGTGTCGAGCCCGTCGGGCAGCGCGGACACCCAGCCCTCGGCACCGACGGTCCGCAACGCTTCCCTCAGCTCGGCGTCGCTCGCCCCCGGCGCGGACAGCCGCAGGTCGTCGGCGAGCGGGCCGGAGAACACGTGCGTCTCCTGCGTCAGGATGCTCACCAGGGCCCGCGCCCCGGCCTCGTCCAGGTCGGCGAGGTCCGTCGTCCCGATACGCACCGACCCGGCCTCCGGAGTGCCGATACCGGCGATCAGGGCGGCCAGGGTCGTCTTGCCCGCACCCGTGGCGCCCACCAGGGCGAGCGACCCGCCGGCCGGGATCGTCAGGTCGACGTCCCGCAGCACCGGCTCCTCGGAGCCGGGGTAACGG
Organism: Streptomyces flavovariabilis; assembly: GCF_000725785.1. Taxonomy (NCBI): domain Bacteria; kingdom Bacillati; phylum Actinomycetota; class Actinomycetes; order Kitasatosporales; family Streptomycetaceae; genus Streptomyces; species Streptomyces flavovariabilis. The sequence goes on along the minus strand of NZ_JNXD01000006.1, from coordinate 255,034 downwards.
AACGTCAGCCCCTCGACGGTCACCGGGTACGCCCCGGCCCGGGCCGCCGGGACGGACTCGTCGCCGACCAGCCGCTCCTCGGCGGACTCCCCGAGCACCCCGACCAGGCGGGTCAGGCTCGCGCCCGACTTCTGCGCCTCGTCGAAGGTGAACATGATGGCGCCCAGCGGGGTGAACAGCCGGTGGAACAGCAGCGGGGCCGCCGACACCTCGCCCAGGCTGGCCGCGTCGGTCTCCAGCAGGGCGTACCCGACCACGAGGATCAGGACCAGCCCGATGAACTCGGCGCGGTTCTCCCGGCCGACGAACCGGCCGAAGAACCGGAACACCTCGATACCTAGCTCGCGCACCCGCCACGACTCGGTGGTGACCTTCTCGCGGAAGGCGTTCTCCAGACGGTAGGCACGGACCGTGTCGATGCCGTTCAGGCCGCTGATGAAAGCCTGGGCGCGATCGGCCTGGGCCACGCGCTGCTTCCGGTAGAGCGGTGCGGAGCGGGGCAGGTACCAGCGCAGCGCCAGCGCGTACGCGGGCAGCGCACCCGCGCCGGCCAGGCCCAGCCGCCAGTCCAGCCCGAACATGCCGAGGGTCGCGATGACGACCAGCACGCCCGCCGAGAACACCGTGGGGACGGCCGTGCGGATGCCCTTGGAGATGACGGCCACGTCGTCACCGACCCGGGAGAGTACGTCTCCCCGGCCGACCTGCTCGATCCGCGCGCTCGGCATGCCGAGCACCGCGCGGACCGCGCCTTCGCGCAGCCGCGCGAGCAGATCAGCGCCCAGCCGTCCGATCAGGTAGGTGGACACCGCGGTGGCCGCCGCGCCGAGCAGCGCGGCGGCACCGATCAGGACACCGATCGTGACGAGGACCGAGCGGTCCTCGCCCCCGACGACCCCGTCGACCACCCGGCCGAGCAGGAGCACCGGGAGCACCTGGAGCGCCGCCCCCGCGACCGTGGTGAGCACGGTCGCGGTGGTCAGCCCGGGCATCTCGCGGCAGCGTGCCGCGACCCAGCGGCCGGCTTCGCGTCCGGTCGTCGTGCGCAGGGTCGCCGGGGCGACGCGCGTGTCGGTGGTGCTCACGTCCTACTCGACCGACTTGACGAGCTCGTCGATCGCGTACGGCATGGACAGCAGGGTGCCCTGGGAGATGGCCGCGCCGACCGCCGGCCCCTCGCTGTCGAGCAGGTAGGACACGTTGCCCTTCTTCACGGCGTCGAGGTTGGCGAACAGCTTGAACTTCTTGAGCGCCTCGGTGTCGGCCTTGTCGTTGATGACGAAGATGCGGTCCACGTCGACGAGGTCGATGCGCTCGGGCGAGAGCTTGGTGTAGAAGCTGCCTCCGGCGACCTTGTCGATCCCGGTCTGGTACTTGAAGCCGATACCCGTCACGAGCCGGCCACGCACGTCGGTGGAGGTGAACGGCGCCACCGAGTTCTCGTACCAGGACAGCGCGACGGCGGTCTCCTTGCCGAGCTCGGGGTGTTCCTTCTTGGCCGTGTCGAGCTGCCCCTGGATGTCGTCGACCATCTTCTGGCCCTCATCGGCCTTGCCGAGGGCCTTGGCGATGTGCAGGGCGTTGTCCTGCCAGGGGGCGCTGAAGGGCTCCTTCTCGCCCTTGGTGCGGGCCACCGTGGGGGCGATCCTGGAGAGCTTGTCGTAGGCGGCCTGGTCGATCTCGGAGTAGACCGCGACGATCAGGTCGGGGCGAAGGGCCGCGATCTTCTCGTAGTTGGGGCCGGAGTCGCCGTTCTTCATGACGACCTCGGGCTTGGTGTCGCCCCACTTGTCCTTCACCCAGGGCCACTGGGTGTTGATGTCGGGGCTCTTGCCCGGCGGGTTCGGGTACTGGTCGACCATGCCGACGGGCTTGATGCCGAACGCCAGGATGGTCTGGTCGTCGGTGTAGCCGACGGAGACGACCCGCTGGGGCGCCTTCTCGACCTTCGTGGATCCGAACGCATGCTCCACGGTGACCGGGAACGCGCCGGCGGCCGCGGCCTGAGTGCCGTCACTCTTGTCGCCCGCCGTGTCCGCCGAGTCGGAACCGCATCCCGCGAGGAGACCGACGCCGAGGGCGACCGCGGACAGTACCGCCGCCAGCCGCCGCCGTGGCTTTCCGGGCGTCGTTCGATGGAGGAGCATCCAGAACCCCTTGCTTTCGCGCTAGTTCGCTGCACCCTCGCCTAAGGGCAGGCAAACCTTATCGCGACCGAATGAGGTTAGCCTAGCCTTACTTCTACTCCTTTATCGGGATGTGTCCCGGGTGCACATGAGTACGCCCGATCGGCACGATCAGCGGCCGGTCGCCCACCGGGTCGTCGATCACCTGAGCGCGCAACCCGAAGGCCTCGTGCAGCAGTTCGGCGGTGACGACATCCCGTGGATGCCCCTGCGCCAGGATCGACCCCTCCCGCATCACCACGAGGTTGTCGCTGTAGCGCACGGCCAGGTTGAGGTCGTGCAGCACCATGACGACGGTGCAGCCCGACTCGTGCAGGTCGTCCACCAGGTCGAGGACATCGACGGCGTGCGCCAGGTCCAGATAGGTCGTCGGCTCGTCCAGGAGCAGCAGATCGGTGCCCTGAGCCAGCGTCATGGAGATCCAGACACGCTGCCGCTGCCCGCCGGACAGCGCGTCGACCGGACGGTCGGCCAGGTCGGACACCCCGGTCATGGCGAGGGCGCGTTCCACCACGCCGGCATCGTCGGACGACCACTGCCGCAGCCAGCTCTGGTGCGGGTGACGGCCCCTGGCCACCAGGTCGGCCACGGTCAGCCCCTCCGGCGCGACCGGCGCCTGCGGCAGCAGACCGAGCTTCTTCGCCACGTCCCGCGTCCTGAGCCTGCCGATGTCCTCGCCGTCCAGGACGACCGTCCCGCTGGCCGGCTTGAGCAGCCGCGACAGCGTCCGCAACAGGGTCGACTTCCCACAGCCGTTGGGACCGATGATCGTGGTGATGACGCCGGGCGGTATCGCCACGTCGAGGCCGTCGATGACGACCCGGCCGCCGTAGCCGACCGTGACGCCTCGGGCTGCCAGCCGCGAGGCGCCGCCGACCGCGGCCTCGGTGACGGACTGTGCGACCACGGGTCCCCCCTTGCTTAGGTTCACCTGACTCTTGTACATCTACCGGAGGTTCGCGCGCACCAGCAGGTAGACGAGGAAGGGCCCACCGATCGCCGCGGTGACCACGCCGACCGGGAGCGAGACCGGCAGGACCGCCCGCGCGACCAGATCGGAGCCGATCAGCAGCAGCGCGCCCACCAGGCCCGAGGCCACCATCGGCGGCGTGGGGCAACGGGCCAGACGCATCGCCACCTGCGGAGCGACCAGCGCCACGAACGGGACCGGGCCCGCCGCGCTCACCGCCACACCGGCCAGCAGTACGGCGCACAGCAGCAGCACCGCCCGCACGGCCGTGTACCGCACACCCAGGCCGGCGGCGACCTCGTCGCCGAAGTGCATCGGCTTGAACTGGAACGCGACGGCGGCCACGACGACCAGCAGGACGAGCGTGCCCCACAGGGCCACCTGGACCTCGCCCCACGAGCGGTCGTCGAGCGAGCCGACCAGCCAGGCCTGCGCCTGGGCCACGTCCCTGATGTCGGCCGTGACGAGCAGCCAGGTGGTGATGGCCTCCATGACCGCGCTCACGGAGATGCCGATGAGGATGAGCCGGAAGCCGTCGATTCCGCGCCGCCAGGCCAGGAAGTACACCAGCAGTCCCGTGGTGAGACCGCCGGCGAGCGCCGCCGCCGACAGGCCCACGGTGTCGGCCACGGCCGCGGCGGCACCGCCCGACACCGTCACCAGGAACACCGCGACCGCGCTGGCGCCCGCGGTGATGCCCAGGACGTCCGGGCTGGCCAGGGGGTTCCGGGCGATGGACTGAGTGATCGCCCCGGACACCCCCAGCGCGATCCCCACGACGAGCCCGGCCAGGGCGCGCGGCATCCGCAGGTCCATGATGACGAACTCGTCGACCTGCTCGCCCCGCCCGAGGAGCGTACGGATCACCTGCGGCAGGCCGATGGGGAAATCCCCGACGCCGATGGACACGCAGAACACCAGGAAGGCCCCCGCCGCCAGCACCAGCGAGACGCTCACGAGCCAGGGCCGCCAGACGAACGACACCCGGCCCAGCCGCACGCCCGGCGGCAGCGACGGCTTCACATCGGTCACGTTCATGCGCTCCTGAACTTTCCGCGCCAGACGAGCACCGCGAAGAAGGGGGCGCCGAGGAGCGCCACGACGACACCGGCGTCCAGCTCGCCCGGCCTGACCACCAGCCGGCCGACGATGTCGCAGACCAGCAGGACGACGGCGCCGAGCAGTCCGGCGCAGGGCACCAGCCAGCGGTAGTCCGGGCCGGTCAGATGGCGGGCCACGTGGGCCACCATGAGGCCGAGGAAGGCGATGGGGCCGCACGCGGCCGTCGCCGCCCCCGCCAGCAGCGTGATGGCGGTGATGCCGACGGTCCGGCTCAGCGCGATGTTCACGCCGAGCCCCCGCGCCACGTCGTCGCCCAGGTTGAGCAGGTTGAGGGAGGGCAGTGTGGTCAGGGCCAGCACGAGACCGACGGCGACGAACACGGTCACCGGCCGGATGACGTCGAATCCGACGCCCGCCACGGAGCCCGCGTTCCAGAACCGCAGCGCGTTCAGCGAGGCCTGGTTCGACAGCGCGACCGCCGTGGTCATCGCCATGAGGAACACCGTGATGCCCTGCCCGGCCAGTGCCAGCGTCAGCGGGTTGCCGGCCCCCCGGCCGATGCTCGCGAGCCCGAACACCACGACACCGGCGACCGCCGCCCCGAGAAAGGCGAACCAGACGTACTGGAACGGGTCGGAGAACCCGAACACGGCGATCACCGACACCACGGCGAACGAGGCGCCGGTGTTCACTCCGAGCAGGCCGGTGTCGGCGATCGGGTTGCGGGTGTATCCCTGGATCAGCGCCCCGCCGATCCCCAGGGCGATGCCCGCCACGACCGCGAGCACCGTACGGGGCACCCGTACGGTCTCCACGATGAGCCGGATCTCCGTGAGCCGCTGGTCGGACGTCGGGGCTCCGAAGAGCCCGTGCCAGACCTCCGCTGGGCTCAGCGCCCGCGCGCCGACGGCGAGCGACAGCGTCGCCGCGGCCACGAGGACCGCCAGAAGGATGCCCAGACCCAGGACCCGTCGCCGACGGGCCTTCGCCATGCCCCCGGGCGCGGGGCGCTCCACCACAGCAGTCGTGCCCATGCGGACGTACGTTATCCCTTGCGCCGGCGGTGAGTTGATCGTGCTCGGTGTTTACTGACGGGCCGTGCTTCCCGTGCCGTCGGCGAGCGTGCGCGTCCGGTCCGCGGCGGACCCGGTCCCGCGGCCGAGGAGCGAGTCCAGGATCTCGCCCACCCTGATGGCGGTGTTGGACAGCAGGGACGAGGTGATGCCGTGCGTGTGCTCCGTGCCGCCCTGCAGGTAGATGCCGCACCGCAGGGCGGGGTCGGTCGCGATGCGCCAGTCGCGGTCGACGCGGACGCGGCCCTCGTCGTCGCGGAGGCAGCGGTCGGCGACCTCGCCGAGCAGGCTCGTGGGGTCGGCGGGGCTGTAGCCGGTGGCGAAGACCACGACGTCCGCGTCCAGGTCGGTCTCCTCGCCGGTGACGAGGGACGTCACGGTGGCCAGGGCGCTGGTGGGTGTCTCCTTCACGGCGGTGAGCCGCGAGACGTTGAGGAACCGCAGGCGCTCGGTGCCGAGGACCTTCTCCTGGTACGACTGCCGGTAGAGGTCGTCGATCAGGTCGATGTCCACCACGGAGTAGTTGGTGTTGCCGTGGTAGTCCATCAGCCGGCGCTTGACGTCCTCGGGCGCCGCGAAGTACTCGTCGACCGCCTGGGGGTCGAAGATCCGGTTGGCGAAGCTGCTGTCGTCTGCGGGACTGTAGCCGTAGCGGGAGAAGACGGCGCAGACCTCGGCCCGGGGGAAGCGGCGGTGCAGGTAGGCGACGTTCTCGGCGGCGCTCTGACCGGCGCCGACGACGACGAACCGGGAGGGCGAGGTGCCCTCCAACCCGTCGACTTTGGCGAGCAGTTCGGAGTTGTGCCAGACGCGTTCGCCGCGCTCCACGCCCTCGGGCATGAGGGGGCGCAGGCCGGTGCCGATGACGAGGTTGCGGGCCCGGTGGATTTCGAGGCCGCCGCCCGACCGGACGGTCACCTCCAGGTACTCCACGACGCCGTCGCGGGTCACGGGCGCGACACCGACGACCTCGTGGCCGTAGGAGACCATGTCGTCGACCTGGGCCGCGGCCCACTCGAAGTAGTCGTGGAACTCCACGCGCAGCGGGAACAGGTTCTTGTGGTTGATGAAGTCGATCAGCCGGCCCTTGCTCTGCAGGTAGCAGAGGAAGCTGTACTCGCTGGCCGGGTTCCGCAGTGTCACCAGGTCCTTGAGGAAGGAGACCTGCATGGTGGCGTCGTCGATGAGCATGCCGCGGTGCCAGCCGAAGCGGGGCTGCTGCTCGAAGAAGTGAGCGGTGACCGCCTCCTGCCTGCCGACGCGGGTGTTGTGCTCGCGGAGCGCGATCGCCATGGCCACATTGGACGGCCCGAAGCCGATACCGATCAGGTCATGGACCGGTGGTGCGTCACCAGGAAGAACCTGCGACATGTCACTCCCATCGTGCGGGGCAGCCGCGTGTCAGGTGTGGAGGGAACGAAAGGCGGGCATGCCAACGAAGCGGCACACCACGGAACTTAGGTGAGCCTAAGCTAAACCCGTTGAGGTGTCGACAGGACGAAACGGACACCCCGCGGACCGGGCTCCGTCAACTCGGCCCTCACGCGGCCCCATTGCGTACTAAGGTAAGGCTTGCTTTACTTGCCTCGCCATCACCTTGCTCTGAGGAGGAACCCCATGCGGGTCGTCATGTTCGGTTACCAGACCTGGGGGCACCGCACCCTGCAAGCCCTCCTGGAGTCCGAGCACGACGTGGTGCTGGTCGTCACCCACCCCAAGAGCGAGCACGCCTACGAGAAGATCTGGAGCGACTCCGTCGCCGACCTCGCCGAGGAGCACGGCGTCCCGGTGCTGATCCGCAACCGCCCTGACGACGAGGAACTGTTCGAGCGCCTCAAGGAGGCCGACCCGGACATCATCGTGGCCAACAACTGGCGCACCTGGATCCCCCCGCGCATCTTCGGCCTGCCGCGCCACGGCACGCTGAACGTGCACGACTCGCTGCTGCCGAAGTACGCCGGGTTCTCCCCGCTGATCTGGGCGCTCATCAACGGCGAGTCCGAAGTGGGCGTCACCGCGCACATGATGAACGACGAGCTCGACGCCGGCGACATCGTCCGGCAGGAGGCCGTGCCGGTCGGCCCGACGGACACCGCGACCGACCTCTTCCACAAGACCGTCGACCTCATCGCCCCGGTCACCATCGGCGCGCTCGGCCTGATCGCCTCCGGGCAGACGGAGTTCACCAGGCAGGACCGCTCCCACGCGTCCTTCTTCCACAAGCGGGCCGACGAGGACAGCCGCATCGACTGGACGTGGCCCGCGGAGGATCTGGAGCGCCTGGTGCGCGCCCAGTCCGAGCCGTACCCCAGCGCCTACACCTTCCACAAGGGCAAGCGGCTCGAGGTGCTGGCCTCGTTCGTGTCCGAGGGCCGCTACGGCGGCACGCCCGGCCGCGTCTTCTACCGCGAGGGCGACGGCGTGGTGATCGTCGCCGGCGCCGACGCCCGCACCGGACGCAACCACGGCCTGGCCCTCACACGCGTACGGACCGAGGACGGCCGGGAGCTGCCCGCGGCCGAGTACTTCACCTCCATGGGCGGCTACCTCACCAACCGCCCCTGACGTGCCGCCCGGCAGTACTCAAGTCGCCGGTTTCCGACCGGCGTTCACAGGAAGGGCACAGGCGGGCTAACGTTCACGCATGACGCCGCCCAGCGTGCTGAACCTCAGCGCGTACCTGATGTACGCGACGGGGAAGGCCGCCCGCCGCACCCTGTCGGAGAAGCTCACCGCCAGAGGGCTGCGGTTGTGGCACCTGACCGTGCTGACCCTGGTCGCCGACCTCGGTCCGCAGCCCAAGGGCGTGCTGGCCGCCCGGCTGGACATGAACGCCAGTGACCTCGCGAAGATCGTGAAGGACCTGGCCGGCGCGGGGCAGGTCGAGTGCGTCCGCAGCCTCACCGACCGCCGCCGCGTCGACGTCCGCATCACCCCGGAGGGCCGGACCGCCCTCGACCACCTCAGCGCCGACATCGCGTCCGCGGACGACGACCTCCTGACGCCGCTGAGCGAGACCGAACGGGAGCAACTCGCCTCCCTGCTGCGGCGCGTGCAGGCCCACCACGAGGAGACGGGCCCCGCGGCGGGGCTCCGGGTGGTGGCTCAGGCCCGCCAGCCGTAGCGGCGCTCGGGCCGGCCGGCGGCGCCGTAGCGCAGGGACACCTCCGCGCTGCCCGTGCCGTGGAAGTACTCCAGGTAGCGGCGGGCGCTGACCCGGGACACGCCGGTGGCGGCTGCGCACTCGGTGGCGGACAGGGTGCCGTCCGCCTCGCGCAGGGCCCGCTCGACGAGGACGGCGGTCTCCACGCTCATGCCCTTGGGCAGGGTGGACGCCGGTGCGGGGGCGAACGCGCCGGCCAGGACGCGGTCCACGTCCGCCTGCCCCCGGACCACCGTCGTGAGCAGCCGTCCCCGCTGGGCGGCGTAGCGCTCCAGGCGAAGACGCAGATCGTCGAACTCGAAGGGTTTGAGCAGGTAGTCGACCACACCGCGGCGGACCGCGCCGCGTACGGTGTCGGCCTCCGTCGCCGCACTGATGACCATGACATCGCAGTCGTGCCCGGCGGTGCGCAGCCGGGAAATGACGTCGAGCCCGAAGAGGTCGGGAAGGTACAGGTCGAGCAGGACGAGGTCGGGGCGCAGTTCGTCGACCGCCTCGATGGCCTGTCCGCCCGTGTGGGCCGTGCCGACGACGCGGAACGGCTCGACGCGTCCGACGAACGCGCGGTGGACTCTGGCCACCATGAAGTCGTCGTCGACCACGAGGACGTCGATCGCGCCCGCCTTGTCGCTCGCAGTGGTCATGGGGCCGCTCCTTCCGCCACCGTGCCGGTGAGGTGGCTGACGGTCATGCGTGCGGTGAACACGGCCCCTTCGGGGGTGTTGGCCACCGAGATCTCTCCCCCGTGCCGTTCGCAGACCAGCTTGGTCAGGGCCAGTCCGATGCCGCGCTCGCCCTCCCGCGCGGCCTTGGTGGTGAAGCCGTGGGAGAACACCTCGCGGGCCAGTTCGGGAGCGACACCCGGTCCGGAGTCGCGCACCACGATCTCCACGCTGGAGGCGTCCTGCCGCAGCGCGACCTCCACCCAGGCGTCGTCCCGGGCGGCGGCGGCGTCGACGGCGTTGTCCACCAGGTTGCCCACCACGGTCGCCACATCGGCGGCGTCCTCCGGGGCCAGCCGCTCCAGCGCGGTGTCGTCCGAGATGCGCAGACGGACCTTCCGTTCGGCCGCGAGGGACGCCTTCGCCATCAGCAGCGCGGCCACCGCGGTGTCCCGGACGCGGCGGCTGAGGGTGACGTCCAGGGACTGGCGGTGCCGGCTCAGCGCGCGGATGTAGCGCACGACTTCGTCCTGCTCGCCGATCTGGATCAGCCCGGAGATGGTGTGCAGCTGGTTGGCGAACTCGTGCGCCTGCGCGCGCAGCAGCTCCGAGGAGCTGCGGAAGGAGCCGATCTCCCGTTCCAGCCGGGCCAGTTCGGTGCGGTCACGCAGGGTGGTGACCGAGCCGAGCGGCCGGCCGTCCTTGGTGACGGTCATCCGGTTCATCACCAGGACCCGGCCGTGGCGCACGACGACCTCGTCGCGCTCGCCGGCGGCGGTGCCGGACAGCACGTCGCGCAGCCGCCCGTCGATGCCGAGCCCTTCCAGGCTCTGGCCGACGCAGTCCTCGGGCAGGCCGAGCAGCCGGCGGCCCATGTCGTTGACGAGGGTGAGCCGGTGCTGCGGGTCCAGGGCGATCACGCCCTCGGCGATCCCGTACAGCATCGCCTCCCGGTGCTCGGCGAGTCCGGCGATCTCGCCCGGCTCCAGCCCGAGGGTCTGCCGTTTCACCCGCCGCGCCAGCAGCCAGGAACCGGCCACGCCGAGTCCGCTGGCGATGCCCAGATAGGCGAGCAGGTAGGAGGAGGCGCCGCTGAGCCGCTGCCACACGGTCGGATCGGCCTCGCCGATCATCACCGTGCCGAGGATCCGGCCCAGGTTCTCCTCGGTGGCTCCGAGGACGGGCACCTGGGCGGCCAGCTCGCGGTTGCCGTCCAGGGTGAACTGCCCGGACCAGCCCCGCCCCCGCGCGCTGCCCGGCCCGAGCCGTATCCGCTCGCCGATCACCGTCGGGTTGGTGGAGCTGACGATCCGCCCGGCCCCGTCGGCCACCGTCACCGACGTCACCCCCGACTGCGCCTGCGTGGCGAGCACCAGCGGGGCGAGCGCCTCCCCCGGCGCGGGACGCACCAGCTGGCTGCGCACCAGCGGGTTGGCGGCCAGCTGCTCGGCGAGCGCGCTCACCCGGCGTCCCTCGACGCGGTTGAAGGTGGCCTGCGACTGGGCGAGGGAGACCGCGGCGACAGCCAGCAGCACCACCACGACGATGGCGAGCTGGAGCACCAGCATCTCGCCCGCGAGCGAATGGCGACGAAAGGTGGCGACCACGACGAACTCAATCTCCGAGGCCGCCGTGGGGGGCGGCTCATGTGCCGAGCCGCACCATCATGACGTCCGCCGGCATCAGCGACAAGAAGTCGCCCGGGACGACCCCGCTGCTGTCACCGCTTGCCCGGCTCGGGGCCGATGCCCCGCAGCTGAATGATCGTGCCGCCGAGCTTCGCGCGGAAGGACTCCAGCAGCGCCGGTTTCACACTGACCACCCAGCGCGTGCCGACGAGGTACTTGCCACCGTAGACGCGCGCCTCCTCCAGCCACGTCTCCTTGAACTTCTCCTCGGGGAAGGTGGTGATGACGTAGTCGGCCTCCTTGGTGTGGCACAGGCCCTGGCGCAGCTCGTCGGCGTCGATGCGGATCTTCGCCTTGCAGCCGGTCAGCCCGGCGATCACCTCCACCTTGGCCGGTGCGACGACGCCGGCCGCGGGAGCGGCGGTCACGCTCGGCGCCGCCTTGCCGCCGCCGGCGCCCTGGTCGCCGCCGCCGCAGGCCGCGACGAGAGGCAGCACCAGCAGGGCACCGGCCGCCGCGAGGGCACGCGGCGGCCGGTGGGCGGGGGACGGGCTGCGGCGGGTGGGTCGTGCGGGCGGTTGCTGCTGGGACACGTCGCCTCTCCGGGTGCGGGCTGCCGGCTGGAGTACTCGACAGGAGTACGCACGGCTCCCATCAGGCGTTCACGCCGCTACGCGGCCTGCTCCACCGCGGCTGCGCGCGTCCCGTCGGCCGGTCCGGCGAACTGGGTGCGGTACAGCTCCGCGTACCGCTGCCCCGCCGCCAGGAGTTCCTCGTGCGTGCCCCGTTCCACGATCCGGCCGGCCTCGACGACCAGGATCTGGTCGGCCGCGCGGACGGTGGAGAGGCGGTGGGCGATCACGACGGCCGTGCGGCCTTCCAGGGCTTCGGTGAGGGCTTCCTGGACGGCGGCCTCGGAGGTGTTGTCGAGGTGGGCGGTGGCCTCGTCGAGGATGACGACGCGCTGGCGGGCCAGCAGCAGCCGGGCGATGGTCATGCGCTGGCGTTCGCCGCCGGAGAGGCGGTAGCCGCGTTCCCCGACGACGGTGTCGAGGCCGTCGGGCAGGGACCGTACGAGGGTGTCGAGGCGGGCCCGGCGCAGGGCGTCCCACAGGTCGTCCTCCGCGGCCTCGGGGCGGGCGAGCAGGAGGTTGGCCCGGACGGTGTCGTGGAAGAGGTGGCCGTCCTGGGTGACCATGCCCAGGGTCTGCCGCAGCGACCGCGCCGTGAGGTCACGGACGTCGACGCCGCCGATGCGCACGGCTCCCTCGTCGGTGTCGTACAGGCGCGGCATCAGCTGCGCGATGGTCGACTTGCCCGCGCCGGACGAGCCGACGAGTGCCACGGTCTGGCCGGGTTCGGCACGGAAGGACAGGCCGTGCAGGACCTCGTCGCCGCCTCGCTTGTCCAGGGACGCGACCTCCTCCAGGGAGGCCAGGGAGACCTTGTCGGCGGCGGGGTAGCCGAAGCGGACCCCGTCGAACTCGACCGCCACGGGCCCGTCGGGCACCGGGCGTGCGTCCGGCTTCTCCTCGATGAGCGGCCTGAGGTCGAGCACCTCGAAGACCCGCTCGAAGCTGACCAGTGCGCTCATCACCTCGACGCGTGCCCCCGCGAGCGCGGTCAGCGGCGCGTAGAGCCGGGTCAGGAGCAGTGCGAGCGCCACGACCGCGCCCGGTTCCAGGGCGCCGCGCAGGGCGAACCAGCCGCCGAGGCCGTAGACGAGGGCCAGGGCGAGGGCCGAGACCAGGGTGAGGGCGGTGATGAAGGCCGCCTGGGCGGTCGCCGTCCGGATCCCGATGTCCGCGACCCGGCGGGCCCGCTCGGCGAACTCCCGCGATTCCTCCTCCGGCCGCCCGAAGAGCTTGACCAGCGTGGCGCCGGGGGCGGAGAACCGCTCGGTCATGCGGGTGCCCATCGCCGCGTTCAGCGTCGCCGCCTCACGCTGCATCCGGGCCATCCGGCTGCCCATCCGCCGGGCCGGGATCACGAACACCGGCAGCAGCACCAGCGCCAGCAGGGTGATCTGCCAGGACAGCGTGAGCATCACCGCGAGCGTGAGCAGCAGGGTGACGACGTTGCTGACCACTCCGGAGAGGGTGTTGCTGAACGCGCGCTGGGCGCCGATGACGTCGTTGTTGAGCCGGGAGACGAGGGCGCCCGTACGAGTGCGTGTGAAGAACGCGACCGGCATGCGCTGCACATGGTCGAAGACGGCCGTCCGCAGATCGAGGATGAGGTGTTCGCCCAGCGTCGCCGACAGCCTCCGGCCGAGGATGCCCAGCGTCGCCTCCGCCACCGCGATCAGTGCGATGAGCAGGGCGAGGCGTACGACCCTGCCCTCGTCGCCGTCCGAGACGATCGTGTCCACGACCCACCCGGCCAGCACGGGCGTCGCCACGGCCAGCAGGGCGGTGCCCACGCCCAGCAGGACGAAGAGGACGATGCGGCGCCGGTGCGGGCGGGCGAACGCGCCGATGCGGCGCAGGGTCGCCGAGGCGAAGGGGCGGCGTTCCTGTTCGGCGTTCATGACGCTGTGCAGCTGCGTCCACGCTGTGGTCTCCATGCTCATGAAGACGACCGTAGAACCTCAAGCATTCTTGAGGTCAAGAAGCTCGCACATTGTCCCGACATCCCGCACAATCGGCCCGATCCCCCTCTTCCCCGCCCCTCCGCGCAAAGGCCCCGATGACGCTCCCCACACAGCCGCTTCCGGCGCGCAATCCCCAGTCCCCGCTCCCGCAACCCGCAGTTGGCCCGTCCTGGACAGCCTCTGGAGATGTGACAGCGGTACAACTCCCCGAACTCAGCCCGGGACGACTCCCCCGTCGCGTCCCGGTCCGCCGCCTGCGGCAGATCCTGTGTCTGCTCCCGCTCCTGCTCGTCACCGTGGTCGCGGTGCAGCACCGGTCGGTGCTGGCCGCCGGTTTCGCGCATCTCGGCACCGCCGAGTGGCCCTGGCTGCTGGCCGCGGCCGGAACGACCTGTCTGACCTGGGTCGCCGCCGCCTGCACCCGGCAGGGCGCGGTCGTCGAACGGCTGCCCCGACGACGGCTGCTGGCCACGCAGTTCGCGGCGGGAGCGGCCAACCACCTGCTGCCGACCGGGCTGGGCGCGAGCGCGGTCAACCTGCGGTTCATGACGGTGTGCGGGCTGCCGCTCGCCCGCTCCTCGGCCGCCCTCGCGCTGTATCTGCTGGCGGAGAGCGTCGGCCGGGTGGCTCTGCTCGGTGTCCTGCTCATCGCGTTCCCCGACGCCCTGAGCCTCGGCACGCTGGTGCCGGAGACGGCGTTCGGGCCGCTGCTGGCCGGCGTCGCGGTGGTGCTCGTGATCGCCGCGACCGTGCTCGCCCTCGTACGGCGGCTGCGCTCGGCTCTGGTGTCCTTCCTGCGGACGGCGCTCGGCGAGGCGCGCTCGGTGCACACGCGTCCGGCCCGGGCCCTGGCGCTGTGGGGCGGGTCCTTCGCGTTCCCGGCGCTGCAGGCGTCCGTACTGGTACTGGTGGGGCGGGCGCTGGGGCTGGACGTCCCGGCCGCGCACATGGCGGTGGCCTACCTGGCGGCGACGGTCGCCGTCGCGCTGGTGCCCACGCCGGGCGGGATCGGCTCGGTGGAGGCGGCGCTGGTCGTGGCGCTGGTGGCGGCGGGCGGCCCGGCCACGGTGGCCACCGCCGTGGTCCTGGCCTTCCGGGTGATCACCGTCTGGCTCCCGCTGGTGCCGGGCGCGCTGACGCTGGGGGCGCTGGTGCGGCTGAAGGTGATCTGACCCGCGCGTGACAGCGCGTCATGTGCAGTAACTCACGCTCCGCTCACCCCCGTCCGCGGTACGGAACCCCGTTCGGGATACGGCAGGATGAACGGTCGTGCCGACCGCGGGTCAGGGTGGTCCGGCACCTTCGAACATCCCGGGAAACGAGCAGGTGACGACGTGACGAGACTTCACATCCGGCCGTTGGCGGCGGCGTTCGCCGCAAGTCCCCGCCCCGGGGGTGACCGGTGAACCGGGAACTCACCGTGGACGATCTGCTGTTCGCCGGCATCGCCCTCGCCTCGGGCCTGCTGGCGGCGTTCGCGCTGCGCCTGCTGTTGCGCTGGCTGGGCGGGCACGCCGACCGCACCCGCTGGACCGGCGATGACGTGATCGTGCACGCACTGCGGGCCGTGGTGCCCTGGGCCGCGGTCGTGGGCGGCGTGGCGGGCGCGGCTGCGGTGCTGCCGCTGACCCGCACGGTGCAGCACAGCACCAACCAGGTGCTCACCGTGCTGCTCATCTTCGTGGCGACGGTGTCGGCGGCGCGGGTGGTCACCGGACTGGTGCGCACCGTCACCCAGTCCCGTTCCGGTGTCGCCGGATCGGCCACGATCTTCGTCAACATCACCCGGATCCTGGTCCTGGCGATCGGCTTCCTGGTGGTGCTGCAGACGCTGGGGATCTCCATAGCCCCGATGCTCACCGCCCTGGGTGTCGGCGGCCTGGCGGTCGCGCTGGCGCTGCAGGACACCCTCGCCAACCTCTTCGCGGGCATCCACATCCTCGCCTCCAAGACCGTCCAGCCCGGTGACTACATCAAGCTCAGCAGCGGCGAGGAGGGCTACGTCGAGGACATCAACTGGCGGCAGACGACGATCCGCAACCTGTCCAACAACCTGATCGTGCTCCCCAACGGTCAGCTCGCGCAGGCGAACATGACCAACTTCATGCGCCCCGAGGAACAGCTGACCATCCTGGTCCAGGTCGGGGTGGCCTACGACAGCGACCTGGAGCACGTGGAGCGGGTGACCAACGAGGTCATCGCCGAAACGATGACCGAGGTCGACGGCGCCGTGCCGGACCATGAGCCCATCATCCGGTTCCACACCTTCGGCGACTCCCGCATCGGCTTCACCGTCATCCTGGGCGTCGGCGAGTTCAGCGACCAGTACCGGATCAAGCACGAGTTCATCAAGCGCCTGCACAAGCGCTACCGCGCGGAGGGCATCCGCATCCCCGCCCCGGCCCGGACGGTGGCGCTCCAGCAGGGCGGGGTCGTCATCCCGCAGCAGCGGTCCGGGGAGCTCGAGCCGGGCGGACTGGGTTCCGCCCGGCTCGACTGAGGCGCGCCGGCTTCCTACAGCGTCGCGGAGTTCTCGTGATGGTGGCTGTCCCTCCGGTCGCGCGGCGCCGAGAGGGACGCCTTCACCGGCGTCACCGTCCAGTCCGGGTGCCCCGGCATCCGCGGCGTCTTCGTGCCGTACAGCCACTCCCGCAGGAAACCGGTGAGGTCCTGACCGGAGACCTCCGACGCGACGGCGATGTAGTCCTGCGTGGAGGCGACGGAGTCGCGGTACCGCTCCAGGAACGCGCGCTCCAGGGCCGTGAAGGCCGCCTCGCCGACCTGCTGCCGCAGCGCGTACAGCACGAGCACGCCGCCCAGATAGCGCTGGCCGTCGAACAGGTTGGCCGCATTGGGCGCCGCGACCGGCCCCGAGTCGCGACGCCACTGGTCGCCCTGGGCGTAGGTGTGCTTCATGCGGGCTTCCAGCGTGGTCATGCCCAGAGAGTCCGGCCAGCCGCGCTCGTAGCGGTAGAGCAGCCCGTAGAAGTCGGCGTGGCCCTCGTTCAGCCACAGGTCGGCCCAGGTGGCGGGGCTGACGCTGTTGCCGAAGTAGGAGTGGACCAGCTCGTGCATCATGTGCGAGCCGATCTTGCTCTCCTCCTGGAGGAGGTAGTTCGGCTTGTAGATCGTGAGGGTCTGGGTCTCCAGGCCGGTGAAGTCGAAGGCGTCCGGGGCGTCGTTGTTGCAGGGCAGCAGGCCGTACGTCTCGAAGGGGTACGCGCCGAGCCGCTGCTCGACCCACGCCACCAGGGCCGGGGTGAGCGCCAGGGCCGGTTCCAGGGCGGCGGCCCGGGTGACGGGGACGACGTCGCGCAGCGGCAGCCCGTGCGGGCCCTGCCGGTCCTTGATCACATAGTCGCCGACGGTGATCTGCACCACCTCGGTGGCGATCGGCGAACCGGAGCGGTACGTGTACGCGGTCCGGCCGCCCGCCAGCTGCTCGGTGCGCACCAGCCGGCCGCTGGCGACGCCCCGCAGCCCGGCGGGCACGGTGAGGCGGAACGTGAAGTCGGCCTTGTCGGAGGGGTGGTCGTTGCAGGGGAAGACGGTGTGCGCCAGGTCCGGCTGGCAGCACACCGCGAATCCGTCCGGGGTGGCCACCCAGCCGCCGGCGGGCGGCGGGGTCCGGCGCGGGTCTGCGCCGTAGGCCACGCACACGGTGACCCGGGCCTTCGCCGCGAGCTTGCGTGCGGGGGTGATCCGCAGCTTCTCGGCCACCTGTTCGAAGGCGGCCGTGCGGCCGTCGATCCGGACGGAGCGTATGTCCAGGCCGCGCGCGTCCAGGGAGAAGCGGCTCAGGGCCTGGGTGGTGCGGATGGTCAGGGTCGCGGTGGCCTCGACGAGCTTCGTCGTGGCGTCGTACGCGAAGTCGAGGTGGTAGGCCGAGACGCGGTATCCGTCGTTGCCGAGGGCGGGGTAGACGGGGTCGCCGAGGGTCTCGGGGCCCGGGGTGGCGCCGGTCCTGGTGGCCGCCTGGGCCGGGGTCCCCGCGGTCAGTGCCGCCGCCGTGCCGATCAGGGCGGCCGCGGGGGCCGTCACTCTGGTGCGATATCTCATGGTCCGCTTTCGCTCGGGCGGCCGGGTGGTCAGTTCCGGCCGTGGCTGGGAGTGAGTGATCTCTCTCCAGGACATGGGAACGGGGCGATCGGTTGCACGAAAATGGTCGCGGGCCCCTGTCGAGACGAGGTCGGTCACGAGATATCTTGATGTCGAGCAATGTTGCAGACGTGGAGCGGAGCACCCGGTGACTGACTCGACCATCATCTATACGCACACTGACGAGGCCCCCGCCCTGGCGACGTATTCCTTCCTGCCGGTGGTCCGGGCGTACGCCTCGCAGGCGGGTGTCGCCGTCGAGACGCGCGACATCTCGCTGGCCGGGCGCATCATCGCCCTGTTCCCGGAGTACCTGACCGAGGACCAGCGCATCCCGGACGCCCTCGCGGAGCTCGGTGAGCTGGCCAAGACGCCCGCCGCCAACATCATCAAGCTGCCGAACATCTCGGCGTCCATCCCGCAGCTCAAGGCCGCCGTCGCCGAGCTGCAGGGCCAGGGCTACGCGCTGCCGGACTACCCGGACGACCCGAAGACCGACGAGGAGCGCGAGATCCGCGCCCGCTACGACAAGGTCAAGGGTTCCGCCGTGAACCCGGTCCTGCGTGAGGGCAACTCCGACCGGCGGGCCCCCGCCTCGGTCAAGAACTACGCCAAGTCCCACCCGCACCGCATGGGCGCCTGGACCGCCGAGTCCAAGACCAACGTGGCGACCATGGGCCAGAACGACTTCCGCTCCACCGAGAAGTCCGTCGTGATCGCCGAGGACGGCGCGCTGCGCATCGAGCTCGTCGGCGACGACGGCACCACCACGGTGCTGCGCGAGTCCGTACCCGTGCTCGCCGGTGAGGTCGTCGACGCCTCCGTGATGCGCGTCGCCGCGCTGCGCGAGTTCCTGACCGCGCAGGTCGCCGAGGCCAAGGCGCAGGGCGTGCTGTTCTCGGTGCACCTGAAGGCGACGATGATGAAGGTCTCCGACCCGATCGTCTTCGGCCACGTGCTGCGCGCCTTCTTCCCGAAGACGTTCGCGCAGTACGGCGACAAGCTCGCCGCGGCCGGCCTCACCCCGAACGACGGTCTGGGCGGCATCTACAAGGGCCTGGAGGCCCTGCCGGAGGGCGCCGAGATCAAGGCCTCCTTCGACGCCGAGCTCGCCGAGGGCCCGGCGCTGGCCATGGTCGACTCCGACAAGGGCATCACGAACCTGCACGTCCCCTCGGACGTCATCGTCGACGCCTCCATGCCGGCCATGATCCGCACCTCCGGCCACATGTGGGGCCCGGACGGCGAGGAGGCGGACACCCTCGCGGTCCTGCCGGACTCCTCCTACGCGGGCGTCTACCAGGCCGTCATCGAGGACTGCCGGGCCAACGGCGCCTACGACCCGTCCACCATGGGCTCGGTGCCGAACGTCGGTCTGATGGCGCAGAAGGCCGAGGAGTACGGCAGCCACGACAAGACCTTCGAGGTCCCCACCACGGGCACCGTCCGCCTGGTCGACCAGAACGGCACCGCGCTCATCGAGCAGGCCGTCGCGGCCGGTGACATCTTCCGCGCCTGCCAGACCAAGGACGCGCCGATCAAGGACTGGGTGAAGCTGGCCGTCACCCGCGCCCGCGCCACCGGCGACCCGGCGGTGTTCTGGCTGGACGAGACCCGCGCGCACGACGCCAACCTGATCGCCAAGGTCCACACCTACCTCGCCGAGCACGACACCGAGGGCCTGGACATCCGGATCCTCAACCCGGTCGAGGCGACGAAGCTGTCGGTGGAGCGCATCCGCCGCGGCGAGAACACGATCTCGGTCACCGGCAACGTGCTGCGTGACTACCTCACCGACCTGTTCCCGATCCTGGAGCTGGGCACCAGCGCCAAGATGCTGTCGGTCGTCCCGCTGATGGCGGGCGGCGGCCTGTTCGAGACGGGCGCGGGCGGCTCGGCGCCGAAGCACGTGCAGCAGCTGGTCAAGGAGAACTACCTGCGCTGGGACTCCCTGGGTGAGTTCTTCGCCCTGGTGCCGTCCTTCGAGCAGTTCGCGAAGGTGACGGGCAACGCCCGCGCCCAGGTCCTGGCCGACACCCTCGACCGCGCCACGGCGACCTTCCTCAACGAGGACAAGTCCCCGACCCGCCGCGTCGGCGGCATCGACAACCGCGGCAGCCACTTCTACCTGTCCCTGTACTGGGCTCAGGAGCTGGCCGGGCAGACCGACGACGCGGACCTGGCGAAGGCCTTCGCCCCGCTCGCCGAGACGCTCGCCGCGAACGAGCAGAAGATCGTCGAGGAGCTGATCGCGGCCCAGGGCAAGCCGGTCGAGATCGGCGGCTACTACCAGCCCGACCCGGAGAAGGCCGCGGCGGCCATGCGCCCGTCCGCCACGTGGAACGAGACCCTGGCGTCCCTCAGCTGACGCCCAGGCCTCCACGCTCCACCGACTCCGCCCCGGCCGGCCCAGCGCCCGGCCGGGGCGGAGCCCTGTGCGCCCCCGGCCCTGTGCGCTCGCGCCCCGGCCCTCACCAGTCCCGTGTGGCGATCAGCTCCTCCACGTCCGCGTCCGGGAAGCCGTAGGCACGCGCCAGGAAGTCGAAGTCCCCGGCTATCTCCTCCCGGGCCACCGTCTCGATCTCGCTGCCCGCCGCCACGAACGCGGCCTCCAGGTCGTTGAACTCCTCCGTGGCCGCGTGGGTCAGCGCGTACAGCGCGGCGAGGCCGGCCGGCCGCTCCCGCTCGATGCGCTCGCACAGGGCGAGCAGGATCGCGCGGCCGCGGTCCACGACGTGGTCCGGGTAGTAGGTGTCGTCGTACAGCCCCCGGAGAAACGGATGGGTGCTCACCTGCTCGTTGCTGATCGGCATGACGTCCTCGGCCTCGATGGTCCGGCGATGTGGCACCTTGATCCTGCCGGACACCACTGACAACGCCCCCCGGAGTCGCCCCGTGACCGACGCACCGCCGCCCTTCGAGCTGCTGCCGGGGGCCACGGACTCCCCCGTGATCCTCCATGTGCCGCACTCCGCGCGGGAGATACCGGACGCCGTGCGGGCGGGGATCGTGCTCGGGGACGAGGAACTGGCGCGGGAGCTGGACCACATCACGGACGCGCACACGGACCGGATCGCCGAGCTCGCGGCCCGGGCGGCCGGCGTCACCCCGTGGCGGTTCGTCAATCGGCTGTCGCGGCTGGTCGTCGACCCGGAGCGGTTCCCGGACGAGCGGGAGGAGATGCTGGCCGCCGGGATGGGGGCGGTGTACACGCGCACCACGCACGGCGGGGTGCTGCGGCCCGAGGGCGTCGATGCCGCGCCGCTCGTCGAGCGGTACTTCGAGCCGTACGCGCGAGCGATGGCGCAGACCGTGGCGGACCGGCTGGCGGCCACCGGACGGGCCGTGATCATCGATGTGCACTCCTACCCGAGCCGGAGGCTGCCGTACGAGCTGCACGGGGAGGGTCCCCGCCCCGCCGTCTGCCTCGGTACCGACTCCTTTCACACGCCTGTCGCGCTGCTGGACGCCGCCCGGGAGGCGTTCGGGGAGACGGAGCTCGACACCCCGTTCGGCGGAACCTACGTCCCCCTGGAGTTCCACGGGAAGCGGCCCGAGGTGAGCGCGCTCATGGTGGAGATCCGCCGGGACACCTACATGTCCGAGCCGGGCGGTCCCGCCGGGCCCGGGCTGGAGCGTCTCGCGGGCGCGCTGGCCGGGCTGGTCGACGCCGTGTCCCGCTGAACCGTCACCGTCCCCGGGGCCGTCACCGGCTGGAGCACTCCCGCGCGACAAGCGGGCGGGGACGCGGCGAGGGTGGGTGCATGACGGAGGAGACCACCACACTGACCGGCCAGGCCCCGCCCCCGGTACGGGACTGGCCCGCCCTCGACCTGGACGGTACGGAGTTCGACCCGGTCCTCGCCGAGCTGATGCGCGAGGGGCCGCTGACCCGGATCCGGCTGCCGTTCGGCGAGGGGTGGGCGTGGCTGGCCACCCGCCACGACGACGTGAAGCTGATCACCAACGACCCGCGGTTCAGCCGGTCGGAGGTGACCGGCCGCCAAGTGACGCGGATGGCACCGCACTTCAAGCCGCGTCCCGGTTCGCTCGCCTTCGCGGACCAGCCCGACCACAACCGGCTGCGCAAGGCGGTCGCCGGGGCCTTCACCGTCGGCGCGATGAAGCGGCTGCGGCCCCGCGCGCAGGAGATGCTCGACGAGCTGGTGGACGGGGTGATGCGGGACGGGCCGCCGGCCGAGCTGATCGAGCGGGTTCTCGAACCGTTCCCGATCGCCCTGGTCAGCGAGGTCATGGGCGTGCCCGCCGCCGAGCGGGAAGCGGTGCACACCTGGACCCGGCAGATCATCTCCACGTCCGGCGGGGCCGAGGCCGCCGACCGGGCCAAGCACAGTCTGTACGGCTGGATCACGGAGACGATCCGCTCCCGGGCGCACAGCACCGGCGAGGACGTGTACTCCCTGCTGGGCGCCGCCGTGGCCCGTGACGACCTCAGCGAGACGGAGGCGGCCGGCCTCGCCGGTCCGCTCCAGATCGGCGGGGAGGCCGTCACCCACAACTGCGGCCAGATGCTGTATCTGCTGCTGACCCGGCCGGAGTTGCGGCAGTGGTGGCAGGAGCGGCCCGAGGCGCGGGACGCGCTGCTGGACGAGTTGCTGCGGTACATCCCGCACCGCAGCTCGGTCGGACTGGCGCGGATCGCCCTGGAGGACGTCCACCTGCACGGGCACCGCATCCGAGCGGGCGATGCGGTGTACGTCTCGTACCTCGCCGCCAACCGCGACCCGGACGTCTTCCCCGAGCCCGACCGGATCGACCCCGGCCGGACCTCCAACCCGCACCTCGCGCTGGGCAACGGACCGCACTACTGCACCGGCGCCGTCCTCGCCCGCCTCCAGACCGAGCTGCTGCTCACCACCCTGCTGGACCGGCTGCCGGGCCTGCGGCTCGCCGTCCCCGCCGACCAGGTCGCGTGGCGGCGCAAGACGATGATCCGGGGACCGCGGACACTGCCCTGCACCTGGTGACACGCATACGGGCCGGTGTCGGGCTCGCGACCCGGTGACGCGGGCCCGTCGTTCGGATCAGGCCGCGGACGCGGGGCCTAGGCCCGCAGCCACTCCGTCACCACCACGTCCCCGCCGGTCCGCAGCCGCAGGGCGAACGGCCCGGACAGCGTTACGTCGCCGGTGAAGCGGCCCAGGTCGTCGGCCGTGAGCGGGGAGCCGGGCCGGGGCCCGCCGAGGACCTCGATCCGGGCCGGCTGCGGCGGCAGCACCTGCCCCATCAGCCCCCGCGCGGTCACCTCGACGTCGACGGTCACCTCACCCGCCCGGAAGGTCAGCATCCGGGGCACGTCGGTGGCGCCCCGGACCGGGAGGGCGTCGACCAGCGAATCGAAGGTCAGCTCGGCCACGCGCGCGTCGAGATCGTGCAGCGCGTAGGCGTCGACGGCAATCTGCTGGAGCTCCGCCGGCACCGGGTCGAGGACGGCGGCGGCCTGCCGCAGCTCCTCCTCCAGCATCCGGGCGTCGAACTCCTCGTCGCCCCACTCCTCTTCGCCGAGGAAGCCGTCGCCGTACGGGTCACCGTTCATGTCGCTCACATCGCCCCCCGTGCCTCGAGCCGGGCCCGCAGACGCCGCAGACAGCGCTGGCGCAGCGGGCCGATGCTGCCCACCGCGATCCCCAGCGCGGCGGACACGTCCTGGTAGCTGGGCGGCGGCGTGGCCATCAGCACGCGCAGCAACTGCCTGCACCGCTCGCCCAGTTCCTCGAACTCCTGCCACAGCCGCCGGACGCGTTCGCTCTGCGCGGCGGCCTCCTCGGAGTCGAGCAGCGACTGTTCCGGCGTGCCGTCCTCGCTGACCCGGTCCAGCAGCCGCGGATCGTCCGTCAGGGTGAGCCGCTGCGAACTCTTGATGACCTTCAGGCACTCGTGGCGCGCGGTGCTCGCCAGCCACGCGCCCGCCTTGCCGGGTTCACGGATCCGCCCGAGGTGCTGGGCGAAGCGGAACCAGGCCGTCTGATAGACCTCGTGGGCGTCCGCGTCGGAGAGCCGGTGCGCCCGGATGACGGACCAGACCAGGGGGCTCAGCCCTTCCACGAGCGCCTTCCAGGCCGCCGCGTCGCCGTCGGCGGCTGCCTGGACGAGCGCGCCGGCATCAGTACGGTCCACGGCAGCCCCACCCCTCGAGTACGGCACGTCATCGTACGCCGTGGAGGGGACGGCTTCGGCCCTCACAGCCCGGGGCCGAGACGCACGACCGGGACCGGGCGCCAGGTGGGCGGACGCAGGGCCGCGACGCGCGCGCCCCGTACTTCCGCGAACTCGGCGTTGGCGGCGAGGAGTTGCCGCCGGGCCGCGCGCGGGTCGGTCTCCTTGTGCGCCGTCATGTGGGCGGCGACCAGGCCGGCGGTCACGGGGGTGGCGAAGGAGGTGCCGCTCCACTGCGCGAACCCCTCGAACATCACCTGGTCCGGTTTGGCGGCGTTGCCCTCGTCGCTCAGCATGCCGCTGTGGCGGGGGTGCTGGCAGGTGCAGCCGTAGGAGAAGCCGTAGCGGCAGGCGTCGTACGTGGAGTGCTGGTACACGTACGGGACGGGTGAGTCGAAGCCGGTGAGGGCGCTGGTGAGGCGTTCGCCGGGGGCGTAGACCTTCACCCAGGGGCCGTGGTTGGTGAAGCAGGCGCCGAACTCGCCGTCGCTGCGCAGGGCGCCGACCGACAGCACGGAGTCCTCCCAGCCGGGCAGATCGGCGTAGGCGGCGGGCCAGAACGGGGCGGCGCCGGCGTTGTTGCCGGCGGCGGCGACCAGCAGGGTGCGCTGCTCGCGCAGTTCCCGCATGAAGTTCTCGACGCCGAGCAGGCCGTCGGTGCGGCCGTTGGAGGTGCCGGCGGAGAGGCTGAGCACGTCGGGCCAGCCGCCGGCGTCGACGGCCTCGAAGAGCTTCTCGCCGAACTCGGACTCCAGGATGGCGCCCGCGTCGTTGAGGCTGCCGCGGACGGTGATGTCGGTGTTGGGCGCGACGGCGGCGACGAGCCCGGCGATGAACGTGCCGTGGCCGACGTACTGCCGGAGGATGCCCCCGTCGTCGCACTCCTGGACCTGGGCGTCGCCGTCGGTGTGGGCCAGCAGGCCGCAGGCGCGGTAGTCGTGCATGAGGCCGGTGTCGACGACGAGGACGCCGACGGCGGTGTCCGGGTCGTGGGGCGTGTCGGCGGCGGCCGGGTTGGGCGGCTCGCTCAGCGGGGCGGGGACCGGTTCGTCACCGGGGCAGGCGTTGACCGCGATGTGCACGACATGGTTGCGGGCGGCCATCCGGTGCCCGGCCCGGGACTCGTGCTCCCGGACGGAGCGCAGGGCGTGGGCGACGGCGCGGTCGGCGTCCCGGCCGCCCTCGCCGGGGTCGCCGACGCGGATCCGGGTGATGCCGCTGCGGTTGCTCCGCGGGCCCGCCCGGCGGATCTGCTCCTGGTCGAGGTCGGGTGCCGCCGTGAAGTGCGCCCGTACCGTGTCCTCGACGACCTGGGCCTCCTCGCCGTCGCGGACGAGGACCACGCCCTTCTCGTACATGAACTCCGCCGAGTCGTCCGGGCCCATCGCCAGGGGTACGTCGGGCATCGAGCGCTGGATCTGGTCGAACTGCTCGTGGAATCGCTGAGGTGCCATGCGGGTCCTCCCGTTGGTGCGACGGCGTCGGTCGGTGCCGCTGAGCGGTCGACAGCAAGAGCCGCCGGGCCGTCCCTTGATACAGCTCGACACCTGTGTGGCGCGCTCCGGGGCCACTACCATCCGAGGAGTGACAGCGGGAAGCGACTCGGTTACGGAACTGCTGCCGATGGTGTTCGCCGACCCGGGCGAGGCTCTCACGAGGGCCCGGGCGCTGCTCGACGCCGATCCGTCCCCGCTGGACGCGTCCGTGGCCCATCAGGTGATCGGCATCTGGCAGCGGGACTTCGGCGATCTGCGGCTCGCGCTGCATCATCTGCGGCGGGCCCGGGAGTGCGCGGCGCGCGCGGACTCGGCCGACCGTGAGGCCGATGTGCTGGCCACGCTGGGCGTGGCGCTGGTGCACGCGGGCCGCACCCGGGAAGGGCTGGCGGCATTCGAGCGGGGGGTCGCGCGGGGCGGCGGGCACACGCGGGCGCGGGTGCTGTACCGGCGGGCGTACGTGTGGTGGGTGCTCGGCCATCACAGGGAGGCGCTGGAGGACGTGCGGCGGGCGGTGCCCGTGCTGCGGCAGGCGGACGACGTCATCTGGACGGCGCGGGCGCTGACCCTGCGCGCCACCGTGCATCTGGCGCTGGGTGCGGTGGAGCGGGCGGAGGCGGACTTCACCGCGGCCGAGGCGCTGTGGGACACCACCGGCCAGGAGCACGACAAGGCCGACGCGGTGGAGAGCCGGGGTCTGGCCGCGTTCCGGTCCGGGGACGTGCCGGCGGCGCTGCGGCTGCTGGACGAGGCGGAGGAGCGCTACGCCCGGCTCGGCACGCCGACGTTCATGCTGAACATCCGGCGCTGCGAGGTGCTGATGGCGGCCGGTCTCGCTCCGGAGGCGCTGGCCGAGGCGGACGCGGCGATCGGGAAGCTGGACGGGATCGGCGGGCAGTCCACCCGCAAGGCGGAGCTGCTGCTGGCCGCCGCTCGGGCCGCACGGCCGGCCGGGGACCCGCACACCGCGATCGCCCGTGCCGCCCTCGCGGTACGGCTGTTCGCCGGGCAGCGGCGCACCTGGTGGGAGACGCACGCCCGGCTGGTGCTGATCGAGGCGCGGCACGCGGCCGGGCGCGGCTCGGGGCGGCTGGTCGCCGACGCCGCCGCGGTGGCCGGGAAACTGGCGTCCTTCGGCGCCCCGGCCGCGCCGGAGGCGTCGCTGCTGGCGGGCCGGATCGCGCTGGGCCTGGGCTGGACGGCGGACGCGGAGCGGCATCTGGCCGTGGCCGCGCGCAGCCGCCGCAGCGGTCCGCCGCTGGCGCGGATGACGGGCTGGGCGGCGCAGGCGCTGCGGGCGCAGGCCGCCGGGTCGGCCCGGGGTGTGCTGGAGGCCTGCCGGCGGGGTCTGGACGTGCTGGACGACCACCGGATGACGCTGGGGGCCTCGGAGTTGCGGGCCCGTGCGACCGAACAAGGCGCGGAACTGGCGGCGTTGGCGCAGCGGGCCAGTCTGGTCTCCGGCGGGCCGCGGCGGCTGCTGGTGTGGAGCGAGCGCTTGCGGGCCACCGTGCTGTCCACACCGCCGACCAGGCCGCCCGCCGACCCGGAGCTGCTCAGCGGCATGACCGCCTTTCGCGAGATCGCCTCACGTGCGGAAGCCGCCCGGATGGAGGGCCGGCCTGTCCCGGCGCTGGAGCGCGAACAGCGGCGCCTGGAGCGGGAGATCCGCTCCCGGACCCTGCACATGAGGGGCGAGGTGCCAGGGGGCGGGCACCGGTTCGACGTCGGCCGGCTGCTGGAGCGACTGGGCGACGAGGTCCTGCTGGTGGAACTCGCCGTGCTCGACGGCCGGGTGCAGGTACTGCTGTGCGGGCGGGGGCGGGTGCGCCGGTTCGAGGCCGGGCTGCTCGCCGCGGCGGAGACCGAGGCCGAGCACGTACAGGCCGGGCTGCGGCGGCTGGCCCACCCCGGGGCGGAGGCCCGGCTGCCGGTGGTGGAGGCGGCGGGGCGGCGGCTGGAGGAACTGCTCCTGGGACCGGCCGCGGCGCATCTGGGCGGCGGCCCGGTGGTGATCGTGCCGCCGGGGCGGCTGCACCGGGTGCCGTGGGCGGTGCTGCCCTCGCTGCGGGAACGGGTGCTCAGCGTCTCGCCCTCGGCGGGCAGCTGGCTGCGGGCCCGGGAGACCGTGCCGCCGCCGGACGGCTGCCATGTGCTGGTGCGCGGCCCGGGCCTGGCGACGGGTGGCGCCGAGGTGCCCGAGCTGGCCGGCCGGTACGGCTGTGCGACGGTGCTGGAGGACGACGAGGCGCGGGTGCCGCGCGTGCTGGAGGAACTGGACGGGGCCGCGCTGGCGCACATCGCCGCGCACGGCACGTTCCGCGCGGACAGCCCGCTGTTCTCCTCCCTGCGGATGGCCGACGGGCCGATCGTCGTGCACGACTTCGAGCGGCTGGACCGCAGCCCCTACCGGATCATCCTGTCCTGCTGCGACACCGCCCGCCTCGCCTCGGTCGGTGCCGACGAACTGCTCGGCCTGGTCACGGCGTTGCTGCCGCTCGGCACGGCCGGGGTGGTGGCGTGCAGCGCGCCCGTCAACGACGCCGCGGTGGTGCCGCTGATGCTCGCGCTGCACAAGGGCCTCGATGCCGGCCTGTCCCTGGCGGAGGCGCTGCGCGATGCCCGGGCCGCTCAGCCGGGTGACACGCTGCACCAGGCCACGGGGTGGGCGTTCTCGGCGTTCGGGGCGGCCTGACCCGTCCCCTGTTCGGGTCAGGCCGCCGGTCTTTGTACCGGCTCAGGCCGGTTGGGCCTCCGGCGCCTGGGCCAGCCACGGCAGGGCGCCGCGGTCGCTCGCGCCGAGCCGGGCGTAGGCGCTGTAGAGGTGGTTGCCGACGGTGCGGACCGACAGGGTGAGGCGTTCGGCGATCTGCCGGTTGGTCAGACCCGCCGCGGCGAGCGTGACGATCTGCCTCTGCCGGGTGGTGAGTTCGCCGAGGACCAGCCCGGACAGCGCGGGGGTGCGGGCGCCCTGGCAGCGCCGGGCCAGGGCGACGGCCCGGGTGCGGGAGTGCCTGGCGGCGCGCGGATCGCGGTGGGCGCGTACGGCCTGGGCGTGTGCTTCGGCGGCGAACAGCAGGTAGCCCCGCCGCTCCAGTTCCCCGGCCACCTCGTCCAGGTCCGGGCCGTCGGCACGGGCGAGCGCGTCGGCGTGCCGGGCGAAGACGCCGCCGAGCCGGTCGGCGACCTTCTCGGGGGCGCCGAGGCGGACGGCCTCGTAGGGGTCGGTGAGCGCCTCCGGGTCCAGGTCCGGGTCCAGCTCGCCCAGACTGTCCACCGTCGCGCGGGCGCGGTCGAGTTCCGTCCGGCAGGACGCGTCCCCGGGATCGCTCCGCAAGCCTTCCCGCGCCCAGGCCGCCGCCTCCCGCACCTCCCCGCGCAGCCGCGCGAACCGGGCGCGCACCGCGGCGTACCGGCCCGGCAGCGGGCCCCCCTCGGCGACCAGCCACTCCCCCACCGGCGTGGCCACCGCCCGTACGTCGGCCTGGTCGATCCGGCGGGCCAGAGCCGCCGACTCGGCGTCGAGGGCGGCGGCGTACACCTGAGGCGTCCGGGCCAGCCGGCGCGCCCGCAGCCGGCCTGCCGCGGCCCGGAGCACCGGCCCGTACAGAGGGTGGGCGAGACGGACGGCACCGCGGTCGTCGACCTCGACCAGGCCGTCGGACTCCAGCACTTCGAGAGCGCCGAGGTCCAGGTCGTCCGGGTCCGACGGCAGGGGCTCCGCGAAGGCGAGCCGGTCGAGGGTCTCGCGTTCGAGAGGGCAGGACCGGCCGAGCACGGAGGCGGTGCGTTCACGTATGGCCGCGGTCAGCGGCACCGGGCCCCGCCATGCCCGTTCGCCGGTGTCCGGGACGGGGGCCAGCAGCCCGCGCACCGACCCCAGAAGGTCGCGCAGCAGCCGCAGGTCACCCTGGCTCAGGCGGCGCAGCCGGTTCACGGTGAGCGCGTCGAGAGGGCCGGCGCCGGCCGTGAGGAGCCGGGCGGTCTCCTCCTCGGGCAGCGGCTCCAGCGCGAGGCGCGGCAGGAGTTCACCGGTCCACAGCCGGGAGATCGCGTAGGGCACGGGGGCGCCGTCCGTGGCGACGACCAGCAGCCGGGTGCGCCCGTGCACGGCGAGCTGATGGACCAGGGCGGCGGAGGCGTCGTCGAGAAGGTGCGCGTCGTCCACCAGCAGCGTGCGGATGCCGGACAGCGACTGGACCGCACGGTGCAGCGTGACCGACTCGGGCAGCAGATGGGCGAACGCGGCGAACGGGATGGTCCGGCTCTCGGGCGTGCCGGCCGCCCGGGCGCAGTCGGTGCCGCGGACCGCCTCGGTGACGAGGCGGGTCTTCCCGCAGCCCGCCGGGCCCGTCACCACGATGCCGCGCCGTACGCCGGTCAGGGACCGGCGGACCAGTTCCCGTTCGTCCTCCCGCCCGGCGAACGGCCAGGGCAGCTCCAGCGTCGTCGCGTCCCTCTCGTAAGTCATCACACAGACATGAGCGCGACTACTCACCTTTGATACAGGGCGACTTGAGTAGCCCCCGACTCAGGCGCCCGGGGCGGGCCGCAGGGCAGGCTGTGGCCCATGACCGCACGGTACTGCTCGCTGGCACAGGCGCCGGCGCCCGCCTTCACACCGGGGCTGGCGGCCGAGCGGCTGAGCGCACTCGCGAGCGGGCGGCTCAGGTGGGTCAACGGCACAGTCGTGCACTACTGGTTCTTCGACGGCGACACCGACGCGTCCGTCATCCCCGTGCCGGGGAGGGGGATGACGCGACGGGTCTCGTGGGCCGGCGCCGAGGAACAGCGGGACGTGGTGCGCGCGGGCTTCCGGGAGTGGCAGGACCTCGGCATCGGGATCACCTTCACCGAGGTCGGCGACCGCTCGGAGGCCGAACTGCGCATCGGTTTCCAGGCGGGCGACGGCTCCTGGTCGACGGTGGGCCGGGACGCGCTGCTGGCCGGCCGGCAGGAACGCACCATGAACTTCGGCTGGGACCTGACCGCGCCCGGGGAGCGCGGGACGGTCCTGCACCAGATCGGGCACGCGCTCGGCATGCTGCACGAGCACCAGAGCCCGTTCGCGGGCATCCACTGGGACGACGAGGCCGTGTACGCCGAACTGGCGGGCGCGCCGCACCACTGGAGCCGGGAGCGGACGCACTACAACATCCTGCGCAAGCTCGGCCCGGACGAGGTCGACGGCTCCGTCTGGGACCCGCAGTCGATCATGGAGTTCCCGTTCCCGCCGGGGCTGATCCTGGAGCCGGAGCAGTACCGCGGGGGCCTGAACCCGCCCGGCACGCTGTCCGCCGCCGACAAGGAGTGCGTGCTGCGCTGGTATCCGCCGGCGCATCCGCAGGGTTCGCCGGCGCTGGTGCCGTTCCGCTCGGTGCCGCTCGGCCTCGGGCCGGGCGAGCAGGCGGACTTCGTGATCGACCCGCCGGAGACCCGCACGTACACGCTGGGCACCTTCGGCGACTGCGACGCCGTCGTGGTGCTCTTCGAGGAGCGGGACGGGGAACCCCGCTACCTCGCCGGACGGGACGACGGGGGAACTCCGCACAACGCCACACTCGGCGCCCGGCTCGTCAAGGGCCGCCGCTATCCGGTCCGCGTACGCCTGTACTCCGCCTGGGGGTCCGGCGGGACGGCGGTGATGTGCTGGTGACGGCACGGATCCGCCACGCGGACACCTGAACCACTGTCCGGCGCCGGGGGAACGGTCGAGGACGTCGCCCATGGGGGTGGGTGACGTCCTCGACCAATGTGCCGGGCTACCACAGGCTCTCGCGGGCCGCCTCCGCCAGGCCGCTGGGGCTCACGGCGGTCGACGTGCGCTGGTGGGAGGCCACGGCCCGGGAGGCCTGCCGACTGCTGCGGGCCCACCACCCTGGGACCTACGCCGAACTCGTCGCCGGGCCGCGCACGTTGGTCCCCGTCGACCGCCCGGGCAGTTTCAGCGGCAGCAGCGCGGAGGCGTTCGGGGCCATGGCGCTGTCCCGGCCGCGCTCCGCGCGCGGTCTCGCCCTGTCCATGGCCCACGAGATGCAGCACAGCAAGTTCGCCGCCGTACTGCACCTGTTCGACCTGTTCGAGCCGCGCGGCGAGGGAGCGCTACTACGCACCGTGGAGCAGGATCCCGCGGAACTCGCCCTGGCCCAGGCTCAGTTGGCGCGCTGGCGGGCGCGCGCCCGGGAGGCCATGGAGGTCCTGCTGGCGTCCGGCCGCCTCACCGCCCTCGGGCAGCACTTCGCGCAGACGATGCTGAGCACGCTCTACGGCCTGTGCCGGCTTCCGCTCCCGGCCGAGGCCCGCCGCCGGGGCCTGGCCCTGGCCGCCGAGCACCGCGCGGAGTGGGTCCTCAGGAACGGCGTGCCGCTGGCCCTGTTGATCTGAACGCGCCGAGGCCCGGCCGCCGGCCGTTGAGTCGCTGATCGTCCCCCGGCGGTGGACCATGGAGGCAGAGCAGCAGGGGGCCTCTCGCAGGAGACGCCGATGGTGGACACAGACGTGCTGATCGTGGGCGCGGGACCGGTCGGGCTGACTGCGGCGGCGGAGCTGCGGCGGCAGCGGGCCACCTGCCGGATCATCGACAAGCTGCCGGCCCGACTGCCGTACGTCAAGCCGGTGGGCGTCCAGCCGCGGACGCTGGAGGTCTGGGACCGGATGGGCATGGTGCGCGCCGCGCTGGAGGCCGCCGTGCCGATGCGCCGGCAGCTGATGTACGCCGACGGCGTCGAGCAGGCGCACTTCGAGCTGCAGCTGCCGCCGGGGGTCCCGTACGCCTTCGCGGCAGTACGAGACGGAGCGGATCATCGAGGAGCACCTCGCCCGCTTCGGCACCGGGATCGAGCGGGGCACCGAGCTGCAGGGGTTCACGCGGGACGAGGACGGGGTCGTGAGCCGCATCGTCAGAGCCCGCACTGGCCGACGCACTCGGGCGGGTCTTCCGCCTGTGACACCACCGAGCGATCGAGAGGCCGTACCGTGCCCGCGAACGCGAACGGGTGGGTGGCACCTGCCACCCACCCGATACGTCGGCGCGCCCGCGAAGCTTCTCAGGACTGCGGACGGCTGCCGTGGTTCGCGCCGTTCTTGCGGCGGGCCTTCTTCTTGCGACGTCGCTTCGAGGACATCGAACCTCCTCTTTCCGGCTTTCGGTCACTGTCCACCGGATTCGCGTCCGGTGACTACAAGGCCACTTTCCAGCCGACGCGACGGCAAACCCACACGATGCGGATGCACGCGGGTGGCCTACATCACGGTGGTGGCCCGGCTCGGCCGCGTGGTGCCTCGTCAGTCCGCCCGCACCGGATGCGTGAGGTTCGCTCCGGTCGCCGGGTCGAACACGTGGGCCTTGGCCATGTCGACCCGCAGGTCTACCGATTCTCCTTCGCGGGCACGCGTGGCGGCGTCCAGGCGGGCCACGAGGTGACTGGTGTCGGCGCCGGTGTCGCGCAGGCCCGAGTCCTTGGCGAGCTCCTCCAATTCGGTGGTCGTCGCGGGCCCGCCCTCCGCGGCGAAGTAGACATACGCGTCGGAGCCCAGCGACTCCAGTACCTCCACGGTGGCGGTGAAGACCGGGCCCGTCCGGCCCCGGTCGTGTGACAGGGCCACGTCCTCGAATGCCTCCGGTCGCAGCCCGACGATGACCTCACGGGGCGCGTTCTGGCGTTCCAGCGCCTGCCTCGTACGGTCGTCGAGGGTCAGGTCGCCCAGGGGTGAGCGCAGGGCACCGCCCTCCAGAGTGGCGTTCAGGAAGTTCATCGCCGGGGAGCCGATGAAGCCCGCGACGAAGATGTTGCGCGGCAGGTCGTACAGCTCGGCAGGTGTGCCGATCTGCTGGACCAGGCCCTGTCTCATGACCACGACGCGGTCGCCCAGCGTCATCGCCTCGGTCTGGTCGTGGGTGACGTACACGGTGGTCGTGCCGAGGCTCCGCTGCAGCCGGGAGATCTGGGTGCGCATCTGGACCCGGAGCTTGGCGTCCAGGTTGGACAGTGGCTCGTCCATCAGGAACGCCTTGGGATCACGGACGATCGCCCGCCCCATGGCCACCCGCTGGCGCTGACCGCCCGAGAGGTTGGCGGGCTTGCGGTCCAGATGCTCGGTGAGGTCGAGGATCCGGGCGGCGTTCGTCACCTTGGCGTCGATGGTGTCCTTGTCCACCTTGGCCAGGCGCAGCGGGAAGCCCATGTTCTCCCGGACGCTCATGTGCGGATACAGGGCGTAGCTCTGGAACACCATGGCGACGTCGCGTTCCTTGGGAGCCAGGTCGTTGACGACGCGGTCTCCGATGCGCAGGGTGCCCTCCGTGATGTCCTCGAGTCCGGCGATCATGTTCAGGGTGGTGGACTTACCGCATCCCGACGGACCGACCAGGATCACGAACTCGCCGTCGGCGATCTCGAGGTCCACGTCCTTCACGGCGAGGGACCCGTCGGGAAAGCGCTTGGTGACTCCCTCAAGGATGATCTCGGCCATGGATGGTGCCTCCTTGCCTTCCCCGTTCAGCCCTTGACTGCCCCGGAGGTCAGTCCGGCGACGATCCGCCGCTGGAAGAGCAGGACGAAAACGATGATCGGGATGGTGATGACCACAGCGGCAGCGGCGATCGACCCTGTGGGCTGCTGGAACTGGGAACTTCCGGTGAAGAACGCGATCGCGGCGGGCACGGTGCGCGCGGACTCGGTGGACGTCAGCGAGATCGCGAACAGGAAGTCGTTCCAGCAGAAGATGAACACGAGAATGGCCGTGGTGAACACGCCCGGCGCGGCCAGCGGCGCGATGACCAGCCGAAAGGCCTGCGCGGGCGTCGCCCCGTCGACCTTGGCGGCCTTGTCCAGATCCCAGGGGATCTCCCGGAAGAACGCCGACAGGGTGTAGATCGCGAGCGGCAGGGAGAAGGTCATGTACGGGATGATCAGCCCGATCCAGGTGTCGAAGATCCCGATGATCCGCTCGATGTTGAACAGCGGTGACACCAGGGAGATCGGCGGGAACATGGCGATCAGCAATGACATGCCGATGAGTACCCGCTTGCCGGGGAACCGCAGCCGGGCCACCGCGTAGGCGGCCATGGTGCCCAGTGCCACGGCGATCACCGTGGCGATCAGGGCGATGCCGATCGAGTTGATCAGCGCACGGGTGAACTCGGCGGTCTCGAAGATGCCCCGGTAGTTCTCCCAGGTCCAGTCCCTGGGGATGTAGTCACCGTCCGTCAGGGTGCCGGGGTCCTTGAACGACAGCGCGGCGATCCACCAGACAGGGAACAGGGCGTACAGCACCACCACGACGTTCAGGACGCCCCATCGGGTGGCATGTGTCTTTCCCACGGCGGCCATCAGCGCTTCACCTCCGCGCCGGGTGCGGCGGCGCCGAACAGTCTGACGAAGGTGAAGGCGATGATCCCGACGCAGATGAAGATCAGGACCGAGATCGCCGACCCGATGCCCAGGTTCAGCGCGGTGAACAGGTTGTCGTACCCGAGGATCGACAGAGAGCCGGTCCCCTGGGCGCCCGCGGTCAGGATGTAGATGTTGTCGAAGATCCGGAACGCGTCCAGTGTGCGGAAGAGCAGGGCCACCAGGATGGCCGGCTTCATCAGCGGCAGCAGGATCTTGGTGAAGCGCTGCCAGGCGGTGGCACCGTCCACCATGGCCGCCTTCAGGGTCTCCTCGGGGACCAGCGCGAGGCCCGCGAGCAGCAGCAGGGCCATGAACGGCGTCGTCTTCCACACCTCGGCGAGGATGATCAGCCAGAGGGCGGGCCACTGCTCGGTCAGTGGAGCCTCCCCGCTGGGCAGCAACTCGGCGAGGTATCCGAGGTCCGGGGTCCAGGCGTACTGCCAGGAGAAGGCGGCGACCACGGTGACGATCCCATAGGGGACGAGGACCGACGTGCGGACGACGCCGCGCCAGAAGATCGTGCGGTGCATCACCAGGGCGAGCCCCATTCCGAGGACCAGTTCGATGGCCACGGACACCGCGGTGATGAACAGCGTGACCCAGAAGGCGTCCCACCAGAACGGGGAGGACAGCACCGCCCCGTAGTTACTCAGGCCCACGAACTCCGCCCGTCCGGGAAAGCGCAGGTCGTACCGCTGGAGGGACAGATAGACGGCGTACCCGATGGGGTAGGCGGTCACGGCGATCATGACGACGACGGCGGGCGCGCAGAGTAGCCAGCCGAGCCGCCGCTCCTGCCGGGCGCCCGCCGACAGTGCCGCCCGGTCCGGCCCCTTCTGCTCCGTCTCCGCTTCGGGGGGCGGTGGGGTTCCGGCGGGTTGCGCCCGTGTGCTCATCTCGGGCCGCCCGGGGACGAGGCCCGCGCGCTGCTGCGCCGGGCGACGACGTGGTGCGGGAGGTGGTGGTTCACGGGATCACACCCTCGGATCGCAGGGCATCGTCGATCTGCTCCCTGATGGTGTTGACGGAGCTCTCCGGTTTGATCCCGGACGGCGGAGACAGCGTGTGGGAGACCGCGATCGACACGTTCTGGTAGACCGGTGTGATCGGGCGCACGCTCGCCGACTCCAGGGCGGCCAGCACCTCCGCGGAGAAGGGGTACTCCTTCATGAACGCGGGCTCGTCGTACAGGGCGCGCAGGGTGGGCGGCAGGCCGCCCTCGAGCGCGGCGGTGAGCTGGTTCTCCCGGTTGCGCAGGCACAGCGCCGCCTCGAAGGCCAGGTCGGGGTGGCGCGAGTAGGCGCTCACCGCCAGGTCGATGCCGCCGATGGTGGGCCGTGCCGGGCGGTTCGCGTCGACCCGGGGGTACGGCGCCCAGCGGAAGTTCTTGAACAGCTCGGGGTTGTTCGCCTTCATCGACGGATAGACGAACGGGTAGTTGAGCTCGAACGCCGCCACCCCCGACTCCATGGCGAGGCGGTTCTGGTCCTCCATCTGGTTGGGCAGGGAGGGGTCCGCGGCCGGGGACGTCGCCAGCTCACGCATGATCCCCGCGGCCCGCACAGCGGGAGGACCGAGGGAAGGCTCGGTCGCGCTCGCGTTGAGGATGGAGCCGCCCGCACTGTTGATGAGAGTGTTGAACCAGGCGGTCAGGCCCTCGTACTGGGCGCCCTGGATCTCGACGAAGTGCGGTTTGCCCTGCCGGGCGAGGGCGCCTGCCATGTCCAGCATCTCGGCCCAGGTCCTGGGCGGTGTGGGCACCAGGTCCTTGCGATACCACAGGAGCTGGGTGTTGGTGTTGTACGGGACGGCGTACAGCTTGCCCTTCCAGGTCGAGGTCTGCAGCGGTACACGCAGAGTGCCCTCGATGGCCTGCCGCTTCGCCGCTCCCGTCCATTCCCGGATCCAGCGCGCCTCGGCGAACTCCGCCGCCCAGGTGACGTCCAGGCCCAGGATGTCGAGCGAGTCGTCCTCGGCGGCGAGCCTGCGGACCATCTGCTGACGCTGGCCGTCGGCGGCGCGCGGGAGCTTGTTGTAGCTGATCCTGTAGCGGCCGCCCGACGCCTGGCTGCACCGGTCGGCGGCTTTCTGGAGCGCACCGGAGTCGTCGGGGAAGTTGTACCAGTTGAGGGTGGGCCTGCCGGAGCCTTCGTCACTGCCACAGGCGGCGAGCGCCGACGCCAGCAACGGCAGTACGGCGAACGCCCGCAGCCATCGCGGCCCTCTGGGATGTCCCCTCGCGTGCACGCGCTCCACACCTCGCTTCCGGACGGTGGCACGGGCTCGGGCCTCGCAGTGTTTACCTCCCGGCGAACCCTAAGGACCACTCAAGGCGACATCAAGGACATATGGCATCGAATGACCCATTGGTCGGATCTGGGGCAGATGCGGTGAGAACAGCAAAGAGGCCACTTCCGTCAACCGGAAATGACCTCCGACCTGCTACTTCGCTGGTCGGGACGACAGGATTTGAACCTGCGACCCCTTGACCCCCAGTCAAGTGCGCTACCAAGCTGCGCCACGTCCCGATGCGTCTCGCGCGGGTGAACCGCGTGATCACGCAGGTCAACCCTACCGCATGGGAACTCGCCCCCCGGCCCGGGCCGTCGGCCGCTCCGGGCGCCGCGTCCAGCCCGCGAGACCCACCGTCGAGACGGCGACAGCGAGCACGGCCCACCAGGGCAGCCCCGCCTTGGTCGCGTGGCCGCCGCAGGCCGCCACGGCCAGGAGTGCCGTGCCGACGCCTCCGGGCAGCCCGGCCCGCCGACCGGGTCGTCGCCTCGTCTCGTCCACGTCCTGCTCCCCCTTTCATCCGCACACTCGCGCGCCTCGGACACCTCGACTCCCGGGCATATGCCGCAAACAATACGCGAAACGGCGAGAACTCCCGACCAGGGCACAGGGGTTGAGACGGACATCGGGAGCCCGGCCGGTGCGCTCCGGTCAGCGGCCCATGCCGGAGGGCCGGCCGGGGCGGTGACACGGCTGTCGAGGGCCGATCGCATCGAGACGGTCGCACAGGTCACCGCCTCGGCGACGAAGTGTCCGCCCCGCCCGGCCGGCACCCACACTCTGTCCAGGCCGCTCCCCCGCTCGTCGGGGCTAGGGTCGCCGCATGACGCACAGCTTCGTAGTCCACATCCCCGACGCCGAGCTCGAACCCGAGCCCCTCGCGCCCGATCAGATCGTCTCCGGGACGCCCGAGGTGACCGGGAAGGTGGTCTGGGAGTCGGAGGACGGCCGTCAGGTGCGGGGCGTCTGGCAGATCACGCCGGGCGTCGTCACCGACACGGAGGCCGACGAACTGTTCGTCGTGATCAGCGGGTCGGCGACGATCGAGGTCGAGGGCGGGCCGACGCTCACGGTCGGCCCCGGCGACCTGGCCGTACTGCGCGAGGGCGACCGTACGACGTGGACGGTGCACGAGACCTTGCGCAAGGCCTACGCCGTCAACCTCTGAGCGAGGCAGGCGATCAGGGCGCGGGCGCCGTCGAACCCCGGATCTCCAGGGTGGGCGTGGCGAGTTGGACCCGGCCCTCGCCACCCGCGCCTTCGAAGCGCTCCAGGAGGCAGCGGGCCGCCCGGCGGCCGACCTCGTGGCTCGTGTTGTCGACCGTCGTGAGCCACACGTGCCGCAGCCGGGCGATGCTCGTGTTGTCGTAGCCGACGACGGACAGGTCGCGCGGAACGCGCAGCCCCAGCTCCTCGGCGGCCGAGAGCACACCGATGGCGGCGATGTCGTTGACGGCGAAGACGGCCGTGGGCCGCTCGGGGCGGCTGAGCAGCCGGACGGTCGTGCGGTAGCCGCCCTCCTCGGTCATGTCGCTCGGCTCGACCACCGCCTGCTCCGCGAGCCCGTGCCGGCGCATGGCCGCCTCGAAGCTCCGGCGCCGCAGCTCGCCCACGGCGCCGTAGCCCGCGATGTGCGCGATGCGGCGGTGCCCGAGGCCGATCAGGTGCTCGGCGACCAGCCGGGCGCCCCGCTCGTCGTCGCCCGCCACCACGTCGACGCCCGGCGGCGCCGGTTCACGGGAGCCTGCCAGGACGACCGGGATGCGCTCCGCCACCGCCCCGAGGGCCGCCGGGTCGGGCAGGGTGCCGACCACGACCAGGCCGTCGACGCGCAGCTCCAGCAGGGGGTCGGCCGGGTCCTGGCCGGTGCGGCGGTTGAGGCGGGCGTCGGCGAGCAGCATGTGCAGGCCGTTGGCGTGCAGCAGGGAGTTCAGGCCGTCGAGGAGATCGACGAACCAAGGGTTGCGCAGGTCGTTGAGGAGGACGCCGACGGTGCGGGTGCGCTGCTCGCTGAGGCTGCGGGCGGC
This sequence comes from Streptomyces flavovariabilis, assembly GCF_000725785.1. Taxonomy (NCBI): domain Bacteria; kingdom Bacillati; phylum Actinomycetota; class Actinomycetes; order Kitasatosporales; family Streptomycetaceae; genus Streptomyces; species Streptomyces flavovariabilis. The sequence continues at coordinate 216,212 of NZ_JNXD01000006.1, read as the reverse complement.
GGCGTTGGGCCGGTAGCCGAGTTCCCGGGCGGCCCGGAGGACGGCGTCCCGCTTCTCGGGGCGTACCTGGTCGGAGCCGCGCAGCGCGAGGGAGACCAGGGACTTGGAGACACCGGCCCGTTCGGCCACGTCCCGGATCGTCGGCGGTCTCATGGGATGGACCGTTCCATGGGGTGCCGCGGCTTGTCAAAGGGTTGACAGCGTCGACAGACCCCGCTCAGGGTGGCCTGGACAGGTTCTGGAACGGTCCAAAGAGGGGCTCTCATGGTGGACACGCTCGGCGTCGCCGTCATCGGATTCGGCTGGATGGGACGGGTGCACACCCAGGCGTACGCGCGCGTGCGGCACCACTATCCGCAGCTGCCCCTCGTTCCGGAGCTGGTGACGGTGGCGGAGGAGGTGCCGGGCCGGGCCGAGGAGGCGGCCGCGCAGTTCGGGTTCGCCTCGACGACCCGCGACTGGCGCGAGGTGGCCGCCGACCCCCGGGTGCGGGCGGTCAGCATCACCGCGCCCAACTTTCTGCACCGCGAGATCGGCGTCGCCATGGCCGAGGCGGGCAAGCACATCTGGATCGAGAAGCCGGTGGGTCTGACCGCCGAGGACGCCGGGGCGGTCGCGGACGCGGTGGCCGAGGCGGGCGTGCAGGGCACCGTGGGCTTCAACTACCGCAACGCACCCGCCGTCGAGGCGGCCCGCGAGCTGATCGCCTCCGGCGAGATCGGCGCGGTCACGCATGTCCGCGTCCGGCTGTTCAGCGACTACGCGGCCCACCCCGAGGGCGCGCTGACATGGCGCTACGAGCGGGAGCGGGGCGGCAGCGGGGTACTGGGCGACCTGGCCTCGCACGGCGTGGACCTGGCCCGTCATCTGCTCGGTGACATCACGGCACTGGTCGCCGACACGGCGATCTTCCTCCCGGAGCGGGCCCGCCCGGCCGGCGCCACGGCCGGCCACAGCCGCGCCACCGGAGGTGAACTCGGCCCGGTCGAGAACGAGGACTACGTCGGCTGCCTGCTGCGCTTCGCCTCGGGGGCACGCGGCGCCCTGGAGGCCTGCCGGGTCTCGGTCGGCGAGCAGAACAACTACGGCTTCGAGGTGCACGGCACCAAGGGCGCCGTGTTCTGGGACTTCCGCCGCATGAACGAGCTGGGGATCAGCCGCGGCACGACGTACCAGGACCAGGCCGTCACCACGGTCTACGTCGGCCCGGGCCACGGAGAGTTCGCCGCGTTCCAGCCGGGCGCCGCGAACGCCATGGGGTACGACGACCTGAAGGTCATCGAGGCCTACCGTTTCCTGAGGTCGGTCGCCGAGGGCACCGCACACGGAGCGACGCTCACGGATGCCGTGCACAGCGCGGCCGCGCTGGACGCCATGGCGCGGTCGGCGCGGAGCGGTACGTGGGCGGAGGTGTCCGGGCCGGCGTGAGGCGGCTCCCTCAGCTCGTGGTCTGGAGCCGCCGCCCCAGGTAGACCTTCGTCGGGACGAGGACGAGCCACAGCCACATGATCCAGGGGCCGGTCACGAAGACGAGCGGGACGGTGACGAGGAAGACCACCACGATCGTGGCGCTGTCGAGCAGGTAGAGCGGGGCCGTCGCCTCGGTGGGCGTGTCGTGGCGCAGCCAGGGGCGTTTGGCCAGGACGGCGGCCACCGCCAGATGGCAGGCGCCGAGCGCGGCGACCGCCCCCGCGTAGACGGCGACCGACACGGACCGATCGCCGTACTCGGCGAGCAGCCGGGTCGGGAACGGCACCAGCGCCGCCACGCCGAAGCCGAGGACGGACAGACTGATCACCTGTCCGTCGACCTCCCGCACCCCGCGGAAGATCCTGCGGTGGTCGCGCCAGTAACTGCCGAGCACCGCGACGCTGAGCGCGTAGGCCCCGAGGTCGGGGAGCACCCGGCGCAGGGCCTCCCGGTACTGCTCGGGCTCCAGGCCCCGCGGCACGTAGAGATCCAGGACGAGCAGCGTGATGGCGATGGCGAACACGCCGTCGGCGAGCGTCAGCAACCGGTCCGGCCCGCCGTCCGGGCGTGATGTCCACATGGGCCCGACGGTAGGGGCATAGGAAGCAGCACCTCCGGATCCACGCCCGGTCGTGCCGCCCGGATCACACGGCCGCCTGGGGCGGCATGTTGTACGGCGTCACCACCTGGATCGCCGACGGCAGGGTCGGTCCCGCCGGCGGCAGCGCGTCGTGGGCGCGCATGACGGTGTGGCAGGCCTCGCGCACGTCCCGGCGGAGGTCGTGGTGGAGCACGGCGGACAGGCGGTGCTCGCGCAGCAGGCGGGTGTTGTCGTGGTCGAGGTCGTGCGCGACGAACACCGCGCAGTCGCGGCCGAGGTCGTCGAAGGCCCGCAGCGTGGCGATGTTGCCGCCGCCGATCGAGTACACCGCGCGGATGTCCGGGTCGCGTTCCAGGGCGGCCCGGACGAGGTCGTACTGGGTGGCGTCCAGGCCCTGCCCCTCGGCGATCTCGACCAGCGTGCGCTCGGGGTGCCGGGCGCGCATCGCGCTGCGGAAACCCATCTCGCGCTCCTCCTCGTTGCGGAAGAATCCGCTGCTGAGGCTGGTGAGGATGTTGCCCGGGCGCTCCCCCAGCCACTGGCCCGTCAGATAGGCGGCCGTCGCGCCCGCCGCCCGGTCGTCTATGCCGACGTAGGCGCGGCGGGCGCTGGCGGGCAGATCGGTCACCAGCGTCACGACCGGGACGCCGGCGGCTTCGAGGCGGCCGACCGCGGCGGTGACCTCGGGGACGTCCGGGGCCTTGAGGATCACGCCCTGCGAGCCGCGCCGGGCGATCCGGTCCAGGATCCGCACCAGTTCCCCGGCCGGGCCGGTCTCGCGGAAGTGGAAACGGGAGCGCAGCACCGCCGGATGCAGGGACGGCAGCTCGGCCTCCAGGGCGGCGCGGATCGCGGTGGTGAACCGCTCGGGCGCCTGCATCACGATGTCGACCATGAACGTCCGGCCGACGAGCCGGACCTGTGTGCGCTGCCGGTCGAGATCGGCGATGGCCTGACGGACCTCCCGTGCGGTGCTCTCGCGCACGCCGCCCCTGCCGTTGAGCACCCGGTCGACGGTCGCCTCGCTCAGGCCCGCCTGACGTGCGATCTCCCGGATCGGGAACGGGTGACCCATGCGCCGGCTCCTTGAGGGGTTTTTGATGGCTCGCTGCTGGTTGTTCGAGGGGTTTGTACTGACAAGAATGACAGGGCTGCGCCGCTCCGTGACCCCGAGGGGACGACGATGTCCTTCACTTCCGTCCATCACCGTGCCTGGCTGTCCGAGCAGGACTGCGATCTCGACGCGTTCCGCGCGCTGGTCGAGCAGGCCACCGACCCCGCCGACTTTCCGCACGCCTCCGCGGTGGAGCGGAACGTGCCCGTCTACGACTGCGGCCTGCTCGAAGGCGACCGGGTGGTCCAGGCGGAGCTGGTGCGGGCGCTGGCCGACGGGCCCGGCATCGTGGTCTTCCGTGGCGCCTTTCCCGACCCCCAGGTCGTGGACCGGGCCACCGACGTGTTCGAGGCGCTGATCGCCGAGCAGCGCGCATCGGGTGCGGCGGCCGGTGACCACTTCGCCGCGCCGGGGGCCAACGACCGGGTGTGGAACGCGCTGGAGAAGGCGGCCCTCCACGACCCGGAGGCGTTCGCCGACTACTACGCGAACGAGATCCTGGCCCTGGTGGCCACCGCCTGGCTGGGCCCCGGCCACCAGGTCACCTCCCAGCTCAACGTGGTCAACCCGGGCGGCGCCGCGCAGAGCGTGCACCGCGACTACCACCTGGGCTTCCTGACGAACGAGGTCGCCGCCGCCTACCCGGCGCACGTGCACCGCCTCTCCCCCGTGCTGACGCTCCAGGGCGCGGTAGCGCACTGCGACATGCCCGTGGAGTCCGGCCCGACGATGTACCTGCCGCACTCGCAGAAGTATCAGCCGGGCTATCTCGCCTGGCGGCTGCCGGAGTTCCGGGCGTACTTCGACGCGCACCAGGTGCAGCTGCCGCTCGCCAAGGGCGACGCCGTGTTCTTCAACCCGGCCCTGTTCCACGCGGCCGGCACCAACCGCTCGGCGGACATCCGGCGCATGGCCAACCTGCTCCAGGTGTCGTCCGCGTTCGGCCGGGCGATGGAGACGGTGGACCGGGAGGCGGTGTGCAACGCCGTGTACCCGGTTCTCCTCAAGCGCAAGGCCGAAGGTGCCGACCAGGCGTGGCTGGATCACGTGGTCGCGGCGAGCGCCGAGGGCTACCCCTTCCCCACCAACCTCGACAGCGACCCGCCGGTCGACGGGCTGGCCCCGCCCTCCCAGGCGGATCTGATGCGGCGGGCGCTGCGCGAGGAGTGGACGCCGGAAGCGCTCCGGGCGGAGCTGCGGGCCAGTGCCGAACGACGAGAGAGCTGAGGAACCCGATGGGACTTCTCGACGACAAGGTCGTCCTGGTCAACGGAGGCAGCCAGGGGGTCGGCGCGGCCATCGCGCGGGCCGCGGTCCGCGAGGGTGCGGTCGTCGCCGTCACCGGGCGGCGCCCCGAGCCGGGCGAGGCCCTGGTGCGGGAGCTGACCGCCGTCGGCGGCAAGGCCCTGTACGTACGGGCCGACCTGTCGGACGCCGGGCAGGCCAAGGCCTCCGTGGCCCGGGTCGTGCAGGCGTACGGCCGGGTCGACTGCCTGGTGAACTCGGCCGGGCTGACCTCCCGGGGGACGCTGCTCGACACCACGCCCGAGCTGTTCGACCAGCACATCGGGATCAACCTCAAAGGCCCGTTCTTCGCGATGCAGGCGGCGGTTGCGGACATGGTGGAGCGCGAGGCGCCGGGCACGATCGTCAACATCATCACGTCGTCGGCGCACGGCGGGCAGCCGTTCCTGGCCCCGTACGTCGCCGCCAAGGCGGGGCTGATCGGCCTGACCCGCAACGCCGCGCACGCCCACCGCTGGGACCGGATCCGGATCAACGGCCTCAACATCGGCTGGACGGCGACCGAGGGCGAGGACGCCACGCAGAAAGCCTTCCACGGGGCCGGGGACGACTGGCGTGAGGAGGCCGCCGCGAAGTTGCCCATGGGCAAGCTGGGCCAGCCGGACGAGATCGCCGACTTCGTGGTCTTCCTGCTGTCGGAGCGGTCCGGGGTGGTCACCGGGTCGGTCATCGACTGGGATCAGAACGTGCTCGGCGGACTCGACTGAGGATGTGCCGCGTAGTGGTCGTGTGCGGCGCCGCGGTGGCTGGTCGCGCCCACGCGGCGGAGCCGTATATGAGCACAGCCCCGCGCCCCTGAGGGGCGCACCAACCCTGCAACAAGGAGCAACACCCCATGCGTATCGGAATCCTCGGCCTCGGCCGCATCGGCGCCTTCCACGCCGAGACCCTCTCCGCACTCGACGCCGTCGACTCCCTCGTCGTCACCGACCCGTTCGCGGACGCCGCCAAGGCCGCAGCCGAACGGTTCGGGGCCGATGTCGTGGACTCGCCGGAGGCGCTGCTGGCCGCCGGAGTCGACGGGATCGTCGTCGCGGCCGCCACCGACGCCCACCCCGCGCTGATCCTCGCCGGCGTCGAGGCCGGGATCCCGGTCTTCTGCGAGAAGCCCGTCGCCAGGACCATGGCCGAGGGTGTCGAGGTGCTCAAGGCCGTCCGCGGCCGGGACGTGCCGATCCAGATCGGCTACAACCGCCGCTTCGACGCCGGGTTCGTCAACGCCCGTGCCGCCGTGCTCAGCGGTGAGCTCGGCACGCTGCACACGGTCCGCTCGACCACGCTGGACCCGGCGCCGCCGCCGGCCGCGTACATCGCCGCCTCCGGCGGCATCTTCCGCGACTGCTCGGTGCACGACTTCGACATCATCCGCTGGGTGACCGGCCGCGAGGTGACCGAGGTGTACGCCGTGGGCGGCAACCGCGGCGCCGACTTCATCAAGGAGGCGGGCGACGCCGACACCACCGGCGCGATCCTCACCCTCGACGACGGCACCATCGCGGTGGTCTCCAACTCCCGTCACAACGCCCGCGGTTACGACGTCCGCATGGAGATCCACGGCTTCCAGGACTCCATCGCCGTCGGCCTGGAGGACAAGCTGCCGCTGCGCTCGGTCGAGCCCGGGGTGACCTTCCCGGCCGGCACCCCGCACGACTTCTTCATGGACCGCTTCACCGCCGCCTACCGCGCCGAACTGACCGCGTTCACCGAGGTCGTCGCCGGCACCCGCCCCTCCCCCTGCACGATCGAGGACGCCCTGGAGGCGGGCTGGATCGCCGACGCGTGCACCCTGTCCCTGCGCGAGCACCGTCCCGTGACGGTCCAGGAGGTACGGCAGGCATGAGCGAGAAGGGCCGGGAACCCCTGCGCATAGGTGTGCTGGGAGCCGCGCGGATCACCGAACGCTCCCTGATCGACCCGGCCCGGGCGACCGGCCACCGCCTCGTCGCGGTGGCCGCCCGCGACCGCGCCCGCGCCGAGACGTTCGCCGCCCGGCACGGCGTGGAGCGGGTGGCGGGCACGTACGCCGAGCTGATCGCCGATCCCGAGGTCGACGTCGTCTACAACCCGCTCGCCAACGGCCTGCACGGCCCGTGGAACCTGGCCGCCCTCGCGGCCGGCAAGCACGTGCTGTCGGAGAAGCCGTCGGCGAGCAACGCGCAGGAGGCGGCGGAGGTACGGCAGGCCGCCGGGAGGTCGGGGACGGTCTTCATGGAGGCCTTCCACTACCTCTTCCACCCCGTCACCCGGCGCCTGCACGAGCTGCTCGCCTCGGGCGAGCTGGGCGAACTGCGGCACGTCGAGGCGATGGTCGCCATCGCCGCGCCGCCGGACACGGACCCGCGCTGGTCACTGCCGCTGGCCGGCGGCGCCCTGATGGACCTCGGCTGCTACAGCGTGCACGCGCTGCGGATGCTCGCCCCCTGGGCGGGCGGCGCCCCGCGCCCGGCCGCGGCCCGGGCCGGTGAACGCGCGGGCGCGCCCGGTGTCGACGAATGGCTCGACGCCGACCTGGAGTATCCCGGTGGCGCGACGGGCTCCGCCCGTTGCCACATGGCCCACGACGGCCTGGACATGAGCATCAGGATCATCGGCTCTCGGGGCGAGGCGACGGCCCCGAACTTCGTCCTGCCCCAGCTGGACGACCGCATCGTGATCCGCACACCGCAGGGCGAGCGCACGGAACTTCTCGGCACGCGCTCGTCGTACACGTACCAGCTGGAGGCGTTCGCGGCCCGGGTCCGGGAGGGCGCGCCGCTGCCGCTGGACGCGGACGACGCGGTGACGACGATGGAGCTCATCGACGCGTGTTACCGGAAGGCCGGGTTCGAGCCGCGGCCACGTACCGCGATGTGACCACACGGCCGGACAGACAGGGCCCGGGGACCTGCCCCGGGCCCTGTCTCACGCGTACAGCGCCGGCTTCTCCACCAGTTCGACTTCCACCCGCCCGCCGTCCTCCAGTGCCCGGACCCCCGCCTCGCACACCGCCGCCGCCGCGTAGCCGTCCCAGGTGCTCGGGCCGGTGGTCTCGCCGCGGCGGGTGGCGTCGATCCAGGTCTGGATCTCGTGGTCGTAGGCCGTCTCGAAGCGTTCGGTCCAGTCCTGGGCGATGGTGCCGCCCCAGCGGCCGGCCATGTTGGTGACCAGGGCGTGGCCGTCGCCGATGCGGGCGGTGCCGCGTTCGCAGACGACTTCGGCCTGGACCTGGTAGCCGAAACCGCAGTTGACGAAGATCTCGACATCGCTGAGGGCGCCGCCGTCGGTCTCGAAGACGACGAACTGGGGGTCCTGCAAGGCGTCCGGGGCGCTGGCCGACGGGGTGGGGCGCAGCACCGTGACCGCCGTGATCTCGTGGCCCAGCAGCCAGCGGGTCGCGTCGGCCTCGTGGGCGACGGAGTCGCTGATGAGCATGGAGCTGGTGAAGAAGGGCGGGCTGGCGACGTTGCGGTGCCGGTTGTGCAGCATCAGCGGACGGCCCAGCTGGCCCGTCGTCAGCAGGGCCTTCAGCTTCGCGTACTCGGGGTCGTAGCGGCGCATGAAGCCGACCTGGACCCGGCGGTGGCCGAGGCGCAGTTCGGCTTCGAGGACGCGCAGGGCGGAGGCCGCGTCGGGGGTGAGCGGCTTCTCGCACAGGACGGGCAGATCGTGCTCGAAGGCGGCGAGGAGCGTGGCCTCGTGGGCCGGGCCCGGTGAGGCGATCAGGACGGCGTCGACGTCGGCCGCCGCCATCGCGGCCGCCGGGTCGGTGTAGGCGGTGCAGCCGTCGACACGGGCGGCGACGGCCTTCGCGCGCTCCGCGTCGACGTCCACGACGGCTGCCACCCGTGCCCCGCTGGTGACTTCGTGAATGCGGCGCACATGGTCGGCGCCCATCCTTCCGGTACCGATGACCGCGACTCCGAGTGTGGCGCGCTCAGCCATGGCCGTCCTTTCGGGTCGTCAGGCGCCGCAGGACCTCAGGAACTTGCGGGTCCGCACCGCGATCGGCAGCGGCTTGTCCGGCTCGCAGGGGTACATGTCCTGCTCGACGATGGCGAAGAGGTCCACGCCCAGCTTCTGGGCGGCCGTAAGCACCGGACCCAACTCGGGTACACCGGCGGGCGGTTCGCACATGACTCCGCGGGCCACGGCGGGGCCGAACGGCATCTCGTTCTTGACCACGTCGGCGAGGATCTCCGGGTCGACCTGCTTGAGGTGGAGGTAGCCGATGCGCTCGCCGTACGTCTCGATCAGCTTCACGCTGTCGCCACCGCAGTAGGCGTAGTGCCCGGTGTCCAGGCAGAGGTTGACGTGGTCGGAGTCGGTCGAGTCGAGGAACTGCTCGACGTGCTCCTCGGTGTCGATGTGGGTGTCGGCGTGCGGGTGGACGACGATGTCCAGGCCGTAGGTGTCCTTCACCTCGCGGCCGAGGCGCTCCATGCCCGTGGTGAGGTTGCGCCACTGCTCGGTGGTGAGCTCCGGGGGCTCCAGGATCTCGGCGGTCTTGTCGTCCCGCCAGAAGGACGGGATGACGACCAGGTGCTTGGCGTCCATGGCCTGGGTGAGGGCGGCGACCCGGCTGACCTGCTCCCAGGTGGAGTCCCACTCGGAGGGGCCGCGGTGCAGTCCGCAGAAGATCGTCCCGGCGGAGACCTTGAGGTTCCGCTTGGTCACCTCGTCGGTGAGCCGGGCCGGGTCGGTGGGCAGGTAGCCGTACGGGCCGAGTTCTATCCAGCTGTAACCGGCCTCGGTGACCTCGTCGAGGAAGCGTTCCCAGGGCACCTGCTGGGGGTCGTCGGGGAACCAGACGCCCCAGGAGTCGGGGGCGGAGCCGACCCGGATGCGGTCGAGCGCGAAGGCCATGTCAGGACTTTCCTTCCGAAGACGTGGCTACGGGAGCGGTGAGGTCGCCCTCCTCGGGGAGGCCCTCGACGTCGACGCCGCGGACCTGCGCCAACTCGTGCTTGAGGGAGGCGAGTTCGGCGCCGCCGGCCATGTGGTTGGTCAGCTCCTCGAGGCTGACGTCGCTGCGGGAGGCGGACAGTTCCATGGTGCCCAGGCGCAGCACGCTGAAGTGGTCGCCGACCATGTAGGCGTGGTGCGGGTTGTGGGTGATGAAGATGACGCCCAGGCCCTTCTCGCGGGCGGCGGCGATGTACTTCAGCACCACACCGGACTGCTTGACGCCGAGGGCGGCGGTCGGCTCGTCCAGGATGAGGACGCGGGCGCCGAAGTAGACGGCGCGGGCGATGGCGACGCACTGGCGCTGGCCGCCGGAGAGCGTGCCGATGGGCTGCTCCATGTCGTCCAGGACGATGCCCATGTTGCGCAGTTCCTGGTCCGCGGTCTTCTTCATGTTCTCGATGTCGAGGCGGCGTACGGGCCAGGGGCCCTTGGTCAGCTCGGAGCCGAGGAAGAAGTTGCGCCACACCGGCATCAGCGGGACGACCGCGAGGTCCTGGTAGACCGTGGCGATGCCCTTGTCGAGGGCTTCGCGCGGGGTGGAGAACCGCACCGGTTCGCCGTCGACGAGGAACTCGCCCTCGGTGTGCTGGTGCAGCCCCGAGATGATCTTGATGAGGGTGGACTTGCCGGCGCCGTTGTCGCCGAGGACGCAGGTCACCTTGCCCGGGTGGACTTCGAGGCTGACACCGTGCAGGGCGCGGATGTTGCCGTAGGACTTGCCGGCGCCGCGGAGTTCGACGAGGGGACGCTCGCCGGCGGGCGGGGTGTCTTCGAGGACGGCACCGTGGGTGCCGGTTTCTTTGCTGGTCATCGCGGTCACCTCCGGGTCGCCGTGCGCTGGACCCACAGATTGATGAGAACGGCGCCGAGGAGCATCACGCCGAGGAAGGCCTTGAACCAGTCGGGGTTCCAGCCGGCGTAGACGATGCCCTGCTGCACCATGCCGAACATGAAGGCGCCGAAGACCGGGCCGATCGCGGAGCCGTAGCCACCGGTGAGCAGACAGCCGCCGATGACGGCCGCGGCGATGTAGATGAGCTCCTGGCCCACGCCCTCGCCGGACTGCACGGTGTTGAAGGAGAACAGCTGGTGCATGCCGACGAACCAGGCGCCGAAGCCGACCAGCATGAACAGGGAGATCTTGGTGAAGGTCACGGGCACGCCGACGGCCCGCGCGGAGTCCTTGTTGCCACCGACGGCGAAGATCCAGTTGCCGTACTTGGTGCGCAGCAGCACCCAGGTGGCCAGGGCCGCGAAGGCCAGCCACCACACGACGGTGATCTTGACGTTGACCCCGCCGACGGTGAAGGTCGAGGCGAAGAGCTTCTGCGCCTGGGTGAAGCCGTCCATGTCGCTGATGTCGTCGGTGGCCACGTTCCCCGTGACCAGCTTCGTGATCGCGAGGTTCACGCCCTGGAGGATCAGGAAGGTGCCCAGGGTGACCAGGAAGCTCGGCAGGCCGGTCTTGACCAGCAGCCAGCCGTTGAAGGCGCCGATCGCGAGCGACACGAGCAGGGCGACGATCACGCCGACCCAGATGTTCATGGTCAGCTGGTAGCTGAGCATGGACGCGGTCAGCGCCGAGGTGATCACGGCGACACCGGCGGACAGGTCGAACTCGCCGCCGATCATCAGCAGGGCCACGGGCAGCGCCATGATCCCGATGGTCGACGACTGGTACAGGATGTTCGCCATCGAGCTGCCGTCGCGCACCGGCGGCGCGGCGAACAGGAAGAACACGAGCACGGCGACGGCCCCGAGGAACACACCGACCTCGGGCCGGGCCAGCAGCCGCAGTGCCAGCGGGCGCTGCCGCGTCCGGCCGTCGGACTGCTTCGGGCCGGGGGCCGGCGGTGTTCCCACCGCCGGCGTGGCCTGCTGGGTCATGCTCATCACCGGGTGCCCTTCGCGGCGAACTCCCCGATCTTGTCGACGTTGGACTTGTCGACGAAGGCCGGGCCGGTCAGCACGGGCTGCTCGCCGCCGCCGCTGTAGTTGCCGTTGTTCTTGTAGAGCCACAGGCCGTCGACGGCCAGGTAGCCCTGGAGGTAGGGCTGCTGGTCCACCGCGAACTGGATGTCGCCGCTCTTGACGGCCTTGATGAGGTCCTTGTTGAGGTCGAAGGTGGCGACCTTCGCCTTGCTGCCGGCGTCGCCGATCGACTGCACGGCGGTCAGCGCGAAGGGCGCGCCGAGCGTGACGACATAGTCGATGGACGGGTCCTGCTTCAGCTTGGCGGTGATCGTCGACTTCACGGACGGCATGTCGGTGCCGTTGACGTTCTGGGTGTCGAGCTTGCCGTCGAAGGTCTTCTCCACACCGTCGCAGCGCTGGGTGAGGCCCACGTTGCCCTGCTCCTGCACGACGCAGAGGGCGTGCTTGGCGCCGACCTCGTTGAGCTTCTTGCCGAAGGCCTCACCCGCGACGGACTCGTCCTGGCCGAAGAACTCCAGCATGTTGAGCTTCTTCCAGTCGCTCAGACCGGAGTTGAGGCCGACGACGGGTATGCCGGACTTCTCGGCCTTGCCTATGACGCCCTTGAGGGCGTCCGGCTTGGCGAGGGTGACGGCGATGCCGTCGACCTTCTGGTCGATCGCGTTCTGGACCAGGTTGGCCTGGTTGCCCGCGTTCGGGTCGGCCGAGTAGATGAGCTTGATGTTGTCCTTGGCGGCGGCGGCCTCGGCGCCCTTGCGGACGGTGTCCCAGAACGTGTCGCCGGGCGCCTGGTGGGTGACGAGGGCGACGGTCATGCGGGGCGTGGTCGCCTTGCCGGCGGAGGCGTTCGCGGCGCCTTCCTCGGACTTCTTGCCCCCGGAACTGCTGGAACAGCCGGCGAGGGTCAGGGCCGCTGCCGCGGCCACGGCGACAACCGGCGCGATTCTGCGGGAGCGGGGGTGAGAAGAGCGGTCCATCTTTCCTGGCACCTCACTGTGCTACTGCGGGGGAAAGGAGGGGATCACGAGGGATCCGTGGTCCCGGAGCCTTACGGAGTCCGGATCATGATGCCGCAAACAGACTGTTGCGATGCCACGGGATACAAGTCCCTGCCGCGCCCGCTGTCAATACTTTGTTAAGACATCATTTCACGAGCAGGTCCGAATGTAAGTACAAACTATTGACACAGCCGCCCTCCGAGACCTACACCTGTGAGGCGGCAGGTCCCGTGGATCCACGCCCCCACCGTGGCAGGGCGCCCCAGGACCCGCATCCCCAGCTTCCCGAGGAGGTCGCGCATGGCCGAGCCAGCCCAGTATTTCGATGTGATCACGATGGGCCGCATCGGGGTCGACCTCTACCCCCTGCAGACCGGCGTCCCCCTGGAGCGAGTGGAGACGTTCGGGAAATTCCTGGGAGGTTCCGCGGCCAATGTGGCGGTCGCCGCGGCCCGCCTGGGACGCCGCACGGCGGTGATCACGCGCACCGGCGACGACCCCTTCGGCACGTACCTGCACGAGGAGCTGAAGAACTTCGGCGTCGACGACCGCTGGGTCACCCCGGTCGCCGCGTACCCGACGCCGGTCACGTTCTGCGAGATCTTCCCGCCGGACGACTTCCCGCTGTACTTCTACCGCCGCCCCAAGGCGCCGGACCTGGAGATCCACACCGACGAGCTGGACTTCTTCGGCATCCGCGAGGCCCGCATCTTCTGGATCACCGGCACCGGCCTGAGCGAGGAGCCCAGCCGCTCCGCCACGCTCGCCGCCCTCAAGGCCCGCGACAAGGCGGGCACCACCGTCTTCGACCTCGACTGGCGCCCGATGTTCTGGCGCGACCCCGAGGAGGCCCGCCCGTACTACCGCGAGGCCCTGCGGCACGCCACGGTCGCCGTCGGCAACCTCGACGAGTGCGAGATCGCCACCGGCGTGCGCGAGCCGCAGGCCTGCGCGCAGGCGCTCCTGGAGGCGGGCGTGGAGCTGGCCGTCGTCAAGCAGGGCCCCAAGGGCGTCCTGGCCGTGCACCGCGACGGCACCCGGGCCGAGGTGCCGCCGGTGCCCGTCGAGGTGGTCAACGGTCTCGGCGCGGGCGACGCCTTCGGCGGCTCGCTCTGCCACGGTCTGCTCGCCGGCTGGGACCTGGAGCGCACCATGCGCCACGCCAACGCCGCCGGTGCCCTCGTCGCCTCGCGCCTCGCCTGCTCGTCCGCGATGCCCACCAAGTCCGAGGTCGAGAACCTCCTCGCCGGGGTGCCGTCGCCGAGCACGAGCCACTGAAAATGGAGCCTCCCTTGAACATCGGCATCCCCGACCTCGCCACCGTCCGAGCCCGCAACCCCGAGGCCGTCGCCGAGACGGCGGCCCGCCGTGGGCGTCGGCCGCTGATCGGCGACAGCGGTCGGCTGATGATCGTGGCCGCCGACCACCCGGCGCGCGGCGCCCTCGGGGTGGGCGACCGGCGCCTGGCCATGGCCAACCGTGCCGATCTGCTGGAACGGCTGTGCACCGCGCTGTCGCGGCCCGGTGTCGACGGGGTGCTCGCCACCGCCGACATCCTGGAGGACCTGCTCCTGCTCGGGGTGCTGGAGAACAAGGTCGTCATGGGCTCGATGAACCGCGGGGGCCTCGCCGGCGCCGCCTTCGAGATGGACGACCGCTTCACCGGCCACCGCGCCGAGGACATCGCCCGGCTCCGCTTCGACGCGGGCAAGCTCCTGGTCCGCATCGACTACGACGACCCGGGCTCGCTGACCACCCTGGAGTCCACCGCGCGGGCGATCGACGCCATGGCGGCCCACCGGCTGCCCCTGTTCGTCGAGCCGTTCATCTCCCGGCGGGTCGACGGCAGGGTCCGCAACGACCTGTCCGCCGAGGCCGTCACCCGGTCCATCGCGATCGCCTCGGGCCTGGGCGGCACCTCCGCCTACACCTGGCTGAAGCTGCCCGTCACCGACGACCCGGACGACATGGCCGAGGTCCTGGAGACCTCCACGCTGCCCGTCGTCCTGCTCGGCGGCGAGGTCGGGGACGACCAGGAGGGCGCCTACGAACGCTGGCGCAAGGCCCTGCGGCTGCCCACCGTCCAGGGCATGGTCGTCGGACGGTCGCTGCTCTACCCGGCCGGGGGCAGCGTGGAAGAGGCCGTGGACACGGCCGTCGGTCTGCTGTGATCCGGAGGATGCAATGACGTACCACCTTCCCGCCGGCAAGGCCCTCGGCGGCCCCTACGCCGTCGACGTGACACCCGAGAAGGCCGGCTGGGGCCATTCCAGCCTGCGGATCCTGGAGCTGCCGCCGGGCGGCGCGCACTCCTTCGACACCGGTGACAGCGAGTGGATCGTCGTACCGCTGAGCGGCGGCTGCACGGTCGCCGCGGCGGACGACTTCGGCCAGGAGACTTTCGAACTCCGGGGTCGAGCCGACGTCTTCAGCGGCGTCAGCGACTTCGCGTACGTCCCGCGCGACGCCCGCGCGAGCGTGACGTCCGCCGGGGGCGGCCGGTTCGCGCTGACCGGCGCGCGCTGCACCCGCCGGCTGCCCGCCCGCTACGGCCCGGCCTCCGAGGTCCCGGTGGAGCTGCGGGGCACCGGGAACTGCTCCCGGCAGGTCAACAACTTCGGCGCGGCCGGGGTCTTCGAGTGCGACAAGCTCATCGCGGTCGAGGTGATCACCCCGGGCGGCAACTGGTCGTCGTTCCCCCCGCACAAGCACGACGAGCACCGGCCGGGCGAGGAGTCCGTGCTGGAGGAGATCTACTACTTCGAGTTCGCCGGCCACGACGGGATCCCCGGGCTCGGCTACCAGCGGGTCTCCCCGTCCGGGCCGGGCCGGGACACCGACGTCCTGGCCGAGGTCCGCGACGGGGACGTCGTCCTGATCCCGGACGGCTGGCACGGGCCGTCGATGGCCACACCCGGCCACCACATGTACTACCTCAACGTCATGGCGGGCCCGGAGGCCGAGCGCGCCTGGCTGATCTGCGACCACCCCGACCACGCCTGGATCCGCGACACCTGGCCGGACCAGCCGGTCGATCCCCGGCTCCCCCTCTACACCGCCCCGGAGACCTCCGTATGAGCGCCCCCACCCGCCGACTGACGACCGCCCAGGCCCTGGTGCGGTTCCTGTCCGCCCAGTACACCGAGCGGGACGGCGTGCGCCGCCGGCTGATCGCCGGGACCTGGGGCATCTTCGGGCATGGCAACGTTGCCGGGGTCGGCCAGGCGCTGGTCGAGTACGCCGATGTGATGCCGTTCCACCAGGGCCGCAACGAGCAGTCCATGGTGCATGCGGCGGTCGGCTACGCCCGGCAGCTGAACCGCCTGTCCGCGCAGGCGGTGACGACCTCGATCGGCCCGGGCGCCACCAACCTGGTCACGGGTGCGGCCCTGGCGACGATCAACCGGCTGCCGGTGCTGCTCCTGCCCGGCGACTACTTCGCCTCGCACGCCCCCGACCCGCTGCTCCAGCAGTTGGAACACCCGGTCGAGGCCGACGTGTCGGTCAACGACACCCTGCGCCCGGTGTCGCGGTACTTCGACCGGATCACCCGCCCCGAGGCGCTGATCCCCTCGGCGCTCCAGGCGATGCGGGTACTGGCCGACCCGGCCGAGACCGGCGCCGTCACCCTCGCCCTGCCGCAGGACGTGCAGGCGGAGGCGTACGACTGGCCGGAGGAGTTCTTCGCCGAGCGCGTCTGGTACGTACGGCGCCCCGCGCCCGACCCGGTCGAGCTGAGCACCGCGATCGAGGCGATCCGGTCGGCCGAGCGGCCGCTGATCGTGGCGGGCGGCGGCGTCCACCACAGCGAGGCCGAGGACGCGCTGAAGGCGTTCGTGGAGGCCACCCGCATCCCGGTCGCCTCCACCCAGGCCGGCAAGGGCTCGCTGCGCCACGACCACCCCGCCGACCTCGGCGGCATCGGCCACACCGGCACGGCGGTCAGTGACGCGCTCGCCCGCACCGCCGACCTGGTGATCGGCGTCGGCACCCGCTACACGGACTTCACCACCGCCTCCGGCACCCTCTTCCAGAACCCGGACGTACGGTTCCTCAACCTCAACATCACCGGCTTCGACGCGCACAAGCTGGCCGCGCGCACGCTGGTCTGCGACGCGCGGACGGGGCTGGAGAAGCTGGCCGAGGGGCTGTCCGGGCACCGCGTGTCCGAGGCGTACGAGGCCGAGTCCCGCGCCGGCAAGGCGCGCTGGGACGAGGTCGTCGAGGCCGCCTACCGGGCCGCCGACGAGAACGCGGTCCCGACCCAGACGCAGGTGCTCGGCGCGCTGGACGCCGCCGTCGGCGACGACGACGTGGTGATCAACGCGGCCGGCTCGCTCCCCGGCGACCTGCACAAGCTGTGGCGCTCCCGCAGCCCGCGCCAGTACCACCTGGAGTACGGCTACTCCTGCATGGGCTACGAGATCCCGGCCGGCATCGGCGTCCAGCAGGCCGCCCCGGGCACCCCGGTGTGGGCGCTGGTCGGTGACGGCACCTACCTGATGATGCCGACGGAGATCGTCACCGCCGTCCAGGAGGGCCTGCCGGTCAACATCGTCCTCCTCCAGAACCACGGCTACGCCTCCATCGGCGGTCTGTCGGAGGAGACCGGCGGCGAGCGGTTCGGCACCGCCTACCGCTTCCGCGCCGCCGACGGCACGTTCACCGGCGCTCCGCTCCCGGTCGACCTCGCCGCCAACGCGGCCAGCCTCGGCATGCACGTCCTGCGCGCTAAGACCGTGCGGGAGCTGCGCGAGGCCCTGGCCGCGGCCCGCGCCTCCGACCGTCCGACGTGCGTGTACGTCGAGACCGACCCGGCCCCGACCGCTCCCCCGGCCGAGGCCTGGTGGGACGTACCCGTGGCCGAGACCGCCTCCCGCGAGGCGGCCGTCGCGGCCCGTGAGCGCTACGACCGCCAGGCGGCCGGGCGCCGCCGCCACCTCTGACCCTCCCCGCTGCTGCCGAACTCAGGCTTCACGAAAGGCCCTTGCGCACCATGAAGACCATCACCCACTGGATCGACGGCAAGCCCGTCGAGGGCACCTCCGGCCGGTTCGGCCCCGTCTACAACCCGGCGACCGGCGCCCAGGAGAAGCAGGTCGCGTTCGCGTCCGTCGACGAGGTCGATGCCGCGGTCGCCTCCGCCAGGGCCGCCTTCGAGAGCTGGGGCGAGTCCTCCCTGGCCAAGCGCACGGCGATCCTGTTCAAGTACCGCGAACTGCTGGACGCCCACCGCGACGAGATCGCCGAGCTGATCACCGCCGAGCACGGCAAGGTGCACTCCGACGCGCTCGGCGAGGTCGCGCGCGGCATGGAGATCGTGGAACTCGCCTGTGGGATCTCCGTCCAGCTCAAGGGCGAGCTGTCCACCCAGGTCTCCACCCGGGTGGACGTGGCCTCGATCCGCCAGCCGCTGGGCGTGGTCGCGGGCATCACGCCGTTCAACTTCCCGGCGATGGTGCCGATGTGGATGTTCCCGCTGGCCATCGCCTGCGGGAACACGTTCGTGCTGAAGCCGTCGGAGAAGGACCCGTCGGCCTCCCTCCGTCTGGCCGAGCTGGCCACCGAGGCGGGCCTGCCGGAGGGCGTCCTGAACATCGTGCAGGGCGACAAGACGGCCGTGGACCGCATCCTGGAGCACCCGGACATCGAGGCGGTGTCCTTCGTCGGCTCGACGCCGATCGCCAAGTACATCCAGCTGAAGGCCGTCGAGCACGGCAAGCGGGTGCAGGCCCTGGGCGGCGCCAAGAACCACATGCTGGTGCTGCCCGACGCCGACCTGGAACTCGCCGCCGACCAGGCCATCAACGCCGCGTACGGCTCGGCGGGCGAGCGCTGCATGGCCGTGTCGGTGGTCGTGGCCGTCGGTGACATCGGTGACGAGCTGGTCGGCAAGATCGCCGAGCGCGCGAAGAACCTGAAGATCGGCCCCGGCGACGACCCGGCGTCCGAGATGGGCCCGCTGATCACCCGCGAGCACCGCGACAAGGTGGCGTCGTACGTGTCCTCGGCCGCCGAGCAGGGCGCCGAGGTCGTCGTCGACGGCACGGGCTTCTCGGTCGACGGCCACGAGAAGGGCTTCTTCCTCGGCGTCTCCCTGCTGGACCGGGTGCCGCTGACGGCGGACGCCTACCGGGACGAGATCTTCGGCCCTGTGCTGGCGGTCGTACGGACGGAGACGTACGAGGAGGCCATCCAGCTGATCAACTCCTCCCGCTGGGGCAACGGCACCGCGATCTTCACCCGGGACGGCGGCGCGGCCCGCCGCTTCCAGCTGGAGGTCAAGGCGGGCATGGTGGGCGTCAACGTGCCGATCCCGGTCCCCGTCGGCTATCACTCCTTCGGCGGCTGGAAGGACTCCCTCTTCGGCGACCTGCACATCTACGGCAACGACGGCATCGCCTTCTACACGCAGGGCAAGGTCATCACCACGCGCTGGCCGGACCCGGCCGACGGCGGCATCAACCTCGGTTTCCCGAGCAACTCCTGACACCCGGAGGGGGTCCATCCATGGCGAAGACCGGTGGCCGGGCCCGTACCACGGCCGCCTCCGCGCTCGGCTCGCTGGACTTCACCCTGGACCGGGGCAGTCCCGTGCCGCTGTACCACCAGCTCGCACAGCAGCTGGAGGCGGCGATCGGGCACAGCGTCCTCGCCCCGGGGGACCTCCTGGGCAACGAGGTCGACCTGTCCGTGCGCCTCGGCCTGTCCCGCCCCACCGTCCGCCAGGCCATCCAGTCCCTCGTCGAGAAGGGGTTGCTGGTCCGGCGGCGCGGGGTGGGCACGCAGGTGGTGCACAGCCAGGTGAAACGCCCGCTGGAACTGAGCAGCCTCTACGACGACCTGGAGGCGGCGGGGCAGGCGCCGGCCACCGAGGTCGTGCGCCACGAGGTCGTCCCGGCGGCCTGCGACGTGGCCGCCGCCCTCGGCGTTCCGGAGGGCAGCGAGGTGACCGTCCTGGACCGGCTGCGCCGCACCCACGGCCGGCCGGTGGCGCTGCTCTGCAACTACCTGCCGGTGTCACTGCTGGACGTGGACAGCGCCCGCCTGGAGTCGACCGGCCTGTACCGCGTGATGCGCTCGGCGGGTATCGCCCTGCACAGTGCCCGCCAGACCATCGGCGCCCGCGCGGCGACCGCCGGGGAGGCGTCCCGCCTGGACGAGCGGGAGGGGGCGGCGCTGCTCACCATGCAGCGCACGGCGTACGACGACACCGGGCGTCCGGTCGAGTACGGAACGCACATCTACCGGGCCTCGCTCTACACGTTCGACTTCCAGTTGCTGGTCCGGCCTTGACCCGGCCCGCCCTGAGCGCTCGCCGTCCGGCGTGATGTCGCCGGCCTCGCTGAAGGTCCGGATGCCGTTCCCCTCCGCCGTCCTACGGTGTGGTGTCAGTGCGCCGCGTCCAGCCGGGCGCGCTGCTCCGGCGTCAGTTCCAGGTCCACCGCGGCCAGGTTCTCCTCCAGCTGGGCCGGTGAGGAGACCCCGGCCAGCGGCAGGACGGGCAGTTCGCCGCCGATCTGCCAGGCGAGGACGACCTGGTTGACGGTCGCGCCGGTCTCCCGGGCCACGTCCCGCAGCACCGCCAGCCTGGCCGGGCTGCCGGGGTGGTCGAAGTCGGCGGGCAGCCGCTCCGGACGGCTGTAGGCACCCTTCAGCAGCGGGGAGTACGCGACCAGGGTCAGGCCGGGCTCGGCCCTCAGGTAGCCGAGCAGGTCGGGGCCGGCGTGGCCGAGGCTGCCGTCCGGGAACAGCTCGTCGGGGACGTCGGTGCGGGGGCGCAGGTGGGTGTGCGCGTACTGGAGGACCTCGTAGCCGGGCAGTCCGGCCGCGGCGGCGAGGGCCCGGGCGCGCTCCACCCGCCAGACGGCGTGGTTGCTCACGCCGAGCAGTCCGACGGTGCCCTCGGCGACCAGGGCGGCGAAGGCCTCGACGGTCTCCTGGAGCGGGACGGTGCGGTCCTCGATGTGCGCGTACAGCAGGTCCAGTTTCGCCAGGCCGAGCCGTTCGCGGCTGCGTTCGGCGGACTCTCGGATCACCTTCGCGGACAGGCCCTCGGCGTTGTCGACGTAGCTGGTGCCGGGGGCAAGGGGGCGGGCGCCGAGCTTGGTCGCGATGACGATCTCATCGCCGATGCCGCGGCTGCGCCGCCAGCGGCCGAGGAGTTCCTCGCTCTGGCCGCCCTGGCCGCCGTCGGCCCAGAAGGCGTAGTTGTCGGAGGTGTCGATGAAGTTCCCGCCGGCTTCGACGTAGCGGTCGAGCAGGGCGAAGGACGTCGCCTCGTCCGTCACCGAGCCGAACAGCATCGCGCCGAGCGCGAGGACACTCACCTCGCGGCGGGTCGTGGGGTCTGTGCCGATCGTGCGGTACTTCATGGGTCGCTCCCTCCGGCGGGCGCCCCGGCGTTCGGGGTACGGAGGGAGTCTTCAGCTTGGAGTGCTCTCGAGGTCAAGGGCACTCCCCTGCGGTCAGGCTCCCTGCGCCTCGGACGCCACCACCATGCCGACTCCTCCCAGCGCCCGGGCAGCCCGGTGGGAGATGCGCCAGAGCTGTCCCTGACGGTCGCTGACGTAGATCTGGCCGTTGGCGAGGTCCAGCGCGAGGCCCTCGCAGGTCCCGAGGCCGGTGGCCACGACGCGCTGCGCGCCGTCGGCCAGGGTGACCTCGTACAGGCGCCCGCCCGAGTGGTCGACGGTGTACGCCTTGCCGGTGCCGTCGAGTTCGAGGGGTGCGGTGCTCGCCCCGGCGAGATCGGCCACGACGCGGTGGTTTCCGTCGGCGAGATCGACCTCGAACACCTTGCCGCTGCCTTCCCGCTGGCCGACGTACGCCTTGCCCGTGCCGTCCAGGGTCGCCCCGGAGATACCGCCCGGGAGGCCGGTGGCGACCGTCTTCTTCTCTCCGGTACGCAGATCGACCGCGAACAGCTGCCCGCCGCTCCAGTTGACGACGTACGCCGTGCCCGCGCCGTCCAGCGCGACTCCGTACGCGCCCGGGACGCCGGCGACCGGGCGGGAGGAGCCGCTGGACAGGTCGACGGCGAGGAGGCGCGCACCGGCGAAGTCCGTGGTGTAGGCCGTGCCCGCCCCGTCCACCGCCACGTCGCCGATGTCGCCGAGGCCCGTCGCCAGCACTCCGCGGCCCTGGGCCACGGCTTCGACGACGTGCAGGCCGCCCGGCGCGCGATCGGCCGGATCCGGGACGTGCTCGAGGTGCGGCCGCTACCGGAGCCCACGCACCCGGCCACGCCCCGGGGGCACCGGGTGGAGTTGCGTGACGTCCGATTCGGCTACGAAGCCGGTCACGAGGTGCTGCGCGGGATCGACCTGGTGCTGGAACCGGGGACGGTCACCGCGATCGTCGGACCGTCGGGAAGCGGGAAGTCCACGCTGGTGCAGTTGTTGCCGCGGTTCTTCGACCCGACCCACGGCTCGGTCGCCCTCGGCGGCGTCGACCTGCGCGAACTCGGCAGCCGGGAGCTCCCGCTCGGTCTGCGCCCTGCAACAGGCAGCAACTACCCGCCATGGAAGGATCGCGGCCATGTCCCTCAGCGTTCCCCGCCTGCGGATCGGCTCGACCGAGATCATCGCCCTCGCCGACGGCGAGGGCCCGTTCTTCTCCCCGCGCGCCGAGGCCTTCCCCGAGGCCACGGCCGCTCAGTGGGCCGAGGCAGACCGCTACGACCCGGGCGCGGTCGACGCCGAGGGCCGCTGGCGGCTCCAGTTCCGCGCATACGCGATCCGCGGCACCAAGGGCCTCACCGTCGTGGACGCAGGGATCGGTCCGGCGGACAGCCCGGCCGGCTCGTGGGCGCCCGTGCCCGGTGCACTCCCCGAGTCGCTCGCCGCCGCGGGCATCGACCCGGCCGAGGTCGACACCGTGGTGCTCACACATCTGCACACCGACCACGTCGGGTGGGCGGTCGTCACCGAGGCGGCCGTCCCGCCAGCGGGCGGCGCGGTGGACGGCGACGCTTCGACCGACGGTGCGACCAGCGGCCGCCGCCCCTATTTCCCGAACGCCGAATACCTGCTCCAGCGGGCCGAGTTCGACGCCCTCGACGCGCTCAACCCGCAGCTTCGCGAGACCCTCACCGACCCACTCGCGGCCGCCGGCCGACTCCGGCTCCTCGACGGGGACACGCCGCTGCGCGCCGGGCGCGCGGTCGCCACGCCCGGTCATACGCCCGGGCACCAGAGCGTGCTGGTCGCCGACGGGCGCGAGCTGGCGCTCGTCACCGGCGACCTCCTGGTGCACGCGCTCCAGCTGCTCCACCCCGAGCTCGCCTACGCGCACGAGATCGACCCCGAGGCGGCCAGGCGCTCAAGGGAGCGCATGCTCGGCCGCGAAACCGCCACCACGCTGCACCTGGCGACGCCGCATCTGACGGAGCCGTTCCTTCCGGCGTGATCACGGCCGTTCGGCGCGGGTCGGACCGCGAGGGGTCAAGTGCGCTGGTCTCCGATTGGCCCCGAAAACGATCAAAAGGTCGTGCCGGATGTCTCCGATACGACCTCTGACCTGCGACTCTTACGAGTCGGGACGACAGGATTTGAACCTGCGACCCCTTGACCCCCAGTCAAGTGCGCTACCAAGCTGCGCCACGTCCCGGTGCGCGCCACTCACGGCGAACCGCGTGATCGCGCGAACAGCACCTTACCCCACACCCCTGGCCGCGCCGAAAGCGGGCCGGGCGGGACAATCGGCGTATGGGCAGCACAGGAGAGACCTACCCGGGCCGGCCGGGCGACGCACGGGACCGCGACAGTGAGGGGCGGGCGCGCAACGCCCGGCCCCGGGACGGCCTCGGGCGGCCCCTGCCGTACGGGGCGGACGGTGTGCCGCGGCAGCCCGAGGGCGTCGTCCGTACCCCGGAGGATACCGTCGCGGAGGCGCAGCGGCTGCTGGACGAGGGCAAGCCGTTCCACGCGCACGAGGTCTTCGAGGACGCGTGGAAGTCGGGGCCCGACCAGGAGCGCGAGCTGTGGCGCGGCCTCGCGCAGCTCGCCGTGGGGCTCACGCACGCCGCCCGCGGCAACCTGGCGGGCGGGGCCCGCCTCCTCCGGCGCGGGGCGGGCGCGGCCGAGGCCTGGGTGTCCGGCACCGGGCGGGCACTGCCGCACGGGATCGACATCGCGGGCGTGTCCGCGTGGGCGCGGGAGCTGGCCGGAGAAGTGGAGCGAAGCGGCCGGCCGGTGGACGCGGGGGCGCGGGCACCGCGGCTGCGGGGTGCGGCGACGGGGCGCTGAGCCGGGACCCGGCGCCGCCGCGAACGCGGCCACCGCTCCCCCACCCGACCGCGGTGAACCCGCCCCGGCTGCCGTGCGGCAGACTCGGGGCGTGCGAAAGATTCATGTCATCGGTATCGGCGCGGGCGACCCCGACCAGCTCACCCTCCAGGCGGTCAGGGCGCTGCGGAGCACGGACGTGTTCTTCATCCTGGAGAAGGGCGAGGTGAAGGCGGACCTCACCGGGCTGCGCCGGGACATGCTCGACGCGCACGTGCCGCAGGGGACGTACCGCGTCGTCGAGGCGCGTGACCCGGAGCGGGACCGGAAGGCCGGCGGTGCGGCCTACTCCCCCGCCGTCGGGGACTGGCGCAGCGCCCGGGCCGAGATCTACGAGCGGCTGATCGCGGAGGAACTCGGCGAGGAGCAGACCGGCGCGTTCCTGGTGTGGGGCGACCCGTCGCTGTACGACAGCACCCTGGGGATCCTGGAGGAGGTGCTGGAGCGGGGCGCCGTGGCGTTCGAGTACGACGTCGTGCCCGGCATCAGCAGTGTCTCGGCGCTCGTCGCCCGGCACCGCACGGGCCTCAACCGTGTCGCCCGGCCGGTGCAGATCACCACCGGCCGGCGGCTGGCGGAGGGCTTCCCGGAGGGCGTGGACGACGTGGTGGTGATGCTCGACGCCCATCAGACGTTCCGGCAGTACGTACATGAGGATGTCGACATCTACTGGGGCGCCTACATCGGCACCCCCGACGAGATCCTCGTCTCCGGCCCGATCGCCGACGCCGCCCCCCGCATCGAGCGGTTGCGGGCCGAGGCCCGCGAGCGCAAGGGCTGGATCATGGACACGTATCTGCTGCGCCGGCACCCCCGCGACTGACGGGACCGGCGGGCACATCGCCGGGCACACGGATCTGGACACGACGCGGCGGATCGTCCGCCGATCGCCGCGCCGCGGCGGTTGCCTCCGGTTCGCTGTGAACGCCCTAGTCCAGCCCCAGCCGTTCCAGCACGCCTGCCACATCGGGCACGGCCGTCACACCGTCCGGCAGCGGCGGCCGTCGTACGACCACGACCGGCAGTCCCAGGTCCCGGGCCGCTGTCAGTTTGGCTGCCGTCGCCGCTCCCCCGCTGTCCTTGGTCACCAGGACGTCGACGCGGTGCTCGCGCAGCAGGGCCGTCTCGCCGGGGAGGGTGAACGGGCCGCGGGAGAGCAGCACCTCAGTGTCGGGCGGCATCGGCGGCTCGGGGGGATCCACCGACCGCACGACGAAGTGGAGGCGCGTCAGGTGGGCGAAGGAGGCCAGGCCGAGGCGCCCGGTGGTGAGGAGCACCCGGCGGCCGAGACGCGGCAGCAGATCGGCGGCCGCGCCCAGTGAGGGGACCGGGTGCCACCGGTCCCCGGGGCCGGGCCGCCACCCGGGGCGGCGGAGTACCACCGCGGGTACGCCGGTCTCGGTCGCGGCGCGGGCCGCGTTGGCCGTGATCGACTCGGCGAAGGGGTGTGTGGCGTCGACGAGCGCGTCCACGCCCTCCTCCCGCAGCCACCGGGCCAGCCCCCCGGCGCCGCCGAAGCCCCCGACGCGCACGTCCCCGTCGAGCGCCCCGGGCCTGGCCACGCGGCCCGCGAGGGACGTCGTGACGCGGACACCGGGGCGCCCGGACAGCGCGGCGGCCAGGGCACGGGCCTCGGTCGTGCCGCCGAGGATCAGGACATGAGGGGACACGGCGTCGAGCGTACGAGGTCCCTGCGGCGCGCCACGGGACGGGTACCGACCGGCCAGTGCGGCTCCGGTACGACCGACTCCCCTACGACCGACGCCAGGACGGGTACGAGCGGCCAGCGCGCCTCCCCGGGCTCCCTGCGGCCGTCGCGGGGACGGTTGCCGAGCGGCGAGCGCCGCTCGCGGTGGCTATCGTCCTGGCATGGAGTCCGTGCGTGCCGTGCTCGTGGACATCGACGGGGTGCTCACCGTCTCGTGGCGGCCGTTGCCCGGGGCCGTCGAGGCGTTGCGGGAGGTCCGGGAGGCCGGGCTCGCCGTCCTGCTGGTCACCAACACCACCTCCCGCACCCGGGCGTCGATCGCCGGGACGCTGGCGGAGGAGGGGTTTCCGGTGTCCGCCGAGGACATCCTGACCGCGCCCGCCGCCACCGCCGCGTACCTCGCCGAGCACTGCCCCGGAGCCCGGTGCGCCCTGCTGAACAGCGGCGACATCGCGGAGGACCTCGACGGTGTCACCGTCGTGGAGGCGGGCGGCACCGGGCGCGTGCCGGATGTCGTGCTGGTCGGCGGGGCCGGTCCCGAGTTCGGCTACGCGGCGCTCGACCGGGTCTTCGGGCATCTGCAGCGCGGGGCCAGGCTGGTGGCGATGCACCGCAACCTGTACTGGCGTACGGCCGAGGGGCTGCGGCTGGACTCGGGGGCGTTCCTGGCCGGGCTGGAGCGGGCGGCGCGGGTGGAGGCCGAGATCACCGGCAAGCCGTCGCGGGCGTTCTTCGCGTCGGCGCTCGCCCGGCTGGGCGTCGGCGCGGCGGAGACGGTGATGGTCGGGGACGACATCGAGTCCGACGTGCTGGCGGCGCAACGGGCCGGGGTCACCGGGGTGCTCGTGCGGACCGGGAAGTTCCAGCCGGAGACGCTGCGGGCCGCCGAGGGCACGCCCGACCATGTGATCGACTCGTTCGCGGACCTGCCGGCGCTGCTGCGGGAGTCAGCGCAGCAGTAGCTGCAGGCCGCCCACGACGGTCGCCGCGATGACGAGCTGCTCGAAGAGCCGCTGGTTGATCCTGTGCACGGCCCACTTGCCGAACAGCGCGCCGGGCACGACGAACGCCACGAGCGCCAGGTCGAGGAGCAGCGAGTGGCCGTCGATCAGGCCGAGGCCGGCGCTGAAGGGCAGCTTGGAGACGTTGACGATCAGGAAGAAGAAGGCCGAGGTTCCGAGGAAGCCGAGCTTGCGGAAGCCCGCGGACAGCAGGTACATCGACATCACGGGGCCGCCCGCGTTGGCGACCATGGTGGTGAAGCCGCCGAGGACGCCGTAGGAGCGGGCCTTGAGGCGGCCCGAGCGCGTGGTGACCGACTCCGGCTCCTCCTCCGCGTCGGCCGTGCGCCGGCGCCACACCGTCACGGCCGCCATCAGCAGCAGGATCGCACCGATCGAGGTCCGTACGATCGCGTCGTCCGCCCAGAGCAGGAACACCGTGCCGACGACGACGCCCGCGGCGACCGCCGGGAACAGCCGCCAGAGCGTGGGCCAGTGGGCGTGCCGCCGGTAGGTGGCGACGGCCAGGAGGTCTCCGGCGATCAGGATCGGCAGCAGCACGCCGGTGGAGGCGCGGGCGGGCAGCACCGCCGCGAAGACGGCGAGGCTGACGGTGTTGGCCCCGCTCACGGCGGTCTTCGAGAAACCGACGAGCAGGGCCGCGAAGGCGAGGGCGGCGAACTCCCAGCCGGTGATGTGCCAGAGCGTCATGGTGTTCATGCGAACACTGATGCTATGCGCAACGAACGGGTGCCCGTAAGCGCTGTCTCGCCTGGCGGGCTCCGCCGATGCCGCCGGGCCGGCCGTCCGTCAGGGCCGTTCGACGAGGACCGCGCTTCCCTGCCCCACCCCGACGCACATCGTGGCGAGCCCCCGCCCGGCCCCCGTGCGCCGCATCCGGTGGAGCAGCGTGGTCAGGATGCGGGCGCCGGAGCAGCCCAGGGGGTGGCCGAGGGCGATGGCGCCGCCGCTGGGGTTGACCAAGTCGGGGTCGATGCCGAGCTGGTCCACGCAGGCCAGGGCCTGGGCGGCGAAGGCCTCGTTGAACTCGGCCTCCTCCAGGTCGCCGACGCTCCAGCCGGCGCGGGTCAGCACCTTGCGGGTGGCGGGGACGGGACCGATGCCCATGACGTCGGGGTGGACACCGGCGGAGGCTCCGGCGACGTAGCGGCCCAGCGACTCCAGGCCCAGGTCGTTCAGCGCCTCCTCGCTGACGAGGAGGAGGCCGGCGGCGCCGTCGTTCATCGGCGAGGCGTTGCCCGCGGTGACCGTGCCGCCGTCGCGGAAGACCGGCTTCAGCCGGGACAGCTTCTCGTACGAGGTGTCCTCACGGACGCATTCGTCGGTGTCGACGACCACGCCGTCGGGGCGCTCCACGGGCAGGAGTTCGTCGTCGAAGTGGCCGTTCTTGCGGGCCAGGGCGGCGCGCTGGTGGCTGCGCAGGGCGAAGTCGTCCTGGCGTTCGCGCGGGATGCCGTACCGTGCGGCGACCTCCTCGGCCGTCTCGCCCATGGCCAGCAGGCCGTGCAGCTCGCGCATGGCCGGGTTGACCAGGCGCCAGCCGAGGCGGGTGTCGGCGGTCTCCATGCGGTGCGGCAGGGCCTCGTCGGGGCGGGGCAGAACGAAGGGGGCGCGGCTCATCGACTCGGAGCCGCCCGCGATCACGATGTCGGCCTCGCCGGAGGCGATGGTGCGGGCGGCGGTGGTCACGGCCTCCAGGCCGGAGGCGCAGAGGCGGTTGACGGTGGCGCCGGGCACCGAGTCGGGGAGGCCGGCGAGCAGCGCGGCCATGCGGGCGACGTTGCGGTTGTCCTCGCCGGCCTGGTTGGCGGCGCCCCAGTAGACGTCGTCGATCCGGGCCGGGTCCAGGGCGGGCACACCGGTGACCAGGGCGCGGACGACGGTCGCCGCGAGGTCGTCGGGCCGTATCGAGGAGAGGGATCCCCGCAGTTTGCCGAGGGGGGTGCGGCGGGCGGCCGCGAAGTGGACGGGACGCACGAGAGGCTCCTCACACCGCGCATAATTAGCACTGCTAGTTTCGGACTATAGACCCTCGCCGCGCCGCCTGTGAAGATTGTGCGCCTTCCGGGACTCCCCACAGGTCATATCGCAGGCCGGACGACCCTCATACGGCGCGTTTGCACCAGTGCGCCCAGGGCACCCGCGCGTTCATGGAGTGGTTGCGGAGCGCCGCCTGCGTGGACGAGGACCCCGAGCTGTTCTTTCCCGTCGGCACCGCCGGCCCCGCCTTGCGTGACGCGAGCGCCGCGAAGCGGGTCTGCGCTCGCTGCCCGGTGACCGACCAGTGCCTGAGCTTCGCGCTGGGCAGCGGTCAGGCCTCGGGTGTGTGGGGCGGCACCGGCGAGGAGGAGCGCGACGCACTGCTCCGGACGACCAGGAACGACGCGAGAAGGAGAAGTGCCCTATGACGGCTGTGAGGAGCACACTGCCCGACGACGCCCGCAAGGTCTCCTGCGAGGCGCTCCAGGACACCCTGGTGGATCTGCTCGGGCTCTCGCTGGTCGGGAAGCAGGCACACTGGAACGTCGTCGGGCCCCGGTTCCGGTCCATCCACCTCCAGCTCGACGAGGTGGTCACGGCGGCGCGGGACTTCGCCGACACGGTCGCGGAGCGGTCCGCGGCGCTCGGTGTCCCGCCGGACGGACGGCCGGAGACCATCGCCAAGGCCTTCACGCTGCCCGCCCCGCAGGAGGGCTGGGTCCGCGACTCGGACGCCGTACAGGTGATGGTGGACGCGCTGCAGGAAGCGGTGGGCCGGCTGCGCGAGCGCATCGACGCGACAGAGAAGGCGGACCCGGTCACCCAGGACCTGCTGATCGGCATCACCGCGGAGCTGGAGAAGCAGCGGTGGATGTTCGACGCGGAGAACTTCCCCCGCTGACCGGCGGGAGGACGGCGCAGAGCATCCGACGTACGTACGGAAGGGGCAGGCGATGACCGACGCCCTCGAACTCGACGCGCTGTGGGAGGACTTCCACCGCGTGGTGAACATGACCTCGCAGGAACTCGCGGCCTGGCTGCGGGTCCGCGACGCCGACGAGGCCACCGAGCCGCTGCCGGACCAGGCGGGCTCGGCGACCGGGCAGCACGTCCTGGCGATCCTCCAGAAGCGGCGCACCGACCTGACCGAGGACGACCTGCGCGTGATGCGGAAGGTCGTGGACACGGTCACCGGCCAGGTGGACCTGGAGAACGAGCCCGAGCCAGAGGTGACGGCCGAGGACACCCGACGCCGGCACCGGCTGATGACGGTCGGGCACGACCCGCTGAAGGGGTAGACGGTGGACCGCCCGGAGCGCGTCGTACGGGAACTCGTCGGCGCGCACGGCCGGACGTACGCCGAGGAGGCGGGTATCGCACTGAAGGACACCCCGCAGCCGCTGTACCGGCTGCTGGTGCTGTCCCATCTGCTCAGTGCCCGCATCCGCGGCTCGATCGCGCTGGCCACCGCCCGTGCCCTGCACGAGGCGGGGCTGCGCGATCCGCGGCGTATGGCGGAAGCCGCCTGGCGGGAGCGGGTCGACGCCCTGGGCCGGGGCGGCTACCGGCGCTACGACGAGCGCACGGCCACCCAGCTCGGCGACGCCGCCGAGCGCCTGAACGAACGGTGGGGCGGCGATCTGCGGCGGCTGCGCCGGGAAGCGGACGGCAAGGTCTCCGAACTGCGCAGCCTCCTCCAGGAGTTCCCCGGAATGGGCCCTGCCGGAGCCGGCATCTTCCTGCGCGAGGCGCAAGGCGTCTGGCCGGAGGCGGCCCCCTTCCTGGACGCCAAGGCACTCCAAGGCGCCGAGCGGCTGCACCTGCCACGGGACCCCGAGCGCCTCACCGCACTGGCCGGGAACACCGATCCGGCCGTCCTCGCCGCCGCGCTGGTGCGGGCGGCGGTGGACAAGAAGGTCGCACAGGACACGCTCACCCGCGCCGGATGACCCGCCTCACCTCACCCGAGCAGCCAGCCCCCGTCCACGGTCAGTTCGACCGCGTTGACCGACCGGTTGCGCAGCAGGAAGTCCACCGCGTCCACCACGTCCGCCATCGCGGCGAGCCGCCCCGTGGGTGTCTCGGTGCGCAGCGCGGCGAGCACCTTCTCCGGTTTGGCCTGCCAGTACGGGCTGTCGCCCACGACACCGGGATGCACGGCGTTGACCCGGACGGGAGCCAGCTCCACGGCGAGGGAGTTCATCAGGCCCCGCACCCCCGCGTTGACCGTCGCCACCGTCGTCGCGCCCGGGTAGGGGCGCTCCTTGGCCTGGCCGCCGAACAGCACGATGGCGCTGTCCTCGTGCAGCCGGCCGCGCAGCGTGTGCACCACCTCCGTGTAGCCGACCAGCTTCAGGGTGACCAGGCGCAGGGCGGCGTCGATGTCGTACTCGGTCACCTTGTTGTCGTCCCGGGTGATGCCCGCGATCACCAGATGGTCGACGCGCCCCATGCCGGCCAGGGCCGCCGCGATCTCCAGCGGCCGGGCCAGGTCGAGGGCGAGTCCGCGGGCGCCGACCTCCTTCGCGACCGCTTCGGCCCGCTGGGTGTCGCGGCTGGTGAGAACGACGTCGTCTCCTTGCCCGGCCCGTGTGCGGGCGAACTCGAGCCCGATCCCGGACGTTCCGCCGACGACGAGCACACTGCTCATGATGTCTCCTCCAGTGCCGCGCGCAGGTAGTCCCAGTCCCGCGTGAACCGGTACGAGTGCCGCGACGGCGGTTGCGGCGCCTGTGTCTCCAGCCAGCGCAGCGGCCCGGGCCCCGCGTTGACGAAACCGTGCACACATCCGGCGCCCGCCCAGGCCAGATCGCCGGGCTCCAGCCGGTACCGCTCGCCGTCGAGGGTGGTCTCGGCGACGCCTTCCAGGATCAGATACGTCTCCTCGAAAGGGTGGTCGTGGGTGCCGATGACCCCGTCGGACGCGTACTGCACCATGAACATCGTCGAGGCGACCGCGCCCAGATCGCCGTCGATCATCATCTTCACCGTGATCCCGCTGTAGACCAGCAGCGCGGTCCGCATGCTCGCCGTGACGGCCAGCAGATCCTGTGACTGCCTGCCCGGATCCATCTGGCCGGGCTCGAAGTGGCCGAAGGATCGGGTACGCGGGTCGCGGACGTCCACCCGGGCCGGCTCGCGCGCGGGCAGGTCCGGTACGGCCTGGGTGTCGTGCCCGTAGCGGGCGCGCGGCACCGGGGCCAGCATGTCCGCCCAGCGGCCTCCGGCGCCCCCGGCCCCCCGCCAGGCGTGCGGAACGCCGGTCGGCAGCAGGCCGTAGTCGCCCGCCTGAAGCAGGTACGAGCCGTCCGGCACGTCGAGGACCACGGCCCCGTCGAGGACGTGGAAGGTCTCCTCGTACGAGTGCACATGGGCGGGCACCCGGCCGTCCGGGAGCAGTTCGCACAGGCCGAAGCCGGTGTGGACGCTGCCGTCCTCCTCGCCGACCAGCGCCCTGCGCCGGTGACCGTGCCGGTCGTAGGACGGCTCGGTCAGGTCGGCGGCGTGGCGCACCAGGTGATTGGTCATGCCGGTGCCTTCGCCCCCTTGGCCTCCTTCGCCGCGAGGAGCCGGTCGCGGGACTCGCCGACGAGCCGCAGGGCGCGTGCCGTGTCGCCGAGGAGTCTGCCGTCGCGCTTGTGGATCACGCCGTCGACGAGGACGGTGTCCACGTTGGAGACGTCGGCGCACAGCGTCACCGCGGCCACCGCGTCGTGCACGGGGGCGACGTTCAGGGCGGTGGCGTCGATCGCGACGATGTCGGCGCGCTTGCCGGGGGTCAGGGAGCCGGTACGGTCCTCCAGCCCGGCGACGTGGGCGCCGTTGACCGTGGCGATCTCCAGCATCTGACGTGCGGTCAGCATGGTGTCGGGGACCGGCATGTTGGCCTGCCAGCAGTCGGCGTTGACACGGGCGCGTTCGGCGCCGAAGGCCGCGCGGATCTGGGTGAACATGTCGCCGGGCACGGTGGTGACGACGTCGATGCTGAGCGACGGCCGCAGACCGTGCTCGATGGCCTGCATCACGGGCGGCCAGCCGTGCCCCATCTGGAGCTCCACCTGCGGAGCGACCGACACCGTGCCGCCGCTGTCGGCGACCATCCGCCACTCCTCCCCGCTGAGGTAGCAGCTGTGGACGTAGGTGGTGTCCGGGCCGAGCAGTCCCAGGCCGTGCAGCTGCTTGACCATGCCGAAGCGGCCGGCCAGCCGCCCCATGGCCACGTGCACGGTGATCGGGAGGCCCAGCTCACGTGCCATGGCCCACTCGGCGGTGACGACCTCGTCGAGGCAGAAGCCGGGGCCGCGGGTGGCGAGGCCCATGGTCAGCAGCCCGCCGTCGGAGGCGAAGTGCGTCGACCGGATCCGCCGTACGTCGTCCGCCGGGATCGCGATCCTGCTCTCGAACCAGTACTCCGCGAGCGAGGTGTTGGCGCTGCCGTACGCGTACCGCGCCCGGATGCCGGATTCGGCCAGGCCCTGGATCGCCGCGTCCGGGTGCTCGGGGGTGTTGTTGATGTGCGACCAGTCGACGAGCGTGGTGATGCCGGCGTTGATGCACTCCAGCGCGCCCGCGAGGTTGCCGGCGTAGACGTCCTCCGGGGTGTACAGGGGTGCGAAGGTGTCGAGGATGTCGACGAAGTAGTCGTCGAGGGTGGCGTCGGGGGCGACGCCGCGGATGGGCGCCTCCCAGGTGTGGCGGTGGGTGTCGACGAAGCCGGGGATCACGAGGTGGCCGGTCATGTCGAGGACGTCGGCGTCGGCGCTGATCTCGGGCTCGACGGCCGCGATCCTGCCGTCCTCGACGAGGACGTCCCCCTGGGGCAGGTCCCCGATGTCCGGATCCATCGAGATCACGTGACCGGAGCGCAGCAGTGTCCTGGTGGTCATCGCGCTTCCTCCCATGGGGTGTGCGGTGGCGGGTGTGCGGCTCAGTACGCTGCGAGCCTGCGGACCTCCGTGACGACCTTGTCGACGGTGGGGATGACCTGTTCCTCCAGCGCGTCGGCGAACGGCAGCGGGACGCACTCCCCCGCCACCCGCCGCACGGGCGCGTCCAGCAGGCCGAATCCCTCGTCGGCGACGACCGAGACGACGGTGGCGCCCCAGCCGCCCTGGTACGGGTTCTCCTCCACGGTGAGGAGCCGGGAGGTCTTCTCCAGCGAGGCGAGGACGGTCGCGGCGTCCAGCGGGACCAGGCAGCGCAGGTCGACCACTTCGGCGTCGATGCCCTCCCCGGCCAGTACGCCGGCGGCCTTCAGGGCCAGGGGAACCATGGAGGCGAGCGCGACCAGCGTGATGTCGCCGCCCTCCCGCACGACCGCGGCCCGGCCCAGCTCGACGACGTGATCGGGCGGGGGCGGCGGGCCCTTGGTCGCGAGCAGCCCCTTGTGCTCGAAGAAGACCACCGGGTCGTCGCTGCGGATCGCAGCCGCCAGCATGCCGATGACGTCGGCCGGTGTCGCCGGTGCCGCGATCTTCAGCCCGGGGACGGTCAGGGCCCAGTTCTCGGTGGCCTGGGAGTGCTGGGCGCCGAAGCCGAGCCCGCCGCCGTTGGCGGTGCGCACGACGAGGGGCACGGTCACCTGGCCGCCGGTCATGTAACGGACCTTGGGGATCTCGTTGGCGAGGTAGTCCCAGCAGCAGGCCAGGAAGTCGGAGAACATGACCTCCGCGACGGGACGCATCCCGGTCATGGCGGCGCCCATCGCCGCGCCCACGATGGCCTGTTCGGAGATGGGCGTGTCCCACACCCGCCC
Organism: Streptomyces flavovariabilis; assembly: GCF_000725785.1. Lineage (NCBI taxonomy): Bacteria > Bacillati > Actinomycetota > Actinomycetes > Kitasatosporales > Streptomycetaceae > Streptomyces > Streptomyces flavovariabilis. Next base: position 182,092 of record NZ_JNXD01000006.1, on the reverse strand, counting down.
CGGCCCGAACTCCTTCAGCAGCCCTGTGCTCGTCTTGAACACCCCGCCGGCCGCGGCGATGTCCTCACCGAGGCACACCACCGACGCGTCCCGCCGCATCTCGCGGGCGATGCCCTCGGCGACCGCCTCCCGGTAGGTGATCACGTCCGCCATGCGGCACCTCCGTCCGCCCACACGTCGGTCAGTGCCTCGCGCGGATCGGGCGGCGGCGCGGCCTTCGCCGCCGCCACGGCCCGCTCCACGACGGTCCGGGCCCGCTCGTCGGCCTCGGCCACCGTCTCCTCGCCCACCCCCAGTTCGGCCAGGCGTCCCCGCGCCAGGTCCAACGGGTCGTGCTTCAGCCAGCGTTCGACCTCCTCGGCCGGGCGGTAGGCCGCCGGGTCGGCGCGGCTGTGCCCGAAGTGCCGGTAGGTCTCGGCCTCCAGCACGGCGGGCCCGTCTCCGGCCCGGGCACGCCGGGCGAGCCGCCCCACCGCCTCCTCGACCGCCACCACGTCGTTGCCGTCGACGACCTCGCCCGGGATGCCGTAGGCCGGGGCCCGGTCGGCGGCGGGCCGGGGCACGGCCGTGACGTCTGCGATCGGCGTGTACTCCATGTACAGGTTGTTCTCGCACACGAACAGCACCGGCAGCTTCCACACGGCGGCCAGATTGAGGGATTCGTGGAAGGCGCCGATGTTGGTCGCGCCGTCGCCGAAGAAGGCGACCGCGAGCTGCTCGGTGCCGCGCAGCCGGGCCGACCAGGCCGCGCCCACCGCCATCGGGAGGTGGGCGCCGACGATGGCGTACGAACCGAGCATGCCGGTGGCCGCCTTGGTCAGGTGCATGGAGCCGCCCTTGGCCCGGCACAGCCCGGTCGCCCGGCTCATCAGCTCGGCGAGGCACTCCTCGGGGGTGGCACCGCGGGCGAGGGCATGGTGGTGTCCCCTGTAGGTGGCGAACACATAGTCGTCCGGGCGCAGGGCGGCGCTCGCGCCCACGGCGATCGCCTCCTGCCCGGCGGCCAGGTGCGTGGTGCCCTTCACCAGGCCCCGCAGGAACAGGTCGTGGGCGGCCTTCTCGGTCCGGCGGATGACGTTCATCCGCTCGTACCGGTCGAGGAGCGGGCCGGTGTCCATCAGCGGTCCCCGGTGTTGAGGTGGGACTGCGCCTCGCGGCGGGTGTTCAGCTCGCCGCCCACCGTCCAGTACTTGCGCCCGGCCACCAGCAGTTCCTCGGCGGGGAACTTGGTGATGACCTCGCAGCCGTCGGCGGTGACGACCAGTTCCTCCTCGATGCGGGCGGCGGACCAGCCGTCGGCGGCCGGCCAGTACGTCTCCAGGGCGAACACCATGCCCTCTTCCAGGACTTCGGGGTGGTCGAGGGAGACCAGGCGGCTGAAGATCGGCTTCTCCCAGATGGACAGGCCGACGCCGTGGCCGTACTGGAGGGCGAAGGCGGCGGTCTCGTCGGCGAAGCCGAACTCCTCGGCGCGCGGCCAGACCCGCACGATGTCGGCGGTGGTGGCGCCCGGCCGGACCAGGGCGATCGCCTCGTCCATGTACTCCCGGCAGCGCACGTACGCGTCCCGCTGCGCCCGTGAGGCGCTGCCCACGGCGAACGTGCGGTAGTAGCAGGTGCGGTAGCCGAGATGGCTGTGCAGGATGTCGAAGAAGGCCGGGTCGCCGGGGCGGATCAGCCGGTCGCTGTAGACGTGGGGATGCGGGGAACAGCGCTCGCCCGAGATGGCGTTGACGCCCTCGACGTACTCGCTGCCGAGGTCGTACAGCACCTTGCTGACCACGCCGACGCACTCGTTCTCGCGCACCCCCGGGCGGAGGTGGCCGTACAGCTCCTCGTAGGCCGCGTCGACCATGGCGCAGGCCTGGGTGAGCAGGGCGATCTCGTCGCCGGTCTTGATGCGGCGGGCCTCCAGGAAGACCTGCTGTCCGTCGACGACATCGATGCCCTCGGCGCGCAGGGCGGCGAGAACGGGCATCTCGGCGACGTCGACGCCGAGCGGTTCGTTCGCCAGCCCGTGGTCGCGCAGTTCGGCGGCGATCTTGGCGGCAACGTCCTCGGCGATCCCGGCGTCGGGGTGGAAGGCACCGCGCAGAGTGGAGATGCCGGCCCGGGCGCCGGTGGGCGGGCCGCCCCTGCCGTCGCCGTAGTCGAGCCACGGGTTGTACAGCTGGTGGTGGCGGGCGGCGGAGCCGAAGTCCCAGACGACCGGTTGGCCGTCGCGCACCAGCAGGGCGAAGCGGATCAGCTTGTCCATCGCCCAGGTGCCGATGTGAGTGGCGGTCATGTAGCGGATGTTGGCGAAGTCGAAGCTGAGCACCGCGCCCAGCTCGGAGCGGTTCAGGAATTCGTGCAGCCGGGCCGGCCGCTGCCCGCGCAGCCGGTCCAGGTCGATGCGCTCTTCCCAGTCGACGGCGTTGGGTCCATATGTGTGGATCGCCATGGCGACCACCCCCACTCCGGAGTGAACGCCCGAGTGCAGTGGGTGTCAAGTGTCACTGAACACCGCCGGACACGAACCAGACGCCCACAGCCGGTACCTCTCCATCGTTGCGGTAGCGGTGGGGTGTCGTCGACTCGAAGCAGACGGAGTCGCCCGGCCGCAGCGTGTACTCCTTGAAACCGAGGGTGAGGATCAGCTCGCCGGAGGTCAGATAGCCGTACTCGGTGCCGGGGTGCCGCATCAGCCCGCCGGAGCCGGAGGACGAGCCGCCGGGCCGGTAGGTCACCAGCAGGAAGTCGGCCTCCGCGCCCGGCACCCGGCCCAGGCGCTCCCACACGACCCCCGAGTCCAGCTCCAGCGTCTCGCGCCCGCCGGCGGCGACCAGCGGCCCGATCCGCCGCCCCTGATCGGCGGCGAGGGCGGCGAGGGCGTGCGGCACGGTGGCGGGGGACGCGCCGGGCGGGCTCGCGACGGCACTCTCCCGGACGTCGAAGAGAACCTCGACAGAGATCCCCAGGGCCGACGTGATCGCGTACAGCGTGCTGACCGACGGCTGGCTCTTGCCGGTCTCGATCTGCGACACGAGGCTCGCCGACACACCGATCTCCCGGGCCAGCGCGCGCAGGCTCGTACCGCGCTCCAGGCGGGCCTGCCGGATGCGCGCGCCGACGGGCGGCACGACGGCGGGTGACACGGGCGGCTCCTCTGCTCGGCCGGCTGGTGCATCTTGTGCAGTCTCATTGAACAGCGGGCATGAGCCCTGACGCCAGGAGTCGGGCAGCCCCCGCACCCCCGGCGGCGCTCACCCGAACGGTCCGGTGCCGGTGGTGGGCCGTCGGCGGCGGTGGTGCGCTGGCGGCACGCATCACGTTCCCAGGAGGCGCTCCCGATGACCCGTCGTCCGTCCCGGCTCGTCCGTGTTGTCTCCTCCGCCCTGACGGCGGGCACGCTGCTCTCCACCGCCGCCTGCTCGGACGACGGCGGCACGGACGGCACGCGCGTCTCGGGCGTCACCGCGTCCCAGGTCGCCGGGAAGCGGCAGACCCCCTCTCCCACCGCCACCCTCTCCACGGACGGCGCACGGACCGCGCTGATCACCGAGGCCGACATCGAGGACGACTGGACGCAGGTCAAGGACACGGAGGCCGAGAACTGGCACGACAGCCTGCTCATCGGCACCGTCGACGTCTCCGACTTCCTCACCGCCAAGGCCCAGGCGTCCGACTGCCAGCGGCTCCTCGACTCGCTGTTCGACGACGATCTGCTGGGCAGGCCCTCGGGCGCTTCCGAACTGCGCGGCTTCGAGGAGGGCGACTCCCGCCTGCTGTACCAGGTCGCCTCCTACGACCGGACCGACCCGCAGGACTCCCTGAACTGGATGGGCACGCTGCCGGACAAGTGCGACCAGTTCACCGTGACCGACGGAAACGAGCAGCGGACCGTCCAGGTCATCGGGATCCCACTGCCCAAGGCGGGCGACGCCCGTCAGGGTCTGCGCGTGACGGTGCAGGGCTCGGCCGGCGGCGACGCCGCCACGCTGACCCTCGACGTCGCCGCCGTACGGGTCGGGGACGACGCGATCACCGTCACGGCGGGCGGGCTCGACGGGGACGAGAACGACTCGGTCGAGCAGGCGGTGCGGGAGGGCGCCCAGCGCCTGAAGGACGTCCTGGCCGGGAAGTCGCCCGCCGCGAGCCCCAACTAGACCGGCCCGCACGGCGAGCAGCTCCTCCCCCTGCCCCTCCGTGCCCGCTCCGCCGATTCCCGGGACAGCGTGATCACCGGAGCGGCACAATGGCGGCGATGACCGGTTTCGGTCGTTCGTGCGAGTGCGAGGAGAGGACGAGACGTGAGCGATGGCCACACCCCTTCGGGAGGGTCGGCGAGGCTGAACACCGGTGTGGCGCACAACGCGCGCGTGTGGAACTACTGGATCGGCGGCAAGGACAACTACGAGGTCGACCAGCGGATCGGCGAGCACGTCGCCGGCATGTTCCCGGTCATCCGGGACATCGCCCGGGCGGACCGGGACTTTCTCGGCCGGGCCGTGTCGTTCCTCGCCGGTGAGCACGGAGTGCGGCAGTTCCTCGACATCGGCACAGGACTGCCGACGGCCGACAACACCCACGAGATCGCCCAGCGCCTCGCTCCCGACTCGCGCATCGTCTACGTCGACAACGACCCGATCGTGCTGGTGCACGCCCGTACCCTGCTGACCGGCACCCACGACGGCGTCACCGCCTACATCGACGCCGATGTGCACGACCCGGACGCCATCCTCGAACGGGCCGGGCACACTCTGGACTTCACGCGGCCCGTCGCCGTGATGATGCTGGGCATCCTCAACTTCGTCCTGGACGTCGACAAGGCCCGGGACATCGTGCGCCGTGTGATGGCCGCGATGCCGTCCGGCAGCTTCCTGGTCCTCACCCACCCGACCTTCGACGACGAGCTCGGCGGCGCGGGCCAGGTCCCGGCCATGAAGTTCTGGAACGAGAACGCCACTCCCCCGATCACCGCCCGCAGCGGCGCGGACATCGCCGCGTTCTTCGAGGGACTGGAGATGCTCGAACCGGGCATGGTGTCGTGCGGACAGTGGCGGGCCGAGCCCGGATCGGCCGTACTCGTGCCGCAGTACGGCGCGGTGGCCGTGAAGCCCTGACGCGCGGCGGGCGCTGCGGATCGCGCGGTGGGCCGGGCGGGACAACGCCCTGCGGGTCTACCGGCCGCAGGTCGAAGGGCCGGAGGACGATTGAACAGGCGTGTGGCCGGTCACAGTTCTCAGGGAGCGGCTACCCACGGAGCCCGAACGGCTGAAAGTATGATCAAACAATGTCTGACATGACCGAAACCACGCCCGGCTGGCTGTCCTCCGACGAACTGGAGATGACACGTGCCCGCATGCCGATCCTGTACGTCGAGGCCGTCCCGGTCCGCGTCGACGACAGCGGCGAAGTCACCAGTGTCGGCGTGCTGCTGCGCATGGGACCCGAGGGTACGGTCAGCCGGACACTGGTCTCCGGCCGCGTGCTGCACCACGAACGCGTCCGCGATGCCCTCCTGCGCCACCTGGAGAAGGACCTCGGCCCCGTCGCGCTGCCCCGCGTCCCCACGTCGCTCCAGCCGTTCACGGTCGCGGAGTACTTCCCGACCCAGGGCATCACGCCGTATCACGACCCCCGCCAGCACGCGGTGTCCCTCGCCTACATCGTGCCCGTGACGGGCGACTGCCGGCCCCGGCAGGACGCGCTCGACCTGGTGTGGTTCAGCCCGCAGGAGGCCGTCTCGGAGGCCGTGCAGAGCGAGATGCCGGGCGGGCACGGAGTGCTGCTGAAGCAGGCGCTGGCGCATGCGGGCTGCGTGATCTGACCGTCCCGGGCGGTCACGAAGGGACTTCCGCCGATGCAGCTTCCCGACATGCCGCTGCACGACCCGTTCGTCGTCGCCGACGACACGACCCGCACCTACCACCTGTACACGTCCAACGTCCCTTCCGTGTCGGGCGTGGACGGCACCGGCACGATGGTCTACCGCAGCCGCGACCTGCGCGACTGGACGCCGCCCGTGGTGGTCTTCCGGACCGCCGGGCAGGAGGGCATCTGGGCGACGGACGGGGCGTGGGCACCGGAGGTGCACGCGTGGGGCGGCAGGTACTACCTGTTCACGACTCTGCACAACGCGGACCGGCCGCTTCCGGCCCCGCCGCCGCCGAACCAGTGGGGTGTGCCCTTCCGGACCCCGGCCCACATGCGTGGCACGGTCACGGCGGTCTCCGACTCGCTGCTCGGCCCCTTCACGGTGCTCGACCCGTCCCGGCCCGTCCCGCCCGAGCACCTGATGACCCTGGACGGCACGCTGTACGTCGACCCGTCCGGGCAGCCGTGGATGGTGTACGCGCACGAGTGGCTGCAGACCATCGACGGAACGATGGAGGCGGTCCGCCTGGCCCCCGACCTGTCCCGGACGGCCGGCGACCCGGTGTTCCTCTTCAAGGCCTCGGACGCGCCGTGGACCACCGAGCAGATCCCCGCCGGCGTTCCGCACCAGCTCCCGCCCTACATCACCGACGGCCCCCAGCTGTACCGCACCCCCGACGGCTCCCTGCTCATGCTGTGGTCGACCTACGAGAAGAACGTGGTTGGTCAGGACGGCACGGTCAGCGGCGGCTATGTGCAGACCTACGCCGTGTCCGGATCAGGGGACCTGGCGGGACCGTGGGAGCAGCGCCGTCCGCTGGTCCGCGACGACAGCGGCCACGGCATGCTCTTCCACACCTTCGACGGCAGGCTGATGATGATCCTCCACCGGCCCTTCGAGGACGCCCGCGGCAAGCTGTACGAGATGCGGTTCGCCGGGCACGAGCTGGAGATCGTGCGGCGTCGTGAGGACCTGGACGGCGGCGGCTGACCCCGCCCTCTCGGCGACTCCCCCGAACGCGACCAGCGGGTCTGCCGGATATCGGCAGACCCGCTGGTCGATTCTGTCGGGACGACAGGATTTGAACCTGCGACCCCTTGACCCCCAGTCAAGTGCGCTACCAAGCTGCGCCACGTCCCGTTGCCCGTCTGACCTGGGGATTCCCCCGGCCGAACGCGCAGGGAAACAATACCGCACTCGCGCCGGTGATCGCGCATCCGTTTCCGCGACGCCGCCGCTTGACCTCAAGTTTGGTTGAGGTTGCACGCTCGTCGTCATGACCGAAGCGACGCAGACATACACGTACACGTATGCCGACCTGCCCGGGCTGATGGGCCTGATGACCGGCGACGAGAAGCACGGCCCGGCCGCCACGTCCACCCTGGACGTGCTGTGGGTGCTCTACGACCGGGTGCTGCGGGTGAGCCCGGAGGACAGGAACGACCCGGGGCGGGACCGGTTCCTGCTGTCGAAGGGGCACGGGCCGATGGCGTACTACGCCGTGCTGGCCGCCAAGGGCTTCGTGCCGGTGGAGTGGCTGCCGGGCTTCGGCTCGTACGACTCCCCGCTCGGCCACCACCCCGACCGGACGCTCGTGCCGGGGGCCGAGATCGGCAGCGGATCGCTGGGACACGGGCTGCCGATCGCCGTCGGCACGGCGCTGGGGCTGCGCGCCCAGGGGCTCGACGAGCCGCGGGTGTGGGCGCTGATCGGGGACGCCGAGCTGGACGAGGGCAGCAACCACGAGGCGATCGCCTTCGCCGGGCCCGCGGGACTCGACCGGCTGCACACCGTCGTCGTCGACAACTCCTCCGCGGCATACGCGCGGCCCGGCGGGATCGCCGCCCGCTTCGAGGCGGCGGGCTGGTCCGCGCTGACCGTCGACGGCCGTGACCACGAGGCGCTGCACGCCGCCTTCACCGCGCCGCACCCGGGCCGCCCGCACGTGGTCGTGGCCCGGGTCGAGCCGAAGTCCGCCTGAACCCCCGCACCGGAAGGGACCTCATCTCCATGGACACCATGCGTGACCGTTTCGCCCCTGTCGCCTCCCGGCTGCTCGACGAGGATCCCCGCCTCGCCGTGGTCCTGGCCGCGATCGGCACGGACGGCTTCACCGGGGCCGCCCGCCGCCATCCCGGCCGGGTCGTCGACGTCGGCATCCGCGAGCAGCTGCTGGTCGGTGCGGCGGCCGGGCTGGCCCTGACCGGGCTGCGGCCCGTCGTGCACACGTTCGCCAGTTTTCTCGTCGAGCGCCCCTTCGAGCAGGTCAAGCTGGATCTCGGGCACCAGGACGTGGGCGCGGTGCTGGTGAGCGCCGCCGCCTCCTTCGACTGGCCGGCCGGGGGCTACACCCACATGGCGCCGGGCGACGTGGCGCTGCTCGACACCCTGGACGGCTGGACCGTCCATGTGCCGGGGCATCCGGACGAGGCCGAGACGCTGCTGCGGCACGCGGTCGCCGCGGGGGACGACAAGGTGTACGTCCGGCTGTCCCTCCAGTCCAACGGGCGAGCCATGCCGGTCGACGGGGAGCGCTTCCGCACGGTCCGCGAGGGACGCTCCGGTGTGGTGGTCACCGTGGGGCCGATGCTCGACGCCGTGCTCGACGCCACCGAGGGTCTGGACGTCACCGTCCTGTACGCCACCACCGTCCGCCCCTTCGACGCGCCCGCCCTGCGCCGGGCCACCGAGGCGGCCGGTACGGACGTCGTCCTCGTCGAGCCCTACCTGGCGGGGACGTCGACGGCCGCCGCGAGCGACGCGCTGTCGGATGCGCCGCATCGGATCCTCGGGCTGGGCGTGGGCCGTCGCGAACTGCGCCGGTACGGGCAGCCCGAGGAGCATGTCGCCGCCCACGGTCTCGACGCCCGGTCGCTGCGGGAGCGCATCGGGAGCTTCCTCGGGGCGGCGGTCCGGGTGTGAGGCCGGCAGGACGTCACCCCGCCGGCAGGCCGAGCCGGGGATGGGCCTCCAGCAGTCCGGTCGGGGCCGCCTGGCGCCAGGAGTCGGCGAGGATGTCCCGCAGCTCGGACTCGTCCTCGATGGCGTCGAGCCGGGCCCGCACCCAGGCGAACTGGGACTCGTGGCCGGCGATCCAGAACTTTCCCGGCTCGGCGAGCACCAGTTCGTCGCGCTCCTCCTTGGGACAGCGGACGGCGATGGAGGTCTCGTCCTCCGGCAGCGTGGCGAACATCTTCCCCGCGACCCGGAACGTGGGCATGCTCCAGGCGATCTTCTCCGTCGTGTCCGGCAGGGACAGGGCGATCCGTCGTACGTCTTCGGCATCCGGCATGGCAGGCACCGTATCGGCTCCCACTGACAATCACCTGGTGGGAGCGGTTGCCGGTAGGCGCTTGTAGTAGATCGTCGTCGGGCGCAGCACTCCGCCGGGGCCGGCCGCGTAATCGGGGATCGCGCCGATCGCGGTCCAGCCGGCGGACCGGTACAGACGCTCGGCGGGGCTGCCGGTCTCGGTGTCCAGGTGCAGGAGGGTGACACCGGCCGCCGCGGCCGCGCCCTCCGCCGCGGCCAGGAGCCCGCGGCCGAGGCCGCGCCCCCGGGCGTCCGGGTGCACCATCAACTTCACGAGCTCGGCGCGGTGACGGCTGTTGGCCTTGTCGGGGAAGGCCAGGCTCACGGTGCCGAGCAGCCGTTCCCCGTCGTGCGCCGCCCATACGGCGACCCGGCCCGCGGCCACGTCGCCGGCCCGCCCCTCCCACCAGGCCAGAGCCTCCGCATGACGGAGCGGGGCGAGGAAGCCGACCGAGGCGCCACCGTTCACGGTGTCGACCAGCAGGTCCGCCAGCTTCCCCGCGTGTCGCAGCAGTTGAGCTTCGTCCAGTCGGTTCACGGCCGCACCACCGCCAGCAGGTACCGGACGCCTTCGGGGGCGGCGCACCGGAACCGGGTCGGGCCCCACACCCGCATCCGCAGGCAGTCGCCGGCACCGAGGTGGTGTTCGGTCTCCTGCGCGGTCACGTCGAGGGCCCCCTCCAGGATCCAGATGTGCTGCTCCAGTCCGGCGACGGGCGGGCGGTCGTAGGCGATGTCGGCGCCGGGCGAGAGGCGGGCTTCGACGAGTTCGCCGCGCAGGGCGGAATGCGGGGGTGACACGGACCGCCGTACGAAGCCGGAGGCCCGGTCCTGCCAGACCGGCTGCCCGGTGGAGCGGACGACGGCCTCCGGTTCGGCCTCGACCTCGCTGAGCAGCTGGGACATCGTGCGCCCGTAGACGGCGCACAGGCGGTTCAGCAGTGCGGCCGTGGGGCTGGTCTCCGCCCGTTCGGCCCGGGACAGGGTCGACCGGCTCACCCCGCTGCGGTCCGCCAACTCACCCAGGGACCAGCCGTGTTCGGCCCGCAGCTCGGCCAGGCGTGCGCCCAGCCGGGCGTCGACGGGGTCCACCTCGTCACTTCTCACATCCGGGACGCTATCCCGGATACGAGACGGCCGGGTTACAGACCGCTCACAGCCGGGCCGCCGCGCCGAGCGCGTCCAGCACCGGGCTGATCAGGGGGTGCTCCTCGGCTCCCCTGCGTACGGCGGCGAAGACCCTGCGGGTGGGGGCCGTCCCGTCGACGGGGCGTACCACCACCCCGGTGAGGTCCATGCCGCGCAGCGCCGAGCGCGGCACCAGCGCGACACCCGCGTCGGCCGAGGCGAGGGCGACGACCGCGCGGAAGTCGTCCGAGGAATGCTCCATGCGCGGCTGGAAACCGGCGTTCTCGCAGGCCAGGATCACCACGTCGTGGCAGGGGTTGCCGGGGTACTGGCCGATCCACGGATCCTTGGCCAGTTCGGCGAGGGGTACCTCGGCCGCGTCGGCCAGGCGGTGGGTGACCGGGACGACCGCGTCGAAGGGCTCGGCGTACAGCGGTACGTGGGCCAGTCGCGGGTCGTCGGCGGGCGGCGCCCCGCGGTACTCGACGGCGACGGCGACATCGACCTGCCGGTCCAGCACCATCGGCAGGCTGGCGTCGCCCTCGGCGTCCTGGACGCGGATGCGGATCCCGGGCGCCGACCGGGCGAGACAGGCCACGGCGGGCGCGACGACCAGGGCGATGCCGGTGGCGAAGGAGGCGACCGTGACGGTACCGGCCGCCCCCGAGCTGTACGCGGCCAGCTCGGCCTCGGCCCGCTCCAGCTGGGCGAGGACGGCGTTGGTGTGGTTGAGCAGGATCTCGCCGGCGGGGGTGAGCCGTACTCCCTTGGCGCCGCGCTCGACGAGCCGGTGGCCGGTCTCCTGCTCGAGGGCGGCGAGCTGCTGGGAGACGGCCGACGGCGTGAGGTACAGCGCGGCGGCAGCCGCCGTCACCGTGCGGTGGTCGGCCACCGCACGGAGGATGTGGAGCCGCCGCGCTTCGATCATGCGATCGATTGTCTCAAATCCGCCCTGTTCCGGCGGTCAGCCCTCCAGCTCCGCCCGTGCCGCGGCGAAGGCGTCGACCGCGCGGTTGACGTCGTCCGTGGAGTGCGCGGCCGACAGCTGGACGCGGATGCGGGCCTGGCCCTGCGGCACCACCGGGTACGAGAAGCCGATGACGTAGACGCCGCGCTCCAGCAGCAGCTCCGCCATACGCCCGGCGACCGCCGCGTCGCCGATCATCACCGGGGCGATGGCGTGGTCGCCGGGGAGGACGTCGAAGCCCTCCTCGGTCATACGGCTGCGGAAGAGGGCCGTGTTCTCGGCGAGCCGGACGCGCAGGTCGTCCGCCGACTCCAGCAGGTCGAGGACCTTGAGCGAGGCCGCCGCGATCACCGGGGCGAGCGTGTTGGAGAACAGGTACGGCCGGGAGCGCTGGCGCAGCAGCGCGACGATCTCGGCGCGGGCCGCGACGTAGCCGCCGGAGGCACCGCCGAGGGCCTTGCCGAGGGTGCCGGTGATGATGTCCACACGGTCCATGACGCCGTGCAGCTCGGGCGTGCCGCGGCCGCCGGGGCCGACGAAGCCGACCGCGTGGGAGTCGTCGACCATGACCATCGCGTCGTAGCGGTCGGCGAGGTCGCAGATCTCGCGCAGCGGGGCGACGTAGCCGTCCATGGAGAAGACGCCGTCGGTGACGATCAGGCGGCGGCGTGCGTCGGACGCCTCCTTGAGGCGGGCCTCCAGCTCGGCGAGGTCGCGGTTGGCGTAGCGCAGGCGGCGGGCCTTGGACAGGCGGATGCCGTCGATGATGGAGGCGTGGTTGAGCGCGTCGGAGATGACCGCGTCCTCCGGGCCGAGCAGCGTCTCGAACACGCCGCCGTTGGCGTCGAAGCAGGAGGAGTAGAGGATCGTGTCCTCCTGGCCGAGGAACGCCGAGAGCCGTGCCTCGAGTTCCTTGTGCACCTCCTGGGTGCCGCAGATGAAGCGGACGGAGGCCATGCCGTAGCCCCAGCGGTCCAGGGCCTCGTGGGCGGCGGCGACGACTTCGGGGTGGTCGGCGAGGCCGAGGTAGTTGTTGGCGCAGAAGTTGAGGACCTCGCCGGGGCGGCCGCCCGCGGTGACGTTCACGGTGGCGGACTGCGGGGTGCCGATCACGCGCTCGGGCTTGTGCAGGCCGGCGGCGCGGATCTCGTCAAGGGTGACGCGCAGGTCGTCGCGTACGGAGTCGAACATGGAAGGGCTCCTGAAGTGCTTGCCAAGTAGGGGGGTTACGCGGTCCAGTCGAGGATGACCTTGCCGCCGCGGCCGCTCGCCGCGTCCTCGAACGCCGCCTCGTGGTCACGGTGGCCGTAGCGGCCGGTGATGACGGGCGCGAGGTCCAGGCCGGCCTCCAGCAGGACCGACATGGCGTACCAGGTCTCGAACATCTCGCGGCCGTAGATGCCCTTGATGGTGATCATCGAGGTGACGATGCGGGCCCAGTCGACGGGGAACTCCTGGGCGGGCAGGCCGAGCATCGCGATCCGGCCGCCGTGCGTCATGTTGGCGATCATGTCGCGCATGGCCTCGGGGCGGCCGGACATCTCCAGTCCGATGTCGAAGCCCTCGCGCAGGCCGAGCGTGCGCTGTCCGTCGGCGATGGTGGCACCGGAGACGTCGAGCGCGAGGCTGACGCCGATCTTGCGGGCCAGCTCCAGCCTCTCCTCGCTGACGTCGGTGATCACGACGTTGCGGGCCCCGGCGTGCTTGGCCACGGCGGCGGCCATCAGGCCGATGGGGCCCGCGCCGGTGATCAGCACGTCCTCGCCGACGAGCGGGAACGACAGCGCGGTGTGCACGGCGTTGCCGAACGGGTCGAAGATCGCGGCCACGTCGAGGTCGACGGGCACCCGGTGCACCCAGACGTTGGCGGCGGGCAGCGCGACGTACTCGGCGAAGGCCCCGTCCCGGCCCACACCCAGCCCCACGGTGGCCCGGCACAGGTGGCGGCGGCCGGCCAGGCAGTTGCGGCACTTGCCGCACACCAGGTGGCCTTCGCCGCTGACCCGGTCTCCGATGCCGATGTCGGTGACGTCCCGCCCGGTCTGAACGACCTCCCCGACGAACTCGTGCCCGACCACCAGCGGGGCGCTGATCGCCTGCTGGGCCCAGCCGTCCCAGGCCCGGATGTGCAGGTCGGTGCCGCAGATGCCGGTGCGCAGCACCTTGATGAGTACGTCGCCGGGCCCGACGGCGGGCTCGGGGACGTCCGCGAGCCACAGCCCGGGTTCCGCCTTCTGCTTGACCAGCGCCTTCACCGCTACGGCTCCTGAGGGTGAGTCCCGGCTCCGGGCATGCCGAAGGAACCCCTGGACCGGGAGAGGAGTGGGATCGCACAGCAATCTGCCGTACGGCGGCCACGCCGGTCCATCGAGGTTTTCTTAAGCGCCGCCTCAGCTTTCCTTCACGCCCTCGGTGGGCCCACGGCAACCCTGGGCCTCAGTAGGGCGGCAGGCCGCCCCGGCTCTCCAGCTCCACGACGAGCTGTGCGGCGTGGTCCTTGATCGCCGTCAGGCCCGGCTTGCCCCATGGCCGCGGCTCGACGTCCGCGACGCTGACCGTGCCCAGCACCAGGCCCGTGCCGTCGATGAGCGGTGCCCCCAGGTAGGAACGGATGCCGAACTCGTCGACCACAGGATTGCCCGCGAACCGCGGATAGTCGCCGACGTCCTCCAGGACGAGGGCTTTGCGGCGTGCCACCACATGGGGGCAGAAGCCGTGATCGCGGGGCAGGGCGCGGCTGAGACGCGGGCTGGTGCCGTCGCTGCGCACCACCGGCGCGACAGCCGGCACATAAAGGCCGGCGTAGAACTGCCCTTGTTCGTCGGGGAGGTTGACCATGGCGTACGGCACCCCGGTGAGCTCGGCGAGGCGGTGCGCGAAGGCGTCGAGTGCGGGTTCGGGGCGCTCCCCCAGGCCCAGTCGGCGCAGTCGGCGGGTGCGGGCGGGGGCCTCCTTGTCCTCGGGTGTGAGCAGCAGACGACCGGCCGGGCGCGGCGGGTCGTAGGTCATGGGCGAGCTCCTGAGCTGTGGGCTTGCGTCATATATGAACTCCGTGGCGGTGTGAGGGGGTCACATGTGGGCGCCATACCCCGTAGCGGGGGCGGGCGTGTGGGCGATGAGATGGCGCACCAGGGTCAGCAGGGTCTGGACCCCGGAGCTGGAGATTCGCGCGTCGCAGCAGACGACCGGGACGTCGTCGGACAGGTCCAGGGCACCGCGCACCTCGTCGGGGTCGTAGCGGTAGGCGCCGTCGAACTCGTTGACGGCGATGATGAATCCGAGGCCACGCTGTTCGAAGAAGTCGACGGCGGCGAAGCACTCCTGCAGCCGGCGGGTGTCGGCGAGGATGACCGCGCCGAGCGCGCCCTCGCACAACTCGTCCCACATGAACCAGAATCGCTCCTGTCCGGGCGTGCCGAACAGGTACAGCACATGTTCGGGGTCGAGGGTGATGCGACCGAAATCCATGGCCACGGTCGTCTCGACCTTGTTCTCGATGCCGTCGAGGTTGTCGGTCGCGGCACTGACGGTGGTGAGCAGCTCCTCCGTGCTGAGCGGCGCGATCTCGCTGACCGCGCCGACGAAGGTCGTCTTGCCCACGCCGAACCCGCCCGCCACCAGGATCTTCAGCGCGGTGGGGAACGGGTCGGCGCCGTAGCCCGGTCCGTCGGTGTAGTCAGAGCTGTCGTCGTAGTCCATCGAGCACTGCCTCCAGAAGGGCCCGGTCCGTCGGGTTGTGGTGGAACGCGGGGGGTTTGGTGGTCAGCGCCCCGCAGTCGACGAGGTCCGCCAGCAGCACCTTGGTGACGGCCACCGGCAGTCGGAGATGGGCGGCGACCTCGGCGACGGCGACGGGCACCCGGCACCGCTCGAGCGCCTGCGCGTGTTCGGGTCCGAGATAGCCGAGGGGGGTCGCCCCGGTGGCCATCACCTGCGACACGAGGTCGAGCGCGACGGTCGGACGGGTGCGGCCGTTGCTGACCGTGAACGGCCGCACCAGCCGCCCGGCCGCGTCGTCGAGCCAGGGCCCGTCACCGGCCGCCGTCACGCTCAAGGCCTCATCGCCGGGGATTCGACGGACTGCCGGGGAGCGGTCACCAGGTAGGGGCGGACACTCTTGACCAGCATGGCCATCTCGTAGCCCAGCACGGCCGCGTCGGCCTCGCGGCCGGCGAGCACGGCCAGGCACGTGCCGGAGCCGGCGGTGGTGACGAACAGCAGGGTCGAGGCGAGTTCGACGACGACCTGCCGGACGTCACCGCCGTCGCCGAAGCGGACCCCGGCGCTGCGGCCGAGGGAGTACAGGCCGGAGGCCAGGGCGGCCATGTGGTCGGCGCTGTCCGGGTCAAGGCCGTGCACGGACTTCACGAGCCCGTCGCAGGACAGGAGCACCGCGGCGCTCGTGTGCGGTACGCGCTGCACGAGGCCGCTCATCAGCCAGTCGAGATCGGAAACATGGGCGGTCGGCGCATCGCTCGCCATGGTGGATCGACTCCTTGGGGTACGAAGGTCTGCGGGAGCGCTGGGGGTGGGGGTGTGAAGGGGGGTGGTCATCCGGCCGGTGCGCTCCCGTCCTGCCGGGTGGTGGTCGTGCGGTGGTCGGAACGGGAGCCGGGCATCGGCCTGCTCGAGGGGGACAGCTCCGAGGGGAGCGCCTCGAGGTGAACCGGCCGGACGGGCATCGGGACCCTGTGGTCGGGCCCTGTGGGTGCCGGGTCCGTGTGGGCGGGGTCCATGTGGGCGGAATCCGTGTGGCCCGCGTCCATGTCGCCCCGGTCCCTGTGCCCGGCCTCCATGCTCTGCTGGGCCTCGGCGAGGCTGATGCCGCGCTGGAAGGCCGCCATCAGACCGGGGTCGTGACCCACGAGGTACTCGGGGTCCTGGCGTGGCGTCGGGCCGTCACGCAGCTGGGGTGCGATGTGCTCCTGGGCGCGGCGCCGGGGCAGTTGGGGCTTGCCCATGGTGCCGCGCACAGGGCCGTTGCGCGGGGTGGGAGGCGCGGTGACGTTCTCGGCGAGGACGCGCCGGTCGTCGGGACTGATACCGGGCCGTGCCTCGGCCGGGGTGGGACGCTCCCGTCGTGCCCCCCGCATGGGCAGGGGCGCGGGCCGGCCGCTCTGCGCGCCCCCGCCCGGGGCAGGTTCGGCTCCCTGCTCGTGCCCGCGGGGTGCGGCCGATGCGGGGAGCGGGACCGACGGCCCTGATCCGGCCGCGGGCAGCGGCACGGACGAGACGCCGAAGTCAGCATCCCCGACCGGGGACAGCCCCCTGGACGCGCCACCGGCACCGGCAGGATCGGCCTGCCCGTTCTGCCCATGCCGCGCCGTCTGCCCGCCCTGCCCGCCCCGACCGGTCTGCCCGTCGGGCCGTCCCGGCGCAGCCGGCCGGGCGGTACCGTCCGCCGCGCCCTCCGGCTGCCCCGCTCCCCCGGGCGTCCCCGCCCCCGCCTCCGCTCCCAGCAGCGCCTGCGGTACGACCAGCACCGCCTGCACTCCGCCGTAGATGTTGCTCTGGAGGCGGACGGTGATGCCGTGCCGCCGGGCGAGCTGAGAGACGACGAACAGGCCGATGCGGCCGTCCGCGAGGAGCCGGGCGACGTTCACCTGGTCGGGGTCGGCGAGCAGCGCGTTCATCCGCGTCTGCTCCTCCAGGGGCATGCCGAGTCCACGGTCCTCGACCTCGACGGCGAGGCCGGAGGTGACGAGGTTGGCGCGCAGCAGGACCTGGGTGTGCGGGGCGGAGAACACCGTGGCGTTCTCGACGAGTTCGGCCAGGAGATGGATGACGTCGGCGACGGCGTGGCCGCGCAGCTGCCCGTCGATCGGTGGCACGAGCTTGACCCGCGAGTACTGCTCGACCTCGGCGATGGCGGAGCGCAGCACCTCGGTCATGGAGACCGGGTTGCTCCACTGGCGGCGGGAGACGGCCCCGCCGAGCACGGCGAGGTTCTCGGCGTGACGTCGGATGCGGGTGGCGAGGTGGTCGACGTGGAAGAGCCCCTTGAGCAGATCGGGGTCCTCCATCTCGTTCTCCAGCTCGTCGAGGATGGAGATCTCCCGGTGCACCAGGGACTGCAGGCGCCGGGCGAGGTTGACGAACACCTCGAGCTTCTGTTCGCTGCCGGCCTGGCTGGAGAGCTGGGAGGCCTGCACGACGGCGGTGACGGCGCCGTCGTGCGCGCGGGACAGGTCGGCGGTGAGGAGGTCGAAGTCGTCGGCGTCCTCGGCGGGGCCCGCGTGCCGGCTCTGCGGTGCGAGCTGCGGCGGGCCGTCGCCACGGCGCAGCGACTCGACGAGGGTGCGCAGGTCGGCCTCGCGCCGTGCGGTGCTGCGGCGCAGCACGCCGATGCGGTCGTGTACGGACCGGGCGGCCCGGTTGGCGGCGACCGCGGCGACGACGATGCCGACGAGGGCCACGAAGACCGCGCCGCCGAGCACGGCCCACAGGGTGAGGCCCGGACGCGTCCCGGTTGACCGGACGGTGAAGAGGACGGCGGCGCAGCCGCTGAGGGCGACGGCGACGGGCGGCAGCACCGCGAGGCGCAGCAGCTGGGGCCGTATATGGGTCTCGGGCAGCGCGGGTGCGGTGCGGACGGCAGGCCGCCCGTGCCGCCCGCCCTCACGGCGGTCTGCGCGTGCGGCCGGGGCGCGGAGGTGAGACATCGGTGTCCTCGTACTGGTCCGTCGGGCCTGGGTGCCTGGGGAGCTTGCGGGGGTGCGGCCGGGTTCGCGCGGCCTCTTGCGCGCACCCCCACCCGCCCGCCCGGACTCTCCCCGCTTCCGCACTCCACCGACGCCGCGGGGCCCGGTGTGCCGTCCTGGGCCGGAGGCCCCGGTGCCTCCCGAGCCGGCCCCGGCGGCACCGACCGCGGTGCCCGCGCCCTCGACGCCGGCCTCCGTGTCGTCGACCGCGCCTGTGCCGGCGTCGGTGGCGCGCGGGCAGCGGGGATCCCCGTCGCGTCGACTCCCTCGTCCGCCCTGCGCCTGCACGTGCCGGCCCCCGCTCCCTGATCCGCCCTGTTTCCCAATGGCCACTGACAGTAGTCACCAGGCCATCATGTGCGGTGGGCAGTTGACAAACTCATACGGTGAGCGTCCCGCTCTGGTATGAGGTCTCGCACGACAGACCGATAACACCCCGGTGTCTCCGGTCACGAATCACAAGAGATCGATCCGACCTGGTCAGATGCGGTCACACGCAGACGGCGAGGGCCGGGGAGCCTCTCGCTCCCCGGCCCTCGCCGCTGGTCTGCCGTACGCCCCGGGCCAGCCCGCCGGGGGCGTCTCGGGGTCTTGGCTGCCCTCTTCCGCCTGACGGTAGCCGTCACTCACCGTGTCGGCCTGGGCCATGGCTACAGCGTCCGACGCGGTCTTGATCCCGGCTCCGGCGAGGGCTTCCGGCGGGAAGTCCACCCGCCGGGGCAAGCGCCACCCCACGCCACCATGGCTCGGACGGGGCGGTTTCGGCCGGCAGACGCGCTGCCCCTCCAAGGAAACCGGTGTCGTCCACGATCGGGGCCCCGTCCTTCGTGCCGCGGACTCACCGGACCACGCACGTACTCCCGCGAGTGTCCTCGAAGACGGCCGACTCGCGCGGCATCGGCATCACTTCACGGTCACGTAGATCTTCCGCACGGTTTCGATGGTCTTCCAGACACCGACGTAGCCAGGCTTCATGACGAAGCTGTCGCCTGCCTTGTAGATCACCGGCTCGCCACCTTCCGGCGTGAGTTCGACGACGCCGGAGAGGATGTGGCAGAACTCGAAGAGTTCGCCCTTGATCGAGCGGGTCTCGCCGGGGGTCGCTTCCCAGATGCCCGTATTGATCGTCTCCCCGCGGGCCACGTCCTGGGCCCAGGTCTTGTGAGTCGGGTTGCCGGAGATCAGGCGTTCCGGGAGCGGCCCGGACTCCTGCGGAGCGAAGGAGGGGTCGGTGTCGATGGTCTTCAGGAGCGACATGGTGTTCCTTTTCTACGGGCTTGAGAAGTCGGTCGCCGCGCCACCGGTCGAGGACTCGATCGGATCGGGCCCAGCCCGGCGACGGCGCAGATCGATCAACGGTCGGGTCTCCTTCTCACCTGCCGGCCACGGCTTCGGGGCACAGCAGGTCGGCGACCGTCTCAGCGGGCACAGGCAGGGCGCCCTGGCCTCGGGCCGCCAGGGGGATGGCGCGGCGACAGTGGGGTGGGACTCGTCTCCTGGCCTGCGTCGTCGGTCTGCTGCGATCTCCTGAGCATCTCGATGACCCGGGACGGCGCCAACACGTGATCTGTCCAGCCGGGGCGCGGTACCCGGACGTTGTGTCAACCCCTCCGGATCAGCAGGTCACATGCCTGGTTCGGCTCGGCCGCCACCCACGAATCCACCGCCACCCCTGGCCCCCGACCCCAGCGGATCCCGCCCAGCGGATGTCTGCTCAACTCTGCCCACACCACGGTGTAGTGGAGCGCGTGCGCCCAGGACCGTCGCCCGTGCCCGGGTCGAGGGGCGCAGTGCGGCGGCGCGGACGACCGGCCGCGTCGTAGGTCAGCGATCGCCCACGAGATCGACGTCGCCGCAGGACACCTCGGGGGATTTCTCCTGGACGGGCCACTCGCGGTTCAGGGGCAGGGACACATCCCGCCACCAGGGGCGTGCAGGGAGGTCTCCGGCGGGCTCGAAAGGCTGGCCCGGAACCGGGACGGCGACTGCCTGTCCGACCGCGCCGGCTGCGGCCAGCGTCCACTCCCCCGGCTCCGCCCACGGGTGCGTCGCCAGGTTGAAGGTGCCCCAGTGGATCGGCAGCATCGGGCCGTGCTCCGGGCCGCCCTGGAGGTCGAGGTGGGCGCGCATGCCCTCCTCGGGGGTCATGTGGATGTCGGGCCAGAAGTCGGAGTAGGCGCCGATCTGAATCATCGTGGCGTCGAACGGCCCGTGCGCGGCGCCGATCTCCTTGAAGCCGTCGAAGTAGCCGGTGTCTCCACTGTGGTAGATCCGGTGCTCCGCACCGGCGACGACCCAGGAGGCCCACAGGGTGTGCTGGGTGTTGCGCAGCCCGCGGCCGCAGAAGTGCCGGGCCGGGGTGGCGGTGAGGCTGAGCCCGCCGATCTCGGTGGTCTCGTGCCAGTCCAGCTCGCGCAGCCGGCCGGCGGACACGCCCCAGCGCTCCAGGTGCGCGCCCACTCCGAGGGGCACGGCGAACAGCGTGTCGGTGCCCGCGAGCGCCTTGATGGTGGGCATGTCCAGGTGGTCGTAGTGGTCATGCGAGATGACCACGACGTCGACCGGGCCGAGGGCGGCCAGCGGCAGGGGCACGGGATGCAGCCGCTTGGGCCCGGCGAAGGGGAAGGGGGAGCAGCGCTCGCCCCACACCGGGTCGAACAGCACGCGTCGGCCGTCGATCTCGGCGAGGACACTGGAGTGCCCCATCCAGGTCAGCCGCAGCCCGGTGGCCGGGGGCCGGGCGATGTCGGCGAGGGTGGTGGCGTGCACCGGAACGGTGCTTTTCGGGGCGCGGCGGGGCCGGGTGTCCTTGTCGAAGAAGACCTTCGCGAAGTCCAGGGCCGACCCCGAGGGCCGGGTCCGCGCGGGGCCGCCGGGGTTCTGGAAGACCCCGTCCTTGAAGTGGGGCGATCTGCGGATGCGCGCCATGCGCTCACCGCTCGGGTCCGCGCCGAACGCCCCGGGCCGGAGCGCGCGGAGCCCGGAGCTCAGGGTACGGAAACCGGCCACGGTACCTCCAGGTGGAGTCGGTCAGGCTTTCCATTATGGGCGGCCCCTCCGACAACACTGGCGTACAGGGACCCCACCAGAGATGGATACTGACCGATGATTCAGTATCCCGGCGGCGAAGGAGCCCGTATGGCCACCCCCCTGCTGTCCCTGACCTGGACCGATCACCTCACGGGACGGCAGGGCTTCCTGGTCGTCGACCGACTGGTGCGCGGGGTCGCCAGCGGTGGTCTGCGGATGCGCGCGGGCTGCACGCTGGACGAGGTCACCGGCCTGGCCCGCGGCATGACCGTGAAGGAGGCCCTGCACTACGACCCGGCGAACCGCTATGTCCCGCTCGGTGGCGCCAAGGGCGGCATCGACTGCGACCCCCGGGACCCGGAGGCGTACCCGCTCCTGGTGCGCTACCTGCGCGCGATGCGGCCGTACATAGAGAGCTGCTGGACGACGGGCGAGGACCTGGGGCTCACCCAGGACCTGGTGGACCGGGCCGCCGCCGAGGCGGGGCTGGTCTCCTCGATCCAGGCCGTGTATCCGCTGCTGGACGACGAGGCCGAGGCCCGGCGGCGGCTCCGGGACGCGTTCGCGGTCGAGGTCGACGGCATCGGTCTGGACGAGCTGGTCGGCGGCTGCGGGGTGGCCGAGGCGGCCCTGGCCGCACTGGACCGGGCCGGTGTGCCGTACGCCGGGACGCGGGTCGCCCTCCAGGGGCTGGGCACCATGGGCGGAGCCACCGCGCGCTTCCTCACGCGCGCGGGGCTGACGGTCGTGGCCGTCGCCGATCTCAAGGGCACGATCGTCAACCGGGCGGGGCTCGACGTCGAGGCGCTGCTCGCCGCGCGGGACGCCCACGGCACGGTGGACCGCTGCGCGCTGCGCCCCGGCGACCGCGAACTGCCGGGCGACGCCTGGCTGGCGGCCGACGCGGACGTGCTGGTGCCGGCCGCCGTGTCGTACGCGGTCGACGCCGGGAACCAGGAGCGGATCACCGCCCGCTGGGTCGTGGAGGCCGCCAACATGCCCGTACGGCCGGAGGCGGAGCTGCTGCTGGCCGCGCGCGGGGTGACCGTGCTGCCGGACGTCGTGGTCAACTCCGGGACGAACGCCTGGTGGTGGTGGACGCTGTTCGGGGACATCGGCGCCGACGCCGAGGAGGCGTTCGCGTACACCCGCCGCTCGATGCGGGTCCTGGTCGAGCGGATGCTGGCCCGCGCGCAGGCCGACGGGACGACACCGAGGGCCGCCGCCCACGCGATCGCGGCGGACCGGCTGCCGCTGATCGCGGAGCGGTTCGGCTGGTTCCGGTGAGGCGCCCACCGCCTCACCGACTGCCGTCGCGGACCGTGCCGGACAGGCTGAAACGCCCCGTCAGGGGGTGGGAGGCGGGTGGGTAGGGTGACGGCGTGACGAGAGTCCGGTTGAGTGTGGCCGAGCGGCGCGGGGATCTGCTGCGGGCCGCCATCGAGCAGATCGAGGCGAGGGGTGTGGCGGCGGTCAGAATCGCCGACGTGGCCTCCGCGCTGGGCGTGAGCAACGCGCTGGTCCTCTACCACTTCTCGACGAAGGAGCAGTTGGTCGCCGCCGCGTTCCGGCACGCGGCGGAGGGCGACCTGGCGCATCTGCGCAAGCTGCTCGGCCGCCGTGCACCGGCGCTGCGCCGGCTGCGGTCGGCCGTACGGTGGTACGCCCCGACCGGGCAGGCCAAGGGCTGGCGGCTGTGGATCGAGGGCTGGGCGGCGGCGCTGCGCGACCCCACGCTGCGGGGGGTGGCCCAGGACCTCGACCGGCAGTGGAAGGCGGCCCTCGCCGAGGTCATCGCGGAGGGCGTGGCCGCCGGCGAGTTCCGCTGTCCGGACCCACAGGGCACGGCCCTCCGTCTCACCGCCCTCCTCGACGGCCTCGCCGTCCAGCTGACGTCCTACGCCGGGGCGGTGCCGCGAGCGCGGGCCCAGGAGTGGGTGGAGGAAACGCTCGTCCGTGAACTGGGCCTGGAGGAAGAGCGGCTGGCCACCTAGGGGGTTTCCGACGGCTCCTGGAGGCCACGGCTGCGACGCCTGCGGGCCGTGCCGGTGTCCGGCACGGCCCGCAGGCGCGGGAGCCGCTCTCACGCCACCGGTGCGATCCGCATCCTGATGTCGTCCGGCGACAGCGCCCCCTTGGCCGTCACATGGTCGCCCGACGACTCCCCGCGCAGCCGGCGCCCGATCCACGGCACCAGGAACTCGCGCGCCCAGGCGACGTTGTCCCGCCGCACGTGGAGCGCGCCGCGCGGGGGCAGCGGAGGCCACTCCTGCTCGGGGTCGGCCGGCACGTCGAGGCCGAGGACCTGGCCCGCGCGGAGCGCCACGCGCGTGTGCCCCTCGGGCGACAGGTGCAGCCGGTCGGCGTCCCAGGCCCTGCGGTCCCGCACACTGCGCAGGGACCACAGGTCGAGCACCGGGCAGCCGTACCGGTCGGCGATGGCCCGGACATGTCCGTTGTACGTGGCGATCTTGCCGCGCAGGTGCTTGAGCACGGGCACGCCACGGGTGTCGAACCCGGTCGTCACCATGACTGTGCCGGACACGGCGGTGAGCCGGGCCAGGGCCCGCTCGAAGCGCTCGGCCACTTCGTCCGGGTCGGTGCCGGGCCGGATGATGTCGTTGCCCCCCGCGCAGAACGAGACGAGGTCCGGGGCCATGTCGACGGCCCGCGGAACCTGGTCCGCCACGATCTGGTCGAGGAGCCTTCCGCGTACGGCGAGATTGGTG
The DNA here is from genome assembly GCF_000725785.1 of Streptomyces flavovariabilis. Classification (NCBI taxonomy): domain Bacteria; kingdom Bacillati; phylum Actinomycetota; class Actinomycetes; order Kitasatosporales; family Streptomycetaceae; genus Streptomyces; species Streptomyces flavovariabilis. The sequence continues at coordinate 158,365 of NZ_JNXD01000006.1, read as the reverse complement.
TACCGGAAGTCGCCCTCGGGCCTGCGGTCGGCGAGAAGCACGGCGAACCGGTCGGCCCAGCCGACGAACGCCCCGTCGGGGCCGGGATCACCGACGCCCTCGGTGAAGCTGTCCCCCACCGCCACGTACGACCCGATCACTGCTCTGCTGTCACTCTTCGAATCGTCTGCCACAACAGCTCATGATTCACCTTCGAATGTGACCTACGCGACCGTAGGAAAGGGTTGACGGGCGGTGAGATAAGCCACTCCTAAAGTGTTCGCCAACTCCGGAATACACCGCTTGTCATGGATGTTTCGGAGTGAGCCGCCAGACCCGGAATCCACTGATCCGGAAATGGCTCCAGACGGTCCGGAAGGCGAAGTGCCCGCTCGTGTAGGGCTGCGGATCGGTGTGGTCGAAGACGAGCCGTCCGTTGTTCCACCATTGGACCGTCGAGCCGTCGGAGACGATCCGGACCCGGTTCGGCTCGCCCGGGACCAGCAACGGCTCGGTGTAGTCGAAGACCAGCGGGCGGACGCCGGGCTCGCCGACGTAACGGCGCAGCCGGGTCGTGGTGTTGTGGTTGGCGCCGTAGCCCGCGTAGTACGTCGTGAGGTGATCGTACTCGTCGAGGGCGCCGCCACGCGGCGTCGCGAAGAGGTCACCCGGGGAGCGGACGTCGGTCGCGTTCCAGAAGTTGTTGAGGTCCGAGACCCGGTCGTTGACCCCGCCCTCGGAGACGGGAGTGGCGGTGTACTCGAGGAGGTACGGCCCTGCGAGCCGCCGCCTGAACCACACGGTCGCGCCGCTCGGTACGTCGATCTCCAGGATGCCGCGGGAGGCGGTGACGGTGCCGCCGTCCTGGAGTTCGGTGACCCACTGCCCGAGGCCGTGACAGAAGTCGTCGTGGGCGATGAGGCGGCGGTGACGGGGCGCGGCGTGCGCGGCGGACGTGGGGGCGAGGGCCGCCAGGGCGGCCCCGGCGGCCAGGGCTCCGAAGGCTCTGCGGGTGGTCGGCACGGTGACACAACTCCTCGGGATCCGCCGGGAAGGCTCGGGAAAGCGCTTGCACTCCGGACGGGGTCACTCTGTCCCAACTGCCGCCGCCTGTCGATCCCTTGGGGCGGTCAGCGGCACGCACACACCGAAGGCCGGACCCGGGGATCGGGGTCCGGCCTTCGGTCGCGTGTCAGGCAGGCGGTCGTGCGGCCGGTCAGCCGACGGAGACGCCGTGCGAGCGCAGGAAGGCGACCGGGTCCACGTCCGAGCCGTAGTCCGGCGTGGTGCGGATCTCGAAGTGCAGGTGCGGTCCGGTCACGTTGCCGGTCGCGCCCGACAGGCCGACCTGCTGCCCGGCGGTCACGCTCTGGCCGGCCGAGACGGAGAGCTGGGACAGGTGGGCGTACTGGGCGTAGTGGCCGTCGTCGAGCTTGATGACGACCTGGTTGCCGTAGGCGCCGCCCCAGCCGGCGGAGACGACCGTGCCCGCGCCGACCGCCTTGAGGGAGGTGCCGGTCGGGACGACGAAGTCGACACCGGTGTGGTAACCGCTGGACCACATGCTGCCGGACATGCGGTAAGGCGTGCCGACGGTGGCACCGTCCACCGGGAGGGCATAGCCACTGGAGTTGCTCTCGGCGGCCGGCTTGGCGGCGGCAGCCGGCTTCGCGGCGGTCTCCGCCTTCGGGGCCGACTCGGCGGCGGACTGCTTCGGGGCCGAGGCCTTCGGCGCGGACGGGGCCGAGGGCTTCGGCGCGCTCGCCGCCTTCTTGCCGATCGACAGCTTGAGGCCCGGGTGGATCAGCGACGGGTCGGAGCCGACGGCGTCACGGTTGTCCGCGTAGAGCTTCTTCCAGCCGCCGCTGACGTTCTGGTCGTCGGCGATCTTGGCGAGGTAGTCGCCGGCCCGCACGCTGTACGTGCGGGCACCGGTGGCCTTTTCGGCGGCCTTCTTCTCGGCCGCCGGAGCGGACTGGGCGGCCTTCTCCGGAGCCGACTGCGGGGTGGCGGCGTGGGCGCCGGCGGCCCCCATGAGCGGCAGGGCGAGGGCGGCCCCGCCGGTTCCGGCGACGGCGATGGAGCGGGTGAAACGCTGGGTTTTGGGGCGGCGGTGCTTACCCTTCGCGGGCATGGCGAATTCCTCTCCGTCGCCTGCGAGGTGAGCTGTCGGGTGCGGGCTGGAGATGCCCGGCCGCGCCGGGGCGCGGCTTAACCCCAAGCCGTTCCGGGAACCGGAACAGGCGTCTTACCTGTGGGTCCCCCGCTCCTGCCGTACGTCGGGTCAGTGTGTGGGGCTCCGGGCGGCGGCAGGATTAGGCGTCCGTCCGGATTGGTGTGGAACGTAAGCGACCAAGACGCAATGGGACAAGCTTGCGGTTGCCCGTGACGGTGTTTTTCTTGACGCGCCGGCACCTGCGCCGTCACCGAGCGTGGATTACCGATCTCCCGCTTTCCTCAATGGCCCTGCACAATGCCGGAATTACGTGAGCATGGCGACAACGCATCGTCACGAATATGACGATGGTCACGCACCCCGACCTCATCTCCTTTACGATCGGGGCACGTTATCCCTTAGCGACCGAAGCGCTTTATTCGGACAGAACGGCTACTTCCGCTTAAGGCGGACGACCGCGGCGTCCAGATCCCCGCTCAGGCCGACCCGCAGTCCGTGATGAAGCAGCACGGCCCCTCGGTGAACTTCGCCCGTTTCGAGGCATTCGTACGATGCGGTCGGGTCGAGGGCGCGCAACCGGAGTGCCGGCACGGGCTCGCCGTAGCGCTGCGCCTGGAGCCAGGCGAGGACGACGGTCTCGTCGCCGAGGGTGTACTGCACGGCGCTCGGTCCGCCCTCCGGGGGCCGCAGCCGGTACAGGTCGCCGCGCTGCACCACGGGCCGGATCTCCTTGTAGAGAGCCACCCACTCCCCCGCCTCGGCGAGCTCCCCCTGCGTCCACTTCGTGAGGTCGCCGCCGACCCCGAGCACCCCGGCCATGGCGCTGACGAACCGGAACTTCAGGGAGCTGGCCCGGTGGTTGAGCATGGCGTTCGGGCTGTCGGTGACCCAGGCGGCCATGACCCGGGCCGGATGGATCTGGCTGAAGCCGTGCTGGATGGCGAGCCGGTCGAGCGGGTCGGTGTTGTCGGAGGTCCACACCTGGTCCGTGCGGCTCAGCACACCCAGATCGATCCGGCCGCCGCCGCCCGAGCAGGACTCGAAGGCCACGCCCGGATGGGCCGCCCGCAGCCGGTCCAGCAGGGCGTACAGGCCGCGCACGTGGTCGATCCACAACCGCTGCGGGTAGGGGTCGTCCGGCCAGCCGGCGTCGGTGAAGCAGCGGTTGAAGTCCCACTTGACGTAGTCGATCGGCGCGCCGGCGAGGAGCCCGTCGAGCTGCTCCCACAGGTACTCCCGGACATCCTCGCGGGCGAGGTTCAGTACGAGCTGATTGCGGAACTCCGTCCGCTTTCGTCCTGGTTGGTACTGCACCCAGTCGGGGTGTGCGCGGTACAGGTCGCTGTCCGGGTTCACCATCTCGGGCTCGACCCAGATCCCGAACTGCATGCCGAGGCCGTGCACGTGATCGGCGAGCGGCTTCAGCCCGCCCGGGAAGCGGTCGGGGTTGGGGCTCCAGTCGCCGAGCCCGGCCCGGTCGCTGATGCGCGCCCCGAACCAGCCGTCGTCGACCACGAACAGCTCCACGCCCATGGCGGCGGCCCGCTCGGCGAGCGCCCGCTGCTGCTCCTCGGAGATGTCGAACTCGGTGGCCTCCCAGGAGTTGAACAGCACCGGCCGGTCCTGCCCGGCGTCCGGGATCACGTACGCCCGCTGGTAGGCGTGCCAGGCGCGGCTCGCCCCGCCGAAGCCGCCGTCGCTCCAGAGCCCGGCGAAGAGGGGGGTCGTGTACGACTCCCCCGTGCCCAGCGTGAGCAGGCCCGAGTCGTCGTAGCCGGCTCCGCCGGTGATCTGCACGCGCGCGTCCGGGAGCTGGGCCACGGCGATGCGCCAGGACCCGGACCAGCCGAGGGCGCAGCCGTAGACCTCGCCGTGCTCCTCGGTGGCGTCGGTGTCCAGGGCGACCCACGGCAGGTGCTGGTGGGAGGTGTGGCCGCGGCGGCTGCCGATGACCTTCTCGCCGTGGGTGAGGGCAGAGCGCGTCAGTCGGGACTCGGCGCCCCAGCGGCCGTGCAGCTGGGACAGCCGCCAGGCGTCACGGTCGGGCAGGGTCCAGGTCGCGGAGTCGGCGCGCAGCAGCTCGACGGCCGGACCCCGGTTGTCCAGGGTGACCCAGCGCTCGACGACGTCCGTCGAGGGGCGCATCCGGTAGTGCAGCGTGACGGCCAGGTCGCCGTCGCGGAACCGGAGCCGCAGCTCGTCGTCCTCGGTGTCGTGCCCCTCGAAGATCCACTCGGTGCCGCGCCGCTCGGCCGTGCGCACGGACAGGGCGGGGCGGACGAAACGGGGGCCGCCCTCGACCGGGTACTCCTCGCGTCCGTCGAGCGGGGACTCGAAGGGCCAGTAGTCCGGCAGCGGCCGGACGGCGAGGGCCTCGGCGTCGGCGAGGCCGATCCGGGGACCCCAGTGCAGGTGCAGCAGCTCGCCCCGTTCGGTGACATGGACGGCGTAGCTGCTGGCCGGGCCGGAGAGCACCCACGTACGACCGTCTTCGGAGATGTCCAGCATCATGCCCTCACAGATTCGAACAAGCCCGACCAGGTGCGACCAGGCGGCAACATCATCAAGGGCCGCGGGGGCTCCGGGCAACGCCTGTGGACAACTCATTGCCCCAGGCAGGCATGTCGTATCGTCGAGTGACGCCCGCCGACGAGCCGCGCCGGCGGCGCCGAAGGGGAGGAGCCCTCGTGACACAGCAGGTCCCGTCGACCGAGCCCGAGCTGGCCGGAGTGCGCAACTTCCGTGACGTGGGCGGACTTCCGACCGTGGACGGACGGCGGCTGCGCCAGGGAGTGCTGTTCCGCAGCGGTCACCTGGCCCACGTGACCGGGGAGGACGCCGCGTTCCTGACCACCCTGGGCCTGCACACGATCTTCGACTTCCGCAACGCGGCCGACCAGAAGCTCGAGGGGCCGGACGTCGCGCTGCCCGGCGTGCGCAATGTGAACCTGCCGCTGAGCGACCCCGCCGACGGCGCCGAATTCTGGAAGATGGTCCGCGACGGGGACCTGGACCAGCTCCGCGCGATCCTCGCCGACGGCAAGGGCGCGGACCGGATGATCGCCTCGTACCGCATGATCATCAGGGACCGCACGGGTGAGCACTCCCAGGTGCTGCACGCGCTCGCGGAAGACAGCGTCCCCGCGCTGATGCACTGCGCGGCGGGCAAGGACCGCGCCGGTCTGTCCGTCGCGGTGACACTGCTCGCGGTGGGCGTCGAGCGCGAGGCGATCGTCGACGACTACCTGAAGTCGAACGCCAAGCACCGCCGTTACAAGGTGCATCGCAGCAGCTCCGCCGCCTCGGCCTACTCCCCCGAGGTCATGGAGCTGCTCAGCCCCCTCTTCGACGCGCGCGCCGAGTACCTGACGGCGGCCTTCGACACCATCGAGGAGACCTGGGGCGGCGTCGACACCTACCTGGAGAAGGGGCTGAAGCTCACCCCGCAGACCCGGGAACGGCTGCGCGAGCGGCTCCTCGACTGAGGCGCCCGGGCGGAGCTATTTCGCGCCGACCTCGAACAGCAGGTACACGAACGCGGCGAAGACGTGCCCGAGGACGAGATAGATGAGCAGCCTCACCCACAGGCCGCGGGAGAACTTCTCTTCCATGTCCCTCATGACCCGCCTCCCGGGGTGGGGCCCAGGCACAGGGCGGCCGTGGGACTCTGCAGCAGGGTGTGGACGAAGAGCAGCTCGACGCCGTCGTGATCCTCGGCGGCGATCCGGTGCGGAGTGAGCGAGTCGAAGTGGGCGCTGTCGCCGGCCGCGAGCCGGTGCGTGGTGTCTCCGAGGCGCAGCCGCAGCCGGCCGCGCAGCACATGGAGCCACTCCTCGCCGGGGTGGACGCGCACGATGTCGCCCTGAGAGCCATGGGGGACGTGGACGCGCAGGGCCTGCATCCCGCGGCCGGGGGCGCCGGCCTGCCAGTAGGTCCAGCCGCCCGCCGCCGTGGGTTCCATGTCGGCCGCGCGGATGACGGAGTCCCGTTCGGCGACCGTCTCGCCGAGCAGTTCGGAGACCGTCGTACCGTAGACGCGGGCGAGTGCGAGCAGCATCGGCAGCGAGGGCTGGCGCTGCCCGGTCTCCAGTCGGGAGAGGTGGGCGGGCGACAGGCCGGCGGCGCGGGCCGCGGCCTCCAGCGTCAGGGAGGCCTGGCGCCGCAGCGCCCGCAGCTGGGGCGCGACGGCGGTCAGCGCACCGGCCGCCGGTTCGGCCGGTGAGTCGGCCCCGGAGGGCCGCTCGGTCTCGGAGGAGCTCATGCCTCCATTCAGCCGGAGCCTTGCCTCAGCGGCAACTTTCTTGCCTCACAGGCAAAAAGCCAGGGGAGTCTCAGCGTGTGCGACCGACGCGGAGTCCGAGCGTGGGCGACCGATCGGAGTCTCAGCGGTTGGCGACCGCCTGCTTGACGAGCGTCTTGCCGAAGTCCCACACCAGCCCGCCGTTGTGCGCGTCGTCCATCACGGCCGTGAAGGCGTCGACGAACCGGTCCACCTCCCGCTCGCCGATGATCAGCGGCGGGATCAGCTTGATCACCTCCATGTGGTCGCCGGAGACCTGGGTGAGGATCCGGTGCCGCTGCAGCAGCGGGACGACGACCATCTGCGCGAAAAGCCCCTTGCGGGCGGCCTGGAGCATGGCCCAGCGACTGCGCAGCTTCAGCGACCTGGGCCGGCCGAACTCAATGCCGATCATCAGGCCCCGGCCGCGGACCTCGGCGAGCATCTCGTAGGTGTCCGTCAGCGCCGCGAGCCGGGATCTGAGCTGCTCCCCGGTGGCCCGGACCTTCGCGATGATCTGCTCGTTCTCCATCACCGACAGCACCGCGAGGCCCGCCGCCATGGCCTGCGCGTTGGACCCGAAGCTCGCCGAGTGGACCAGCACCCGGTCCATGGACGAGTAGACCTTCTTGAAGATCCAGTCCTTGCCGATCGTGGCGCCGACCGGCACGTAGCCGCCGGAGAGCGCCTTGGCCACGCACACCAGGTCGGGTTCCACGCCGTCCTCGTGCTGGTAGGCGTAGAAGTCGCCGGTCCGGCCCAGGCCCGTCTGCACCTCGTCGGCGATGAGCAGCGCCTTGTGCCGGTGCAGCAGCTCCTGCGCCGCCCGCAGCCAGCCGGGCGGGCCCTGCAGGACGCCCTTGCCCTGGATCGGCTCGACGATCAGCGCGGCGACGTCGCCCTTCTTCAGCTGCCGTTCGAGTGCGTCGAGGTCGCCCAGGGGAACGGCCGTGTCGGGCAGCAGCGGGGCGAAGCCGTCCCGGAAGCCGGACTCGCCGTTCACGGAGAGGGAGCCGGTGGTCAGGCCGTGGAAGGCGTGCGCGCAGTACAGGACCCTGGGCCTGCCGGTGACGAACCGGGCGAACTTCAGCGCTGCCTCCACCGCCTCGGTGCCGCTGTTGCCGAAGAACACCCGGTCCAGGTGCGGGCTGTGCGCGAGCAGCTTCTCGGCCAGCAGGCCCGGCAGCGGCTGGCAGTCGAACCGGGTGAGATCGGCGAGAGAGGCGTCCAGCACATCGTGCAGGGCCTTGCGTACGACGGGGTGGTGGCGGCCGAGGCCCATCACCCCGAACCCGGCGAGCATGTCCAGGTAGTCGTTGCCGTCCGCGTCGTGGAAGTAGGCGCCCTCGGCGCGCTCGTAGACCTTGTCGAAGCCGATGGTGTGCAGCATGCGCGGGAGCTGGTGGTTGAGGTACCGGGTGTGCAGCTCGTAGCGCTCGGCTCCGCGCTCGGCCAGCAGCTTGCCGAGGTCGAACTCCCCGGCCTGCGACGGCTCCGACGCGGACTCGGCGGTTGTCATTCCTGTGGCTCCTTGGACTGCTCTTGCTTGACGGCCAGGCTCGCGCTGATCCGTCCGGCGACCTCGACGGGCGTCAGGCCGATGTCGGCGAGCACTTCACCGCGCTTGGCGTGCGCGAGGAACTGCTCGGGGATGCCGAACCGCCGCACCGGCACGTCGACGTCGGCGTCGCCGAGGGCCAGCGCCACGGCCGAACCGACCCCGGCCGCGCGGCTGTTGTCCTCGACGACGGCGACCAGGCGGTGCTCGGCGGCGAGGCCGGGGAGCGCCGGGTCGACGGGTTTGACCCAGCGGGGGTCGACCACGGTGCAGCCGATGCCGCGCGCTTCGAGCAGCTCGGCTGCCTGAAGGCAGACCGGCGCCATCACGCCGACGGCCACCAGGAGCGCCTGCGGCTCGGAGGAACGGTGCAGCACGTCCAGTCCGCCCACCCGGTCCACGGCCGGGATCGCCGGGCCCACGGACTCCTTCGGGAACCGCAGCAGCGTCGGCGCGTCGTCGACGGCCACGGCCTCGCGCAGCTGTGCGCGCAGCTGGTCGGCGTCCCGCGGCGCGGCGATCCTGAGCCCGGGCACGACCTGGAGGACGGACAGGTCCCACATGCCGTTGTGGGAGGCCCCGTCGACGCCCGTCACCCCGGCCCGGTCCAGGACGAAGGTCACCCCGCAGCGGTGCAGGGCGACGTCCATGAGGAGCTGGTCGAAGGCGCGGTTGAGGAAGGTGGCGTAGACGGCGACGACCGGGTGCAGGCCGCCCGTCGCCAGGCCGGCCGCGGACACGGCCGCGTGCTGCTCGGCGATGCCGACGTCCCACACCCGGTCGGGGAATCGCTCGGCGAAGGCGCCGAGACCGACCGGATGCAGCATCGCGGCGGTTATCGCCACCACGTCCTGGCGCTCCTCCCCGATCCGGACGATCTCCTCACCGAACACCGAGGTCCAGGAGGGGCGGCCCGACGGGGAGAGCGGTGCGCAGGTCAGCGGGTCCATCACGCCGACGGTGTGGAAGTGGTCCTCCTCGTGGGCGAGGGCGGGCTCGTAGCCGCGGCCCTTCTCCGTGAGGCAGTGGACGAGCACCGGCCCGTGGAAGCGTTTCGCGCGCCGCAGCGCGGACTCCACGGCTGCGGTGTCGTGGCCGTCGATCGGCCCCAGGTACTTCAGGCCCAGGTCCTCGAAGAGGCCCTGCGGGGCGAACGCGTCCTTGAAGCCCTTCTTCGCGCCGTGCAGGGCCTCGTAGAGGGTGTTGCCGACCAGGGGCGTGCCCTGCAGCACGTCCTTGCCCCAGGCCAGAACCCGCTCGTAGCCGTCCGTCGTGCGCAGGGTGGCGAGGTGGTCGGCGAGGCCGCCGATGGTGGGGGCGTAGGAACGTTCGTTGTCGTTGACGACGATGATCAGCGGGCGGTTCCTGGCGGCCGCGATGTTGTTCAGGGCCTCCCAGGCCATGCCGCCGGTGAGCGCCCCGTCGCCGATGACCGCGACGACATGGCCCTTCTCCCCCTGCACCTGGCGGGCCTTGGCGAGGCCGTCGGCCCAGCCGAGCGCCGTGGAGGCGTGGCTGTTCTCGATGACGTCGTGCTCGGACTCTGCACGTGAGGGGTAGCCGGACAGGCCGCCCTTGCCGCGCAGCTTGGAGAAGTCCTGGCGTCCGGTCAGCAGTTTGTGGACGTAGCTCTGGTGGCCGGTGTCCCACAGGATGCGGTCGACCGGCGACTCGAAGACCCGGTGCAGGGCGATGGTCAGCTCCACCACGCCCAGGTTGGGTCCCAGATGGCCGCCGGTCCTGGCGACCGCGTGCACCAGGAACTCCCGGATCTCTTCGGACAGTTCCCCCAGTTCCGCCTCGGACAGCGCCTTCAGGTCGCGTGGTCCCCGGATGTTCTCCAGCATCGTCACGCTCAAGCCCCCTTCGGTTCCGTGCTGTTCAGCTCACGGTGACGGCCGGCTCCCCCGGCCCCACGCCGTCCTGCTCCATCTGCTCGGCGATCTTCATCGCCTCTTCGATCAGCGTCTCGACGATCTTCGACTCGGGTACGGTCTTGACGACCTCGCCCTTGACGAAGATCTGTCCCTTGCCGTTGCCGGAGGCCACTCCCAGATCAGCCTCCCGCGCCTCGCCGGGCCCGTTGACCACACACCCCATGACGGCCACCCGCAGCGGCACCTCCATGCCGTCGAGCCCGGCCGTGACCTCCTCGGCCAGCTTGTAGACGTCGACCTGGGCGCGCCCGCAGGACGGGCACGACACGATCTCCAGCCGGCGCTCCTTGAGCCCGAGGGACTGGAGGATCTGAATGCCGACCTTGACCTCCTCGGCCGGCGGCGCGGACAGCGACACCCGGATCGTGTCGCCGATGCCCCGGGACAGCAGCGCCCCGAACGCCACCGCAGACTTGATCGTGCCCTGGAAGGCCGGGCCCGCCTCCGTCACGCCCAGGTGCAGCGGGTAGTCGCACTGCTCGGCCAGCTGCCGGTACGCCTCGATCATCACGACCGGGTCGTTGTGCTTGACGGAGATCTTGATGTCGCGGAAGCCGTGCTCCTCGAACAGGGACGCCTCCCACAGCGCGCTCTCCACGAGCGCCTCCGGGGTCGCCCTGCCGTACTTCTGGAGCAGACGCCGGTCCAGCGACCCGGCGTTGACGCCGATCCGGATCGGCGTGCCGTGGTCCTTCGCCGCCTGGGCGATCTCCTTGACCCGGTCGTCGAACTGCTTGATGTTGCCGGGGTTGACGCGGACGGCCGCGCAGCCCGCCTCGATGGCCGCGAAGACGTACTTGGGCTGGAAGTGGATGTCCGCGATCACCGGGATCTGCGACTTGCGGGCGATGGTCGCGAGCGCGTCCGCGTCGTCCTGCGTGGGGCAGGCGACCCGGACGATCTGGCAGCCGGACGCCGTCAGTTCGGCGATCTGCTGCAAGGTGGCGCCGATGTCCGACGTACGGGTCGTCGTCATCGACTGCACCGACACCGGGGCCCCGCCCCCGACCGGCACCGGTCCGACCTGGATCCGGCGCGACGCGCGGCGCTCGGCGACCGGCCGGACCGGCACCTCGGGGACACCCAGCGAAACAGCGGTCATGTGCTCACTCCCGGTTTCCGGAGACCGTCTCGCGCAGGGCGCGCAGGGACTCCTTCAGCGATCCCATGGTGGCGAGCACGGCGGTGGGCTCGTAGCCGCAGTGCGCCATGCAGTTGGCGCAGCGCGGGTCCTTGCCGCGGCCGTACTTGTCCCAGTCGGTGTCCTCGACCAGCTCCCGGTACGTCGGCACGTACCCGTCGCTCATCAGGTAGCAGGGGCGCTGCCAGCCGAAGAGCGAGTAGTTCGGGATCGCCCACGCGGTGCAGGGGAAGTCGACCTTGCCCTCGAGGAAGTCCAGGAAGAGCGGCGAGTGGTTGAGCCGCCAGCGCCGCCGGTTGCCGCCGGAGAAGGCCTTCTTGAACAGCTCGCGGGTCTGCTCCACACCGAGGAAGTGCTCCTGGTCGGGGGCCTTCTCGTAGGCGTAGGCGGGCGAGATCATCATCTCGTCGACCCGGAGGTCGTCGTTGAGGAAGTTCAGCACCTCGATGATGGTCTGCGGGGTGTCGGTGTTGAAGAAGGTCGAGTTGGTGGTGACCCGGAAGCCGCGCCGCTTGGCCTCCTTGATCGCCTCCACGGCCTCGTCGAACACTCCCTCCTTGGCCACCGACTCGTCGTGCCGTTCGCGCAGCCCGTCGATGTGCACCGCGAAGGCGAAGTAGGGGGAGGGCTTGAAGTTGTCCATCTTCTTGCGCAGCAGCATCGCGTTGGTGCACAGGAAGACGTACTTCCGCTTGGCCACCAGCTGACGCACGATCTCGTCGATCTGCGGGTGCATCAGCGGCTCGCCACCGGCGATGGACACCATGGGGGCGCCGGACTCCATGACCGCGCCCACGGCCTGGGCGACCGGCATGCGCTGCTTGAGCACCCCGGCCGGATGCTGGATCTTGCCGCACCCCTCGCATTTGAGGTTGCAGGCGAACAGCGGCTCCAACTCGACGATCAGCGGAAACTTGTCCCGTCGGCGGATCTTCTGTTCAGCCAAGTACGTAGCGACCTTGATGGACTGTCGGAGCGGCATGGCCATCTGGCTCACCTCCTGGGGAGCAGCAAGGAACGGTGCCATTCGAAGAAAGCGGGAAGGACGGAGCGAAGGACACGGAAAGCTGATATTCCACCGCGCACCGTGCCGATCCGGACGAGCTCATGCTCAGGAGCGTCCACGACCACCCGGACGGCCGCAACCGGGCGCTCGCCCGCGCGCACGGCGCTCAGGAGCGTGACGGCGGACTCCATGTCGACCGCGATCGCGCCGGTCGCGCGCAGAGCGGACCGTTCGGGGCCGCGCACGACATGGTCGGACCCGGTGAGCGGCCCGGTGTGCACGGTCCGCCCGGGCAGCGCCCGGGCCAGCTCCTTGACCAGCAGCTCGGCCCCCACGCAGGGGGTCGTGCCGCGCGGGTCGCGGGTCTCCTCGGCGACGACCAGATCGCCGGGGTGCATGCCCGGCGCGAGGCCCGCGCAGAAGCCGGTGGCCAGGACGGCGGCGTCGCACAGGGCCGGGTCGGCCAGCATGCGCGTGACGGCCCGCTCGGCGGCCGCCGGCCCCATGCCCGTCCGCAGCACCGTGACCGGCCCGTCGGCCCCGCCCCGGCCGCCCGCGCGCAGGGCGAACTGCTCGATGCCGAGCGCGCACGCGATCAGCAGCGGGACCGGGGCGGGCTGTACGCTCATCCGCTCCCCTTGGCCTCGGCGAGCGGCTTCCCGGCCAGGCTCCCCCGGAGCCCCTCGGCCTTCCCGCTGCCCCGGAGCTGCTCGGCGAAGGGCTCTCCGTGCAGATAGCGGCCGAGGGCGGTGAGCGGGAACACCTGCCGGTAGAGGTGGTAGTTGATCGAGAAGTCCCACGGGAAGCCCGTCCCCGTGAAGTACGGCTCGTCCCAGGAGCCGTCCTCCCGCTGGGTGGCGGCGAGCCACGCGACACCGCGTTCGACGGCCTTGGAGTCCCGCTTCCCGGCCGCGAGCAGGGCCATCAGCGCCCACGCCGTCTGCGAGGCGGTCGAGGCGCCCCGGCCGCTCCACTCCCTGACGTCCTTGTAGGAGCGCAGGTCCTCGCCCCAGCCGCCGTCGTCGTTCTGGACCGACTCCAGCCAGGTGACGGCCCGCCGGATCGCCGGGTGCGCGACGGGGAGGCCGGCGGCGGTCAGGGCGGGGACGACGGACCCGGTGCCGTAGACGTAGTTGACGCCCCAGCGTCCGAACCATGAGCCGTCCGGTTCCTGCTCGGCCAGCAGCCACTCGATGCCGCGCCGGGTACGCGGGTCGTGGGCGAGGCCCTCCACCGCGAGCATCTCGACGACGTGCGCGGTGACGTCCGCGGAGGGCGGGTCGATGACCTCGCCGAAGTCGCAGAACGGCAGCCGGTTCGGGAAGGGGCTGGTGTTGTCGACGTCGAAGGCGGCCCAGGCGCCGTTCTTCGACTGCATGCCGAGCGTCCAGCGGATGCCGCGCCCGATGGCCCGGTCGACGCGCTCCGGGTCGTGGTGGGTGATCCGGCGCAGCGCGAGGATCACCTCGGCGGTGTCGTCGATGTCGGGGTAGTTGTCGTTGTGGAACTCGAACGCCCAGCCCCCGGGCGGCAGTCCGGGCCGCTTCACGGACCAGTCACCGGGCCGGACGATCTCCTCGCCCAGCATCCAGTCGGCCGCCTTCACCAACTGCGGGTGATCGGCGGGCAGTCCGGCGTCGACGAGGGCGATGGCCGCCAGGCAGGTGTCCCACACCGGCGACTGGCAGGCCTCGATCATCCGGGCCCCGTCCTCGCGCCACACGGCGAACCGGTCCAAAGACGCCAGCCCCTCGCGCATCACGGGGTGTTCGAGGTCGTAACCGAGCAGATGCAGGGCGATGATCGAGTACACGGCGGGGGGCTGGATGCCACCCCAGCAGCCGTCGTTCTCCTGCCGTTCGATGATCCAGCGGGCCGCGCTGTTCATGGCGGCCCTGCGCAGTCGGCGTGGGGCGATCTTCCGCAGGGCGTGCAGGCCTCTGTCCATCCGCTGGAAGGCCCCGTCCCAACTGAACGTTGGGGCGAGGGGCTTGACCGGGTTCGGGTGGTCCGGGTCGGTGTGCAGCTCGTCGAGCGGGAAGGGCGCGGGACGTACCGGACGCTTCGCGGATACGATCGTCAGCGGGACGATGGTCTGCCGGGCCCAGCAGCCGAAGTCGTAGATGTTGAGCGGTACCCACTTCGGGAAGAAGACGAGCTCCGGGGGGAGTTCGGGCAGGTCCTCCCACTTCCACCAGCCGAACAGGGCCAGCCAGATCCGGGTGAAGACCCGGGCGGCGGCGATGCCGCCCCGCGCGCGGATCCAGGCGGAGGCCTTCGCCATGTGCGGGTCGTCTGGCGCGTCACCGGCCAGACGCAGGGCGACGTACGCCTCGACGGTGGCGGACAGTTCGCTCGGCCCGCCGTAGAAGGTGGCCCAGGTGCCGTCCTCGCCCTGCTCTCCGCGGATGAAGAGCGCGGCGGCCTGGGTGGTCTTCTCGTCGCGGATGCCGAGGAACTGACGGAGCAGCAGGTCCTCCGCGTCCATCGTGACGTTGGTCTCGAGGTCGCCCTTCCACCAGCCCTGGGCGTCCTGGCGGGAGAGCAGGAAGTCGGTGGCGCGCCGGGCGGCACGTGCGGCGGCTTCCGGTACCCCGGCCGCCCCGGGGGTGTGCGTGTCGGTGTCGCTGGCCGCGGCGGCGCGGGGTGGCAGGGCCCCGGTGCTTCCGTCGGTCGTCGCTGTCATGGCTTCCCCTTCGTGCAGTGGTGCAAGGTGTGCAGCTGCTGTGGGTCCGCCGTCGGCCGGTGCTCCGTGATGACTCGCGGGCACCGGCCGGCGACTACGCGAGGGCTATTCGGCCGATAGTGATCATCTCTTCCGTACGACGACGAAGTCCGCGAGGGCCGTGAACTGTGCCCGCACCCGGTCGGGCATGTCGACGGCGTCGAGGGCCTCGATGGCGATGGTGTGCTGACGGCGCGCTTCGCCGGCGGTCCACTCGCGGCCGCCGGCCTCCTCGATGAGGGCGGCGCGGGCCGCGAACTCCTCCTCGGAGAAATCCTCGGCGTCGCTGCTCTTGGCGTCGGCGGCGAGGATCTCGCCGAGCCGCTCGGAGGCGGAGCCCCCCGCCGCGAGGGCCGCGACGACCGGCAGTGACTTCTTGCGCTGGCGCAGGTCGCTCCAGGTCTGCTTGCCGGTGGAGACCGGGTCGCCCCAGATGCCGAGGAGGTCGTCGACGGCCTGGAAGGCGAGGCCCAGGTGGTAGCCGTACTTCTCGAGGGTGTCGGCGGTGCGGTCGTCGGCGCCGCCGAGGACCGCACCGACGGAGCTGGCGCAGGCCAGCAGGGCGCCGGTCTTGTTGCCCTCCATCTCCAGGCATTCCTCGACGCTGACGCGGTCGCGGTGCTCGTAGGCGATGTCCTGGGCCTGGCCGTCGATCAGGGCGCGGGTGGCGGTGGTCAGACGGCGGGTGGCGCGGCCCGCCTCGACGGTGCCGAGTTCGAGGAGCACCTCGTTGGCGAGGGCGAACAGGGCGTCGCCGACCAGGATGGCCTGGGCGGGGCCGTGCACCTTCCAGACCGTGTCGCGGTGGCGGCGCTGCTCGTCACCGTCCATGAGGTCGTCGTGGAGGAGGGAGAAGTTGTGGACGAGTTCCACGGCGACAGCGCCGGGGACGCCGGTCTCCGGGGCGGCCGACATCACCTCGGCGGACAGCACCGCGAGGGCGGGGCGCACGGCCTTGCCGCCGTCCCCCTCGGCGGGCCTGCCCTGGGCGTCGATCCAGCCGAAGTGGTAGGCGGCAACAGTGTCCATGGGAGGTGCCAGGCGGTCGACGGCCGCCCGCAGTACCGGTGTGGCCAGGGTTCGGCCGCGCTCCAGCAGCGCGGTCACGTCCACCGCCTCGGCAGTCTCAGAGGCCGGGGGCACAGTGGGCACAGTCTCTCCTCTTGTCGCGGTACCGGGGGTGCGGGGGCCGCCTGCCGCTGAGGCCTGAGCCGGCATCATGCCGCCTCCTCGAACTCGAAGAGGGCTTGCGGACGGGGCCGGCCCAGGGCGCCCAGCACGGCGTCCGCCGCGCTCACACCACTGCGGACCGCACTCTCCATGGTCGCGGGCCACCCGGTGGCGGTCCACGATCCGGCCAGGTACAGGCCGGATGCCTTGGTGCGGGCGCCGGGCCTGAGGCGCCCGACGCCGGGGGTGGGAGCGAACGTCGCGGTGCGCTCCCGGGTGACGAAGAAGTCCCTCACTTCGGCGCCGCGGGTCAGCGGCAGCAGTCGCTCCAGCTCAGGCAGGTACCGCTCGCGCAGCACGGCCACGGGCTCGTCGATCTCGTCCTGCGCCGCCGACTGCGACACGGCGAGGTACTGCCCCTCGCGCAGTCCCGATGCGTCGGTCCGGTCGAAGACCCACTGCACGGGGCTGCCGAGGGCGGTGAAGAACGGCCGGCCGAGGACCTTCCGGTCGTACACCACATGGACGTTGAGGATGGGCGCGGTGCCGATCTCCAGGAGCCGTTCGGGCGCGTCGAGGGCGCCCGCGGGCAGCAGGTCGTGCGCCTCGCGCTGCGGCACGGCGAGGACCACCGCGTCGGCCTCCAGCGTCTCGCCGGGAACGGCGACAGTCCACTGCCCGTTGCCGTTCGAGGAGACGGAGGTGACGCGGGTACGGACCTCGGTGCGCACGCCCGCGGAGTCGAGCGCCTTGCGGGCCAGCCGGTCGTGCAGCTCGCCCAGCGGGACACGCGCCCAGCCGATGTCGGCCGCGCCCGGGTCGGACAGCAGGCCCGTCTTGAACACCATCGCGGCGAGCCCCAGGGAGGCGTCGCCCGCGACCGCGTTGAGGGTGGCGACCCCGACCAGGTCCCACAGGGCCTCGACGGCGCGCGCCGACTGGCCGTGCGCGGCCAGCCAGCTGCCGAAGTCCCGGTCGTCCAGCGCCGGGTCGGTGAGGTCGAGTCCCTTGAGCGCGAGCGCGGCCCGGCCCACCTTGGCGCGGTCGGCGAGCGACAGGTGCGGATAGGTGGCCAGGCTGCGGCCCAGGTGCAGCGGCACGGGCAGGGCGTCCCGCCGCAGCCTGCCCAGCCTGCGCCCCTCGGGCCGGGCGAGGTCCAGCACGGGTACGTCGAGCCGGTCCTGGAGCGGGGCGAGCGCGGCGCCCTCAATGCGGTCGAGGAACCAGCGGTAGGCGGTGCAGCAGCGCAGGTAGACGTGCTGGCCGTTGTCGACGGTGAGATCGCCGCGCTGGAAGGAGAAGGCCAGACCGCCCAGTCGCGGCCTGCCCTCCAGCAGGGTGACGCGCACCCCGGCGTCGGCGAGCGCGAGCGCGGTGGTGACACCGGCGAGCCCGCCGCCCACCACGACGGCGTGCCGCCCCTGTGCGACCGGTCCTCGGGACCGTGTGCCGTGGGTCATCGCGCATCCTCCCCCGCGGCCTTGGCGTGCTGCTCGAACGGTGCACGACCGGCCGTCTCCGTCAGTGACGCCGCCCCGCACCGGAGGGTTGCCCGCCGGTTGTCTCCGACGGCTCGGCCGTGAGGGGCGCCCTGGTCCCGCCCGGCCGTCCGGGCCACGTGGACGGGACCGTCCGGCCCGGCGCCGACGGCCTCCACGCGTCCCCGCCGACGGGCCGGGGAGAGCACCGGTTCGAACTCGTGGCGGGCCCGCGGGGCGTCCTGCCCGCGCTCGGCCGCCCGGGCCACGTGGACGGAAGCACCCGGCACGGCGCCGACGACCGGGGAGAGCACCGGCTCGGCCTCGTCGCACGTCCGCGGGGCGCGCGGCACGGCGCCCTCCGACGCTGCCGCGCGGCCGGGGTGAGTCCGGTCGCCGGTGGTGTCTCGCTGGACCGGTCCGTGGGTCACGCACGCCTCCTGACGGTCCGCCGGGTCACATACCGGGCGTCCAGACCGGACAGGCCGCGCACGGCGACGTACGCCTTCTCCCGGCCGGGCAGGGAGACCCGGCCGCGCAGCACGGCCTCCGGGTCGCGCTCGATGCGGTCGAGGAGGCGGCGGTAGATGCCGGCCATGGCGGCGACACAGGCGCCGCTGCGCCGGTCGAGCATGGGGAGCAGCCGGTAGCCCTCGGCGAACAGGGCGCGGGCCCGTCGCACTTCGAAGTGCACGAGGCCTACGAAGTCCGAGCCCTCCGGCGGCCGCGGCCCGCTGAAACCGGCCGAGCAGCCGAACTTGGCGAGATCGTCGGCGGGCAGGTAGGTGCGCCCGCCCACGGCGTCCTCGCGGACGTCTCTGAGGATGTTGGTGAGCTGAAGCGCGAGACCGAGCGTGTCGGCATACTCCGGCGCGCGGTCCACGCCGCGCGCCCCCGGTTCCGTACCGAACACGCCGAGCGAGAGCCGCCCGATCGCGCCCGCCACGCAACGGCAGTACACCTTCAGGTCGTCCCAGGTCTCGTAGGTCTCGCCGTGGACGTCCATCAGGACGCCGTCGATGAGCTCGTCCAGGCCGCCGAGCGGAATCGGGAAGTGCCCGGCGGCGTGCGAGAGGGCGACGGCGACCGGGTCGGTGTCGTCGTCGTCGATTCCGTCCTCGCGGATACGGGTGAGCACCGCCCGGGTCTCCTCCAGCCTGGCCACCTTGACGTCCTGGGCGAGCGCGCCGTCGCCGATGTCGTCGACCCGCCGCGAGAACGCGTACAGGGCCGACATCGCACGGCGCTGGGGCGTCGGCAGCAACCGGATGCCGTAGGCGAAGTTGCGGGCCTGCCGCCCGGTGACGGCCTCGCAGTAGCTGTAGGCGGCGAGTACCGGTGGGGACGCGTGTGGTTCCGACTCCACGGTCCGGATCACCCCTCTCCTCGCAGAGTCACGCCCACCTCACGCAGCAACCGGACCTTGCCGGGCTTGGGCGGGCCGGGAAGTACGTCGTATCCGGCGGCGGCGATCGCGTGGACGGCCGCCCTTCCCCCCGCCACGAACCCTGCGAGCAGCAGCTTCAACCTGCCGTGGACGCTACCCACCAGGGGGGCGCCTTCATTCAAAAGATCCCGGGCCCTTTGCGCTTCGTACGCGATCAACGCACGGACCGACGCTCCGGCGGTTTGCCGGGCGAGATCCGCTTCCTGGACGTGAAAGCGTTTCATGTCGGCTGCGGGCAGATAGACGCGGTCGCGTGCGAGGTCCTCGGCCACGTCCTGGAGGTGCTCGACGATCTGGAGGGCCGTGCAGATCATGTCGGAGCGGCGGATCCGCTCGGGTGTCGAGGTGCCGGTGACGGCGAGGACGAGACGGCCGACGGGATTGGCGGACAGCTCGCAGTAGGCGAGCAGGTCGTCGTAGGTCTCGTAGCGGCCGACCAGCTGGTCCTGGCGGTTGGCGGCGATCAGGCCCAGGAACGGCTCGGGGGTCAGCGAGCAGCGGCGCACCGTCGGCTGGAGGCGGCGCAGCAGGGGATGGCGCGGGGTCGAGCCGAAGACCCGGCGCAGGTCGGCCTCGAAGGCGTCCAGCAGGACCAGCCGGTCCTCGGCCTCTCGCGCGGACACACCGAGCAGGCGGGCGTCGGCGCCGCCGGGGGCCAGGTCACCGTCGCCGATGTCGTCGACCAGGCGGGCGAAGCCGTAGACGGCCATGAGGTCGGTGCGCCAGGCCCGGGGCAGGAAGAAGGGGGCCACCGGGAAGTTCTCGCCGGCGGCCTTGTCGAGCGTGCCGCGCTCCGGATCGACGGGGCGGGCCGTGCCGGTTCCCGTCACCGCCGGCTGCCCGGCGCGGGGACGGCACGTGCTGCGTGGAGCTGGGGAGTTTCCGAAGCCATCGCCGTCACATCTCCCGTTCTACACTGCCGACCCAATACACACTATTTCGGACACGCCGCCCGGCCGTCCGCACGGTGGCCCGACGGGCGGTGTCGCGCATTATTGCCCTGATTGCCGTGTTTCGGGACCGGTACAGCTTACGTTGTACAACGCGACACGGTTCGTCAGGGTGTCCCGCACCTTACGAGAACACACCGATTGGCCCCAAGATTCCTGAGATGGGCCGGAGTTGACGTTTCCTTTGCAGACGCGGGGCCCCGCCGGAGCAGTTCCGTCGGGGCCCTGTCCGAATCCGGCTACTTGCCCGTGAACTTCTCGTACTCCTTGAGCACCTCGTCCGTGGGGCCGTCCATGCGCAGCTCGCCGCGTTCCAGCCACAGGACGCGGTTGCAGGTGTCGCGGATGGACTTGTTGTTGTGACTGACCAGGAACACCGTGCCGGCTTCCTTGCGCAGCTCCCGGATGCGGTCCTCGGAGCGCTTCTGGAACTTCCGGTCGCCGGTCGCCAGAGCCTCGTCGATCATCAGGACGTCGTGGTCCTTGGCCGCGGCGATGGAGAAGCGGAGCCGGGCCGCCATGCCGGAGGAGTAGGTGCGCATGGGCAGGGTGATGAAATCACCCTTCTCGTTGATGCCGGAGAAGTCGACGATGTCCTGGTAGCGCTCCTTGATCTCCTCACGGGACATACCCATGGCGAGCCCGCCCAATATGACGTTCCGTTCGCCGGTGAGGTCGTTCATCAGGGCCGCGTTGACGCCGAGCAGCGAGGGCTGGCCGTCGGTGTAGACCTTGCCCTGCTCGGCGGGCAGCAGTCCGGCGATGGCCCGCAGCAGCGTCGACTTGCCGGAGCCGTTGGAGCCGATCAGGCCGATGGCCTCGCCGCGGTACGCCACGAAGGAGACGCCGCGCACGGCGTGCACCTTGCGCACGCCCCGCTCCTCGCCGCGCTTGACGATGCGGCTGAGGGCGGCGGTGGCGCTGCCCTTGCCGGCCTTGGCGCCGTTGACGCGGTAGACGATGTGCAGGTCGTCCGCGACGACGGTGGGGATGCGTGCGTCCTGCTTCTGCTCAGCCACGGCCGTACCTCTCCTCCGCCTTCCAGAAGTACACGAAGCCGCCGACGGCGAACAGCACGGCCCAGCCGCCCGCGGCCGCCCACACGTGGTCGGGAAGGAACTTCGAGCTGTAGTCGTCGATGAGGGCGAAGCGCATCAGGTCCATGTAGATCGCAGCCGGGTTCCACTGGAGGACGTTCGCGATCCAGCCCGGCTTGTCCGCCAGGAAGATCGGGATGGAGAACATCACCCCCGACGCGTACATCCAGGTCCGCATCACGAACGGCATCAGC
The DNA here is from genome assembly GCF_000725785.1 of Streptomyces flavovariabilis. Taxonomy (NCBI): domain Bacteria; kingdom Bacillati; phylum Actinomycetota; class Actinomycetes; order Kitasatosporales; family Streptomycetaceae; genus Streptomyces; species Streptomyces flavovariabilis. The sequence continues at coordinate 137,228 of NZ_JNXD01000006.1, read as the reverse complement.
TGCGCGAGGTCGGGGGTCTTGGCGCCCGCCCGGGCCATGATCAGCGCGAGTCCGGTGTTGAAGCAGAACTGCAGGACGAGCACCGGCACGATCAGCACCCAGGACAGGTCCGGGTAGTGGCCGAAGCCCACCGTGACGGCGAACAGCACGATCATCGAGAACAGCAGCTGCTGGAGCTGCTGGAGCGCGAAGGAGATCGGCAGCGAGGCGCGGGGGAAGTGCAGGGCGCGCACCAGGCCGAGGTTGCCGGAGATCGCGCGCACACCCGCCATCACCGAGCTCTGCGTGAAGGTGAACACGAACACACCCGTGACCAGGAACGGGATGTACACCTCCCGGGACATGCCCCGGTCGGCCTCCAGCAGGAGACCGAAGATGAAGAAGTACACCGCGGCGTTCAGCAGGGGCGTGGCCACCTGCCACAGCTGGCCGAGCTTGGCCTGGCTGTACTGCGCGGTCAGCTTCGCCCGGGAGAAGGCGAGGATGAAGTGCCGCCGGTCCCAGAGCTGACGGACGTACTCGATGAGGGACGGCCGGGCGCCGCTCACGGTCAGCCCGTGCTTGGCGGCGAGTTCCCCCGCCGTGAGGCCCTCGTCGGGCGCCGCGGGCGCGCTCACCGCGACCGTGGCGTCGTGCGTTGTCTCACTCACTAGTGGAAACTTTCGTCTTCGAGATGCTCGGCCTGTGCCGGTCTGGCATGAGCCGGGGCCAGGGTACGGCCCGGGGGCTCCCCGGGTGTTCCCGGATACGAGCTTGTCAGATGACGGGGGGCCGGCCCAGCCGGGTCAGCCGCCACACCGTACGCCACTTCATGGGCCGGCGGGGCCCGCACGAGGTGGTCCAGCCTTCGCGGAATCCTCCGAACCAGGCCCGCAGCGCACTGCGGGAGGGACGCCGCAGGAGGGTGAGCAGCAGCCACACGCCGAGGTAGACCGGGACGAGCGGCGCGGGGAGGTTGCGGCGGGCCAGCCAGACGCGGTTGCGGGCGACCATGCGGTGGTAGACCGCGTGCCGCGAGGGAGCGGTCGTCGGGTGGTACAGCACCATGTCGGACCGGTAGTCGATCATCCAGCCCGCGTCGAGGGCCCGCCATGCCAGGTCGGTTTCCTCGTGGGCGTAGAAGAACGCGTCCGGGAGTCCGCCGACGTCGGCGAAGACGCGGGTGCGGACGGCGTTGGCGCCGCCGAGGAAGGTCGTCACGCGCGAGGAGCGCATCGGGTCGGACGCGCGCAGCCGGGGGACGTGGCGGCGCTGGGTGACGCCGGTCTCCGGGTCGGCTATGCGGAAACTCACGATGCCGAGCTTCGGGTCGGCCTCGAACGCCGTGCGGCACAGCTCGGCGGTGTCGTGGCTCGCGAGCAGCCCGTCGTCGTCCAGGAAGAGCAGGATGTCGACGTCGCGGCCGGCGGGGCCGAAGGCCTCGATGCCGACGTTGCGGCCGCCGGGGATGCCGAGGTTCTCGGGCAGCTCGATCGTGCGGACGCCCTCGGGGACGTCCGGGACGGGCGAGCCGTTGCCGACGACGACCACCTCGACCCGGTCGCCGTCCTGCTTGGCGACGGAGTCGAGCAGGGCGCGCAGCTCCTCGGGCCGGTTGCCCATGGTGATGATGACGGCGCCGACCTTCATGCCGCTCACTTCAGCCTGCTCGAGGCGAGGATGGACACGAGGTGCAGCAGGGTCTGCACCAGCGCGATGCCGGCCAGCACCGCGACGCCGAGCCGGGAGAAGAACAGGTCGCCGCGGACCTGGTCGACGATCGCCAGCACGAGGATCAGCAGGGTCGCCTCGATGCCGAGGATCAGCCGGTGGAAGTTCAGGGCGGCGGCGGCCTTGCGGGCCAGGGCCATGCCGGAGGAGCGCATCTCGGCGGCGGCCTCCTTGACGGGAGGCTTCCCGGCCTGGTGGCGGGCGACGCCCACGAGGTCGGTCTCGGCCTTGATGAGGATGGCGCCGAGGGCGGCAAGGGTGCCGAGGAAGGCCCACAGCCAGTCGATACGGCCGCTGCCCCACGGGTCGGCGGCGCGCAGGCCGAAGCCGACGAGCACGGCGGCGTCGGTGAGGTAGGCGCCGACCCGGTCCAGGTAGACGCCGTTGAGGGAGTACTGCTTCTTCCAGCGCGCGATCTCGCCGTCGACGCAGTCCAGCAGCAGGTACAGCTGGACCATGACCACGCCGAGCACGGCGCCCGCGATCCCCGGCACGAGCAGTGCCGGGGCCGCGAGCACACCGAAGACGGTCATCAGGTAGGTGAGCTGGTTGGGCGTGACCCTGGTGTTCACCAGGTAGCGGTCGACCCGCAGGGACACCTCACGCATGTAGAGGCGTCCCATCCAGTGCTCACCGCTGCGCCGGTCCTTCACCCCTGGGGGGTGAACGACGGGGCGGAGTTCAGCTACCGATGGCCTTGACATAGTCGGCGTAGGTGTCCTTGATCTGTTCGGTGTTCAGGTCGAGGTGTTCGAGGATGGTGTAGCGGCCGGGGCGGGTCTCCGGGGCGAACTCGACGGCCTTGACGAACTCGTCCGTGGTGAAGCCGATCTCGTCGGGCAGCACGGGCAGGCCGTGCCGGCGCAGCACCTCGGCCATGTACGCCGACTGCTCGTGCGCCCCGCGCAGCCACATCGCGAAGGCCGCGCCGAGTCCGCACTGCTCGCCGTGGGCGGCGGCCCGCTTCGGGTAGAGCAGGTCGAAGGCGTGGTTGATCTCGTGGCACGCCCCGGAGGACGGCCGTGAGTCGCCCGACACCGACATGGCGATGCCGCTGAGGACCAGCGCCTCGGCGAGCACCTGGAGGAAGTCGTTGTCCCCGATGCCGCCGGGGTGCCGCAGCACGGCCTCGCCGGCCTGGCGGGCCATGGCCGCGGCGAGGCCGTCGATCCGTTCGCCCTTGACGCGGTTGGCCAGCTCCCAGTCCGCGATCGCGGAGATGTTGGAGACGGCGTCGCCGATGCCGGCACGGACGTACCGGACCGGGGCCTCACGGATGACGTCCAGGTCGATGACGACCGCGATGGGGTTCGGCACACCGTAGGAGCCGCGGCCCGCGTCGTTGTCGAGGGTGGCGACCGGCGAGCACAGGCCGTCGTGCGCGAGGTTCGTCGGGACGGCGACCAGGGGCAGGCCGACGCGTGCCGCGGCGAACTTGGCGCAGTCGATGATCTTGCCGCCGCCGAGGCCGACGACCGCGTCGAAGTGGCCGGCCTTTATGTCGCTCGCCAGCCGGACCGCGTCGTCGAGGGTGCCGCCGCCGACCTCGTACCAGGTGGCGCCGGGCATGCTCGGCGAGATGCGCTCGCGCAGCCTGGCGCCGGAGCCGCCGCTGACGGCGACGGCGAGGCGGCCGGAGTGCGAGATGCGCTCGTCGGCGAGGACGCACGCCAGGTCGTCGAGGGCACCCGGGCGGATGTCGACGACGAGCGGTGAGGGGATGAGCCGGGTCAGTACTGGCACGCGATCTCCCGTCCGCGGGCGAGATCGTCGTGATTGTCGATCTCCACCCACTTGACGTCGCCGATCGGCGCCACGTCGATGCGGAAGCCGCGGTTGACCAGCTCCTGGTAGCCGTGCTCGTAGAACTGCTGCGGGTCGGTCTCCCACACGGCCTTCAGCGCGTCGGCCAGCTCGGGGGCGGCGTCGCCCTCGATCAGCGTGACGCCGATGTACTCGCCGGTGGCCTCGGCGGGGTCCATCAGCTTGGTGATCTTCGTCATGCCCTTGGCGGGGTCGACGACGACCTTCATCTCCTCGTCGGCCAGGTCCTTCACCGTGTCCAGGGCGAGGATGATCCTCTTGCCGTCGCCGCGGGCGGCTAGCAGCGTCTTCTCGACGGAGACCGGGTGGACGGTGTCGCCGTTGGCGAGGATCACCCCGTCCTTGAGGGCGTCACGCCCGCACCACAGGGAGTAGGCGTTGTTCCACTCCTCGGCCTTGTCGTTGTCGATGAGGGTGAGCTTGAGGCCGTACTTCTGCTCGAGGGCTTCCTTGCGCGCGTACACGGCCTCCTTGCGGTAGCCGACGATGATCGCGACCTCGGTGAGCCCGATCTCGGCGAAGTTGCCGAGGGTCAGGTCGAGAACCGTGGGTTCGCCTTCTATGCCCGCGGGGCCCACCGGCACCAGCGCCTTGGGAAGGCTGTCGGTGTAGGGGCGCAGACGCCGTCCGGCGCCGGCCGCGAGCACGAGGCCGATCATGCGGTTTCTCCTTCATCGTGTACGGCGGGTGCGCCGCCCTGGTGGGCGGCGACCCAGAAGCGGATGCTCTCGACGAGCACCACCAGGGCCACGGCCACGGCCAGTGCCGTGAGCGCGACCGTGAACTGCGAGGCGGTGAGCAGCGCGGCGAGGACGGTGACGAGCAGCGTCCGCCCTTCGTGCCCCCCGATGGAGCGCACCAGCCAGGCCGGGGGCGCTCCGGCGTCGCCGCGGATGCGGTAGACCGTGTCGTAGTGATGGTAGGCGACCGCGGCCACCAGCCCGAAAGCCGCAGGAAGGGCTCCGTTCACGTCCGCTTTCGCCGCCAGGACCAGGACGGTGCCGTACTCGGCGGCGCGCAGGAACGGGGGGACCAGCCAGTCGAGCGCGCCCTTGAGGGGGCGGGCGACGGCGAGGCCGGAGGTGAGGGCGTAGGCGAGGGCCGCGACGATCGGCCAGGGGCCTGCGAAGTCCGTCAGCGCCGCGGTGAGGACGACGGCGAGGCCGCCGAGCAGGGCGACGACGGGCGCGGTGAAGCCCGGCAGCTTGCGGGCCGCCTTCTTGAGCGCCTCCGCGAGGCCCTGCGCGAGCGGGCCGCTGTCCGCGAGGTCGGCCAGGGCGCCTGCCGCCCGGTCGGTCCGCTCCGCCCTGCGCGTCAGGGAGCGCAGCACCCGGCCCGCCGTGGTGTACGTCGCGGCGAAGGCGCAGCCGATGAGCAGCGCATAGAGGGTGATGCGGGGAGTCGTGGCCGCCGTCAGGACCGCGATCATCGCCCAGCGCTCGCCGATGGGCAGCACGATCATCCGCCGTACCCAGACCGTCCAGCCGACGCTGTCGAGCTTGTCGGAGAGCGCGGCGGTGGGGCTGGTGTTGGCGGTGGCGTCGTGGTTGGCCTCGTTGAAGGAGAAGTCCACGACGTGCCGGCAGGTCTGCAGGACCATCGCGCCGAGGGCCAGGGCCCATACATCGTCATGGCCGCCGCTTCGGGCGGCTCCTAGCGCGAGGCCGGCGTAGTAGGCGTACTCCTTGGCCCGGTCGAAGGTGGCGTCCAGCCAGGCGCCGAGCGTGGAGTACTGCAGGGAGTAGCGGGCGAGCTGGCCGTCGGTGCAGTCCAGTACGAAGGACGCGATCAGCAGGACGCCGGCCGCGACGAAGCCGCCGCGGGTGCCGGTGGCCGCGCAGGCCGCCGCTATGAGGGCGGTGAGCAGGGAGGCGGTGGTGACCTGGTTCGGGGTCAGGCCGCGGCGGGCGCACCAGCGGGCGATGTAGCGGGAGTACGGGCTGATGCAGTAGGTGGTGAAGAAGCCGTCGCGGGACTTCACCGCCGACTTCAGGCGTACGGCCTCGTCGTCCACGTCCGCCACCGCCTGCCGGGCCTCGTTGCGGGCCTGCGGGTCGGCGGGGACGGCGGCGACGAGGCTGCCCAGCTCGGGGCGGTGCACGTCGGTGCCGTCGGTGTCGAGGGCGCTGAGGATGCGGTCGGCGAGACTGTCGACCAGCGTGGTGCCGCCGCCGGCGGAGTTCTCGCGGGCCATGGCCCGGGTGAGGGCCTGGCGGCCGGCGGGCTGGGCGGTGACGGCGCCGGGGATCGCGGCGAGCGGGAAACGGGGGTCGGTGAGACCAAGGCGCAGCGCGTGCACGTGCCCCACGAACCGGGCGTCGACCAGGGCGACCCGTTCGTCGCCCGGTACCTCGGCGAGGAGGGTCTCGGCCTCGGCGGCGTCGGTCGCGATCCGGAGGTCGAACCCGAGGGACCGCAGGTCGGCCTCGATCGACGATCCGGGGACCGGCTGGCCGGTGAGGATGGCGGTCGACAACCGAATTCACTCCCTGCGTACCGACGCGTCCGCGCCAGTGATGTACATGGTGGGGGCGCCCTCTCCGGTGGCTCCCGGGCGGCATGTCGGCAGAGGCTATCGGATGCCGGGAAGGCCACGTTCACCGCCCGTTGGGCAGCTGGATCGACGTGGTTCGCGCAAGCCCTTGCCGCGATCATCATCGGGGATCCCGGGCCCGGCCCACAAACCGTGCCCCCCTAAGCGGACATCGGGGACATTGCACAGGCATGCCGGGTGGCCGCATAGGGTGGGCGACCATGACTTGGCTGATCACCGGCGGTGCCGGCTATATCGGAGCACATGTGGCCAGGGCCATGACCGAGGCCGGGGAGCGCGTCCTCGCCCTGGACGACCTCTCGGCCGGGGTGCCCGCCCGGCTCCCGGCCGAGGTCCCGCTCGTGCGGGGCTCCTCGCTGGACGGGGAGCTGCTGAAGCGGGTCTTCGCCGAGCACGGTGTGACGGGTGTGGTGCATCTCGCGGCGCGCAAGCAGGTCGCCGAGTCCGTCGCGCAGCCGACGCGGTACTACCGGGAGAACGTCGGCGGCCTGGTGACCCTGCTGGACGCGGTCGCCGGGGCCGGGATCGAGCGCTTCGTGTTCTCCTCGTCGGCCGCCGTCTACGGCGACCCGGGTGCGGACCTCATCACGGAGGACACCCCGTGCGCGCCGGTGAACCCGTACGGCGAGACCAAGCTCGCCGGGGAGTGGCTGGTGCGGGCGGCGGGACAGGCACACGGGATCTCCACCGTGTGTCTGCGTTATTTCAACGTGGCGGGTGCGGCCGCGCCGGAGCTGGCGGACACGGGTGTCTTCAACATCGTCCCGATGGTCTTCGACCGGCTGACGCGTGACGAGGCGCCCCGGATCTTCGGCGACGACTACCCGACCCCGGACGGCACCTGCGTCCGTGACTACATTCACGTCGCCGACCTGGCCGAGGCCCATCTGGCGGCGGCACGGCGGCTGGCCGTGGGCGGCGGCACGGGCGACCTGACGGTCAACATCGGCCGCGGCGAGGGCGTCTCGGTCCGCGAACTCATCACGGTCATCGGCGAGGTCACCGGCGACCTCCGGCCACCCCTCGTCGAGGGTCGCCGTCCCGGCGACGCCCCACGGGCGGTGGCCTCGGCCGCCCGGGCAGCCGCGGAGCTCGGCTGGACGGCCCGGCGCACCGTCCACGAGATGACCGAGTCGGCCTGGCGCGGCTGGCAGTTGCACCACGGCTCCTGACCTCCTGGAGGCATCCTGACCTGCACGTCGTTTCCGCAGGTCAGGGCACATGACAACGGTGTTCAGTGCCGCGTTGCACATACCCCCACCCCGTAGTTCACTGGGGTGCCCGAGCACGATCAGGCGGACACAGGGAGGCTGACTTCTCATGGGGGCTGGGCACGATCACGGGCACGCGCACGGCGCGGCGGCCGGCGGTACGGCGACCTCGGCGTACCGCGGCAGGCTGCGCATCGCGCTGGCGATCACGCTCGGTATCGTGGTCGTGCAGATCGTCGGCGGTGCCCTCGCCAACTCGCTCGCGCTCGTCGCGGACTCGGCGCACATGGCGACGGACGCCCTGGGCCTCGGCATGGCGCTGCTGGCGATCCACTTCGCGAACCGCCCGCCCAGCGAGCGGGCCACCTTCGGCTACGCCCGGGCCGAGATCCTCGCCGCCCTGGCCAACTGCCTGCTGCTGCTCGGGGCCGGCGGGTACGTCGTGTACGAGTCGGTCCAGCGCTTCATCACGCCGGCTCAGACCGAGGGCCGGCTGGCTCTGCTGTTCGGTGTGATCGGCCTGGTCGCCAACCTGGTGTCGCTGTCGCTGCTGATGCGCGGGCAGAAGGAGAGCCTGAACGTGCGCGGCGCGTTCCTGGAGGTCGCGGCCGACGCCCTCGGTTCGGTCACGGTGATCGTCTCGTCCGTGGTGATCATGCTCACGGGCTGGCAGCCCGCCGACCCGATCGCCTCGCTCGTCATCGCGCTGATGATCGCGCCCCGGACGTGGAAGCTGCTCAGCGAGACGCTCTCCGTGCTGCTGGAGGCCGCCCCCAAGGGCGTCGACATGGCGGAGGTGCGGTCGCACATACTCGCCACGGACGGAGTGGAGGACGTTCACGACCTGCACGCCTGGACGATCACCTCCGGCATGCCGGTGCTGTCGGCGCACGTCGTCGTCAGCTCGGAGATCCTGAACGCAATAGGCCACGAGAAGATGCTCCACGAGCTCCAGGGCTGCCTCGGCGACCACTTCGACGTGGAGCACTGCACCTTCCAGCTGGAGCCGAGCGGGCACGCGGAGCACGAGGCGCGGCTCTGTCACTGACCCGGTGGTGCCCGGGACGTGAGAGACAGGCAGGGGCGCACTCCGCTACGAGTGCGCCGGGGAACGCAACCTTCCGCCACGCGCCCGCGTCCTGAGCCCCACAGCTCCGGCATGGACGATTTCCCGTCTGCCTGGCCGGGCACGATCACCTACCGGGTCCCTCTCCCGGCATCCGACCGGTGCCGGCCGCGGTCCGCGCCGCCGCACAGGACATGCGGGCGTACCGCGAAGTGCCGTGAGCGCCGGATTCGTACGGCAGACTTGGGACGCGAAGACCGATGTGAAGGATGGGTATGCCGATCACACCTGCCACCGCGACGCACACCCCGTCGAACGGCACCGCAGACGCGATTTTGCTGGAACTGGTCGACGAGGACGGCGTGACGATCGGCACCGCGGAGAAGCTCGCCGCCCACCAGCCGCCCGGACAGCTGCACCGCGCGTTCTCCGTGTTCCTCTTCGACGAGTACGGCCGGCTGCTGCTCCAGCAGCGCGCGCTGGGCAAGTACCACTCCCCCGGTGTGTGGTCCAACACGTGCTGCGGCCACCCCTACCCCGGCGAGGCGCCCTTCGCGGCGGCGGCGCGGCGCACGTTCGAGGAGCTCGGCGCCTCCCCGTCCCTGCTGGCCGAGGCGGGCACGGTCCGCTACAACCACCCGGACCCGGAGTCGGGTCTGGTGGAGCAGGAGTACAACCACCTCTTCGTCGGCATGGTCCAGGCCGTGGTGCGGCCGGACCAGGAGGAGGTGGCGTCGACGGTGTTCGTGACCCCGCCGGAGCTGGCGGAGCGGCATGCCAAGGACCCCTTCTCGTCCTGGTTCATGACCGTCCTGGACGCGGCCCGGCCGGCGATCAGGGAGCTGACGGGCCCGTCGGCCGGTTGGTGACCGGGGCCCCGGCGAGGGGCCTCAGGCGAAGCGCGCGGGTTTGAGCGGCAGGGCGGCCCAGATCACCTTGCCGCCGCTCGCCGTGTACTCGACCTCGCACAGACCGCCCGCCTCCCGGGTGATCTCGCGCACCAGGAGCAGTCCGCGCCCACCGGTCCGGCCGTGGTCGGTCTCCAGGGCGGTGGGCCGGTACGGGTGGTTGTCCTCCACGGACACCCGGAGCCACTCGGCACCGACGGCCAGCTCGACGGCGACCGTCGGCGACAGCACCGCCGCGTGCTTCACCGCGTTGGTCACCAGTTCCGAGACGATCAGCAGCAGTCCCTGGGCCAGGTCGTCGGAGACCGGTACCCCCTGACGCAGCAGCAGGTCCCGCACGGCGTGTCGTGCCTGGGGGACGGAGGCGTCGACCGCCGGTGCGGTGAACCGCCAGACCCCTTCGTACGGCAGCGGATCCGCGGGCCCGGGGTTGAGGGGCGCCGCGCCGCCCTCTGGGCGCGGGCCGAACCCACGCCCGTCGTTGTCCATCGTCCGGTCGCCACCCTCGCGCTCGATTGTCACCACACCTCGAGTGTTGGTAACGATGCGCCTCGCCCCCCGGGACTGAACAGAAGTCAGCAAGTATCGAGCACTTCTGACCGTTGGCGTATGACACGGTCAGTTGTGGGACTGGTCCTGTCCCTGTTGTGCCATCTCGGCGAACTATTCGGGTTGTACGGGTTTGGCATCCGGATAGCATCCGGCGCATGGAGCCCCAGCTGCAGCACCGCGTGACCGACTCGGTCGCGACGGTCGTCATCCGCCATCCCGAGAAGCGCAACGCCATGACGGCCGCGATGTGGCGGTCTCTTCCCCCACTGCTGGACGAGCTCGCGGGGGCTCCGGCCGTGCGGGCGCTGGTGCTGACCGGTGAGGGCGGCACGTTCTGCGCCGGGGCCGACATCTCTACGCTGCAGGGCTCGCCCGAGGAGGCGCAGGGGCTGGCGGTGCGGGCCGAGGAGGCGCTGGCCGCGTTCCCGAAGCCGACGCTGGCCGCGATCCGGGGGCACTGTGTGGGCGGCGGGGCGCAACTGGCGGCGGCCTGTGATCTGCGGTTCGCCGAGGAGGGGGCGCTGTTCGGCGTGACGCCCGCGAAGCTCGGCATCGTGTACCCGGCGTCCTCGACCAGGCGGCTGGTGTCCCTGGTCGGGCCGGCCACCGCCAAGTACCTGCTGTTCTCCGGCGAGCTGGTCGACGCGCAGCGGGCGCTGCGCACCGGACTGGTGGACGAGGTGCTGTCCGAGGGTGAACTCGGCAAGCGGGTCGCCGAGTTCACCCGGGTCCTGGCGTCCCGTTCGCAGCTGACGCAGGCGGCGGCCAAGGAGTTCGCGGACGGGCGTACCGACCGGGACGCGCACTGGGCCGGGCAGGCGCGCGGGAGCGGCGACACCGCGGAGGGTGTCGCCGCGTTCCTGGAGCGCCGGCAGCCGCGGTTCGGCTGGAGCGTGCCTGCGTCAGGATGACGCGGGAGCGCGCGCGGACCGGTTCGGCCAGGTGCGCGGGGGTCTTCTCCGAGCGATCCGGCGCCGCAGGGCGGCTGCGGGCGTGGTGCTCGGCGGCCGGGGACTCCGGACACGGCCACGGAGGACATACCAAGCGGTTGGTAACCTGCCGGGCATGACAACTGCCGCCCTGGAGCCGCGCGCCGGCCGACGCTGCCACAACATACTCAACTCCCTGCACGCGACGCACTACTTCTCGCCCGATCTCGGGCGGGAGCTGGGCACCGTCGGGATCACCGACCCGCGTGCCGTGAACTTCGCCGTGCGGGCCGCCGCCCTCGGACCGGTCGGCGCCGGAACCGTGACGGCGACCTTCTACAACTACAAGTACGAGCTCGTGGCCCGGCACGTGCCCGCGGTGTGGGAGACCGCCGCACCCGCGCAGGTCCTGGCGGCGCGCGCGCGTGCGGTCGACGCGACCCTGCGCCGCCTGCTCGGCGCGGAGACCCTGGCATCGGCGGAGATGGCCGAGGCCGCGCGGCTCGCGCTGAACGCAGCCGAGGCCTGCTCGCGCGAAGCGCGTCCGCTGTACGCCGCCCACGCCGATCTGCCCGTCCCCGAGGAGCCGCACCTCGCCTACTGGCACGCGGCGACCCTGCTGCGCGAGCACCGGGGTGACGGGCACCTGGCCGTCCTGATGTCCGCGGGTCTCGACGGGCTGGAAGCGATGGTGACCCACACGGCGACGGGCAAGGGGACGAACCCGAAGTGGATCTTGAGCACCCGGGGGTGGAGCCAGGGTGAGTGGGACGCGGCCACGGACCGGCTGCGGGAGCGCGGGCTGCTGACGGCGTCCGGCGACCTCACCGAGCAGGGCGTCGCCCTGCGCCGGGAGATCGAGCACGAGACGGACCGCCTGGACCGCGCCCCGTACGAGCACCTGGGCCCCCAGGGCGTGGCCCGGCTGACCGAGCTGGGCGGCGTGTTCGCGCACGCGGCGCTCGTGGCCGGAGCGTTCCCGGCGGACCTGATCGGCAAGGGTGACGCATAGTGACGCGTCTATGAGGTACCCGCTCTCCACCGGCCGGCGCGGCCGGGAGTGAGAAAGGGGAATTCCGTGTTCCGTGCTATCGCAGACGTGCTGCGCCAGATCGGCGGGGCCATCGCCACCGTCGTGACGCTGCCCTTCCGGGCGCTCGCCCGGCTCTTCGGTGGAGCCTCGTCCTCCACCCGCAGCCGCAGGGCCTGACCGGGATTCCCGCCTTCCTGGTGCTGCCTGATCCCGAGTGTCCGTGTCACCTGCCACAATTGCCGCGCAACCTCAGTGGAGAAGGCGGTACGGGATCGTGACGACACCCGGGTCCAACGGGTCCATCAGCGTAGGGTCCATCGAAGGCAGGATCGCCGAGGAACTCGGCGTACGGGAGCGGCAGGTCAGGGCCGCCGTGGAACTGCTCGACGGCGGTTCTACGGTGCCCTTCATCGCCCGCTACCGCAAGGAAGCGACCGAGATGCTCGACGACGCGCAGTTGCGCACCGTCGAGGAGCGGCTTCGCTATCTGCGGGAGCTGGAGGAGCGGCGGACGGCGATCCTGGAGTCCGTGCGTGAGCAGGGCAAGCTCACCGCGGAACTGGAGGCGAGCATCCGGGGCGCCGAGACGAAGGCGCGCCTGGAGGACATCTACCTCCCGTACAAGCCCAAGCGGCGCACCAAGGCACAGATCGCCCGCGAGGCCGGTCTGGAGCCGCTGGCGGAGGGGCTTCTCGGCGATCCGGCCGTCGAGCCCCTCGCCGCGGCCGCCGCGTTCGTCGACGCCGACAAGGGCGTGGCCGATCCGCAGGCCGCCCTCGACGGCGCCCGGGCCATCCTGACCGAGCGGTTCTCGGAGGACGCCGACCTGATCGGCGAGCTGCGCGAGCGCATGTGGGTGCGCGGGCGGCTGGCCGCCAAGGTGCGCGACGGCAAGGAGGAGGCGGGGGCGAAGTTCGCCGACTACTTCGACTTCGCCGAGCCGTTCACCGAGCTGCCCTCGCACCGCATCCTCGCGATGCTGCGCGGCGAGAAGGAGGAGGTCCTCGACCTCGTCCTGGAGCCCGAGGAGCAGACGGACGGCCCCTCCTCGTACGAGGGGATCGTCGCCCACAAGTTCGGGATCGCCGACCGGGGCCGCCCCGGCGACAAGTGGCTGAAGGACACGGTCCGCTGGGCGTGGCGCACCCGCATCCTCGTCCACCTCGGCATCGACCTGAGGCTGCGGCTGCGCACGGCCGCAGAGGACGAGGCGGTGCGGGTCTTCGCGGCGAACCTGCGCGACCTGCTGCTCGCCGCGCCCGCGGGCACCCGCGCGACGCTCGGCCTGGACCCCGGTTTCCGTACGGGTGTGAAGGTCGCCGTGGTCGACGCGACCGGCAAGGTCGTCGCCACGGACGTCATCCACCCGCACGTCCCGGCCAACCGGTGGGACGAGGCGATCGCCAAGCTGGCCCGGCTCGCGAAGGAGCACGCGGTCGAGCTGGTCGCCATCGGCAACGGCACGGCGTCCCGCGAGACCGACAAACTCGCCGGGGAACTGATCACCAAGCACCCGGAGCTGAATCTCACGAAGGTGATGGTGTCCGAGGCCGGCGCGTCCGTGTACTCGGCGTCCGCCTTCGCCTCGCAGGAGCTGCCCGACATGGACGTGTCGCTGCGCGGCGCCGTGTCGATCGCCCGCCGCCTCCAGGACCCGCTGGCCGAGCTGGTGAAGATCGACCCGAAATCGATCGGCGTCGGCCAGTACCAGCACGACCTGTCCGAGGTGAAGCTGTCGCGTTCGCTGGACGCGGTGGTGGAGGACTGTGTGAACGGCGTGGGCGTGGACGTCAACACGGCGTCCGCCCCGCTGCTCGCCCGGGTCTCCGGCATCACCTCCGGGCTCGCCGAGAACATCGTGGCGCACCGGGACCAGAACGGGCCGTTCAAGGCCCGCGGTGAGCTGAAGAAGGTGACGCGGCTCGGCCCGAAGGCGTACGAGCAGTGCGCGGGCTTCCTGCGGATCCGCGGCGGTGACGACCCGCTGGACGCGTCGAGCGTGCACCCCGAGGCGTACCCGGTGGTCCGGCGCATGGTGAAGACCGCCGGGCAGGAGGTCGCGTCACTCGTCGGCAACACGGGGGTGCTGCGCTCGCTGAGGCCGCAGGACTTCGTGGACGAGACGTTCGGTCTGCCGACGGTCACCGACATCCTCAAGGAGCTCGAGAAGCCCGGCCGCGACCCGCGCCCGGCCTTCAAGACGGCCGCCTTCAAGGACGGTGTGGAGAAGATCTCCGACCTGTCGTCCGGGATGGTCCTGGAGGGCGTCGTGACGAACGTCGCCGCGTTCGGCGCGTTCGTGGACGTCGGTGTCCACCAGGACGGTCTGGTGCACGTCTCCGCGATGTCGAAGACGTTCGTCAAGGACCCGCGGGACGTGGTGAAGCCCGGGGACATCGTCAAGGTGAAGGTCCTCGACGTCGACATCCCGCGCAAGCGGATCTCGCTGACGCTGCGCCTGGAGGACGAAGCGGCTGCTTCGCAGGGCCAGGGCGGGGGCTCCAGTGAGCGCCGGCAGCGGGGTGGGCGTCCGCCGCAGCAGCGGCAGGGTGGGCGTGGTGGCCGTGGCGGTGGTGGCGGTTCGCGTCAGGCGCCGCCGCCCGCCAACAGCGCGATGGCCGATGCGCTGCGCCGCGCGGGGCTGGCGGATCCCAAGGGCGGCAAGCGCTGACTGTTCCGTCGGGGAGACCGTGGGGAGCTGCGGGCCCGTTGTGGCTGGTCGCGCAGTTCCCCGCGCCCCTGGGAAAGAGGCGCTTCGCGCCCTTTCCGTTCTAGGGTTGCTGAATGCGTGCCATCACCTGGGAAGTGTCCGGGAGCCATGGGTTCGAGACCGCCTGGGTCCAGCTCGCAGAACGCGTGCTGCGGGCGCGCGGGAGGGCCGTCGGTACCGTTCCGGAGCCGTACTGGATCTCGTACGAGCTGGAGACCGCAGAAGGATTCGTGACCAAGCGGTTGACTGTCACGGCGGAGGCCGAGGCCGGGACCCGCGCGCTCGATCTGCTCCACGACGGTGAGGGCGGCTGGACCGCCAACGGCGAGCCGCTCCCGGACGTCGACGGGGCACTGGACTGTGATCTCGGCCTGTGCCCGCTCACCAACACCATGCCGGTGCTCCGGCACGGGCTGCACCGGGCGCCCGGCGAGCGGCAGTTCCTCATGACCTGGGTGTCGGTGCCGGACCTGACGGTGCGGCCGTCCCCGCAGACGTACAGGCATCTGGGACCCGGGCGCGTCCGCTACTCCTCCGGCGACTTCCGCAGCGACCTGGAGTTCGACGAGGAGGGGTACGTCGTCGACTACCCCCGGCTGGCCTCGCGCCTGACCGGCCGTTAGCGCTCGGTCACCTTGCCGTCCGCCACCTCCAGGCGGCGTGTGACGTGTACCGCGTCCAGCATGCGGCGGTCGTGGGTGACCAGCAGGAGCGTGCCCTCGTAGGCGTCGAGGGCGGACTCCAGCTGCTCGATGGCCGGCAGGTCGAGGTGGTTGGTCGGCTCGTCGAGGACCAGGAGGTTGACGCCCCGGCCCTGGAGCAGCGCCAGGGCGGCCCGGGTGCGCTCGCCCGGGGAGAGACCCGCCGCGGGGCGCAGGACGTGGTCCCTCTTGAGGCCGAACTTGGCCAGCAGGGTGCGGATCTCGGCCGGTTCGGTGTCCGGGACGGCCGGGCGGAAGGCGTCGAGCAGGGACTCCTCGCCGTGGAACAGCTTGCGGGCCTGGTCGACCTCGCCGAGCTGGACGCCCGAGCCGAGCGCGGCGTGCCCGGCGTCCAGCGGGACACGGCCGAGGAGGGCGGCGAGCAGCGTGGACTTGCCTGCGCCGTTCGCGCCGGTCACCGCCACCCGGTCCGCCCAGTCGATCTGCAGGGACACCGGGCCGAGGACGAAGCCGCCGCGGCGCACCTCGGCGTCCCGCAGGGTCGCGACGACGGCGCCCGAGCGTGGGGCCGACGCGATCTCCATGCGCAGGTCCCACTCCTTGCGGGGCTCCTCGACGACGTCCAGTCGCTCGATCATGCGCTGGGTCTGGCGGGCCTTCGCGGCCTGCTTCTCGCTGGCCTCGCTGCGGAACTTGCGGCCGATCTTGTCGTTGTCGTTGCCCGCCTTGCGGCGCGCGTTCTTCACGCCCTTGTCCATCCAGGAGCGCTGCGTCTGGGCCCGGTCCTGGAGGGCCGCCTTCTTGTCGGCGTACTCCTCGAACTCGTCGCGGGCGTGCCGGCGGGCGACCTCCCGCTCCTCCAGGTAGGCCTCGTAACCGCCCCCGAAGAGGTTGATCTGCCGCTGGGCGAGGTCGAGTTCGAGGACCTTGGTGACCGTGCGGGTGAGGAACTCGCGGTCGTGGCTGACGACCACCGTCCCGGCGCGCAGGCCGGCCACGAAGCGTTCGAGGCGCTCCAGGCCGTCCAGGTCGAGGTCGTTGGTCGGCTCGTCCAGGAGGAAGACGTCGTAGCGGGACAGCAGCAGGGAGGCGAGGCCGGCCCGGGCCGCCTGGCCGCCGGACAGGGACGTCATCGGCTGGTCCAGGTCGACCGCGAGGCCGAGGGAGTCGGCGACCTCCTCGGCGCGTTCGTCGAGGTCCGCGCCGCCGAGGCCGAGCCAGCGCTCCAGGCTCGTGGCGTAGGCGTCGTCGGCGCCGGGTGCCCCGTCGACCAGGGCCTGGGTCGCCTCGTCCATGGTGCGCTGGGCCTCGGTGACGCCGGTGCGGCGGGCCAGGAACGCCCGTACGGTCTCGCCGGGCCGGCGGTCCGGCTCCTGCGGGAGGTGTCCGACGGTGGCGGCCGGCGGGGACAGGCGCACTTCGCCCTGCTCGGGTGCGGTGAGTCCCGCGAGCATCCGGAGCAGGGTGGACTTGCCCGCCCCGTTGGCCCCGACCAGGCCGATCACGTCGCCGGGCGCGACGACGAGGTCGAGTTCGGTGAACAGGGGGCGGTCGCCGTGGCCGGCGGCGAGGTTCTTGGCGACGAGGGTGGCAGTCATCAGAGCGCCGATTTTAACGGCCGGGCCGCTCAGGGGTTCACGGCCGCCACCAGGACGCTTCCGGAGGTGCGCGCCACGACGAACGCCCGCCCCCTGACGGCTTTCGCGTCGAGGGCGACGCGGTGGCGGCCCGGTTCGAGGACGCCGTCGAAGATCGCGTGGGTGTGGGGGCGGGAGAGCCGGTCGAGGCGGTAGGCGGTGAGGGTGACGCGGCAGGCGGAGGTGACCTCGACGTCCGCGCTGCCGTCGGCGGCGGTGAGGCCGATGAGGCGGCGCCGGCCGGCCGGGCTGCGGTCCAGGGCGTGTTCGATCTGCGCGACGAGGAGCGGGACGATCGGGGCGAGGCCGTCGACGTGGGCGACGGGGACCCCGGCGCGTTCGAAGGCGCGGCGGACGGCGGCACGTTCCTGCTCGCCGGTCGCGTGGCCGAAGGCGACGGCGCCGTAACCGCGGAGTTCGTCGGGGGATACGCCGTCGGCGTGCTGGGCGATGTCGGCGCCGACGCCGATGGTGCGTAAGGCCGCGGCCAGCTTGGCGAGGACGGCGACGCGGGCGCCGATCAGCAGGACGCGGCGCCGGGGATCGGGCGCGGAGCCGTTCAGCAGGGCGCCGAGCGCCGTCCGGTACTCGGCGCCGCGGAAGCGGAACGGGCCGATGCCGTGGTAGCCGTTGCGCTCCAGATCGGCGTGTTCGTCGGTCTGCCAGGCGAAGTCCCGCCAGATGAAGTCCTCGCCGTCGCTCTGGATGACGGCGGTGACGGCTCCGCAGGCGAGGTCCTCGCACTCGGGGCAGCCGTAGACGACGTAGCGGCCGCCGGGCAGCGGGGCCGCGCTCTCCAGGAGCAGGCTGCGGACCTGCGCGGTGAAGATCGACGGTGGGACGTCGGAGGCGAGCGGGGAGACCGCGTCGAGGTCGGAGAGCTGGAACAGCAGCGGGCGTCCGTCGACGATGAAGTCCACGAAGTCCCGGTGGACCTGGTAACCACCGTCGTTGAGGACTCCCCCGGCCCGCATGGCGGGTGCCAGGCCGAAGGTCGCGTACTCGGCACACATGCTGTGAGTATCCCCACACTGCGCGTGATATGAGCACGGCATGACACATTCCGCTACGGTCCCGGCATGACGAGCGCGTTGAGTGGCGAGATCGTAGTGGTCGGGGGCGGGGTGGTCGGGCTGACGACCGCCCTGGTTCTCGCGGAGCAGGGGCGGCGGGTAAGGGTGTGGACGCGGGACGCCGTCGAGGCGACCACCTCCGCCGTTGCGGGTGCGCTGTGGTGGCCGTACCGGATCGAGCCGGTCGCGACGGCGCGCGTGTGGGCGCTGCGGTCGCTCGAGGTGTACGAGGAGCTGGCGGCGGGGGCCGGGCGGACCGGCGTACGCATGGCCGAAGGGGTACTGGGCGAGACCCGCCTCGACGAGGCCGACGGGTGGCTGAGGGGCCGGGTGCCGGGGCTGAGGGCGTCCACGGCCGGGGAGTACGCCGGGACGGGCGTCCGGGCACGGCTGCCGCTCATCGACATGCCCGCTCATCTGCCGTGGCTGCGGGAGCGGTTCGTGGCGGCGGGCGGCGTGGTCGAGACGCGTACGGTGTCCGACTTCGCCGAGGTGGACGCGCCGGTGGTGGTCAACTGCGCGGGGCTTGCGGCGCGGGAGCTGGTGCCGGATCCCTCCGTGCGGCCCGTGCGCGGGCAGCTGGTCGTCGTGGAGAACCCGGGGATCGACACCTGGCTGGTCACCACCGACGCCGCCGGGGAGCACGCGTACCTGTTCCCGCAGCCGGGCGGGCTCGTCCTCGGCGGTACCTCCGAGGAGGACGTGTGGTCGCTGGAGCCCGACCCCGCGGCGGCCGAGGCGATCATCCGCCGCTGTACGGTGCTCAGGCCGGAGATCGCCGGGGCCCGCGTGCTGGAGCACCGGGTCGGGCTGCGGCCCACCCGACCGTCGGTCCGGCTGGAGCGCGACGCCCTGCCGGACGGGCGGCTCCTGGTGCACAACTACGGCCACGGGGGCGCGGGCGTCACCGTGGCGTGGGGGTGTGCACAGGAAGCGGCCCGGCTGGTCTCCGGCTGAGGGGCGCGCGACACCGTCCTCACGCGGCAAGGGCGGCCCGGGTCGCAGAACCCGGGCCGCCCGCTGCCGTGCGGATCAGTGCTTGCCGATCGGGTCTCCCTCCACATCCGGGCCGCGGCCCGGGCCGACGCGGAACTCGAAGTCGCCGTCGTACTTCTCGTGGCCTGCCATGACCGCCATTTCGACGGCTTCGGAGCCCATCTGCTCACGCACGATCACCGGGTCGCGGCGAAGGTCGCGCATGAGGGCGACGCACATGAAGATCATCACGATGACGAACGGCGCCGCCGCGAGGATCGTGAGGTTCTGCAGGCCGGTCAGCGCGTCGCCCTGTCCGCTGCCGACGAGCAGCATGATGGCGGCCACCGCACCGGTGAGCACGCCCCAGAACACCACCACGAAGCGGCCGGGTTCGAGCGCGCCCTTCTGCGACAGGGTGCCCATGACGATCGAGGCGGCGTCGGCGCCCGAGACGAAGAAGATGCCGACGAGGATCATCACCAGCAGGCTCGTGGCGGTGGCGATGGGGAACTGCTGGAGCACGCCGAAGAGCTGGCCCTCCGGGGTCGCCTCCTTGCTGAGCTGCCCGTCCTCCTGCATCTTCATCGCCGAGCCGCCGAAGATCGCGAACCAGACCAGGCTGACCGTGCTGGGCACGAGGATGACACCGCCGACGAACTGGCGGATCGTGCGGCCCCGGCTGATGCGGGCGATGAACATGCCGACGAACGGCGTCCAGGAGATCCACCACGCCCAGTAGAAGACCGTCCAGCTGCTCAGCCAGTCGGCGACACCCTCGCCGCCGCTCGCCTCGGTCCGGCCGGCCAGCTGGGGCAGGTCGCCGAGGTAGGCGAAGACGGACGTGGGCAGCAGGTCGAGGACGATGATGGTCGGGCCCGCCACGAACACGAACAGGGCGAGCACCAGCGCCAGCACCATGTTCGTGTTGGACAGCCACTGGATGCCCTTCTCCACACCGGAGATCGCCGACGCGACGAAGGCCAGGGTCAGCACCGCGATGATCGTGACGAGCAGCCCGGTGCTCACCTTGTCCATCCACTTCAGCTCCTGCACACCGGAGCCGATCTGAAGCGCGCCGAGACCCAGGGAGGCGGCGGAGCCGAACACGGTCGCGATGATCGCGAGGATGTCGATGGCCCGGCCGATCCCGCCGTTGGCGTTCTTCCTGCCGATGAGCGGGGTGAAGACGGCGCTGATGGTCTGCCGGCGCCGCCTGCGGAAGGTGCTGTAGGCGATGGCGAGGCCGACCACCGCGTAGATCGCCCAGGGGTGGAGCGTCCAGTGGAACAGGGTGGTGGCCATGGCCGTCTCCATGCGATCGCCGGAGTCGGCCGGGTTGGTGCCCGGCGGGGGCGTGCCGTAGTGCGACAGCGGCTCGCTCACGCCGTAGAACATCAGACCGATGCCCATGCCCGCGCTGAACATCATCGCGACCCAGGACACCGTGCGGAACTCGGGCTCCTCGCCCTCCGTGCCGAGATGGATACGGCCGTAGCGGCTGATCGCGAGCCAGAGGGCGAAGACGACGAAGCCGGAGGCGGCGAGCATGAACGCCCAGCCGCCGTTGTGCATCAGCCCGCCGAGCATGGTGGTTGAGACGTCCGTGAGCGAGTCGGTCGCTGCCGCGCCCCAGACCACGAAGGCGAGGGTGAGCGCCGCCGTGACGCCGAAGACGATGCGGTCGGTCTGCGGCCGGTCCTGACCGGGCAGGCCCGCTTCCGACCCCGGAAGCGCGGCTCCCTCGGGGGAGTCCTTGTCGCTTGGTCGTTCTTGCGTCACTGGCGGCACCTTTCATCGGGAAATGCAGGGGAGGACGTAGGTCCTCCGTAACGCTGCTACCACGTGTGGCGCAATTTCACCCCTCTCAACATGCGGTTTCGGATGAACCTCCGGTCAGGCGGTACTCGGCCCGGTCGTCGAGCAGCAGCGGCACGAGTGCCCGCAGGGGCTGTCGCAGGGGCACGAGCACCCCCTTGCCGTCCTTGCGTACACGCACACCGTGCAGCGCGAGCTCGTCGCCCACCTCGGCGTACTGAGCTGCGGTGAGCCGGTAGCCGCAGGGCGGGTTCTGGATGATTTCAGCCGGTTCGGGCGGGTCGTTGTCGGCGCCGCCGACGTAGACGGGGCCGGTGGTGGCGTGGCCGGCGAGCCGGGCCCTGGCCGTCGCGGTCTCGATCCGGCCGCGGCGCTGGTCGGTGTATCCGAACAGACCCTTGAGGGCGTCGAGTTGGGAGGTGACCCGGCGGCGGTTGTTCAGGGCCTCGTCCGCCTTCTCCGCCTCGGTGAGCGGGTCCACGCGGCTCTCGATGAGCAGCCCGACAGAGTGCTTCACACCGGACATGTTGCGCAGAATGCGCTCCTGTCCGTCCCCGGCGACCTGCTTGACCGGCTCACCGGTCTCGGGGTCCGTCCAGATGCCGTAGGTGCCGGTGGAGTGGCCGGCCCGCCCGGCGGTGGGCCGGACGTACGACTCGGACAGGGTCTGGGCCTCGTCGTGGACCGCCTCGTGGGTGTTGAGGTTGCGCGGCCACAGGTCGAAGAGGTCCTTGTCGTAGTACGGCGGGGTGGCTCCGTACTCGTGCAGGTCGTAGACGATGTCGGGGCGCTGGTCGCGGATGAGGGCGGCCAGGGCGCGGCCCTCGGCGGTCTTCAGGGCGAGGTGGTCGCGGTTGATGTCGACGCCGTCGCTGTTGCCGCGGGTGTTCGCGGCCCGGCCGTCGGGGTTGGCGGTGGGCACGACCAGGACCGTGGTGCGGTCCAGGAAGCGCCGGGTGCGGCTGTCGCGGGCGTACGCGAGGTCGCGGACGGTGGTCAGGCAGGCCTCGCGGCCGGAGGGTTCGTCGCCGTGCTGGCTGCAGACGAGCAGCACCTTGTTGGAGCTCGGGCGGTTGCCGATCCGCACCAGTTGGAGCGGGCGGTCCTGCTTCGTGGTGCCGAAGCGGGTCAGGGAGACGCGGGCACCGGACCGGTCGACGGCCTTGAGGAAGTCCTGCTCCTCGGGCTGGGTGGTCCAGCGGGCGCCGTCCGACTGCTCGAAGCCGGTGCGCGGCGGGGAGTCGGTGGCCGCCTGGGCCGGTGCGGCGACCAGGGAGGCCGTGAGGGCCGCGCCGGCCAGGATCAGGGCGGGGACGCGGGTGGTGTCTCGGGTCACTGGTTCGCCTCCGGGACGCGGTGCGTGGTGCGCGGTTCCCGTACGCCGTCCAGGACCGTGGCGTCGGGGGTGGCGGACGCGGCATCGGTGGTGGCGCGGGCGAAGGCGGCGGCTCCGCCGACGAAGGGGACGCGCGCAGAGGTGCGGGAGAGGTCGAGCGTGAGTGCCGGCCTGTCGGAGGGAGGGTCGATGAGGCCCTGGTCGGTGCCCGCGACGATCAGCGCCAGGCGGTGGCCCTTGGGCACGACGTGGTCGGTCGCCGCCAGGTCGAGGGTGATCGTGTACCGCTTGCCCGGAGTGAGCGGGGTGCCCCTGTGGTCCGAGGCGTGGTTGCCGAGGTCGGCCCAGCCGCGGCTGACGACCGTGTAGTCGACGTCTGCGGTCTTCGCCTTGGTCTCCTTGAAGCAGGAGCTGTCGCCGGTGGTGCTCGCGCCCCAGCAGGTGCGGTCGGTGAGGGTGGTGATGCCTTCGCCGGCGTCGGCGTAGTCGCGGATGCGGGCGGGGCCGATGTCCACGAGGACGGCGGAGAGGTGGGCCGTCGGGGTGGAGGGCGTCGCGGTGACGGTGACCTCGGAGGAGCCGGACAGGCGCAGGTCGCGGGTGAGCGGCCCGGTGGCGAACCCGGCCTTCTCCGGTGTCGGCTTGTCGAGGTGCGCGGCCCAGTCGGTCTCGCTCAGCTTCGGGTCGTCGGTGATGCTCTCGGTGCCGTGGCCGCGGTGCAGGCCGAGGGTGCCGACGCCGGCCTGGTCGCCCCGGTCGGGGCGCAGGGTGGCGGCCCGGGTGCCGCTCGGCGGCCAGACCTCGGAGGTGGTCCACCGGTCGGGCCCGCGTTCGATGTCGGCCATGGGTTCGCGGTCGATGCCGTTGTCGTAGCCCATGAGTTCGTGGTCGAACCAGCGGTGCAGCGTCTCGACCCATGGCCCGCGCCGGAAGTCGAAGGGGTCGACGTGGCCGGTCTGCGACAGCCAGATCTTGCGCTCGACGCCGTTCTTCGCGAGGGCGTCCCACCACTGGCCGACGTGCTTCATGCGGACGTTGAGGTCCTGCATGCCGTGGATGAGGAAGACGCTGGCCTTGACCTTGCGCGCGGCCTTCACGTAGTCGCGCTCGGTCCACAGCGGGGTCCAGTCGCCGGTGCGCGGGGCGCCGTCGACGAGTTTCTGCTGGACGGCTCCGCACTTGGCGCGGGCGTCGGGGCTGTCGACGTAGTCGGACAGCCACTCGGGGCCGGAGTCGTAGAGGGGGGCGCCCTGCTGGAAGTAGTAGTCGTACCAGGAGGAGATGGCGCTGATCGGGACGATGGTCTTGAGGCCTTTGACGCCGGTGGCGGCGACGCCGTTGGCGATGGTGCCGTCCCAGCTCTTGCCGATCATGCCGGTGCGGCCGTTGGTCCAGCCGGCCTGGGCACGGGTGGTGCCGGTGCGGCTCGTGTAGGCCTTGGCGCGGCCGTTCAGCCAGTCGACGACGGCCTTCGCGGACCGGATGTCGGAGCGGCCGCCGACGTCGACGCAGCCGTCGGAGCGGTTGGTTCCGGCCAGGTCCACGCCGACGAAGGCGTAGCCGCGCGGGACGAAGTAGTTGTCGTAGTACAGCGGCATCTGTGCGACACGGCCCTGCGCGTCGTACGTCTTCTTCTGGCTCTCGTTGCCGCGCCCGCAGCAGGAGTAGTACGGGCTGGCGTCCATGATGACGGGGACCTTGCGGCCCTGACGGGCGGTTTCGCGGGGGCGGACGATGTCGACGGCGACCCGGTCGGTCCTGCCGTCGCGGTCGCCGTCGAGTCCGGTGTCCACCCAGACGGCCTCGCGGATGGCGTTCTCGTAGGAGTAGACGGGCTCGCTCCCGCGCGGGGCGGCCTGTGCGGCCGCCGGGGTGAGCAGTGTGGCCAAGAGGGCGGCCGTGGCCGCCGTCGCGAGCGGTCTCCAGGTCGTGAAGCGCGTGCGTTTCGGCATGCGCCGGACGCTACATCGGTGAACTCCTGTTCAGAAGAGGGCAGCTGACGGACCGGCGTGTCCGGAGGGACCTCCGGGGCGGGTGTCTCATGTCGGCCGAATGGCGATCGTGTGACAGCAGGGGCCATGGACATGATCAGGGGCACAGGGAGTCAATAGGCTCCGGACAGAGTTCGAACGACCTCGGGACCCTACGACTTGGAGCCTTGCGTGCACCGCAGAATCATCGCGCCGGGAGCCCTGGCAGCGGCCGTTCTCCTGCTGGCGATCCCGGCATCGGCCGCCCCCCGCTCCCCCGGCGCGCCGGGTATTGGCGACCCCTACTACCCGGCTTACGGCAACGGCGGATACGACGTCTCCCACTACGACCTCCGGCTGAAGTACCAGCCGGCCACGGACGAGCTGGAGGGCACGGCGACCCTGGTGGCCCGCGCCACGCAGGACCTGTCGAGCTTCAACCTGGACTTCCTGCTGGACGTCGGCGAGGTGCGCGTCAACGGCGCGAAGGCGTCGTTCCGGACTTCGGGCGAACACGAGCTGGAGATCACGCCGAAGAGCACGCTGTCCAAGGGCGCGTCCGTCACGGTCGTCGTGCGCTACCGCGGGGTGCCGTCGTCGAAGAAGGCCTACGGCTTCACCAGCTGGCACCGCACTGCGGACGGGGGCGTCGCGGCGAACGAGCCCGAGGCGGCGGCGTGGTGGTTCCCGAGCAACGACCACCCGCTCGACAAGGCCACCTACGACGTGTCCGTGCTGGTCCCGGACGGCACCCAGGCCATCTCCAACGGCACGCTCCAGTCGACGAGTTCACGGCTCGGCTGGACCCGGTGGAACTGGCGTTCCAGCAAGCCGCAGGCCACGTACCTCGCCACGCTCGCGGTCGGGAAGTTCGACATCACGACCGGCACGACGGAGGGCGGCATTCCGGTCCTCAACGCCTACAGCAAGGATCTCGGCGCCCATGCCGGGGCGGCGCGGGCGAGCATCGAACGGACCGGGGAGATCGCGGACTGGCTGGCCGAGTACTTCGGGCCGTACCCGTACAACGCGCTCGGCGGGTACGTGCCGAACACGAACACCGGGTACGCGCTGGAGACCCAGACCCGGCCGTTCTACAGCCCGCGGCAGTTCGCCAACGGCTCGAACGTGTCCGTCGTCGTCCATGAGCTGGCCCACCAGTGGTATGGCGACGACGTGTCGCTCAACGGCTGGAAGGACATCTGGATCAACGAGGGGTTCGCGCGGTACGCGCAGTGGCTGTGGTCCGAGCACGAGGGCGAGGGCACGGCGCAGGAACTCGCCGACTACGTGTACGCCTCGCATCCGGCCGACGACCCGTTCTGGACGGTGAAGCCCGGGGATCCCGGCCCGGAGAACCAGTTCGACATCGCGGTCTACGACCGTGGCGCACTGGCCGTGCAGGCGCTGCGCAACAAGATCGGCGACGAGGCGTTCTTCACCATCCTGAAGGGCTGGCCGTCCAAGTACGCCCACGGCAACGCGTCGGTGGCGGACTTCCAGCGGTACGCGGAGGAGGTCTCGGGCAAGCCGCTGGCCGCCCTCTTCGACACGTGGCTGTTCCAGCCGTCGAAGCCGGGGGTGCCGGCGGCCCGGGCCGCCGCCGTGGCGAAGGCGCCGGGGGTGGTCGAGCAGCCCAGGTCGTGGAAGAAGATCGCGGCGACGAACGGGGTGCACGAGCACGGGGAGCACGGGCACGGGGAGCGCGAACAGGAGCGCTGACGGACCTGTCCTGCACGGGACTTCGGTCGCCGGAGGCGGGCAACGGGCGAAGGCGGTAGTGCTCGGATCCGGACAACCTGGCAGCGGGTGACGGCGGTACTGCCCGGCCCCGGGCGGCGGCGCCTGGCAGCGGGCGACGGGCGGTGCGGCTCGGCCCCGGACAACCTGGCAGCGGGTGACACCGGAACTGCCCGGGTCCGGGCTGCCCGGCCGCACTTGGCGCCGGCGCCGGGGGCCGCCTCGCTCGGTGCACGGGGCCGGGCCCGCTTGCGTCCGGCAGCCCGATCCTCCGGGCTGCCGGGGGTGCGGCTCACTGCCGCAGGCGCCCCGGGCCGCTCGGCTGCGGGCGGTCGTGCCGCTGTGGCGACACGGGTGGGTGCAGCGGCACCCCGCTGCACCGGGCGGCCCCGGGCGCCAGGTATGCCGAGCCCAGCACCTGTCCCCTCTGCTCGATCGCACGCACGGGCGCGCTTCCTCCTGCGCCTCGCACTACGGTGGATCAGTGCGCCGGGCGCGTCGGTCCGGCGGCGTTGTCGGGCCGATCGAGGAGCCGGCGTTGCGGAACCTGGCGATCGTGGAGGCACCGTCCGTGCTCGGGCTGCGCCCCACCGGTGTCGAGGACCTGCCGGCGGCGCTCCTCGGGGCCGGGCTGGCCGAGGGGCTCGGGGCGGTGCACGGGGGCCGGGTCGAGCCACCCCCGTACGACCCGGAGCGGGATCCGGGGACGGGAGTTCTGAACCCGGGCGGCATCGCCGCGTACTCCGTGGCGCTGGCCGACGTCGTGGGCGAGGTCCTCGACCGGGGCCGGTTCCCCGTCGTGCTCGGCGGCGACTGCAGCGTGCTGCTCGGCAACCTGCTCGCGCTGCGCCGCCGCGACCGGCACGGGCTGCTCTTCCTGGACGGGCACAGCGACTTCTACCAGCCGTCGGCGGAGCCGGCCGGCGAGGTCGCCTCCATGGAACTCGCCCTGGCCACCGGGCGCGGCCCCCGCGTGCTGGCCGACCTGGAGGGCCGGGGCCCGCTCGTGCGGGACGAGGACGTGGTCGCCCTGGGGTTCCGGGACGCGGAGGAATCCGCGGCGTGCGGGATGCAGCCGCTGCCGACCGCGCTGCACGCGCTGGAACTGGACACGGCGCGCGCCCTGGGCGCGGCCGAGGCGGCCCGGCGCGCCGTCGGGCTGCTGACCGGCGGCGCGGACGCCGGGTACTGGATCCATCTCGACGTCGACGTCCTGGACGACGCGGTCATGCCGGCCGTCGACTACCGGCAGCCGGACGGTCTGACCTGGCAGGAGCTGGAGACCGTGCTGCGCACGGCCCTGTCCGGCGGCGGTGCCGTCGGCCTGACCGTCACGATCTTCAACCCCCGGTTGGATCCCGGCGGCACCCTCGCGCGGGACCTGTGCGGTTGCCTGGTGCGGGCCTTCGACAGCCAGGGCTGAGTTCCGATGCCGTTGCGGACACGGGCGAGCACCTCGCCGCCCTGCGCCGACGCTACGGTGGCGTCACCCGGGCATGCGCGTCCCCCGAGATGACGCCACCGTGTGGCCCTGACCCGCTACTTCGTCAGCTGCGACAGCTCCTGGTCCGCCGTCTGCGAGACCCGGCGGCGGACGCCGAACCAGCCGGCGACCAGCATGACCGCGATCGCCGGGATGAGCAGGAGGGTCTTGCGGCCGACCTCGGGGTCGTTCCACATCATGCCGAGGCAGGCCAGCAGGAAGACGATCGTGGTGATCTCCGTGACCGGGCTGGCGGGGAGGCGGAAGGAGGGGCGGGTGACCTGGCCGGCCTTGGCGCGGCGGACGAAGACCAGGTGGCAGACCATGATGATCACCCAGGTGCTGATGATGCCGAGGGAGGCCACGTTCAGCACGATCTCGAAGGCCTGGGCGGGCACGAGGAAGTTCAGGCCGACGCCGAGCACGCACACCGCGCAGGTCAGCAGGATGCCGCCGTAGGGGACCTGGCTGCGGTTCATGCGGGCGGTGAACTTGGGGGCGGAGCCCGCCATCGCCATGGAGCGCAGGATGCGGCCCGTGGAGTACAGGCCGGAGTTGAGGGAGGACATGGCGGCGGTCAGGACCACCAGGTTCATCACGTCGCCCGCGGCCGGGATGCCGATCTTCGACAGCACCGTGACGAAGGGGCTCTGGTCGGCCGAGTAGACCGAACCCGGCAGGAGCAGGGCGAGCAGGACGACGGAGCCGACGTAGAAGAGGCCCACCCGCCACATGATCGAGTTCACCGCGCGCGGGACGACCTTCTGCGGCTCGGCGGTCTCACCCGCGGCGACACCGACCAGCTCCAGCGCGGCGTACGCGAAGATCACGCCCTGCATGACCAGGACGACCGGCATCATGCCGTGCGGGAAGACTCCTCCGTTGTCGGTGATGACGCTCAGGCCCGGCGTCTGGCCGCCCACCTCGTGCTGGGTGGCGAGCAGGAAGATGCCGATGAACATGAAGCCGATCAGCGTGGCGACCTTGATGATCGCGAACCAGAACTCCATCTCGCCGAAGTACTTCACCGAGATCAGGTTCACGGCCAGCACCACCGCGAGGGCGACCAGCGCGAGCACCCACTGCGGGATGTCGGTGAACAGGCTCCAGTAGTGCGTGTAGAGCGCGATCGCGGTGATGTCGGCGATGCCGGTGGTCGACCAGTTCAGGAAGTACATCCAGCCGGCGACGTACGCGCCCTTCTCGCCGAGGAACTCGCGCGCGTACGACACGAAGGAGCCCGAGGACGGGCGGTAGAGCACGAGCTCACCGAGGGCCCGGACCACGAAGAAGGCGAAGATGCCGCAGACCAGGTAGGCGATCGCCAGCGCCGGTCCCGCGTTGTGGAGGCGGCCGCCCGCGCCCAGGAAGAGCCCGGTGCCGATCGCGCCTCCGATGGCGATCATGTTGACGTGGCGGGCCTTGAGGTCCTTGCTGTAGCCGGCGTCACCCGCGTCCGCGGGCACTGCGGCCGCATCGGTACGCGGCGTGGCCGCAGCCGTGTTCACGGCGTCCTTGCTCACGGTGGATCCACTCTCTGGTGCGCCCGAGCGGGTCGCGCTCGGCTTCCGGACGTACATAAGGTCTGCGCCCTCGGTAAAGGCGCAGACCAAGGGGCCACCTTCCCCCACGCTGCGCGGCTCACGCGGTGGCATACGTCACAGAGCGCTCCTTCTCACACAGTCGTCCCCCCGGTGGCCGGAGGTTTCACAGCACTGGTGAGACAGCGATACTGCTGCACATGACGACCGACGCCGAGGAGCCGACCCTCACGATCGACGAGCTGGCCGCCCGGGCCGGTGTCACGGTGCGCACGGTCCGCTTCTACTGCACGAAGGGTCTGCTGGCGCCGCCGGTGCTCGGTCCGCGGCGCGTCGGGCACTACGGGCGCGATCATCTGGCGCGGCTCGCGCTGATCGAGGAGTTGCAGCAGCAGGGCATGACGCTGGCCGGCATCGAGCGCTACCTCCGGCAGCTGCCGCCGGACCTGAGCGCGCACGACCTCGCCATCCACCGGGCCGTGGTGGCCTCCTGGGCGCCGGAGAGCGTCGAGACGGTGACGCGCGCGGAGCTGGAGCGTCGGGCCGGACTGCCGCTGGGCGACGAGGACGTCGAACGGCTCGTCGCCATGGGCGTGGTCCGGCCCGCGGACGGCGCGTACGAGGCCGACCTCGGTCTGCTCCGGCTCGGCGCCGGGCTGCTGGACGTGCCGCTCTCCCAGGAGGCGATCTTCGCGGCGCGCAAGGTCCTCGTCGAACACACGCGCGCCGCGGCCCGGGAGCTGTCCCAGCTCTTCCGCGGTGAGGTGGCGGAGCGTGACGCACGGGACGTGCGCTCCTTGTCGGCGCACATGCACCCCCTGGTGGTGCAGGCGCTCCTCACCGCTTTTCAGCGGTCGCTGAAGGAAGAGCTGGGCGAGTGGCTCACCGGGCCTTCGGGCTCCGGCGGATCAGGCGCGGACTGAGTCGCTGAACCGCTCCCCCTTCTCCGCCTTCTCCACCAGCAGCGCGGGCGGCGTGAAGCGCTCCCCGTACTGCTCGGCGAGTTCACGCGCGCGTGCCACGAATCCGGGCAGGCCGCCCTCGTAGCCGTTGATGTACTGGAGCACGCCGCCGGTCCAGCCCGGGAAGCCGATGCCGAAGATGGAGCCGATGTTGGCGTCGGCGACGGAGGTCAGCACGCCCTCCTCCAGCAGCCGGACGGTGTCCAGCGCCTCGGAGAACAGCATCCGCTCCTGCATGTCCCGGAACGGGATCCGGTACCCGGGCTTGGTGTAGTGCTCGCGCAGTCCGGGCCAGAGCCCGGCGCGCTTGCCGTCGTCGCCGTAGTCGTAGAAGCCGGCGCCGCCGCTGCGGCCGGTGCGGCCGAACTCGTCGACCATGCGGTCGACGACGGCCTCGGCGGGGTGGGCCGTCCAGGTGCCGCCGGCCTCCTCGACCGCCCGCTTCGACTCGGCCCGGATCTTGCGGGGCAGGGTCAGCGTCAGTTCGTCCATCAGGGACAGCACCTTGGCCGGGTAGCCGGCCTGGGCGGCGGCCTGCTCGACCGAGGCCGGCTCGATGCCCTCGCCGACCATGGCGACGCCCTCGTTGATGAAGTGGCCGATGACGCGGGAGGTGAAGAAGCCGCGCGAGTCGTTGACGACGATCGGCGTCTTGTTGATCTGCCGGACCAGGTCGAAGGCGCGCGCCAGGGCCTCCTCGCCGCTGCGCTCGCCCTTGATGATCTCGACGAGCGGCATCTTGTCCACGGGCGAGAAGAAGTGCAGGCCGATGAAGTCGCCCTGGCGCTCGACGCCTTCGGCGAGGGTGGTGATGGGCAGGGTGGAGGTGTTGGAGCACAGCAGCGCGTCGGGCTCCACGACGTGCTGGATCTCCTGGAACACCTTGTGCTTGAGCGACGTGTCCTCGAAGACGGCCTCGATGACGGCGTCGCAGCCGGCCAGGTCCTGGACCTCGGCGGTGGGGGTGATGCGGGCGAGCAGCACGTCGGCCTTGTCCTGGGTCGTACGGCCCTTGGCGACGGCCTTGGCGCACAGCTTCTCGGAGTAGCCCTTGCCCTTGAGAGCCGCCTCCAGGGAGACGTCCTTCAGGACGACGTCGATGCCGGCGCGGGCGCAGGAGTAGGCGATGCCCGCGCCCATCATCCCGGCGCCGAGGACGGCGACCTTGCGGACCTTGCGGGGCTCGACGCCCTGGGGGCGGTTGGCCCCGGAGTTGACGGCCTGGAGGTCGAAGAAGAACGCCTGGATCATGTTCTTCGAGGTCTGGCCGGCCGCGAGGTCCACGAAGTAGCGGGCCTCGATGACCTGCGCGGTCTCGAAGTCGACCTGGGAACCTTCGACGGCGGCGGCCAGGATGTTGCGCGGCGCCGGGTAGGGGGCACCGTTCGTCTGCTTGCGCAGGCCGGCCGGGAAGGCGGGCAGGTTCGCGGCGAACTTGGGGCTGGCCGGTGTGCCGCCCGGGATGCGGTAGCCCGGCTTGTCCCAGGGCTGCTGGGAATCGGGGTGGGCGTCGATGAAGGCGCGGGCCTTGGCCAGCATGTCCTCCGGGCTGTCGGCCACCTCGTCGACGAGGCCGTTCTCCAGGGCGCGGCGGGGGGTGTACTGGGTGCCCTGGAGGAGGACCTTCAGCAGCGCGTCGGCGATACCGAGCATGCGGACGGTGCGGACGACGCCGCCACCTCCGGGGAGCAGGCCGAGGGTGACCTCGGGGCAGCCGATCTTGGAGCCGGGCGCTTCGAGGGCGACGCGGTGGTGGCAGGCCAGGGCGATCTCGTAACCGCCGCCGAGGGCCGCGCCGTTGAGGGCGGCAACGACCGGCTTGCCGAGGGTCTCGATGCGGCGCAGGTTCCGCTTGATCGCCATGCCGCCGTCGAACAGCTCCTGGGCCGTCTCGGGCGTGACGCGGATCAGGTCGCGCAGGTCGCCGCCGGCGAAGAAGGTCTTCTTCGCGGAGGTGATGATGACGCCCCGGATGGAGTCCTTCTCGGCCTCCAGGCGGTCGGTGACGACGGCGAGGGAGTCGCGGAACGCCTGGTTCATGGTGTTCGCGGACTGGTTCGGGTCGTCGATGACCAGGGTGACGAGGCCGGTGCGGTCCTGTTCCCAGCGGATGGTGGTGGACTCAGTGCTCATGTGGAGGTGCTCCGTGTGATCCGTCGGGAGGGGGTCAGATGCGCTCGACGATCGTGGCGACGCCCATGCCGCCGCCGACGCACAGCGTGGCGAGGCCGTAGCGCTTGTCCTGGCGCTCGAGTTCGTCGACGAGGGTGCCGAGGATCATCGCGCCGGTCGCGCCGAGGGGGTGGCCGAGGGCGATGGCGCCGCCGTTGACGTTGACCTTGTCCAGGGACAGGCCCATGTCCTTCACGAAGCGCAGCACGACCGCCGCGAACGCCTCGTTGATCTCGACGAGGTCGATGTCGTCGATGGTCAGTCCGGCCTTGGCGAGGGCCTTGCGGGTGGCCGGGGCGGGGCCGGTGAGCATGATGGTGGGCTCGGAGCCGGAGACGGCGGCGGAGACGATCCGCGCGCGGGGCGTGAGGCCGTAGCGCTCGCCGACCTCCCTGGAGCCGATCGCGACGAGCGAGGCGCCGTCGACGATGCCGCTGGAGTTGCCCGCGTGGTGGACGTGGTCGATCTTCTCCACCCAGTGGTACTGCTGGAGCGCCACCGCGTCGAAGCCGCCGAGTTCGCCGATGTCCGCGAAGGACGGCTTCAGCTTCGCGAGGGAGTCGGCGGTGGTGCCGGGGCGCGGGTGCTCGTCGTGGTCGAGGACGACGAGGCCGCTGCGGTCCTTGACCGGGACGACGGACCTGTCGAAGCGGCCGTCCTTCATGGCGGTGGCGGCCCGCTCCTGGGAGAGGGCGGCGTACTCGTCGACGTCGCGCCGGGAGAAGCCCTCGATGGTGGCGATGAGGTCGGCGCCGATGCCCTGCGGCACGAAGTTGACGTCGAGGTTGGTCATCGGGTCGTTGAACCAGGCGCCGCCGTCGGAGGCCATCGGCACGCGGGACATCGACTCGACGCCGCCGGCGAGGACGAGGTCCTCCCAGCCGGAACGGACCTTCGCGGCGGCCAGGTTGACGGCCTCCAGGCCCGAGGCACAGAAGCGGTTCTCCTGCACGCCGGCGACGGTGTCGGGCAGGCCCGCGGCGATGGCGGCGATCCGGGCGATGTCGGAGCCCTGGTCGCCGACCGGGCCGACCACGCCGAGGACGATGTCGTCGACGGCGGCCGGGTCGAGGTCCGGGAAGCGGGCGCGGATCTCGTGGATGAGTCCGACGACCAGGTCGATGGGCTTGGTGCCGTGCAGGGCGCCGTTCGCCTTGCCGCGCCCGCGCGGGGTGCGGATCGCGTCGTACACATACGCTTCGGTGCTCACGAGGAGGCCTTTCACTGAGGGTTTCGGGACGACGGGAGCAGCCCGGGGACGTCCCAGTCCCGGGCGACGTCCGCGGTGTCGGCGCCCGGCCGGGCCGGGCCGGTGCGGACGGAGGTCGGGGTCGCGGAGAAGCGGGGGGCCGGGGCGGGCTGGGTGATGCCGCCGTGATCGGTGAAGGTGCCGCGGGCGGCCAGGTGCGGGTGGTGCGGAGCCTCGCGCAGCGACAGCACGGGCGCCACGCAGGCGTCGGAGCCGTCGAAGACGGCCGTCCACTCGTCCCTGGTACGGCTCTTGAAGCGGGCGGCGACTTCCTCGCGCAGTTCGTCCCAGCGGGCGATGTCCTTGCGCGCGGCGGCCTGGTCCTCGACGCCGAGGAGGGCGAGGAACTCCGCGTAGAACTGCGGCTCCAGGGCGCCGACGGCCATGTACCGGCCGTCCGCCGTCTCGTACGTGCCGTAGTACGGACAGCCCCCGTCCAGGAGGTTGGCGCCGCGACGGTCCTGCCAGCCGCCGGCGGCGAGCATGCCGTGGATCATCGTGGCGAGATGGGCGGTGCCGTCGACGATGGCGGCGTCCACGACCTGGCCGGTGCCGGTCGCGCGCGCGTGGTTCAGGGCGGCGAGGACGCCGACGACGAGATAGAGGGAGCCGCCCGCGTAGTCGCCGAGCAGGTTGGCCGGAACCGCCGGCGGTTCGTCCGGACGGCCGATCATGCCGAGGGTGCCGGTGGGGGCGATGTAGGCGATGTCGTGCCCGGCGCGCTGCGCGAGCGGGCCGTCCTGGCCCCAGCCGGTCATCCTGCCGTAGACGAGACGCGGATTGCGGGCGTGGCAGGGCTCGGGGCCGACGCCGAGGCGCTCCGCGACGCCGGGCCGGTTGCCCTCGACGAGGATGTCCGCGCGGGCCGCGAGGTCGAGCACCTGCTCCGGGCCGCCCGGGGCCTTCAGGTCGACGACCACCGAGCGCTTGTTGCGGTTGGTGACGTCGCAGGCCGGGTCGATCGCGAGTCCGGGGCCGCCGGGACGGTCCACGCGCACGACGTCGGCGCCGAGGTCGGCCAGGAGCATGGCGGCGAACGGGCCGGGTCCGATGCCGGCCAGCTCGACGACGCGCACGCCGGAGAGCGGGCCGTGTCCTGGCGTCCTTGCCGTGGTCATCCAGCCCCCAGTGCTGTGACACATCTGATGTAACACCAGTGATGCTAAGAACGCGTTCCACTCGGCACAAGACCTGAACGAGCAAGCGCTTAGCAATCTGCCGGACGGGGTCAGCTCCCGTCCAGCTCCGCTATCAGCCGCTTCGGTGCGATCACCCGGTAGCTCTCCTCCACCCAGTCGCAGAGCACCTCCGCGGCGGGGGCGTCCTGCTGTTCCAGGGGGATGCTCACCCAGCCGGCCTTGCCCAGGCCGTATCCGGCGGGTTCGGCGCCGGGGCTGGCCAGGGCGTGGGCGTGGGCCGTCTCGTCCTTGAGCTTCACCGTCACCCCCAGGGGGTAACTGCCGTCCTCGACGCCGAGGAAGACGAACACCTTCTTGTCGACCTTCGCGACGGACTCGCCCCAGGGGAATTCCTCGACGGCACCCGGCAGCCCCAGCGCGAACGCGCGCACTTTCTCCCACTTCTTCAGGGCATTCCTGGGCACGGCCATCGTCGTCCTCCGGGCTCGTCGTCGGGCTCCGCACTCCTCACGCTAGCTTCGGCCACCGACAGCGGCACGGGCTGCACGACCGAGGGGTGTCATGAGCAGGCAAAACAGGACGGACCGTCCGTACGACATCGTGCTCTTCGGAGCGACCAGTTTCGCCGGGGCGCTCGCCGCGGAGTATCTGGCCGCCCATGCCCCCGAGGGGCTGCGCTGGGCCATCGCGGGCCGCAACGCCGAGAAGCTGGAGCGGCTGCGGGAGCGACTGCCCGCGGACACCGAGGTGGGGGTGGTGCGGGCGGACGTCTCCGACCCGGCCTCGCTCCGCGACCTCGCCGGGCAGGCGCGCGTGGTGGCCACGACCGTCGGCCCGTACGTGAGTTACGGCGAGGAGCTCGTCGCCGCCTGCGCGGACGCCGGGACCGACTACCTGGACCTCTGCGGCGAGCCGGAGTTCGTCGACCTGACGTACGTCCGGCACGACGCACGCGCGCGGGAGACCGGGGCGCGACTGGTGCACGCCGCCGGGTTCGACTCGATCCCGCACGACCTGGGCGTGTACTTCACCGTGCAGCAGCTGCCGCAGGACGTGCCGCTGAGCATCGAGGGCTTCGTGACCGCCGACGGGGCGTTCTCGGGCGGGACCTTCGCCTCCGCGCTCAACCAGTTCGCGCGGCAGCGGGAGATGGCGGCGGCCGTGCGGGACCGGCGGCGGCACGAGCCGCGGCTGGTGGGCCGGCGGGCGTCGGCGCCGCTCGGTGCGCCCCGGTTCGCCAAGGAGGTCGGCGCGTGGGCGCTGCCGATGCCGACCATCGACCCGCAGATCGTGCGGCGCTCGGCGTCGGCCCTCGACCGGTACGGGCCCGACTTCACCTACCGGCAGTACGCGGCCGTCCGGCATCTGCCGGTCGCCGTGGGCGGGGTCGCGGCGGTCGGCGCGCTGGTCGCGGCGGCCCAGGTGCCGTCCGCGCGGCGCTGGTTGTCGGACCGGCTGAAGCCCGGCGACGGGCCGAGCCCCGAGAAGCGGGCGAAGAGCTGGTTCTCGGTGCGCTTCGTGGGCGAAGGCGGCGGCAAGCGGGTGTACACGGAGGTCGCGGGCGGCGATCCCGGCTACGACGAGACGGCCAAGATGTTCGCCGAGTCGGCGCTCTGCCTGGCCTTCGACGATCTTCCGAAGACGGCGGGTCAGGTCACCACCGCGGTGGCGATGGGCAACGCGCTCATCGACCGGCTACGCGCGGCGGGCATCCGCTTCCGCGTCGCATCGGCCCGCTGAAGTCCTACAGCGGCCACTCGGTGATGGTGTAGATCATCCCGGCGATCCAGCCGAGCCCCGCCAGCACGGCGAGGATCAGCCCTATGGTGACGGCCCGCTCGACGGTCTGGGTCGGGCCGGCAACAGGCTTGGGAGCACGGTGCGTTGTCATGCGCCCCAGCCTGCCGACGCACGGTGCGGGCGGACATCCGTACGGGTACTCAGAACCGGTACTCAGAACCGCCACCCGGAACCCGTACTCAGAACCGGCACCCGGATCGTGCCGCGCCGTGCCGCCGGTCAGGCCGATCCGGTCTCGCGCAGGGCCTTCCGGCACAGCGCGTCCGCCCTGCGCGTGGTCTCGGGGAGGCGGTAGGCGGGAGTCAGCGCGAGGGTGTGCGCGCAGGCGTTGTCCAGCGTCGTCCGGTGGCCGACCGAGACGAAGACCGGCTTGACGGCGTCCCGGGTGCGCAGGGCCCGGCCGACCTCCTCGGAGCCGGCGAGCAGCGCGGAGGCGCTGCCGCGCGGGGTGCCCGGGTCGTCGTGGGTGAAGGTGAACGGGTTCTTGGCGACGCCGATCGTGGGCAGGCCGGTCAGGACACCGAGGTGGCTGGCGAGGCCGAAGCGGCGGGGGTGGGCGAGGCCGTAGCCGTCGCAGACGACCAGGCCGGGAGGGCAGGGCAGGGCGTCGAGGGCGGCGAGCACCGTGGGGAGCTCGCGGAAGGCCAGCAGCCCGGGCACGTAGGGAAAGGAGACCCGGCCTACCGCCGTGGCCTCGGCGACGACCTCGAGACTCGACGCGTCCAGCACGACCGCGGCCGCCGCGACGACATCCCGCTCGTCGTCGTACGCGACGTCGACCCCGGTCACGTGCCCCGTTCCGGGCGGCGGCCCCGGCTGGTCGAGGATCACTCGCTCGCGCAGTTCGTCCTGGACGGCGCGGGCCTGTTCCGCGGCCGTGGGCCAGTTCTCGGGGATGCGTACGGTCGTCATGGTGGCCCCGAGCCTACGGGCCGTGCGAAGACCGGCAGGACCAGGGAGTCCTGCCGGCCTCGGGAAGCGTTCGCCTCACTTGCCCAGCGCGCGCTGCAGCTGGCCCTTGTTCATGCTGGAACGGCCCTCGACGCCCTTGCGCTTGGCC
The DNA here is from genome assembly GCF_000725785.1 of Streptomyces flavovariabilis. Taxonomy (NCBI): domain Bacteria; kingdom Bacillati; phylum Actinomycetota; class Actinomycetes; order Kitasatosporales; family Streptomycetaceae; genus Streptomyces; species Streptomyces flavovariabilis. The sequence continues at coordinate 100,114 of NZ_JNXD01000006.1, read as the reverse complement.
TCCTGGTACAGCTGGTCGTAGGTGGGCCCCTGGGAGCCCTGCCCCGACCGCTGGCCGCCGCGCTTGCCGGACGACATGTCCTTGGTGGAGGTGCGGCTGGCCGTCTTCGACTCGCCGGAGCGGGCGCGTTCCTTGTTCACCGTCCGCGCGGCGATCTCCTTGGCGCGGCCGGTGCTCTCGCCCCGGTCCTGCGCACTGTCCTTGATGTGCTCGTACTGGCGCTCCCGCTTGGAGCTCGAACCGCGTGGCATTCTCGCTCACTTCCTTTCACGATCAGTGAACGAGTACCCACCCTGCCAACGATCAGGGCACCCCGCATGCTCAGTGCTCCAGGCGGGCAACGCGGCCCTTCTCACCGGCGGCCCAGCACCCGTGGTCCGGGGTGCAGTCGACGGTGTCGTAGGAGCCCGTGTCGACGGTCCGCCAGGTGCGGCCGGCGTCCGTGGTGAGGTCCGTGCCGGTGGGGCCGACGGCGAGGGCGGCGGTGCGGCTGTGCGGGAGCCAGGCGATGCCGGAGCGGTAGGCGGGCGGAGGCGTGGCAGCGGGGCGCCAGGTGCGGCCGCCGTCGGAGGTGCGTGCGGCGGCCTGCGGTGAGGGCTGGCCGGGGCGGAAGTCGCCGCCGGCGGCGAGGCCGTGGGTGCGGTCGCGGAAGGCGAGCGCGAAGACGCCGCGGGCCGGGTCGCCCGCCGGGAGGGGCGTGTCGGTGGCCGTCCAGGTGCGTCCGCGGTCGGCGGAGTGCAGCACACGCGCGCGTGCGGCCCCGCCGGTGGCGAGCCAGACGTCCTTCGGCCCGGACGTCACCAGGCACTGGCCACTCGCCGCGAATCCGGCCTCGCCCTGCTGCGCGGCCGGCATGCCCTCGCTCGGCAGCACCTTCCAGGTACGGCCGCCGTCGCCGGTCGACAGGATGCGGAACTTCCCGTCCACCGGGTCACTCATCGCGAGTCCGCGGCGGTGGTCGAAGAAGGCCATGCAGTCGTAGAACGCCCGGGGGTCGGTGTTGCGGAAGGACTCCGTCCAGGTCACTCCGCCGTCGTCGGTGCGGTAGACGCGGGACGCCTCGCCCTCGCCGATGGCCAGGACCACGGCCCGGCGCGCGTCGAACGCCTCGACGTCCCGGAACTGCAACTCCCCCGCGCCGGACGGCGAGACGTTCCGCCAGGTCGCCCCGCCGTCCGTGGTGCGCAGCACGGTGCCGCCGGTCCCCGCGGTCCAGGCGGTGTCCCGGCTGACGGCCGCGAGACCCCGGAACCGCGCCTCCGGGGTGCCGGTGTCCTTGAGTTCCCAGTGCGGCAGCCGGCGCTCCGGTTCGTGTGCCTGTGCCGGTACGGCGGTCAGGGCCGCCAGTACCGCCGCGCAGGCCGCCATCGCGGTCGCCCCGCTGCCTGTCCGTCCCGTCCGTCGCGTGCTCCCCAAGCGCCTCATGGCGGGGGAAATTAGCCGACCCCCCGGGTGGCGTCCAGATGGCCTCTCCCGTGCTCGGGTTGGGCCGGTGGGCGCCACATGTGCCCTGCGGGGCACACGAGGAGAGCCACGTCACTCTGATGCATGAACGCGGTGACGGAGGTCACTCGCACTTCGTGTGCACGGATTGGCTGATTCCGTCGTCTCTTCCCATGCCCGGCCTCATCCGCCCGGACGTGTCCGTCCAGCCGTCACAAGGGAGCAAGGCGTTGTCCATCGTCATCGAGCAGCCTGTGGAGGCCCGCCTCGTCGCCGCCGCGCCGCGTATGCCGAGCATTCCCGCGACGCTGCACTACGACCGGCGTGATCCTTTCGCCGTCCGCATGACCTTCCCCGCCCCGGCCACGCTGGAGGGCGTCGAGGTCTGCTGGACCTTCTCCCGCGAGCTGCTCGCCGCGGGCCAGAAGAACGCCGAGGGGCACGGCGACGTGCGCGTGCGGCCCTACGGCTACGACCGCACCGTACTGGAGTTCCACGCGCCCGAGGGCACCGCAGTGGTCCACGTCCGCTCGAGCGAGATCCGCCGGTTCCTCGAGGCCACGAGCGAACTCGTGCCGGTCGGGCTGGAGCACCTGCAGCTGGATCTGGACCACGGTCTCGCCGAGCTGATGCGAGACGCGTGCTGAGCCGACGGGACCGCACCAGGTGGGCGTTGACCTCGCCGTGGCCGAGCGCGTCCGGCGCCCCGTAGGTCCCCCGGCCCAGCAGCTCCCGGGCGGCCCGGCGGACCAGAGCGTGGGCGGCCCGGGCCGCCGCTGAAATCCGCGACGCCCAGGGCGGCCGGCTCGGCGACCGGGGGTGCGCCGGGGCCTGCCGTGACGCTCAGCCGCCAGGAATCCGACAGGGTGGCCGGCCGAGGCCGCACCGGTCGACGGAGCCCACACGGCCGGTGTCATGGAGAGGTCGCCACCGCGGTTCCCGCGGTCACCGCCCTGGTCACCTCGCGCACGATGGTGTCCAGCCCGGGCGTCGCCGCTCCGGCCCGTTCGGTCAGTTCCGCGGCGCGCTGTCCGGGAGTGCTGTCGCCGAGGAGGCCGGCCGCGGCGGCGAGGACGGCGACCGCCGCGTCCCGCTCGGAGATCTCGGCGACCGGCAGCGGCCCGCGGAGGACCTGCCGTGTCTCCTCCCGCAGCGCCTCCACGACAGCTCCACGCTCCACCGCGTACTCCACGGACGGGAACACGCCGAGGACCCGTCTCTTCTCCGCCCGCAGATACCCCTCGGCCACCAGCTGCTCCCGCACCGCGTCGAAGGTCACCCGCGACCGCAGCGTCACCCAGGTCCGCCACGGGTGCGGGCACGACTCGCGGACGAGTTCGAGCAGCCCGTCGAGGACCGCGTCACCCGAGCTAGCATCCAGGTCGACCGGTGTGGCGATGCCGTCCTCGTCGGTGAGCAGGCCGCGCCGGGCCAGCTCGACGAGGGCACCGGCCCGCACCGGGCCGGGCCGGTGGGCGGTACCGCCGGCCGCCGGTCGCGCGGCGTCCCAGGCCAGCAGGCAGAGCCGGGCCGGCAGCGAGAGCGGGCCGTTGGGCACGGGGCCTCCTCAAGGCGGGAAGATCGAGTTGCACGTTAATCCGTTGACAGGCTCAGAGCGCCTTCGTACGGTGTGAAGCGTCCCTGTTGCCGCCGATTGGAGAAGGACGTTGCTCGTCTGAGGTCCTGAGACACCGCGTCACACCCGTCCGGTGTGCGCTGCGTGCGACCTCGGCGTTCGAGCCGTCCTCCTGGTGCAGGGTTTTTTCACGTCCGTGACGTGCCCATGGAGCCTCCCCCTGGTCGCAGGTGTCTCGACACGCGTTTGCCCCTGACCGCTTCGTGCAACCGCGAGTGAGGCCCCATGTCTACTTCCATCACCGTTACGTCCCTTGCGTTCACCTGGCCCGACGGCAGTCCCGTCTTCGAGGGAATGGACGTCGCGTTCGGCCCCGGCCGGACCGGCCTGGTCGGTGTCAACGGGTCCGGAAAATCAACTCTGTTGAAGCTGATCGCCGGTGAGCTCGCACCGGCTGACGGCACCGTCCGCGTGGCCGGCGAGGTCGGCTACCTCCCGCAGAACGTCACGCTCGACACCACCCTGCGGGTCGACGAGGCCCTGGGCATCGCCGGACAGCGCGCCGCCCTGCACGCCATCGAGGCCGGCGACGTCTGCGAGGCGCACTTCGAGACCGTCGGCGACGACTGGGACGTGGAGGAGCGCGCCCTCGCCACCCTCGGCGAACTCGGACTCGGACACGTCGAGCTGGACCGCACCGTCGGCGAGGTGTCCGGCGGCGAATCCGTCCTGCTGCGGCTTGCCGCCCTGCTGCTGCGCCGTCCCGACGTGCTGCTGCTGGACGAGCCGACCAACAACCTCGACCTGTACGCCCGCAGGCGGCTGTACACGGCCGTCCAGTCCTGGCCGGGCGTGATGGTCGTCGTCAGCCACGACCGTGAACTGCTGGACCTCGTCGACCAGATCGCCGACCTGCGCTCCGGTGGGATCACCTGGTACGGCGGCAACTACTCCGACTACGAGGAGGCCCTGGAGACCGAGCAGGAGGCGGCCGAGCGCATGGTGCGCGTCGCCGAGTCCGACTTCCGCAAGCAGAAGCGCGAACTGGCCGACGCGCAGGTCAAGCTGGCCCGCCGCAAGCGGTACGGGCAGAAGATGTGGGACCAGAAGCGCGAACCGAAGATCGTCATGGGTGCGCGCAAGCGCGCGGCGCAGGAGTCCGCGGGCAAGCACCGCATCATGCACGAGGAGAAGCTCGCCGAGGCCAAGGAGCGGCTCGACGAGGCGGTGGAGGCCGTACGGGACGACGACGAGATCCGCGTCGACCTGCCGTACACGGCCGTCCCGCCCGGGCGGACCGTGCTCACCCTCCAGGATCTCGGGCTCCGGTACGGCGCCCGGGTGGAGGGCGGCTTCGACCTGCGCGGTCCCGAGCGGGTCGCGTTGATCGGGCGCAACGGCGCGGGCAAGACCACGCTGCTGCGGACGATCACCGGCGAGCTCGCCCCGGAGTCGGGCGAGGTGCGGGCGCATGTCCCGCTGCGGTTCCTGCCGCAGCGGCTCGACGTCCTCGACGGGGAGCTTTCCGTCGCCGAGAACGTGGCCCGGTTCGCGCCGGGCGCCACCAACAACCGGGTCCGGGCGCGGCTGGCGCGCTTCCTGTTCCGGGGCGCCCGCGCCGACCAGAAGGCGGCGACGCTGTCCGGCGGCGAACGCTTCCGGGCCGCGCTGGCCGCGCTGATGCTGGCCGAGCCCGCGCCGCAGCTGCTCATGCTGGACGAGCCGACCAACAACCTCGACATGGCGAGCGTCCGGCAGCTCACCACGGCCCTGGAGTCGTACGAGGGAGCGCTGGTCGTGGCCAGTCACGACCTGCCGTTCCTGGAGTCGGTCGGCATCACGCGCTGGCTGCTGCTGGAGGAAGGAGAACTGAAGGAAATCACGCCAGAGGCTGTCGGGTTTTCCTTCTAGCGTCGGTGGCATGACCGACTTCACGCACGATGCCATCACTCTGACCGGAGCACGCGAGAACAACCTCAAGGACGTCACCCTGCGCATCCCGAAAGGCCGGCTGACCGTGTTCACCGGCGTTTCGGGGTCGGGGAAGTCGTCCGTCGTCTTCGACACGATCGCGGTGGAGTCGCAGCGCCAGCTGAACGAGACGTATCCCTGGTTCGTCCGCAACCGGCTGCCCAAGTTCGAGCGGCCGCACGCGGACGGCCTGGAGCACCTCACGCCCGCCATCGTCGTCGACCAGCGGCAGGTCGGCGGCCACTCCCGGTCGACGGTCGGCACCATGACCGACGTCTATTCGGTGATCCGGGTGCTGTTCTCCCGGCACGGCACACCGAGCGCCGGACCGGCGACGGCCTACTCGTTCAACGACCCGTCGGGCATGTGCCCCGGGTGCGACGGCCTCGGCCGGACGGTTCGGCCCGACTGGGACCGCATCCTGGATCCGGACCGCTCCCTCGCGGACGGGGCGGTCCGCTTCCCGCCGTTCGCCGCCGGGACCTGGCAGGGGCAGGCGTACACGAACAGCGCCGACCTGGACCCGCACAAGCCGGTGGGGCGGTTCACCGCCGCCGAGCGGGAGTTCCTGATGCGCGGACGGCCCGGCAGCAAGGTCACCGTCAAGGGCAGCGGCGGCACCTGGACCACCGGGTACGAGGGGCTGGCCGTCCGCTTCGAGCGGCTGTACCTGAAGCGGGACCTGTCGGCCATGAGCCGGAAGACCCGCGACCTGGTCCGGGAGTTCACGGTCGAGGGCACCTGCCCGGACTGCCGTGGAGCACGTCTGAACGCGGCGGCGCTCGCGACCCGGATCAACGGCCGGTCGATCGCCGACTGCACCCGCATGCAGGTCACCGACCTGATCGCCGTACTGAAGGAGATCGACGACCCGGTGGCCTCGCCGGTCGCCTCGGCCGCCGTCGCCGCGCTGGAGCGCATCGAGGCGATCGGCCTCGGCTATCTCAGCCTCGACCGGGAGACGGCCACGCTCAGCGGCGGGGAGGGGCAGCGGCTGAAGACGGTGCGGCACCTCGGCTCCAGCCTGACCGGCATGACGTACGTCTTCGACGAGCCGAGCGTCGGCCTGCACCCGCGGGACGTGGGCCGCCTCGGCGACCTGCTGCTGCGGCTGCGCGACAAGGGCAACACGGTGCTGGTCGTCGAGCACGACCCGGACGTCATCGCGCTGGCCGACCACGTCGTCGACATGGGGCCGGGTGCCGGTGCCGGGGGCGGCACGGTGGTGTTCGAGGGGACGCCGCAGGAGCTGGCCGCGTCCGGCACGCTCACCGGGCGCTGCCTGCGCACCCGTTCGGCGGTCAAGGGCGAGGTGCGCCGGCCCAGCGGTGAGCTGTGGGTCAAGGGCGCGGACCGGCACAACCTGCGGGACGTGACCGTGCGGTTCCCGGCCGGTGTGCTCACGGCGGTGACCGGGGTGGCCGGGTCCGGCAAGAGCACCCTGGTCGGGGCGTTCACCGCCGCGCACGACGAAGCCGTGGTCGTCGACCAGTCGTCGATCGGCATCTCGGGCCGCTCCACCCCGGCGACGTACCTGGGGATCATGGACACGGTCCGGAAGATCTTCGCCCGCGGGACGGGAGCCGAGGCGGGCTTCTTCAGCTTCAACTCCAGCGGCGCCTGCGGCACCTGCGAGGGCCGGGGCATCATCTACACCGACCTCGCCTTCATGGACCCGGTGACGACGACCTGCCACGACTGCGAGGGGCGGCGCTTCAAGGAGGAGGTGCTGCGGCTGACCGTGCGGGGCAGTTCCATCGCGGACGTGCTGGAGATGACGGCCGAGCAGGCACTCGGCTTCTTCGACGACACGGGCGTACGGCGCCGGCTGCGCGCCCTGCGGGACGTCGGACTGACCTATCTGACGCTCGGCCAGCCCTTGTCCACGCTCTCCGGCGGTGAGCGGCAGCGCATCAAGCTGGCCACCCGGCTGCACCGGACGGGCGCGGTCTACGTGCTGGACGAGCCGACGACCGGTCTGCACATGGCGGACGTAGAGGGGCTGATCGCCCTGCTGGACCGGCTGGTCGACACGGGCAACACGGTCGTCGTCGTCGAGCACAACCTGGAGGTGATCGCCCGGGCCGACTGGGTGATCGACCTCGGCCCGGACGGCGGCCGGGACGGCGGCGAGATCGTCTTCGAGGGGACGCCTCGACAGCTCCTGGAGGCGAAGGGGTCGTTCACCGGGGAGCATCTGCGGCGGGCGGTGCGGCAAGGCCCGTGAGCCCGGGCATGCCGACGTCAAAGCGTGGTCCGCCCATTGAACCGAAGGGGTGGTTTGGCCCGCCGCCGGCCGATCACGCGTGCGGGGCCCGCGAACACTGGAGGGGGGTGGCGCGGGCCACCGGGGAGGGGAGCGGCATGGCCGACGGCACGGTTCTGGTGGCGGTGACGGAGCATCCGGAGGACGGGGGCGCCACCGCGGGGCAGTTGACGCGCATCGCCGAGGGGATCCGGGCGCGCGGCTTACAGGTGCGGTGGGTGGTGAGCGTCACCGACGCCGAGGCGGTGCTCAGGACCGAGGCCGGGCTGGCCGCCGCGGTGGTCGCCTGGGACCTTCCGCCCGCAGCCGGGGACGGGGACGGACCGGGCGGGGCGACGGTGCTGCGCCGGATCGGGCGCCGGTTCCAGAACCTGCCGGTGTTCCTCGTCATGGCGGACGAGGGGCTGCGTGAGCTGCCGCTGTGGGTGTCACAGTCGGTCGTGGGCTATGTGTGGCCGCTGGAGGACACACCGGCGTTCATCGCCGGCCGGATCACCACCGCCGCACGCGCCTACCAGGACGCGCTGCTCCCGCCGTTCTTCAAGGCCCTGCGGCGCTTCGACGACGCGCACGAGTACTCGTGGCACACGCCCGCGCACTCCGGGGGTGTCGCCTTCCTCAAGTCGCCCGTGGGCCGGGCGTTCCACGAGTACTTCGGGGAGCGGCTGCTGCGCAGCGACCTGTCGATCTCGGTGGAGGAGCTCGGCTCGCTGTTCGAGCACACCGGGCCGATCGGCGAGGCGGAGCGCAACGCCGCGCGGGTCTTCGGCTCCGCGCACACGTACTTCGTCCTGCACGGCGACTCCACCTGCAACCGCCTGGTCGGCCACTTCAGCGTGACCCGCGACGAGATCGCCCTGGTGGACCGCAACTGCCACAAGTCGGTCCTGCACGGCCTGGTCGTCTCCGGCGCACGGCCGGTGTACCTGGTCCCCACCCGCAACGGATACGGCCTCGCCGGTCCCTTGCCGCCGGCCGAGATCGCGGCGGAGTCGGTGGCGGCGCGGATCGCGGCGAGCCCGCTGACGGCGGGCGCCGTGTCGTCCCGTGCCCAGTACGCGGTGTTCACCAACTCCACGTACGACGGGCTGTGTTACGACGCGGTGGCGGCGGCCCGGGCGTTCGCCGCCGGCACACCCCGGCTGCACTTCGACGAGGCGTGGTTCGCGTACGCCCGCTTCCATCCGCTCTACGCCGGGCGCTACGGCATGTCGGTGGACGAGAAGGTCTTCCCCGGCCCCGACCGGCCGACTGTCTTCGCGACCCAGTCCACGCACAAACTGCTGGCGGCGCTGTCGCAGGGTGCCATGGTGCACGTCCGGCCCGCGCCGCGGGCGCCGGTGGAGCACGACCGGTTCAACGAGGCGCTGATGATGCACGGCACGACGTCGCCGCTGTACCCGATGATCGCCTCGCTGGACGTGGCGACGGCGATGATGGACGGCCCGCAGGGGCAGTGGCTGATCGACGAGGCGGTGACCGAGGCGATCCGGTTCCGCCAGGAGATGGTGCGGATCGGGCGGCGCATCGAGGCGGCGGGTGACCGGCCGCCGTGGTTCTTCGGGGTGTGGCAGCCGGACGAGGTGACCGACCCCGCGAGCGGGGAACGTATGCCCTTCGACGAGGCGCCGGCGGATCTGCTGCGGAGCGAGCCGTCCTGCTGGCACCTCGCGCCCGACGCGGACTGGCACGGCTTCCCCGGGCTGACCGACGGGTACTGCATGCTCGACCCGATCAAGGTCACGCTGACCTGCCCGGGGCTCGACGCGACGGGGGTGATGTCCGACCGGGGCATCCCGGCGCGGGTTCTCACCGCCTATCTGACGACGCGCGGCATCGTCGTGGAGAAGACCGACAGTTACACCACGCTGGTGCTGTTCTCCATGGGCATCACGAAGGGCAAGTGGGGCACGCTGCTGGACGCCCTGATGGACTTCAAGGACCTCTACGACGGTGACGCCCCGCTCGACAGGGTGCTGCCCGCGCTGGTCGGGGAGCACCCGCGGCGCTACGCCGGGCTGACGCTGCGCGAGCTGTGCCAGGAGATGCACGACCATCTGCGGGAAGCCCGCCTGGTCGAACTCCTCGACGCGGCCTTCCAGCACCTGCCCGAGCCTGTCGCCCCGCCCCAGCTGTGCTACCAGCGCCTGATCCGCGGCGGCACGGAACGGGTCCGCCTGTCGGAGGCGCCGGGCCGGGTCGCCGCGGCGATGGTCACGGTGACGCCGCCCGGCATCCCGGTCCTCATGCCGGGCGAGAGCACGGGAGCGGCGGACGGCGCCCTCCTGCGCTACCTCGGTGCCCTGGAGTCCTTCGACCGCCGCTTCCCCGGCTTCGGCAGCGAGACCCACGGGGTGACCCGTGACCCCGACACGGGTGACTACCTGATCGAGTGCCTGCGTCCGGACGAGCAGGAGGCAGCCGCCGGCGCGGTGACGCCGGCGCAACGGCGGGGCCTGGAGGATGCCGGAAAGGTGGGCTGAGTCGCAGGGGGCGGCGCGAGTGGGACGAGGGACGGCCGGCGGCTGACGGCTGGGCGATTGGGCCGTCCTCTCGGCTGTTCCTCGTCCGGCGGCCGCGGAGCCCCTCGGCCTCTCCGCCCCTCAGACGCTCCCCAGGGCTGTCCTCTCCCCCGTTCGCCCTGCATGATGGTCGGCCGACACCCGATGGGTTCCGGTCGATCCCGGAGGGTCCTGTCGGTGCGGTCCAGACACGTCCCATCCGATACGGAGTCACGCTCGTGCCCAGCAAGAAGGCCCTCGTCCGCCGCCCCAGCCCGCGTCTCGCCGAAGGGCTCGTGACGCACATCGAGCGGGAGAAAGCCGACGCCGACCTCGCCGTCGAGCAGTGGGAGGCCTACGTGGAGGCCCTGCGCACACACGGCTGGGAGACCATCGAGGTGGACCCCGCCGACGACTGCCCCGACTCGGTGTTCGTCGAGGACACGGTGGTGATGTACCGGAACGTCGCGCTGATCGCCCGCCCCGGCGCCGAATCCCGGCGTGCGGAGACCGCCGGGGTCGAGGAGGCCGTGGCCGGCCTGGGCTGCTCGGTGAACTGGATCTGGGAGCCGGGCACGCTGGACGGCGGAGACGTCCTGAAGATCGGCGACACCGTCTACGTGGGCCGGGGCGGCCGCACCAACGCCGCCGGCGTCCAGCAGCTGCGTGCCGCGTTCGAGCCGCTCGGCGCGCGGGTCGTCTCCGCCCCGGTGAGCAAGGTGCTGCACCTGAAGTCGGCGGTCACGGCGCTGCCCGACGGTACGGTCATCGGACACATCCCCAAGATGGACACGCCCTCGCTGTTCGCGCGCTTCCTGCCGGTCCCGGAGGAGTCCGGGTCGCACGTGGTCCTGCTCGGCGGCGCCAAGCTGCTGATGGCGGCGAGCGCACCGAAGACCGCCGAGCTGTTCGCCGACCTCGGGTACGAACCGGTCGTCGTGGACATCAGCGAGTTCGAGAAGCTCGAGGGATGTGTGACGTGCCTCTCGGTGCGGCTGCGGGAGCTGTACGCCTGACCGGAGGCGCAGGTCCCGGTCAGGCCTCCCGACCTGCGGGACCGGCGCGCTGACGCGCGGGCGAGCGACCCTGCTGATCAGCGGTCTTTACGACACCCTTAACCTACGGCATCGTAACCTACGGATACGTAGCCTACGATTACGTAGGTTTACCGCACACCGCTCATACGCTTGTCCCCCTGGAGAGTCCATGACGATCACCACTCCCCACCTCGGCAGCCCGGCCGGCGCCTGGACCGACGCTCAGCTGCTGTACGCCCTGGAGGAAGTGGTCGAGAAAGAACTCAACCGGCATCTGACGGTCGCCAAGGACTGGATGCCGCACGAGTACGTGCCGTGGAGCGACGGGCGCAACTTCCCCGGTCTCTTCGAGGACGGCGAGGCCTGGGAGAAGGAGCAGTCCAAGGTCACCGAGATCGGCCGCATCGCGCTCGTCGTCAACCTTCTGACCGAGGACAACCTGCCCAGCTACCACCATGAGATCGCCTCGCTGTTCGGCCGTGACGGCGCCTGGGGCACCTGGGTGCACCGCTGGACCGCGGAGGAGGGCCGGCACGGCATCGTGATGCGCGACTACCTGCTCGCCTCGCGCGCGGTGGACCCGGACAAGCTCGAAGAGTTCCGGATGTCCCACATGAGCGAGGGCTTCGAGTCGGACAACCGGCACTCGATGCTGCACTCGGTCGCCTACGTGGCCTTCCAGGAGCTCGCGACCCGCGTCTCGCACCGCAACACCGGCCACCAGTCCGGGGACCCCGTCTGCGACCGCATGCTGGCGCGCATCGCCACCGACGAGAACCTGCACATGGTCTTCTACCGGAACCTGCTGAAGGCTGCCTTCGAGCTGGCGCCCGACCTGACGATGATGGCGGTGCGCGACGTCATCGTGAACTTCCGGATGCCCGGCCACGGCATGCCCGGCTTCGAGCGGGCCGCCGCGCAGATGGCGATCGGCGAGATCTACAACATGCGCATCCACCACGACGACGTGCTCCAGCCCGTGCTGCGCTTCCTGAAGATCCTGGAGATCGACGGCCTGGGCCCCGAGGGCCGCAAGGCGCAGGAGGAGCTGGCTCTGTTCCTGGGCGGGCTGGACTCCGAGGCGTCGAAGTTCGACGAGAAGCTGGCCGCCCGCAAGGCCCGCATGGCGGCCCGGGCCGGCGCCTGACACGACTCGTACACACGGCCACGAGGCCCCGCCCGCCACGAGCGGCCGGGGCCTCGTGCCGTACCGGCAGCGGGTATCCCCCCGAAGGGAGGCCCCGCTCCCCCGGTGGCGGCTACCGCGACACCCGCCGCAGGTCCAGCCGCTCCTTCTCCGAGAGACCGCCCCAGACACCGAAGCGCTCGTCGTTGTCCAGCGCGTATTCGAGGCAGGCCGCGCGGATCGGGCACATGCCGCAGATCCGCTTCGCCTCCCGTACCGAACTGCCCGGCTCGGGGAAGAAGAAGTCCGCACCCGTCTGCGCGCACAACGCCTCGTGCTGCCAGTCGAGTTCGGGCGAGGTGATCGTGTCGATGTGCATGACCGGAAGCGTCGCGGGCGGCGAAAAACGTTCGATCAACGCGAGATCAACACCGCGTTCACAGGCCTCCGGCCGCTTCGATGGTCGCCCGCCGGCGCGGCCGGTGCACGGCGGCGCGCGGAACCACCGGAGACCACGCCCCGGCGGTGCTCCGGCGGCGGTTGTCTCCGGGCGGTGCGAGACTCGGCAGAGCAGACGACGGGCCCCTGTGCGAGGAGGGCGACGATGCTCACCACCCGTTATGTCACCGGCGCTCCGAACTGGATCGATCTCGGCACCCCCGACATCGACACCGCCGCCGCCTTCTACGGCGGGCTGTTCGACTGGCGGTTCCAGCCGGGCGGCCCGGAGGTCGGAGGGTACGGCCTGTTCCAGCTCGGCGGCAGGACGGCCGCCGGGGGGATGCAGACCACGCCGGAGCAGGGCCCGCCGTCCTGGACGGTGTACTTCCGGACGCCGGACGCGGACGCCACGGGGCGGGCGGCCGAGCAGGCGCGCGGCTCGGTGGCGGTGCAGCCGATGGACGTCCAGGACCTGGGCCGGATGGCGATCCTCGCCGACCAGGCCGGGGTGCCCTTCGGCCTGTGGCAGCCGGGCCGCAACAAGGGCCTGGAGGTGGTCCAGGAGCCCGGCTCGCTGTGCTGGGTCGAGCTGTACACGGCGGACGTCCCGGCCGCGGCGGCCTTCTACCACTCCGTGCTCGGCCTGGAGACCTTCGGCGCCGACTTCGCCGGCGGCACGTACACGACGTTCAACCCCGCCGGGGAGAGCGAGGACGCCATGTTCGGCGGTGTCGTCCCGCTGGCCGACGATCCGGGTGAGGAGGAGGCGTACTGGCTGCCGTACTTCGAGGTCGCCGACACGGACGCCACCGTCGCCAGAGCCGAGGAGCTGGGCGGCGCGGTCCGCCTCCCCGCCATGGACGTCCCGTCCGTCGGCCGCCTGGCCAAACTCGCCGATCCGCACGGCGCCCGCTTCGCGGTGATCCGCAGCGAGCCGCAGCCGGGCTGAGACCGGCCGCGGCCTGTTACGGAGGCGGCGCCTGCCGCGCGACGCCCGGCACGCCCGCTCGCCGCACCGCCCGCGGGCCCATCCAGCAGGTGGGCTTGCGGGCGGCAGGCCGAGAGCCCACACCGGACACCGCGCGGCCCTCCGCGCGACGACGCCCCTTTCCCTGCCGGCCATCAGGCAAGATCACCTGATGTGACGCAGCACCGCTAGGCGGAGCCGCGTCGTACCAGCGTCGTCGGGAGCACCACGCTGGACGGTGTCGCCCCGACGCCCTCACGCGGAGCGTCCCGGTCGAGGCCGCGCAGCAGCAGGCGGGCCATCAGGCGGCCCATCTCCTCGATGTCCTGGCGGACCGTGGTGAGCGGCGGGTCGGTCTGTTCCGCGACGGGCCGCATGTCGTCGAAGCCGATCACGGCCACGTCGCCGGGGACCCGGCGGCCGGAGTCGCGCAGGACGCGCAGCGCACCGGAGGCCATGAGGTCGTTGGCGGCGAACACCGCGTCCACGTCCGGGCAGCGGTCGAGGAGCTCGCGCATCGCCCGCTCGCCGCCGGCCGGCGTGAAGTCGGCCTCGGCGATCAGCCGCGGATCGGCGTCCACCATGACGTCCCGGTAGCCGTCGAGGCGGTCCGCGGCGGAGGTCTGGTCGAGGGCGCCGGTGATGTGCGCGATCCGGGTGCGGCCGAGGCCGGCCAGGTGGCGGACGGCGTCGCGGGCGCCGCCGCGGTTGTCGCTGTCGACGTAGACCACCGCGCGCCTCTCTCCGCTCCAGCCGGGCCGCCCGCCGAAGACGGTGGGAATTCCGGCCCGCTGGATCAGTTCCGGCAGCGGGTCGTCGAGGTGCAGGGAGAAGACGAGGGCGCCGTCGACATGGCCGCCGGCGAGGTACCGGCCGACCCGGGCGTGGTCGTCCCGGCCCTCTGTGAGCAGCAGCACGAGCTGGTTGTCGTGGGCGGTGAGCTCCTTGCTGATGCCGCGCAGCTGGAGCGCGAAGAACGGGTCGGCGAAGACCCGGGTCTCCGGTTCGGCGACGACGACCGCGACCGCGTCGTGCCGCCGGGTCACCAGGGACCGGGCGGCCTGGTTGGGCACGTATCCGAGCTCGTCCACGGCCTTGCGGACCCGCTCCACGAGGATGTCCCGCACCCCGTCCCCGCCGTTGACCACGCGGGACACGGTGGCCCGCGAGACACCGGCCCGGGCGGCCACGGCCTCCAGGGTGGGACGCGGCGCTGTGTCGGTCACTTCGGGGCTCCTCACCTGCGGCTGCGGATCAGGATAGCCCTGGGCCGCGGCGCGGTGAGAGCGCTCTCGCCTGCTTCGGGGAGCGGCCGCCCGTCAGTGCTCGTGGCCGTCGCCCGGCGGCTCCTGCCCGTGCTCGTGCGGCTCGTACCCCGGAATGGTCCCGTCCGGCTTCTTCACCAGGAACAGTCCGACCATCCCCATGTCGGAGTGGCTCTGGACGTGGCAGTGGTACATCCACGCGCCGGCGCCGACCCCCTCCCCCGCGATCACCTGGAAGCCGAAGGAGTCGGCGGGCCCCGTGATCTTGTTGTCGATGACCTGGCTGGGGTCCTCGGGGCCGGTCAGCATGCCGGTGCGGTTGTCCGCCCAGCGATGACCGTGCATGTGGAACGTGTGGTAGAACTCGCCGTGCGTGATCACGACGAACTCGACGCGATCCCCCACCGTGGCCTCGAAGTTCGGCCCGGAGTGCGGCGGCTTGTTGTTGATGCGCATGTCGTTGAAGACGACCGTGTGCGTCCGGTCCGGCAGGACGTCGCCTTTGCGGCGGACGATGACCGGGCCGAAGAGGCCCTTCTGCAGACCCTGCGTACCGTGCTCGGTGCCGACGACGTGGTCGTGGTAATGCCAGTAGCCCGCGCTGCCCGAGCGCCAGGTGCCGTCCTTGCGGCGGCCGGGGGCGTGGGTGCGCCAGGTGTAGGTGCGGGTGCCGCCCGGCTCGACATGACTGCGGTTCAGTTTCGTGCCGTCGCTGGTGATCTCGTAGTCCAGGCCGTGGACGTGCAGGCTCACCGCCACATCCATGGTGTTCTCGAACTCGACGTGGAGCGTGTCGCCCTCATTGAGTTCGATCA
Source organism: Streptomyces flavovariabilis (assembly GCF_000725785.1). Classification (NCBI taxonomy): domain Bacteria; kingdom Bacillati; phylum Actinomycetota; class Actinomycetes; order Kitasatosporales; family Streptomycetaceae; genus Streptomyces; species Streptomyces flavovariabilis. The sequence continues at coordinate 84,706 of NZ_JNXD01000006.1, read as the reverse complement.
GCGGGCCCGGGATGCTCGCCTTGCCCTTCTCCAGGCCGTAGCCCATCTGTCCGTCGGGGAGCTTCTCGGCGTACAGCTTGATGCGCTTCACCTCGCCTCCGGCGGGTGCCGTCTTCGCCGGTCCGGCCGCGCTCACGGCCTCCGGCGCCACGGACAACGATGTCGCGACGGCCGCGCCGCCCAGCAGGACCCGCCGGTTGAAGCTGCGTCTGTCCATGCGGAACTCCCCACCCTGGTAAGGCTTTTACGGAGGCGTACCTGTGATGAACCTGTGCGACGGTACCGGTCGCCCTCCCGTTTATCCACACTCAAGACAAAGTTGGTGCCATCCCGGTCATAGGTATTGGCGCGACAAGCAAAGGGGTTTAGCTTCCTTGGCGGTGTTGCTGTGACCGAGGAGGTGCCCATGCACTTACGAGGGTTGAGCACGAGAAGACGCGTCTGGGCGGCGTCCGTCGCCGCCGGGGTCGTGACGGCGGGGCTGCTGTCGGGCCCCGCCGCGACCGCGCGCCCTTATCCCGAACCCACGCCGACAACGATGTCGATCAAGTCGCCGCCCGGCGGCGCGAATGTACGGGTGCTGATCTTCCACGGGTCCGCGGCGGCCGGGGAGGAGTCGCCGGTGGTGAACGCCGGGATCGAGGCCATCGAGGACATCGGCCTGTCGGGCCCGTCGAACCGCCGTTTCAAGGTGCAGGCCACCGGCGACGCCTCGGTGTTCACCGACGAGACGAGACTCGGCCGCTTCAACGCGATCGTGTTCCTGACCGGCGGGGGCGATGTCCTCGACGCGGAGCAGGAGGCGGGCCTGGAGGCCTATATGGAGGCCGGCGGCGGGTTCGTCGGCATTCATGACGCGGCGCGCGCGGAGCCGTACTCGGACTGGTTCACCGGACTGGTGGGTGCCCGTCCGGCCGCGTCGAGCCCCACGGCCGTGCAGCGGGCCACCGTCGAGGTCGGCGACCGCGGGCATCCCGCCACCAAGAATCTGCCGGTGCAGTGGAAGCGCCCGGACCAGTGGCTGAACTGGGTGAAGAACCCCTCGGGCGACGTGCATACGGTGGCCCGCGTGCGCGAGTCGACCTATCAGCCGGGCACGGGCGCCAACGGCTGGGACCATCCCGTCAGTTGGTGCCGTGACTATGACGGCGGCCGTTCCTTCTACACGGGCATGGGCGGCACGGTGTCGTCGTACGACGAGTCCGACTTCCGCGATCATCTGCGCGGTGCGCTGATGTGGACGACCCGGCTGGAGCAGGCCGACTGCAAGGCGACCATCAACGCCCACTACGCGGCGGAGCGGCTGACCAAGCCCAACCAGCCCGGGCAGAACGACCAGATCGGCGAGCCGCACGGGATGGTCACCGCGCCCGACGGCCGGGTCTTCTACATCGGCCGGGGCGGCGCCGACTCCTCACAGCCCGTGATCACGGACTGGAACAACCCCGGCATCGGCAAGGGCAAGGGCGAGATCCACGTCTACGACCCGAAGACCAAGCAGGTCACCCTGGCCGGTGCGCTCACCGTCTTCGGCAACAAGGGCGGCGGCGACGAACTGGTCAAGGTCGAGGAGGGGCTGCTCGGCATCGAACTGGACCCGGGGTTCGCGCAGAACGGCTGGGTGTACCTGCACTACACGCCGCACGAGCGGATCAACCGTGAGACGCGGATGGCCGAGCGGCGGGTCTCCCGGTTCACGCTCGACCGGGCCACGAACAAGCTGGACCTCGCCAGTGAGAAGGTCCTCCTCAAGTGGCCGGTGCAGATCCACAGTTGCTGTCACGCGGGTGGCGGGATGGCCTGGGACTCCAAGGGCAACCTGTACATCGCCACGGGTGACAACAACTCCAGCGGCTTCAGCGACGGCTACTCGGGCAACAACCCGCAGCCGAACTACAAGGGCGTCTCCTTCGCGGACGCACGCCGCACCGCGGGCAACACCAACAACCTGAACGGCAAGATCCTGCGCATCCACCCGGAGCCGGACGGCACATACACCCTCCCCGAGGGCAATCTGTTCACCGGGAAGGAGACCGACGAGGGCGGCGGCAAGACGCGCGGCGAGATCTATGTGATGGGCGTCCGCAACCCGGCGCGCATCTCCGTCGACAAGTCGACCGACGTGCTCTACGCGGGCTGGGTCGGCCCGGACGCGAGCGCGCCGTCGACGACCTGGGGCCCGGCCAAGTACGACACGTTCGCCGCCATCACGAAGGCGGGCAACCGCGGCTGGCCGTACTGCATGGGCAACAAGCAGCCCTACCGGGACCGCAATCTGCCGGATCCGTCCAAGCCGCTGGGCTGGTACGACTGCGACCGCCCGAAGAACGAGTCGCCGAACAACGACGGCCTGGTCAATCTGCCGCCGGTGACCGGCAACAACATCTGGTACTCGCCGTCGGGCGGCGGCCCGGACTACCCGCGGGACGCGAACGGTGTCCCGTCGTACAAGCCGGCGGAGGCCACGTACCGGTTGCCCTGGCTGAAGGGCGGCGGGCAGGCCGCGATGAACGGGCCGGTCTACCGGTACGGCACGACCGCGGCCGACAGCACCGTCAAGTGGCCGGCCTACTGGGACGGCAAGTGGTTCGTCGGTGACTTCTACGACGCCGACCAGCCGCGCAACGCGGTGCTCATGGACCCGAAGACGCAAGGCGACGGCGGTCTGCCGGTGCACTCGGAGTCGCTGAAGAAGATCGTGCCGGTCGGCAACGACGGCATCAAGAACCTCATGGACTGGAAGTTCGGTCCGGACGGCGCGCTGTACGTCCTCGACTACGGGCGCGGCTTCTTCACCTCGGACTCCAAGTCGGCCCTGTGGCGGGTCACCTACAAGGGCGGCGGACCGACCCCGGCCGCCGGTCAGCTGGCGAGGGGGAGCGAGTGATCCGGCAACGAAGAATCTGGGCCGCCCTGCTGGCCGCCCTGCTGATGATGCTCGGCGTGCAGGCGCTGCCCGCCGCCGGGCAGCCCGACAAGGAGGCCGCCGACCAGGTGCTCACCTGGACGGCGGGCAACGACATCGACACGTACCTCTCCGCGCCGAAGACCGCGGTCGCCGGCACGGCCACGATCGTCTTCGAGAACAGCGAGGCCACCGGCAACACCACGGGCATGCCGCACACGCTGACATTCGTGACCAGTGATCCCGAGTTCAACAGCGACGTGCAGCTCAACATCCTGGCCAATCCGAACGACGCCCAGGGCGGCAAGCACACCGCCCAGGTCACGCTCACGCCCGGCCGGTACTTCTACCACTGCACGATCCCGGGCCACGGCCAGATGCAGGGCATCCTGACGGTGACCGAGGGGACCGGCGAGGACACCACGGCGCCCGAGGCGTCGGCGCACGTGAGCGGCACGCAGAACACGCAGGGCCAGTACGTCGGTTCGGCGAGCGTGGCGCTGCACGCCACCGACGAGGGCGGCTCCGGCGTCGAGAGGATCGAGTACGCGATCGGCGACGCGGGTGCCTGGCAGCCGTACACCGCGCCGGTCGTCGTCGACCAGGTCGGCGGTCACAAGGTCCGCTATCGCGCGTTCGACAAAGCGGGGAACGTCTCCGCCGAGAAGAGCGCCGAGTTCACGGTCGTGGCGCCCCAGTCGGACGACACCACCGCGCCGGAGACCTCGGCGGCGGTGAGCGGTGAACGCGACGCGGACGGGGCGTACATCGACATGGCGACGGTCACCGTCTCGGCCTCCGACACGGGCTCCGGGGTCAACACGATCGAGTACGCCATCGGCTCCGGCGCCTGGCAGCCGTACACCGCGCCCGTGATGGTGCACCAGGTGGGCGCGCACACCGTCCGCTACCGCGCCACCGACAAGGCCGGCAACGTGGCGGCGGAGAAGAGCGTGCAGTTCACGGTCGTCGCGGCGCCGCCGCAGGACACCAACCCGCCGGTGACGGGCGTGACCGTGGAGGGCACGAGGAACTCCGCCGGGGCGTACGTCAACAGCGCCCGGGTGACGGTCACGGCGACGGACGCGCACGGCTCGGGCGTCGAGAAGATCGAGTACTCGCTCGACGGCGGACCGTACCTGGCCTACACGGCGCCGGTGGTGGTGGACCGGGCGGGTGCGCACACCGTGGCATACCGGGCGACGGACAAGGCGGGCAACACCGCGGCGGCCCGCACGGTGACCTTCACGGTCGTCTCCGGGCAGGTCCCGGCACCGGACTGCCCCGAGTACGACGAACGGCTGACGGTGATCGTCGGCGAGGTCGACTCCGGGGTGCGCAACCGGGTCACGGACAACCGGTGCCGGATCGGCGAGCTGATCGAGGACGAGAAGGAGTGGACGTCCCAGGCGCTGTTCCTCAAGCACGTGACGTCCGTTCTCGACGCCCTGGTGAAGGAAGGGGTCATCGACCAGCGGGAGTCCAGGGCGATCCGGAAGGCGGCCCGTGAGTCGGGCATCGGCAAGCCGGGGCAGACCGACGGCTACCGTGCGCTCTTCGACGGCACCGCGGAGTCCCTCGCCAAGTGGCAGCAGGTCGGCGGCGGTTCGTTCGGGCTGAACCCCGACGGGACGATCACCTCCAGCACCACGACGCCCGGCATGGGCATGCTGTGGTTTCCGCAGCGCAAGTACGGCGACTTCTCACTGAAGCTCCAGTGGCGTGACGACGCCCCGGGCACGGGCAACGCCAACTCCGGTGTGTTCGTGCGCTTTCCGTGGGTCCACGACCACCCGGAGGAGTCCCGGCCGGAGTGGGTCGCCATCAAGTACGGGCACGAGGTGCAGGTGCTCGACCGGCCCGACGGCGACATGTACAAGACCGGGTCGGTCTACGGCTTCGACCGGGTCGGTCTCGCCGGAGCGGGGGTGACGCAGAAGGGCACCTGGAACGACTACGAGATCCGTGTGGAGGGCCAGCACTACTCGGTGTTCCGCAACGGTGTGCTGATCAACGAGTTCGACAACACCGGCGGCCAGGAGTTCAGCCCGCCCCGCTCGGACGACCCCGGCACGGACGGGCGGCGGTTCGCCTCCGGCTACGTCGGGCTCCAGGTGCACGGCACGACGGATGTGGTCTCGTACCGCGACATCCGGATCAAGGAGCTGTAGGCGGCTCCTTCTCCCTGCGGGCCCTGCTCGGCTGTACCCGTCTGGGTTCCCCCGGCATCTTCGGATACTCGGGCGGGTACGGCAGGTCGCCCAGTCCGTGGTCGTGCTCGTCACGGCGGGCGAGGTCGAGCAGTGCTTCCAGGGAGTAGCGCTTCTCGTCCATGTCCGCGTGCACGTCGCCGAGTTCGGCGAAGCGCGCGGGCATGGTCGCGAGGTCGAAGTCCTGGGGGTGCGCGACCCCCACCTCGTCCCAGCGCAGGGGCGCGGAGACGGGGGCGTGCGGGCGGGGGCGCACGGAGTAGGCGGAGGCGATGGTGCGGTCGCGGGCCGTCTGGTTGTAGTCGATGAAGATGCGCTCGCCCCGCTCCTCCTTCCACCACTTGATGGTCAGGTGCTCGGGCATCCGCCGTTCCATCTCCCGGCCGACGGCGATGGCGGCGCGCCGGACCTGGGTGAAGGTCCAGCGCGGTTCGATGGGCACGAAGACGTGCAGACCCCGGCCGCCCGACGTCTTGGGAAAGCCCCGCAGTCCGCCGAACTCGTCGAGCACCGCCCTGAGTTCGTGGGCGGCGCGGGCGGCGTCGTCGTAGTCGGTGCCGGGCTGCGGGTCGAGGTCGATGCGGAGTTCGTCCGGGTGGTCGACGTCGTCGCGGCGCACCGGCCAGGGGTGGAAGGTGAGGGTGCCGAACTGGGCGGCCCACACCACGGCACCGACCTCGGTGGGGCACATCTCGTCGGCGCTGCGACCGCTGGGGAAGGTGATGTGCGCGGTCGGGATCCAGTCGGGCATGTTCTTCGGCGCCCGCTTCTGGAAGAAGTTCTCGCCGGTGACGCCCTCGGGGTACCGCTCGAGGGTGGTCGGCCGGTCGCGCAGGGCGCGCAGGATGCCGGGGCCGACGGCGATGTAGTAGCGGGCGAGGTCCAGCTTGGTGAAGCCGCGCTCCGGGAAGAACATCTTGTCCGGACTGGACAGCCGCACGGTCCGGCCGCCCACCTCCAGTTCCACCGCGTCACCCATGCCCGCCACGGTAGGCGTAGCCCGCATACCTCGCACATCGGGCACCTGCTGGCACATCGGCGCAGAATCGATCCATGGATCTGCCGGTGATGCCCCCTGTCCTGCCGATGCTCGCCAAGTCCGTGGCGGTGATCCCGTCGGGCATGCAGTACGAGGCGAAGTGGGACGGGTTCCGGGCGATCGTGTTCCGCGACGGGGACGAGGTCGAGCTGGGCAGCCGTACCGGCAAGCCCTTGACCAGGTACTTTCCCGAGCTGGTGACGGCCGTGCGGGAGCGGTTGCCGGAGCGGTGCGTGGTGGACGGGGAGATCGTGATCGCGCGGGAGGGGCATCTGGACTTCGACGCGCTGACGGAGCGGATCCACCCGGCGGACTCGCGGGTGCGGACGCTGGCCGAGCGGACGCCGGCCTCGCTCGTCGTGTTCGATCTGCTGGCGCTGGGCGACGAGTCGCTGATGGACGTCCCGCTGACCGAGCGGCGGGAGCGGCTGGCCGGGAAGTTGTCCGGGGTGCGGGCGCCGGTGCATCTGGCCCCGGCTACCACCGACATCGAGGTGGCGCGGCAGTGGTTCGAGGAGTACGAGGGGGCCGGTCTCGACGGGGTCATCGCCAAGCCGCTGAGCGTGCGCTACCGGCCGGACGAACGCGCCATGTTCAAGATCAAGCACGAGCGGACGGCGGACGTCGTGGTCGCCGGGTACCGCCTGCACAAGAGCGGCCCGGTCGTGGGCTCGCTGCTGCTCGGCCTGTACGACGACGGGGGAACCCTCCAGCACGTGGGCGTGTCCGCCGCCTTCACGATGAAGCGGCGAGCCGAACTCGTGGAGGAGCTGGAGCCGCTGCGCCTGGACGACGTGACGGGGCATCCGTGGGCGGCCTGGGCCGAGGAGGCCGCGCACGAGAAGGCCCGGCTGCCGGGGGCACCGAGCCGCTGGTCGGGCCGCAAGGACCTGTCGTGGGTGCCGCTCAGCCCGGACCGGGTGGCCGAGGTGGCGTACGACCACATGGAGAACGGGCAGCGCTTCCGGCACACTGCCCGTTTCCGCCGCTGGCGCCCGGACCGCACTCCCGAGAGCTGCACGTACGCCCAGCTGGAGGAGCCGGTCCGTTACGACCTGGCGGGGATCCTCGGCGTCTAGGCTCAGGGCTGCATCAGGACCTTGACCGCGCCGTCCTGCTTGCGCTGGAACATCTCGTACGCGTGCGGGGCCTCCGACAGCGGCACCCGGTGGGTGGCGAAGTCGTCCACGCCGAGGGGGTCCTCGTCGGTCAGGTACGGGATGATGTCGTCGCTCCAGCGGCGGACGTTGGCCTGGCCCATCCGCATCTGGATCTGCTTGTCGAACAGGGTGAGCAGCGGCAGCGGGTCGGCCATACCGCCGTAGACACCGGACAGCGAGATGGTGCCGCCGCGGCGCACCAGGTCGATGGCGGTGTAGAGCGCGGCGAGGCGGTCGACGCTGAAGCGCTCGGCGATGGGGCCGCCCAGCTTGCGGGGCAGGATCGCCGCGGCGTTCTGCACCATGCGCGCGGCCGCGCTGCCGTGGGCCTCGGTGCCGACGGCGTCGATCACGGCGTCGGGGCCGCGGCCGTCGGTCTGGTCGCGGATCGCCTCGACGAGCTCCTTCTCGTCGTCGAAGGACCGCAGGTCGAAGGTCTCCACGCCCCGCGCCTTCGCCCGGCGCAGCCGCTCCGGGACCAGGTCGACGCCGAACACCCGTCCGGCACCCTTTACCTGGGCGACGCGGCAGGCCATGTCGCCGATGGGGCCGAGGCCCAGTACGGCGACGCTGCCGCCCTGCGGGACGTCGGCGTAGGCGACCGCCTGCCAGGCGGTGGGCAGGACGTCGGAGAGGTAGACGAAACGGTCGTCGGGCGGGCCCTCGGGGACCTTGATCGGGCCGAACTGCGCCTGCGGAACCCGCAGGTACTCGGCCTGGGCGCCCGGCACCGCTCCGTACAGGCGGGTGTAGCCGAACAGGGCGGCGCCCATGCCCTCGCCCTGCACCTGGGTGGTCTCGCACTGGGTGGGCAGGCCGGTGAGGCACATCCAGCAGTTGCCGCAGGCGATCTGGAACGGCACCACGACCCGGTCCCCCACCTGGAGGTCCGGGACGCCGGCGCCGACCTCCTCGACGATGCCCATGGGTTCATGGCCGAGGATGTCGCCGGGGGTCATGAACGGGGTGAGCACTTCGTACAGGTGCAGGTCGGATCCGCACAGCCCGCTGGAGGTGATGCGGATGACCGCGTCCGTCGGCTCCTGGATCGTCGGATCGGGCACGTTCTCCACGCGCACGTCCCGCTTGCCCTGCCAGGTCACTGCCCTCATCGCCTCGCGCTCCCTCCGTCAGCGTGCACGTCGGTCGTACGGCGGGGCTCGAGTACCCGGGCGCTCCACGCTGAACCTTGAGCCGCCCCCTGAGCCGAACGACCGAGCTGATCGACTGAGCTGATCAACTGAGCTGATCGACTGAGCCGATCGACGGACGCCACGGAGACACTTCCCTGCCGAGAACGATCGACTATGGCCATTGATGTTCAGATAAGCGCACAATCAAGGCAGATCGATGACATAAGGCGCGGTGGCGACGGTGGGCATGGGACGAGGAGCGCGCGGACGACGCGCCGCGACGACGATGGCGCTGCTGGCCGCCACGGTGGCAGCCGCCCTGGCGGCGGGCTGCACGAGCGGGGGCGCGCCGGGCGACGACGGACGGGGAGCACCGAAGCAGTCGAAGCAGGGGGAATCGACGACCGGGCCCTCCGCCCTCGCCGTCAAGATCGACAACGCCGCCTCGGCCCGTCCCCACACGGGCGTCGACGCCGCGGACGTGGTCTACGCCGAGCAGGTCGAGGGCGGGCTGAGCCGGCTGATGGCGGTGTACGCGACCCGGCTGCCGAAGACGGTCGGGCCGGTGCGCAGCGCCCGCGAGTCGGATCTGGAACTGCTGCGCCAGTTCGACCGGCCCACGCTCGCCTTCTCCGGCGCGCAGAGCAAGCTCCTGCCGCTGATCGACGAGGCGCCGCTCCGGGCGGAGACGCCGGGCAGCGCCGCCGACGCCTACTTCCGCGACTCGGGCAAGCCCGCCCCGCACAACCTCTACCTGCGCCCCGAGCGGATCGCGCCCGAGGCCCCGGGGCAGGCCGCCCTGACCACCGGTTTCCGCTACGGTCCGGCGCCCGCGGGCGGCACGGCGACGGACTCCCGGACGGTGCGCTACCCGGCGGCCCGTTTCACCTTCACCTGGTCGGACTCCCGCGACCGGTGGCTGGTCGGCATGGACGGCTCGCCGGCGACGACGGCCGACGGCGGGCGGACGGCGGCCGCGACGGTCGTCGTGCAGTACGTGAAGGTGCGCGAGTCCGCCTTCCGGGACTTCCTCGGCAACAACACGCCGTACACCGAGACGGTCGGCTCGGGGAGGGCGACGGTGCTGCGCGACGGACGGGCCTGGGACGTGAACTGGAAGCGGGAGAAGGCCGCGGACGGCACCTCGTTCACCACCGGCGACGGCACGCCGGTGAACTTCGCGAAGGGCCAGGTGTGGGTGGTGTTCGCCAGGACGCCCTGACCGGCCCGCCCGGGCAGCGTCCGTCAGCGGGGCGCCACCAGGGGTTCCTCGGGGTTGCGGAGCCCCTCGGCAGCGTCGGCGACGCGCCGGATGAGATCGAAGAACACCGTCCGCTCGTCGGCGGTCAGCGGGGCGAGGAACACCTGGTTCATCCGGGCGGTGCGCACGGTCAGCTTGCGATGCGTGCGCACCCCCTCGTCCGTGAGACGCAGCAGGGAGCGGCGGCCGTCCTGGGGGTCGCGGACCTTGTCGAGCAGCCCGCGCCGGCTGAGCCGGCTGATCACCTCGGCGATGGTGGACCGGTCGAGCCCCACCCGCTCCCCCACCGTGCGCTGGTCCAGGCCGGGCTCGGCGACGAGGGCGTTGAGGACCGCGAACTGTGGCGAGGTGATCTCCTCGGAGACCATCGTGTTCCACAGCAGGTAGTGCGCCTGCTGGAGCCGCCGGGCCAGGTGCCCGGGGTGGGTGGTGAGGTCCGCGGCCGCCATGTGCACCCCTCGGTCGTTTTCGTCGGTGCACTGAACAATACTCAGGGAGCAGCACGCTGTCTGCTGCGTGCGCAAAGGACGGCAAGCGTATTCTCCGAGGTCTTGACGCCCCGGTGTCCCGATGGCAGCGTGAGAGACAGCTCGCATAAATACTCAGTGCCCTGATTAATCTGGTCGGGTCGCTCGGAAGAGATGGGGCTTCTCGGATGGACAAGGTGGTCGCCACGGCCCTGGAGGCGGTGGCCGACGTGCCGGACGGCGCGTCGCTCGCGGTGGGCGGTTTCGGGCTGAGCGGTGTGCCGAACGTGCTGATCGGGGCGCTGTACGAGCGCGGCGTGGCCGGGCTGTCGGTGGTCTCCAACAATTGCGGGGCGATGGAGTCGGGCCTGGCGGTCCTGCTCGCCGCCGGCCGGATCGCCCGGGTCACGGGCTCCTACATCGGCGCCAACAAGGAGTTCGCCCGGCAGTACCTGGCCGGGGAGCTGGAGGTCGAGCTGATCCCGCAGGGCACGCTGGCCGAGCGGCTGCGGGCGGGCGGCGCCGGGATCCCCGCCTTCTACACCCCGGCCGGCGTCGGCACACAGGTCGCCGACGGCGGGCTGCCCTGGCGCTACGACGGTGAGGGCGGGGTCGCGCTCGCCTCGCCGCCGAAGGAGGTCCGGGAGTTCGACGGCACGGAGTACGTGCTGGAGCGGGGCATCCGCACCGACTTCGCCCTGGTCCGCGCCGCCCGCGGCGACCGGCACGGCAACCTCGTCTTCAACAAGTCCTCCCGGAACTTCAACCCCCTCTCCGCGATGGCCGGGCGGATCACGATCGCCGAGGTCGAGGAACTCGTGGAGCCCGGCGAGATCGACCCGGACGCCGTTCACCTGCCGGGCGTCTTCGTGCAGCGGGTGCTCGCGCTCACCCCGGAGCAGGCGGCGGACAAGAAGATCGAGCAGCGGACGGTGAGGTCCTGATGGTCTGGACGCGCGCGGAGATGGCCGCACGGGCGGCCGGGGAGCTGCGGGACGGGCAGTACGTCAACCTCGGCATCGGCCTGCCCACCCTCATCCCGAACTACCTCCCCGAGGGCGTCGAGGTCGTCCTGGAGTCGGAGAACGGCATCCTGGGCACCGGCCCCTACCCCACCGAGGACGCCGTCGACCCGGACCTGATCAACGCCGGGAAGGAGACGGTGACGGTTCTGCCGGGCGCCTCCTTCTTCGACTCGGCGCTGTCCTTCTCGATGATCCGGGGCGGGCACATCGACGTCGCCGTGCTCGGTGCCATGCAGGTGTCCGAGCGGGGCGACCTGGCGAACTGGGCCGTCCCCGGCAAGCTGATCACCGGCATCGGCGGGGCGATGGACCTGGTGCACGGCGCCCGTACGGTCGTGGTCGTCATGACGCACACCGCCAAGGACGGCTCGCCCAAGATCCTCACCGAGTGCGCCCTGCCGCTGACCGGCAAGGGGTGTGTGAACCGGATCATCACCGACCTCGGCGTCCTCGACGTCACCGACGACGGGCTCGTCCTGGTCGAGACCGCGCCGGGTGTGACCGCCGGGGAGATCGTCGCCAGGACCGACGCCGAACTGACCGTGCCGGAGGGCCTGAAGTGAAGGACGTCTACATCGTCGACGCGGTCCGCACGCCGATCGGCCGCTACAACGGGGGCCTCGCGAGCGTGCGCCCGGACGACCTGGCCGCGCATGCCGTCCGCGAACTCCTCGGCCGCACGCCGCAGCTGGACCCGGCCCGGGTCGAGGACGTGTACTTCGGCAACGCGAACGGGGCCGGTGAGGAGAACCGCAACGTCGGCCGGATGGCCGCGCTGCTCGCGGGTCTGCCCACGTCCGTGCCGGGCGTGACGGTCAACCGGCTGTGCGCGTCCGGCCTGGAGGCCGTGATCCAGGCGGCCCGGGCCATCGCGCTCGGCGACGCGTCCATCGCGCTGGCCGGGGGCGTGGAGTCCATGACCCGGGCGCCGTACGTGCTGCCGAAGAGCGACAAGCCCTTCCCGGCCGGGCACACCGGGCTGTACTCGACGACGCTCGGCTGGCGGATGGTCAACCCGCGGATGGAGCCACAGTGGACGATCCCGCTGGGCGAGTCGGCCGAACTCATCGCCGACAAGCACAAGATCGGCCGGGAGCAGCAGGACGAGTTCGCGCTGCGCAGCCACGAGAAGGCCGCGCGGGCGCGGGCCGAGGGCCTGTTCGACGGTGAGCTGGTGTCCGTGGCGATTGCGCAGCGCAAGGGCGAGCCGGTGGACTTCGCCGCCGACGAGTGCGTCCGGCCGGACGCCTCCCTGGCGGCGATGGCCAAGCTGAAGCCGTCGTTCCGCGAGGTGGGCGGCACGGTGACGGCGGGCAACGCGTCCCCGTTGAACGACGGTGCGGCGGCGCTGCTGCTCGTCGACGACGAGGGGCTGAAGGCGACGGGCCGCGAACCGCTCGCCCGCGTCCGCGCGACGGGCGTCTGCGCGACCGACCCGCACTACTTCGGGCTGGCGCCCGTGGAGGCGGTCAACCGGGCGTTGGCCAAGGCGGGCCGGGGGTTCGGCGACCTGTCCGTGCTGGAGCTGAACGAGGCGTTCGCCGCGCAGGTGCTGGGGTGTGTGGCCGAGTGGCCCGAGTTCGATCCCGCGATCCTCAATCCGCAGGGCGGGGCGATCGCCCTGGGACACCCGCTGGGAGCGTCCGGGGCCCGGCTGGCCGGGACGGTGGCCCATCAACTCGCCCGGCGGGGCGGCGGCGTAGGGGTCGCGACGCTTTGTATCGGGGTGGGCCAAGGCCTCGCCCTGGTCCTCGAACGGTAGCCCTCCTTTCGGCTGCGGGCCGCCTGTGGCCGGTCGCGCAGTTCCCCGCGCCCCTCAGCGGCGCGCTCCTCGCCCCGCCGACGAGAACGGTACGAACCTCCTCTAGGACCCCCATGACTCTCACTCAGCAGGACATCGACCAGGAGATCGCGGCTCAGCACGCCGCGTACGAGAAGCGGCTCGCCGACGGGGAGCCCGTCGAACACCAGCCGCGGCGTGACTACGCGCCGTACCGGTCCTCGGTGCTCCGGCACCCCAAGCAGCCGCCGGTCACCATCGACGTCAGCAAGGACCCGGAGCTGGTGGAGCTGTCCTCCCCCGCCTTCGGGGAGCGGGACATCACCGAGATCGACAACGACCTCACCCGGCAGCACGACGGCGAGCCGATCGGTGAGCGCATCACCGTCTCCGGACGGCTCCTGGACCGCGACGGCCGCCCGGTGCGCGGCCAGCTCGTGGAGATCTGGCAGGCCAACTCGGCGGGCCGCTACGCCCACCAGCGCGAGCAGCACGACGCTCCGCTCGACCCCAACTTCACCGGTGTGGGCCGCACCCTCACCGACGACGACGGCCACTACCGCTTCACCACCGTCCAGCCGGGCCCGTACCCGTGGCGCCAGCACGTCAACGCCTGGCGGCCGGCGCACATCCACTTCTCGCTCTTCGGCACGGCGTTCACCCAGCGGCTCGTGACGCAGATGTACTTCCCGAGCGACCCGCTGTTCCCCTACGACCCGATCATCCAGTCGGTCACCGACGACGCGGCCCGTCAGCGGCTGGTCGCGACCTACGACCACAGCCTGTCGGTGCCGGAGTTCTCGATGGGCTACCACTGGGACATCGTGCTGGACGGCCCGCACGCCACCTGGATCGAAGAAGGGCGCTGACCAGCCATGACGAAGATCGACACCAGCCGGCCGGAGAGCGTGCTGCCCACCCCCTCGCACACCGTCGGCCCGTTCTACGGTCACGCCCTGCCGTTCCGCGGCGGCGAGGACATCGCGCCCCTCGGGCACCCGGAAACGGTCACAGTGCACGGTTACGTCACCGACGGCGAGGGCAAGCCGCTGCCGGACGCCCTGATCGAGCTGTGGGGGCCGGACCCCGAGGGCAACCTGCCGACGGCCGACGGCTCGATGCGGCGTGACCCGGCCTCGGGCGGCTTCCTCGGGCGCAACGGCGTGGAGTTCACGGGCTGGGGGCGGATCCAGACCGACGCGAACGGCCACTGGTACGTCCGGACGCTGCGGCCCGGCGCACGGGGGCGGAACGCCCCGTACCTCAGCGTGTGCGTCTTCGCGCGCGGGCTGCTCGTGCACCTGTACACCCGGATCTACCTGCCGGGCGACGCGGCGGCGCTCGCCGCCGATCCGCTGCTGTCCAAGCTGGAGGACGCCCGCCGCGACACGCTGATCGCCGCTGAGGAGGGGAGCGGCACGTACCGTTTCGACATCCGCCTTCAGGGTGAGGGCGAGACGGTCTTCCTGGAGTTCCAGTGACAGCTCCCTCCGGCGACACCGGCCTGCTCGCCCCCGGATGGGCTGGCTCGGCGGCCGCGGCGGCCACCGGCGACGAGGCGTATCTGCGGGCGCTGCTCGACGCGGAGGCCGCACTGACCCGCGCCCAGGCCGCGAAGGGGCTCGCCCCGGCCGAGGCGGCGACGGCGGTGACCGGGGCGGCCGATACCGGCGCCTTCGACGTGGAGTCCCTCGCCAGGCGGGCCCGCGCGGGCGGCAACCCCGTCATCCCCCTGGTCGCGGATCTGACCGAGGCCGTGGGCGAGGCCTACGGCCCCTATGTCCACCGGGGCGCGACCAGCCAGGACATCTTGGACACGGCGACGATGCTGGTCACCGCGCGGACCCTCGACCTGGTCCTCGCCGACCTCGGCCGTACCGAACAGGCCCTGGCCCGGCTCGCCGCCGAGCACCGCGACACCGCGATGCCGGGGCGGACGCTCACCCAGCACGCCGTGCCGACCACGTTCGGGCTGAAGGCCGCCGGATGGCGGTCGCTGGTGCTGGACACCCGGGACCGGCTGCGGGCCGTCCGGGAGTCCCTGCCCGCCCAGCTCGGCGGTGCGGCGGGGACACTGGCGGCCTTCGGGGCGTACGGCGCGAGCGATCCGGCCGGGCTGCCGGAGGCGTACGCCCGGGAACTCGGCCTCCGTGCGCCCGAGCTGCCCTGGCACGCCCTGCGGACGCCGATCGGCGATCTCGCCGGGTGTCTGGCCTTCGCGGCGGGCGCGCTCGGCAAGATCGCCGCGGACGTCCTCACCCTGTCGCGCACCGAGATCGCCGAGGTCGTGGAGGGCGGTGGCGGGGGTTCGTCCGCCATGCCGCACAAGTCCAACCCCGTACGGTCCACCCTGATCGCCGCCGCCGCGCGGCGCGCACCACAGCTCGCGGCCACGCTCTACGGGGCCATGGCCGCGGAGGACGAGCGTCCGGCCGGGGCCTGGCACGCCGAGTGGGAGCCGCTGCGGGACCTCCTGCGGCTGGTCGGCGGGGCCGTCAGGGACGCCGCCGAACTGGCGGAGGGACTGCGGGTCAGGCCCGAGGCCATGCGCGAACACCTGGATCTCACGCACGGGTTGATCGTCTCCGAGCGGCTGTCCGCCGAGCTGGCCCCGGTGCTGGGCCGCGCCCGCGCCAGGGAACTCCTCACCCGGCTTGCCTCCGAGGAACAACCGCTCGCCGACGCACCGGAGTTGGCGGACGCCGACCTCGATCCCACCCACTACACGGGGTCCGCCAGGACTCTCACCGACCGTGCTCTGGAGCGACGTTGACCCTCCTGAATTACCACGCCGAAGGACCCGCTTCCGCTCCCCCGCTGCTGCTCGGCCCCTCGCTCGGCACGTCGTACGCCCTGTGGGACCGGGTGGCGCCCGAGCTGTCGGTCACCCACCGCGTGGTGCGCTGGGACCTGCCGGGGCACGGCGGTTCGGCGGCCGGTCTCATCGAAGGGGGCGCGACGGTCGGTGACCTCGCCGGACTGGTGCTGGCGCTCGCCGACTCGCTCGGCGTCGAGCGTTTCGCGTACGCGGGTGTGTCGCTGGGCGGGGCCGTGGGGCTGCATCTCGCGGTGCACCATCCGGAGCGGCTGTCGTCGCTCGCCGTGATCTGCTCGTCGGCGCACTTCAACGGGTCCAAGCCGTGGGAGGAGCGGGCCGCGCTGGTGCGCCGGGAGGGGCCGGCCGGTCTGGCGGACAGCGCCGACGCACGCTGGTTCGCCGGCGGCTTCACCGTGCCGCGCCTGGTCCAGGACCACCGGGATGCCGACCCGGACGCGTACGCCGCCTGCTGTGACGCGCTCGCGGCGTTCGATCTGCGGGACCGGCTGACGGAGATCGCCGTGCCGACGCTGCTGATCGCCGGCCGCGAGGATCCCGCGACACCGCCCGCGCATCTGCGGGAGATCGCCGACGCGGTGCCGGGCGCGACGCTCGTGGAGCTGCCGGGCGCCTCGCACCTGGCGCCCGCGCAGTGCCCGGAGGCCGTGCTGACCGCGCTGCGCGCCCACTTCGGTCAGACAGCCCTCCGGGGCATGGCCGTACGGCGCGAAGTGCTCGGCGACGCGCACGTCGACCGGGCGCAGACCCGGCAGACCCCGTTCACGGCCCGCTTCCAGGACTTCATCTCGCGCTACGCCTGGGGCGAGATCTGGACCGATCCGACCCTGTCGCGCCGCGAGCGCAGCATGATCACCCTCACCGCGCTGGTCGCGCACGGCCACTACGACGAGCTGGCCATGCACGTCCGAGCGGCCCGCCGCAACGGGCTCACCCCGGAGGAGATCGGCGCGGTCCTGCTCCAGACGGCGGTGTACTGCGGGGTGCCGGCGGCGAACTCGGCGTTCGCGACGGCCCAGCGGGTGCTGGCGGAGGAGGACGGCGCCTCATGAGGACCGGAGGGTGACCCTGCCGGTCGTAGGCCCGGCCAGGTCTCGCACCGTCCTGCTCCGCGTGCCTACGGTCACCCTCGCCGAGAGAGCTCGACGGCAGCGGTGTCGCCGTGAACGTGCTGCACCCCGCGACCCGCATGGACACCGCGATGGTCCGCGAGGGCGGCTTCACGCCCCGGCACACGGTCGCCGACGGCGCACCGGGACTGATCGCGCCGGCCACCCGGGATCCGGGTACGGGCCGCTACTTCGACGGCACCCGTGCCGCGCGGGCGGACGAGGCGGCGTACGACCCCGAGGTGCGCAGCCGCCTGGCGGCCGGGACCGGCCGGTTGCTCCGCGCCTGAACTACGCCGGGCCGACACCGGCCCGGAGCGCCGCGCGTGCCCGCTCCTCCAGTCCGTCGGCCCCGCACGAGACCGCCAGGTCCAGGCCGCGGTGCAGGTCGGTCGCCGAGCGAGCGGCGATGCCGTACTCGATCCGGGCCGCCGCGTGCTCGTACTGGCAGGGCGAGGCCTCCAGGTACATGACCGCCTGGGCGTAGAGCCGGACCGCTCGCTGGCCGGTCTCCAGATCCGCGGCGCAGCGCAGGGCTTCCCCTATCGCCGTGTCCGTGCCGAAGCGCTCCGCCTGGCGCCGGACGTCGACGGCGAGCCGGGCGGCCCGGGCCGGGTCCTCGGTGCTGAGGGCGCGGGCGAGGTCGGCCGCCCAGGGGACGAGCACGGGGTTGTGGTGGCCGCGGGCCGCCGCCGCCTTCTCCGCGGCCTCCAGTTCGTTGATGCCGTCCTTGGTGCGGCCGACGGCCAGCAGCAGCCGGCCGCGCACCGAGCGCGGGTCGGGCAGGACGATGGTGGACGGGTAGGGCGGGGCGAAGCCGTGCCGCTCGGCGACCTCCCAGGCAGGCTCGACATGGCCGCGGGCGAGCAGGGTGTCGACCAGGCTGCAGGTCGCGGACCAGTACAGGGGCAGGCCGCGGCCGACGCGCTCGGCGAGACGCAGCGACTCGCGCAGGGACGCCTCCGCTTCCTTCAGCCGGCCCCGCCTGCGGTGGCCGATCCCGACGTAGGCGTGGGCCAGGGCGAGGTGGCCACCGCTCCAGCCGGCTGTCTCGTAGGCGCGCAGCGCTTCGTTGTAGAGGGTCTCGGCGCGGTCGAGGCGGTCGGTGAAGGCGTACGCGTTGGCCAGCATCAGCAGCAGTTCGATGCCCCACTCGGTGTCCGTCCAGCCGAGTCCGGGGGCCAGCCGGCCGTTGACGAGGGCGCGGTCGCACAGCTCGGCGACCTCCTCGGCGTTCTCGCCGTGCATGAGGGCGTCGAAGCCGCGCAGGATGAGCAGGGCGCGTTCGGAGTTGTCCCGGCCGGTGCAGGGGCGGGCGAGGTCGGCGAGCCGCTGGGAACGGCCGGGCGAGGTGGCCTCGCCGGCGTGCAGCCCCTCCCACATGAACTGCGCGGCCTGCAGCCGCATCCGGGCGGGACCCGGCCGGAGCCGGGCGGCCTCGGCCTCGACCGTGCGGACGGCCTCCTCCAGCTGGTCGTTGTGGAGGAGCGCCTGGGAGAGCCGGAAGACGGCGTCGACCCGCTGGTCGCCGGCGAGGCCGGGCATACCGAGCGCGGTCCGCAGATGGCCGATGGTGCGGGCCGGCGCGGTGAGGAAGGTCGCCTCGGCCAGTTCGTACAGCACGTGCGGCTGGGACTCGGGCCGGGGCGGTTCCTCCAGGGCCCGCTCCAGGCAGCGGCGGGCGGCGTCCGGGGCGCCGACGGCGAGGTGCTCGCGGGCGGCCTCGCGCAGCTGTCCGACGAGTTCCTCGTCGTCGTCCGGGTGGACCTCCAGGAGGTGGCGGGCGGCGGCCGCGGCACCGTGTCCCTCGTCGGAGACGATCCGGGCGGCGATGCCGTGCATGGCGGTGCGCAGGGCGTCGGGGATGGAGTGGTAGACGGCGGTCGCGATCAGCGGGTGGACGAACTCCAGGTCACCGGCGGCGCTGCGGCCGGTCGCGGGGTCGGGCGCGGTGAGGATGCGGGCGCTGCGCAGCAGTTCGGCGCAGCGGCGGGCGTCGTCCGGGCGCAGGGTGGCGAGCTTGGCGACCAGGTCGGTGGAGATGCCGGTGCCGAGGATGGCGGCGGCCCAGGCGAACCTGGTGGCGTCGATGCCGAGTTCCTCCAGGCGGGCGACGAGACCGCCGCCGCGGGCCGAGCGGTTCAGTTCGCGCAGTTCGCCGGCCCGGGCCTCGACCGGTTCGAGTTCGCTGTCCTGCACCTTGGCGAGGAGACTCGACGGTCTCGTAGGGGTTGCCGGCGGTGACGGCCCAGACCTCGCGGCAGAACGCGGCGTCGGCGTGGTCGCCCAGGGTGGCGCGGGTGAGTCCGGCCGTGGCGTCCGGGGTGAGGGCGCTCAGGTTCGCGACGGGGCCGTCAGCGGCGGCGACGACGGTGTCGAGGTGGCGGGCGCTCGCACCGGAGGCCTCCCCGGGGCGGCGGGCGACGACGACCAGGACGGACATCTCGTCGAGGCGCCCGGCGAGTCCCGCGAGCCAGTGCAGGGTCTCCTGGTCCGCCCAGTGGGCGTCGTCGATCAGCAGCACCAGCGGCCAGTCCCGGCGGGCGAGCCGGCGTACGGCGGCGACCAGGCCGTCGCACACGCCCTGCGGATCGGCCTGCCGGTCGCCGGGGTCCGCTATGCCGAGGGCGGGGCCGGCGATGTCGTACCAGTCACCGAGGTACTCACGGGCCTCCTCCGGCAGCATCGACACCAGGGCCGGCTGCAGCAACTGGCGTACCACGTTGAAGGGAACCGACCTGAGGGTCTCGCCGCCGCGTGCCGACCAGACCGCGCAGCCGCGGGCCTCGGCGATGCGGCGGGTTTCGGCCAGCAGCGCGGTCTTGCCGAGTCCGGCCTCGCCGCGGAAGACCAGCAGTCCGCCGGACGAGGAACGGTCCGCGCACAGGCTGTCGACCGCCCGCTCCACGGCGGCGACCTCCTCGTCGCGCTCCCACAGGGAAGCCGAGGCGGCGGCCGTGGGCCGTACCTCCGTCATCCCGCTACCTCCCCAAGTCGCCCGAACGACGTACAGACGTCGAGCGTAGCCGTCCGATTGCCTGAGTGCAGGGTGGTCGGGGCACCTCTTGCCGTGACGGGTGACACCGGGTGCGGCCGGGCGACGCATCCGGCCCGTCACCAGCCCTGCTCGGGTCAACGGCGGGCGAAATCACGGAATGTGACGTTCATTCAGCAGCATCGGGACACACGGCGCGGCCGGCGTGCGCTGGTCGCGGGGTCGGTGGGCAACCTCATCGAGTGGTACGAGTTCGGCGTCTACGGCTACTTCGCGACGATCATCGCGGCGCGGTTCTTCACTCCGGAGGGCGGCAGCGAGGCCGAGGCTCTGGTCAGGACGTACGCGTCCTTCGCGCTCGCGTTCTTCTTCCGGCCCGTCGGGGCGGCGCTTTTCGGCCGACTGGGCGACCGGGTAGGGCGGCGTCCGGTACTGGTCCTCGTGATCACGCTGATGACGGTGGCGACGGCGCTGATCGGTGTGCTGCCGACGTACGCGCAGGCGGGTGCCCTGGCGCCCTGGCTGCTGACGTTCCTGCGGGTGCTCCAAGGGCTGTCGGCGGGTGGGGAGTTCGGCGGGGCGGTGTCGGTGATGACGGAGTTCGCTCCGCCGGGCCGGCGCGGTCTGTACGGGTCGTGGCAGTCGTTCACGGTGGCGCTGGGGCTGCTGGCCGGTGCGGGTGCGGCGGCGCTGTTCGCCACCGTGCTGACGGAACAGCAGTTGGGCGCGTGGGGCTGGCGGCTGCCGTTCCTGCTCACGCTGGGGCTGGGCGCCTTGTGGCTGAGACTGCGGCTGGACGAGACGCCGGCGTTCGTGGCGGAGCGGGCGCAGGAGACCCCTCCCCGGCGCGAGGTGGTGAGAGCCGTCGTGCTGGGCGCGGGACGGATCACGGGCTGGGCCGCGGCCGGTTACACGTTCCTCGTCGTGCTGCCGTCGTATCTGCAGAGCTCGCTGGGCGCGACGTTCCAGCAGGCGCTGGTGGCGACCGTGCTGGCCAACCTGGGTTTCGCGGCCACCATCGTGCCGGCGGGGCTGCTCAGCGACCGGCTCGGGCGGCGGGCGGTGATGCTGACGGGGGCGGTGCTGGTGGCGGTCCTCGCGGTGCCGTTGCTCAACCTTCTTCAGGAGCCCGGCGTTTCGAACACCGTGAAGGGGGTGGCGGTGTGCGGCGCGGGCGGGGTGGTGGGGCTGATGGCGGGGCCGGGCCCGGCGATGCTGTCGGAGATGTTCCCGACGCGCGTGCGATACACGGGCCTGGGACTCGCCTACGCGCTGTCCAATGCGGTGTTCTCCGGGTGTGCCGGGCTCATCATCACGGAGACCATCGAGCGCACGGGGAGCGTGGACATCCCCGCGTACTATGCGGCGGCGGCGTGCGCGGTGAGCGTGCCGGCCCTTCTGACGCTGCCGCCGACGCGGCGCGTCGCGGTGGCCAAGGCGGCGGAGGAGAGGGCTGGTTGAAGGGATGCGGGTGATCGGAGACGTGATCGGATGCGGGTGATCGGTCTCATGTCCGGCACGTCGTACGACGCGATCGACGCGGCGGTGGCCGAGCTGGATCTCGTCGGCGACAGTCTGGTACTGAAGCCACTGGGCACGGTGAGCGAACCGTACGACGGCGAACTGCGTAAGGTCCTGGCCGCCGCGCTGCCGCCGGGAACCACCACGCTGGGCGAGGTGTGCCGGCTCGACACCCGGATCGGGCAGGCCTTCGCGGCGACCGCGGTCCGGGCCGACCGCGAACTGTGCGAGGGGCGCGCCGAGCTGGTGGCCTCGCACGGGCAGACCGTCTACCACTGGGTCGCCGGCGCCGAGGTCCACGGCACCCTCCAGCTCGGGCAGCCGGCCTGGATCGCCGAGGCGACCGGGCTGCCCGTGGTGGCCGACTTCCGGCCGCGTGACATCGCCGCCGGCGGGCAGGGCGCGCCGCTGGTCAGCCTGGTCGACCTGCTGTGGCTGCGCGGCCGCCCGGGCAGGCCCGTCGCGCTCAACATCGGCGGGATCGCCAACCTCACCGCGCCGGACGGGACGGCCTTCGACACGGGGCCGGGCTGCGCGCTGATCGACGCGGCGGCCCGGGGGTTCAGCGGCGGAGCACTGGTCTACGACACGGACGGGGCGCTGGCCGCGCGGGGCCGGGTGCACGGGCCGCTGCTGGACCGGCTGCTGGAGGAGCCGTACTACGCGCTGCCCGCGCCGAAGACGACGGGCAAGGAGCTGTTCCACCTCGGTCATCTGAGGGACGCGCTGGCCGGGTTCGGGACGCTGCCGGCCGAGGACGTCGTCGCGACGCTGACCATGCTGACGGCCCGGACGGTGGCGGACGCGGTGGGGCGGGTGTGCGCGACGGAGGTGATCGCCTCGGGTGGCGGGACGCGCAACCCGGTCCTGATGTCGATGCTCGCGGAGCTGTTGCGGGGAGTGGCCCTGCGGACCTCGGACGACCTCAATCTGCCGTCGGACGCCAAGGAGGCGTATGCCTTCGCGGTGCTGGGGTTTCTGACTTTGCACGGCCTGCCGGGCACGGAACCGGCGAGCACGGGGGCCCGGCATCCCACTGTGCTGGGGTCGGTGACCCCGGGCCGGGGCGGGTTGCGGCTTCCGCCACGGGCGGCTCGGCAGCCGACGCGGCTGCTCCTGGAATAGCCGATTCCGACTCCTCTCATGCCTCTTTCACCGACGCCTCATACGGTGGGGGCATGACGCAGGAGACTCCTCCCGGGTGGTACGCCGATCCCGGACAGACAAGTGACGGGCCCGCCACCGAGCGCTGGTGGGACGGCAAGGCCTGGACGGACCGCATCCGCCCGGCACAGCCGCCCGCGACCTGGGGTCCCCCGACAGGGCCGGCGGCCACCGGCGCAGCATCGACGGACCAGACGCCCCCCGGCGGTGCGTCGACGGCCCCGGACGACACGGCGCCCTCGGTGAACCCGGAAGTGGCGGACCGTCCGGCTGCCGCCGGGGCGCCGGCTGGGACCGGGACACCGGCAGCCGGACAGCCAACGGGAAGCGAAACGCCGGGAACCGGGGCACCGGCTGCCGCCGCGGCGCCGGGAACCGGGCCGACCGGCGCAAACGGAGTACCGGCTGCCTCCGAGGGGCCGGGACACGGGCAGCAGATCGCCGGCGCCGGTGGCCCGGGAGCCGCCGGGCAGCCGGGGGGCGCCGGGCAGCCGGGAGCGGGGCAGCCCGCAGACGTCCGGGGTCCGGGAGCCGCCGGGCCGCCCGGGACAGGGCAGCCTGCCGGCGCCTGGGGTTCCGGAGTCGTCGGGTATTCAGGTGCTGCCGGGCAGCCGGGCGGTGGCGCGTACCCGGGGGCTGCCGGGTATCCCGCCTACCCCGCGTATCCCGCCGCGCCTCCGGGCGGAAAGGGGCGGCGGCTGCGGATAGGCGCGGCCGTCGCGGCGGCCGTGGTCGTGCTCACCTGCATCGGCGTGGGCGTGTACGCCCTGACGGACAGCGGCGGCGGGGGCGGTTCGCCCACCTCCCAGGGGCCGGGCGCCCCCGGGGGCCAGGGCGGGCCGTTCGGCGGACCGGGCGGGTCCGGAGGCTCGGGTGGGTCCGGCGGCGGCGACGGCGGCGGGTCCGGTGGGCAGAGTCCGCGGCCCGAGCAGTCCGAGCCGCCGAAGATCAGGAGCGGGTCCGTGACCGACGCGGTCAGCGGGATCAGTCTGCCGATTCCGAAGGGCTGGTACGGCCAGCAGGCCAACGCCGGCGCGCAGGTAACGTCCGACGACTCCTACAAGTGCCCCGGCGACACCTCCTCGACCTGCACGAAGGGCGGCGCCTACTCGGCCCCGGCCCTGGCCCTCGGCACCAAGGGCGATACCGCCGAGGAGATCGCGAAGGCGGACATCGCGGCGAACGCCGAGGAGTCCTACGGCGGCAAGTCCTACGGCGGGATCACCTCGCACGACGTGCTGGATTCCAAGGCCGTGACCGTGGCCGGGCAGAAGGGCTATCTGGTCCGCTGGAAGGCCGTCACGAGCAAGGGCGCCGACGGCATCGTGGAGTCACTCGCGTTCCCCTCCCCCGCGAACGCGAAGCAGATGGTCGTCGTACGGTTCGGGGTCGACGCGGACCAGAAGGAGACCGTGCTCGACGAGATCGCCAAGGGCATCAAGGCGTCGACGGGCAGCGGCAACGGTCAGGACGTCTGACCGGGAAAAGACTCCCGCACACCCCGGTCGGCCGGGTGGGGCGCCCCTGCCGCTCACAGGGGAACCCCACCCGGCCGGGGGGTGCGCGCCGCCCCCGTCCCCACGGGTCGGCGCGATCGGGTCACCGTCCGGTCATCCGGTGGACGGCGGCCCGGGTCTCAGGTCAGGCCCAGTGCCGGCAGCACGGCGGCCTCCACGAACCGCACCATGTACTCCGGGTCGGCCCACTCGCCCTCCAGGACGGGCCGCACCCGCAGGACGCCGAGCAGCTGGGCCGGGACGTACTCCAGCGCCGGATGGTCGGCGGGCACCTCTCCGCGTTCGACCCCGCGCCGGATGATCTCCTTCAGCGCGGCGATCTCCGGCTCGACCAGCGCCTCGCGCAACGCGCGCTGGAGCTCCGGGTCCTGGCCGGCGGCATGGGCGAGCGCCTGGAGCAGTTTGGTGTCCCGGCCGGACAACTCGCCCGCCGCCCGGGCCGCCTCCCGCAGGTCCTCGGCGAGCGAGCCGGTGTCGATGCAGCGCGTCCGCCGATGGGAACGCAGCGCCGCCGCCACGAACTGAGGCTTGGTCTTCCACTGGCGGTAGAGCGTGGACTTGCTGCACCGGGTGCTGGCGGCGATCCCCTCCATGGTGACGGAGGCGTAGCCGCACTCGCCCAGTTGCTCCAGCACGGCGTCGTAGAACTCCTGCTCACGCTCGGGCGTGATCTTGGAGCGGCGCGTGACACCGGCCGGCTCGGGCCGGTCCGCGGCCTGCGACGTCATGGGCGGGGCTCCTGGCTTTCGTCGGGCGGCCGGAAAATTCCCGGCCGGCGGTGTGTTCTCCGTCTATCGATACGCCAGTGTACCGGTACGCGACCGTATCGGTACACTGGCGTATCGGTACGCTCTCGTACCGATAACAGCACCACCGTCACCGAAGGGGCCGGGGGATGAATGCCCGCACCGAGCCTGCGCCGGCGGGGTCCGACGCGATAGCGCGACCGCCGCTCGTCCGGGAGCTCCTGCTCGTCGCAGGGCTCTTCCTCGTCTACAAGTTCGGTCGGCAGCTGGCCACGGGCCACACCGGCGAGGCCTTCCACAACGCGCAGCGTGTGTGGGACTTCGAGCGAGCGGTCCATCTGCCGGGCGAGGGGGCGGTGCAGTCCCTGCTGCTGCACGGGGACGGACTCGCACACCTCGCGAACACGTACTACGCGGCCGTCCACTTCCCCGCCACCGGCGCCTTCCTGGTCTGGCTGTACCTGCGCCGCCCGGCGCACTACGTCTGGGCCCGCCGGGTGCTGGCCGCGGTCACCGCCGCCGCTCTGGTGCTGCACCTGCTGTTCCCGCTCGCCCCACCGCGCATGCTCGCGGCGACCGGCCTGGTCGACACGGCACGGGTGTACGGGCCGTCGGTGTACGGCGATCCCGCGGCCGACTCCCTGTCGAACCAGTTCGCGGCGATGCCGTCGCTGCACTTCGGCTGGGCGCTGATGGTGGCGATCGGCCTGATCGCCGCGACCCGCTCGCGGTGGCGCTGGCTGTGGCCGGCGCATCCGATGCTGACGCTGCTGGTGATCGTCGGCGCCGCGAACCACTACTGGCTGGACGCGATGGCGGCGGCGGCCCTGCTGGGCCTCGCGCTCGCGGTGACCCTCCCCCGGAATTCGTCCGAGGGGACCCCCCTCCCGGTTCGCTCGCCGCACCGCACGGCGACCACGGCCGGCCGGGCGCGGGGCGGCCTCGTACCGGCGCAGCGGGACGAGCAGGCACTCGTGGGGGCCGGGCGATGAACGCCGTCCTGATCGCCGTCGCCCTGTCCCTCGTCTCCGCCGTCGCCTACGCGTCCGCCGCGGTCGCCCAGGAGCGGCTCGCCTCCCGCTCCCCCGGCTCGGGCACGCTGCGGCTGCTCGGCAGCGGCGCCTGGTGGTGGTCGGTCGGGCTGAACGCGTCCGCCGCGCTGCTGCACATCGTCGCGCTCCGGTACGGTCCGCTGACCGTCGTCCAGCCGCTCGGCGCGCTGACCCTGGTCGCGGCGGTGCCCATGGGGGCGCGGCTCGCGGGGCGGCGGGTGAGCGCCGTCGAGTGGAAGGGCACCGCGCTGACGCTGCTGGGCCTGGGCGCGATCCTGGTCACGGCGTCCGGCCCGGCTCCGGACGATGTGCTGAGCGTTCCCGAGGCGCTTGCGGTGGCGGGCGCCACCGCGGCGCTCGTCGGGGTGCTGTCCCGGCCGGGCGCCCGCCCCGGGCTGCGGCACGCGACCGCCTCCGGCCTCGCCTCCGGGGTCGCCTCGGCCCTCACACAGACCGTGACGGTGGCCGCGACGGACCGGACCGGACCGGTGCTGAGCGTCCAGGTGGTCGGCGTGGCACTGCTCGTGGCGGCCTTCGCGGCCGGTGGGCTGCTGCTGTCGCAGACGGCGTACCGGGGTGGTCTGGGCGGCCCGCTCGCGATGGTGACCCTCGCCAACCCGCTGGCCGCCGCGGCGATCGGCCTGGCACTGCTGGGCGAACGCCTTCAGGGCGGCCCGGCGGGCGTGCTGCTCGCGCTCGCCGGGGCGGGCCTGGCGTCCTGGGGTGTGGTGCTGCTCAGCCGGACGGCACCTGCGGCCGCCCCGGCGGACGACGATCATCCGGTCGCCGTCGTCCTGGCGCTGGAACCCGGTTCTGCCGCGCCCGAACCGGCGCTGGTGCCCCGGCCGCACGATCCGGGGCACCTCACTCCCGCTACGCGGTGACGATCGCCGGGTCGCTCACCCCCGGCCGCCCGTTCTCGACGTGACCCGCGAACCGCCGCAGGAACGCCTTGTCGCCGTCGGCGGTGACGGTCAGGTCGTACCAGCGGCGGCCGGCGGCGAGCTCCACCGTCCGGCGCACCTTCGCGCCCGGGCGGACGGTGACGGCCGAGGGACGGCCGCCGTAGCCGCTGGAGAGCTTCAGCCGGGCCGTGCCGGAGCCCTGGTTGGTGAAGGTCAGTTCGATGTCGTCGCCGGTGTGGCGGGCGGTGACCTCGCAGCCGGCCGTCCCGTTCGAGCCCTTGAAGACGCGCACGAAGCCGTTCGGGCCGTGCACGGTCAGGTCGTACGCGCCCGCCGAGTACACCGAGTTCCAGGTGTCGGAGAGTGTCTTGCCGGCCTCGGTGGTGTACATCCAGGGGCCGTCGGTGCGGTTGCCGGAGGTGACGTGGAAGGCGCCGCCCGCCTTCGCTCCGGTGGCGAAGGAGAGGGTGAGCTTCCCGGCGGCCGCGTCGACCGAGGCGTCCACGTACGGGGCGTACTTCAGCGGCCGGGTGCGGCGCAGACCGCGCTCCTGCCGGGGCATGCGGGGATCGGCGGGCGGGGCCGGCCTGTAGTCGGGATGGCGTTCGCGGTCCTGCGGCTCGTACTCGTCGGTGCCGGGCAGCGGGGCGGGGCGCGTGTCCTTGCGGGAGAAGTCGAACGCCGCCGTCAGGTCACCGCAGACGGC
This sequence comes from Streptomyces flavovariabilis, assembly GCF_000725785.1. NCBI lineage: Bacteria > Bacillati > Actinomycetota > Actinomycetes > Kitasatosporales > Streptomycetaceae > Streptomyces > Streptomyces flavovariabilis. Next base: position 57,175 of record NZ_JNXD01000006.1, on the reverse strand, counting down.
CCTGCGCCAGGGCGAGATGTTGGTCTCGCGCACGCCGAAGCGGCGCTCCATGAACCGCAGGATCGAGGTGTGGTCGAGGGTCTCGGAGCAGACGTAGCCGCCCTTGCTCCACGGCGAGACGACCAGCATCGGCACCCGGGGCCCGAGGCCGTACGGGCCTGCGGTGTTCTTGCTGTCGCCCGGGAAGAGGTCGAGGGAGACGTCGACGGTGGACAGGCCGCGGGAGGCGTCCTTCGGGGGCAGCGGCGGCACCACGTGGTCGAAGAAGCCGTCGTTCTCGTCGTAGGTGATGAACAGGGCCGTCTTCGACCAGACCTCCGGGTTGGAGGTGAGGGCGTCGAGGACCTGGGCGATGTACCAGGCGCCGTAGTTGGACGGCCAGTTGGAGTGCTCGGAGAAGGCCTCGGGGGCAGCGATCCAGGAGATCTGCGGCAGCTTGCCGGCCTTGACGTCGGCGCGCAGCCGGTCGAAGTAGCCGTCCCCGGCCTTGGCGTTCGTGCCGGTGCGGGCCTTGTCGTACCAGGGGTCGCCGGGCTGGGCGTTGCGGTACTTGTCGAAGTAGAGCAGCGAGTTGTCGCCGTAATTGCCCCGGTAGGCGTCCTCGATCCAGCCCCAGGAGCCCTTGGCGTCCAGGCCGTCGCCGATGTCCTGGTAGATCTTCCAGGAGATGCCGGCCTGCTCCAGGCGCTCGGGGTAGGTCGTCCAGCCGTATCCGAGTTCGTCGTTGCCGAGGACCGGGCCGCCGCCGGTGCCGTCGTTGCCCGTGTACCCGGACCACATGTAGTAGCGGTTCGGGTCGGTGGAGCCGATGAACGAGCAGTGGTAGGCGTCGCAGACGGTGAAGGAGTCGGCGAGGGCGTAGTGGAACGGGATGTCCTCGCGGGTCAGGTACGCCATGGTCGTGGTGCCCTTCGCGGGCACCCACCGGTCGTATTTGGCGCCGTTGTAGGCCTGGTGGCCGTCGGGCCAGGAGTGCGGCAGGCCTTCCAGGAACTGCATGCCGAGGTCGTCGGCGTCCGGGTGGAACGGCAGGATCTCCTTGCCGTCCTTCTCCTGGTGCCAGACCGGCTTGCCGTTGTCGAGGGTGACCGGGCGGGGGTCGCCGAAGCCGCGGACGCCTCTCAGGGTGCCGAAGTAATGGTCGAAGGAACGGTTCTCCTGCATGAGGACGACGATGTGCTCGACGTCCTCGATCGACCCGGTGCGGTGGTTCGCCGGAAGGGCGGCGGCGCGCTGGATGCTGGCCGACAGCGCGCTGAAGGCCGTGGTGGCACCCGCGAGCTGGAGAAAGCGGCGCCGGTTGACTTCGGACATGTAGGACAGACCTCTCATCCTGAGGTACGGGATGGCCGGAACGTGACGGAATCTGCGCGGAAGGAGTGTTTCAGGGACACCAAACGACAAGAAAGGGGCGCGTGACACTCGTGTGAAAGTCGTCGGTACGCCGGGTGTGCCGGGGCGCCGCGGGGGGAGGGTGAGGGGCGTGACAGAGACGCAGACGGTTTCCCCGCCGACGAAACGGCCCGTTCGCCAGCTCCTCGCCGCCTCCGTGGGCAACGCGGTGGAGTGGTACGACTGGTACGCCTACACGTTTCTGGCCACCTACATCGCCGACCAGGTCTTCCCGAAGAGCGCGGACAACTCGCTGGTACCGCTGCTGTCCACGTTCGCGGTGTTCGCGGTGGGCTTCTTCATGCGGCCGGTCGGCGGACTGCTCATGGGCGCGGTCGCGGACCGGCACGGGCGGCGGGCCGCGCTGACGGTCACCATCCTGCTGATGGGCGGCAGCAGCCTGCTGGTCGGGCTGACCCCGACGTACGCCACGGTGGGTGTGCTCGCACCGGTGATCCTCGTACTCGCGCGGCTGCTCCAAGGGTTGTCCGTGGGCGGCGAGTTCGCGGCCTCGACGACGTTCCTGGTGGAGTCGGCGGGCCCCGGCCGGCGCGGGCTGTTCTCCAGCTTCCAGTACGTGTCGACGACGGTGGGGCAGCTCGTCGCCTCCGGCATCGCCGCGCTGCTGGTGGACACGCTGAACGACGGCCAGATGAACGGCTGGGGCTGGCGGGTGCCGTTCGTGCTCGGGGCCGTGCTGAGTCTGGTCGGCTTCTGGATCCGGCAGGGGGCGCAGGAGACCCGCAGCGCCGAGCAGCAGCAGGCCCCGCGGCCCGGCCTGTTCGAGGCGCTGCGCAGGCACCCGCGCGAGTCGCTCCTCATCGGCGGCATCACGGCCGGCGGCACCATCGCCTACTACACGTGGACGTCGTACCTGCCGACGTACGCGGAACTCAACGCGGGTATCGAGAAGTCGGACGCGTTGCTCGCGGGCACGATCTCACTGGCGTTCTTCGCGCTGCTGCAACCGCTCGGCGGGCTGCTCTCGGACCGCTTCGGCCGCCGCCCCCTGCTGCTCTTCTTCGGCCTGGGCTTCGCCCTGCTGACGGTGCCCCTGCTGCACACCCTGCGCGACTCGTTCGCCGTGCTGCTGCTCGTGCAGTGCGCGGGGATGGTGCTGCTGACCGGGTTCACCTCGATCAGCGCGGCCGTGAACGCGGAGATCTTCCCGCCCCGGGTCCGCGCGGCGGGCATCGGTTTCCCCTACTCCCTGACGGTGGCCCTCTTCGGCGGCACGGCCCCGTATGTCGGCACCCTGTTCAAGGAGCTGGGGCACTCGGGGTTGTTCCCCTGGTACGTCGCGGTGCTCTGTCTGGTGTCGTCGTTGGTGTACCTGCGGTTGCCGGAGACGGCTCACACCCCGCTGCGGCGGTGAGCGGACGCACCGCCGGGGCCCGGCGCGATGCCGCTCACTCGAAGACGGCGGGTATGTGAAGCCCCTCCCAGGAGTGAGGTCGCCGGTCAGCGGCTCGAGGTCGACCAGGCGGGTGGGGAGGTTCGGGCCGAGCGCCGCCCAGGCCTTCAGCTTGCCCTCGTAGGAGTGCTTGATGTGCTCGATGACGATCGGGGTGGCGACGAAGGTCGCGTCGGGGAAGGCGTCGGCGATCACTTCGGCGCCGAAGTAGAAGCGTGACGCGCGCGGAGTCTCCCGACGACCGGCGCGGGAAGCTGGTCCCACGGCCGCGCCGCCCCTCTCGTCGTCCCGGCACCACGGTACCGATCACGGAGGGGGCGGCCGGCACAGCGGAGCAGGCTCGCCCGGTACGGGCATCCGCAGCAGGGCGCGGGCGGCGCCGCCACACCGGTCGAGCCGCGTGGACGGCAAGGCCCTGAACAGCTCCTTCGCACAGACGCTTCCGTCTGGCAGAAGCCGCCTTGCGCGGCGACCACAGCCGTCAGGACCCTGATCCCAACCACGGCACGCGGGGCGACGGCGCCCCGCCGACAGGGACGGGAACGCCCATGCCTCACATGACCGCCTTCGCCAGGAACCAGTGGTACGTCGCCGCCTACAGTCACGAGGTCGGACGGGAGTTGCTCGGCCGGACGATCCTCGGTGAGACGCTCGTGCTGTACCGGACGGAGGAGGACGGCAGGCCGGTCGTCCTGCACGACCGGTGCGTGCACCGCCGTTATCCGCTGTCGGAGGCGCCGACGCGCCTGGACGGGGACCGGATCGTGTGCGGCTACCACGGGTTCACGTACGACACGTCCGGTGCGTGCGTGTACGTGCCGGGGCAGAAACGGGTGCCGCGCACGGCCCGGGTCGCCTCCTATCCGGTCGTCGAGCAGGACTCGCTGATCTGGGTCTGGATCGGCGACCCGGCGCTCGCCGACCCGCAGTCCCTCCCCCGGGCCCGGCACCTCGACTCCCCCGGCTGGGTCACCGTGCGCGGCATGGAACCCATCGACTGCGACTACGGCCTGCTCGTCGACAACCTCCTGGACCTGTCCCACGAGACGTATCTGCACGGCGGCTACATCGGCACCCCCGAGGTCGCCGAGACGCCGATCACCACCGAGGTCGACGAGGGCGCCGGGATCGTCCGGGTGAGCCGGCACATGGACGACGCCGAGTGCCCGCCGTTCTACGCCAGGTCGACCGGTATCGAGGGCCGGATCACCCGCTGGCAGGACATCGAGTACCACGCCCCCTGTCTCTATCTGCTGCACAGCCGTATCGCCCCGGTCGGGGTGCTGCCCGAGGAGGACGGCAGCGACCCGAACGGCTTCCACACCGAGATCACCTACGCGATCACGCCGTCCGGCGACGGCAAGGTGTACGACTTCTGGGCGGTTTCCCGGGACTGGGCGACGGACGACACCGAGGTCACCGAGTTCCTGCGGGGCAACAACCACACGGTCGTGATGCAGGACGTCACCGCGCTCAACCTGCTGCAGAAGACGCTCGGCACCGAACGCACCGGTTACCAGGAGTTGAGCATCAACATCGACACCGGCGGCCTGGCCGCCCGCCGCATCCTCGCCCGGCTGGTGGAGCAGGGCGAGAAGCCCGTGGAGGAGGTCCAGTGACGGCTCCGACCGGCGAGATCTACCGCATCGCCTGGCTGCCCGGCACCGACACCCTGCACGGCACGTGCCACTGCGGCCGTGAGCACACCGCGCAGGACCCGGTCGAGATGTGGGAGTGGATGCTCGCCCATCCGCAGGGGCACTCCGTCGACGAGCCACGAGGAACCAGCTCATGAGCGTGTACGAAGCCCGACTCGTCGTCGGCCGGCGGGAGTCCGCGGCCGACGGCGTGCTCGCCCTCACCCTGCGCCATCCGCTGGGTGAGCCACTGCCGGCCTGGGAGCCGGGCGCCCATGTCGACGTCCTGCTGGAGCCCGGTCTGGAGCGGCAGTACTCGCTGTGCGGCGATCCGGCGGACCGGTCGGCCTGGCGGATCGCGGTGCTGCGCGAGAGCGCCGGGCGGGGCGGCTCGGCCCATGTGCACGAGCAGCTGCGCGAGGGCGCCCCGGTGCGGGTGCGCGGCCCGAGGAACAACTTCGCCCTGGAGCCGGCTCCCCGGTACCGCTTTGTCGCGGGCGGCATCGGCATCACCCCGATCCTGCCGATGCTGGCGGCGGCCGAGGCGGCGGGCGCCGAGTGGACGCTGCTGTACGGCGGGCGCACCCGCGCGTCCATGGCGTTCGGCGGGGAACTCGGCCGCTACGGGGACCGTGTGACGATCGCACCCGAGGACGAGACGGGCCTGCTGGACCTGTCCTGCGTGCTGGACGACGTGCCCGAGGGCACGCTCGTCTACTGCTGTGGCCCGGGGCCGCTGCTGGACGCCGTCGAGGCCCGGTGCCCGTCCGGGGTCCTGCGCGTCGAGCGGTTCCAGCCGAAGGAGCGGGAGAGCGGCGGGCACTCGGAGTTCGAAGTGGAACTGGCGCGCAGCGGCAGGACGCTCACCGTCGCGCCGGACGTGTCCGTGCTCGACGCCGTGCGCGCCGCCGGAGTAGAGGTGCTGTACTCCTGCACCGAGGGCACCTGCGGCACGTGTGAGACCGACGTCCTCGACGGTGAGCCGGACCACCGGGACTCGGTGCTGACGGAGGATGAACGCGCGGCGGGCGAGACCATGCTCATCTGCGTGTCCCGCTGCCGCGGGACGCGGCTCGTGCTGGACCTGTGACCCGGCAGGCCGACGAGGCGACCGCTCGGTGGGCGGGCCGTCGCCCTGGTTGTCAGGGTGCCGCCCACAGGCCCCGGACGTGCCCGAGATGCCGTGCCATCACGGCCCGTACGGCCTCCTCGTCCCGGGCGAGCAGCGCGTCCAGGATCTCCAGGTGCTCCTCGGCCGACGCCTCCAGCCGCCCCTGTTCCACCAGGGCCGTCAGACCGTAGAGCCGCGAACGGCGCCTGAGGTCACGTACGACGTCGACGAGGTGGTCGTTGCCGGCGAGGGCCAGCAGGCCGAGGTGGAAGCGCAGGTCGGCCTCGACGTAGGCGATGAGGTCGCCGGCCGCCGCGGAGGTGACGATCTCCCGGGCGACCGGGCGGAGCGCCTCCAGGGCCACCGGGTCGGCCGTGCGGGCCAGCTCCGCCGTGGTGGGGATCTCGATCAGCGCCCGGATGTGGGTGTACTCGTCGAGCTGCCGCTCGGAGACGGCCGTGACGCGGAAGCCCTTGTTGGGCACGGTGTCGACCAGGCCCTCCTTGGCCAGGTCCAGCATGGCCTCGCGCACGGGGGTTGCGGAGACTCCGAAGCGGGTGGCGAGGCCGGGAGCCGAATAGACCTCGCCGGGCCGCAGCTCACCGGCGATCAGGGCGGCCCGCAGCGCGTCCGCGACCCGCTCCCGGTGGCTGGGCTTCCTGCTGCCGAGCACGGGCAGGGCGGGGGTGTGCTGCGGGGCCATGACGGTCGGGGTTCCTCTCGGGGTCGCGGTGCGGGGGCCGGCTCACAGGACGAATCCCGCCGGGAACGGGTCCTCGGGGTCCAGCAGGTACTGCGCGGTGGCGGTGATCCAGGCGCGGCCGGTGAAGCTGGGCAGCACGGCCGGGCGGCCGGCGACCTCGGTCGTGCCGAGCAGGCGCCCGGTGAAGCGGGTGCCGATGAAGGACTCGTTCACGAACTCGGTGTGCAGCGGGAGTTCGCCGCGCGCGTGCAGCTGTGCCATGCGGGCGCTGGTGCCGGTGCCGCACGGCGAGCGGTCGAACCAGCCGGGGTGGATGGCCATGGCGTGCCGGGAGTGGCGGGCGGTCGAGCCGGGCGCGGCCAGGTAGACGTGGTGGAGGCCCTGGATGGACGGGTCCTCCGGGTGGACGGGCGGATCCTCGGCGTTGACGGCGGCCATGAGGGACAGGCCGTCCGCGAGGATCTCGTCCTTGCGGGACCGGTCGAAGGGCAGGCCGAACCGCTCCAGCGGCAGGATCGCGTAGAAGTTGCCGCCGAACGCGAGGTCGTACGTCACCGTCCGGCCGTCGGCGAGGGTGGCCTTGCGGTCGAGGCCGACGGCGAAGGAGGGCACGTTCCGGAGGGTGACCGCCTTGGCGGCCCCGTCCTCGACGGCCACCTCGGCGACGACCGGGCCCGCCGGGGTGTCGAGCCGGATGGTGGTGACCGGCTCGACGACTTCGACCATGCCGGTCTCGACGAGCACGGTCGCCACGCCGATGGTGCCGTGCCCGCACATGGGCAGATACCCGGAGACCTCGATGTAGACGACGCCCCAGTCGCAGTCGGGCCGGGTCGGCGGCTGGAGGATCGCACCGCTCATGGCCGCGTGGCCGCGCGGCTCGTTCATCAGCAACTGCTTGACGTCGTCGCGGTGTTCGCGGAACCACAGCCGCCGCTCGTTCATGGTGGCGCCGGGGATGATGCCGATGCCGCCGGTGATCACACGGGTCGGCATGCCCTCGGTGTGCGAGTCGACGGCGTGCAGGACGAGTCTGCTGCGCACGGTCCTCAGCTCGATCCGGCCGCGACGGCCTTCTCCGTGGCGGCACGGACCGCCGCCTCCTGATCGGGCAGCAGCGCCGCGCGCGGCGGGCGGCAGGGTCCGCCATGACGTCCGACGACGTCCATGGACAGCTTGATGGCCTGGACGAACTCCACCCGCGAGTCCCAGCGCAGCAGCGGATGCAGCTGCCGGTACAGGGGCAGCGCGGTGTCCAGGTCGCCGCCGACGGCGGCGCGGTACAGCTCGACCGAGGCGCGGGGCAGCGCGTTCGGGTAGCCCGCCACCCAGCCCTTGGCGCCCGCGACGGCCAGCTCCAGCAGGACGTCGTCCGCACCGATCAGCAGGTCGAGTTCCGGGGCGAGTTCGGCGATCCGGTAGGCCCGGCGGACATCACCCGAGAACTCCTTCACCCCGCGGATGTGCCCCTCGCCGTGCAGCCGGGCGAGCAACTCCGGCACGAGGTCGACCTTGGTGTCGATCGGGTTGTTGTACGCGACGACCGGCAGCCCCGACCTGGCGACCTCGGCGTAGTGGGCGAGGACGGAGCGCTCGTCGGCGCGGTAGGCGTTCGGCGGCAGCAGCATCACGGCCCGGCAGCCCGCCTCGCCGGCCTGCTCGGCCCAGCGCCGGGACTCGGCGGATCCGTACGCGGCGACGCCCGGCATCACGCGCTCCCCGCCGATCGCGGCGACGGCCGTCTCGACGACCCGGGCCCGCTCTTCAGGCGTGAGCACCTGGTACTCGCCGAGGGAGCCGTTCGGCACGACGCCGTCGCAGCCGTTCCCGACGAGCCAGGCGCAATGCTCGGCGTAGCGGTCGTAGTTCACCGAGAGGTCGTCGTTCAGCGGGAGCGCGGTGGCGACGAGGACGCCGCGCCAGGGGCGGTGGTCGGTCATGACAGTCCCTCCTGGGGGTGTTGCCGGGCGAGGACGCCGAGGGGCACGGGCCGGGCGAACGGGCGTCTGGCCGGGCTGGGGGCACAGCCGGCGAGACCGGCGACCGCGGTGCCGCACATCCGGCCCTGACACCAGCCCATACCGGCCCGGGTGAGCAGCTTCACGGTGCGTTCGTCGCCCGCTCCGAGATCCAGGGCCTCACGCACGGCCCCGGCGGTGACCTCCTCGCAGCGGCAGACCACGGTGTCGTCGGTGATCTGCTCGGGCCAGTGCGCGGGCGGCGCGTAGGCGGAGTCGAGGGCGGCCGCGGATCGCTCGAGCGCCGTACGGGCCTTGAGGGCGGCGGGGGCCGGGGCGGGGGCGGTGCCGTGCAGGCGGGCGGCGGCGGAGCAGCCGGCGATGTGCCCCTCGGCGAGGGCGAGCGCGGCGCCGCCGACGCCGGTGGCCTCGCCGGCCGCCCACACGCCGGGAACGTCGGTGCGCTGCTCGGTGTCGACGGCCACGGCGAGCCCGTCGAGACGGCAGCCGAGGCTCTCTGCGAGGTCGGTGTGCGGGAGCATGCCGTGGCCGATGGCGAGGGTGTCGCAGGGCAGATGCCGTTCGGTGCCGGGCCGGACGCGCCCGTCGGCGTCGAGTGCGGCGACGGTGACGCCGGTCAGCCGGTCGTCGCCGTGCGCGTCGACGACGGTGTGCCGGGTGCGGACCGGGACGCGGTGGCGCAGCAGCCGGGCGGCGTATCCGGCGCCCTCGGGGAGCTTTCCGGCGAGGGCCGGGGCGTGGCGGGCGAGGCGCCCCGGGGCGGCCGACTCGACGAGCGCGGCGACCTCGACGCCGGCTGCCGCGAGCCCGGTCGCCACGGGCAGCAGCAGCGGCCCGGTCCCGGCCACGACCGCTCGGCGCCCCGGCACCACGAGGCCGCCCTTGAGCATGGCCTGGGCTCCCCCGGCCGTGACGACGCCCGGAAGGGTCCAGCCGGGGAAGGGCAGCACCCGCTCGTAGCCGCCGGTGGCCAGGAGCACGGCGCGGGCGCGGACCTCGGCCGGCTCCTCCTGCGCGGGCCCGAGCAACGCGTGCACGGTGAAGCCCTCCGGGGTCCGCTCCACGCACCACACATGGTGTTCCGTCAGGACGCGTACGGCACTGGCCGCGAGTCCGTCCCGCAGCCGCTCCCAGGTCCGCCACCGGTGGTGCAGCGCCTCGGGGCGACCGGCGCCGAGTCCGGTGGCGGGCTGCCGGTAGAACTGCCCGCCGGTCCGATCCGCGGCGTCGACGAGCGTGACGCGTGCGCCGCGCGCGGAGGCCGCCAGGGCGGCGGCGAGCCCGGCCGGTCCGGCGCCGATCACGGCGAGGTCAGTCCGCATGCCGCGCCTCCTCATGGCCCGTGCCGTTCTGTGTGCCGATCACGTCCCCCGGCCGCACCGGCACCAGGCAGGCCCGTCGGCCGGGGCGGCCGTTGACGGTCACCAGGCAGTCGAAGCAGACGCCGATCCCGCAGAACACCCCGCGCGGACGGCCCTCGCCCCGGGTGGAACGCCACGACGTCACCCCTGCCGCCCACAGCACGTCGGCGACCGTCTGCCCGGGCAGCGCCTCGACCGGCCGCCCGTCGAACGTGACCGTGAAGGCGGGGCCGGGCCTGGCCCCCGCGAGCTCCAGCGGGTTCACTCGTCCTCCTCGGTGAAGCGGTCGGGCCGGAACGGGGCGAGGTCCAGGTCGGGTGTCCGCCCGGTCAGGAGCTGCGCGATGAGGTGCCCGGTGCCGGTGGCGAGTCCGATGCCCGCGCCCTCGTGCCCGCAGGCGTGGAAGAGCCCGGGCGCCCGCGGGTCGGCGCCGATCGCGGGCAGGTGGTCCGGCAGATACGGCCGGAAGCCGGCGTAGGTCCGCAGGGCCCGGACTCCGGCGAGGAACGGGAAGAGCCCGGTCGCCCCGGCCGCCAGCGCGCGCAGCACCGGAAGCGACAGCGACCGGTCGAAGCCGACCCGTTCGCGGCTGGCGCCGATGAGGACCGGCCCGGCCGGGGTGCCCTCCACCACCGGGGAGGTCTGCAGCGCCGCCGAGTCGCTGGCGACGTCGGCCACGTAGTCCGCGGCGTACACCTTGTGCCGGATGCGGGGCGGCAGCGGTTCGGTGACCAGGACGAAACCCCGCCGGGGCAGCACCGGCAGCGACACTCCGGCACGGGCCGCCACCTCGCCGCCCCAGGTGCCGGCCGCGTTGACGACCGCGGGGGCGTGCAGGTCGCCCCGGTCGGTACGCACGCCGCGCACCGCACCGCCCGGGCCGCGCAGGACCTCGGTCGCCTCCCGGCCGGTGAGCACCCGGGCCTTCGCGGCGCGCAGCAGGTGCGCCGCCGCGAGAGCGGGCATCACCTGGGCGTCCTGCGGGTAGTGCATGCCGCCCGCGAGGCCGGGGGCCAGGTACGGCTCCAGGTCGGTCAGCCGGTCGGGCGGCACCGGGACCGCCTCGACCCCGGCCGCGCGCTGCTCGGCGGCGAGTTTCTCCAGGCCGGCCAGGGCCCGGTCCGTGCCGGCGACGACGACACCGCCCTTGGCCTCGTACTCGACGGCCCCGCCGAGCGCCTCCCTGGCCAGACCGGCCCACAGCCGGGCCGACAGCAGGGCCAGTTCGAGCTCCGGTCCGGGTTCCTTGTCGGAGACGAGGAGGTTCCCCTCCCCCGCTCCGGTCGTGCCGCCGGCCACCGGGCCCCGGTCCACCACGACGGTGTCCAGGCCCGCGCGGGCCGCGTACAGGGCGGCGGCGGCGCCGACCACCCCGGCTCCGACCACCACGACATCGCAGGTCAGCGACTCGCTCACGGCAGTACCATGTCACACACCACCTGCTCTGGGAAGGGTGCGGACCAGGGCCGCCGAACGCGGCGGGAGCGGTCAGTCGGCCGCGGGGACGACCCTCAGGTGGGAGGCGGTACGGCCCGTGCGGCGCTCCCGGGACGCGGAGCGGCGTGTCTCGCGCAGGACGAAGGTGACCCGGGCACAGCCCAGTTCCTCGAGTGTCCTGGACGCCTCGACGACGACCCGGCACTCGGTGGCGCCCCGGCGCGGATCCGGGTGCAGCAGCGGCCGTACGGCACCGTCCTGCTCGACGGCGTCCTCGCCGACCGCGCGGATCCAGTGCGGCAGGCCGTGCCGGTAGGCGGCCTCCATGATCGGGTCCTGGGCGATGTCGCGGCGGATGGCCTGCAGACCGTGGTCGGGGCCGTGGCTCTCCACGGTCCGCGCGAAGTGCGCGAGCATCGGCAGGCACCAGCTCGCCTCGTGCTCGCCGAGCACCGTGGGGGCGTCGGGGTGGAACAGTACGAACCTGAGGAAGTTGTCGCCCGGCATGGCCGTCGGGTGCGGACCGACCTCACGGAAAAGTGACCGGAAGGCGCCGTTGGTCAGCACCACGTCCCAGCAGTGGTCGACGACGAGCGAGGGGAAGGAGACACTCTCCAGTAGCCCCGCGTAGTCCTCCAGGTAGGCCTGGGCCTCGGGAGTCTCGGGGACGGGCCGCGGTGCCGGCCGCTGCCCTCCTGCCTGATATGCCATCGGGAGGTCACCCCTCTTGCCTGTGCGGCCTTGACGCGGCGCCCCGATCCTGCTGCCCCGAGCTGAGGCGTGTCAACTATCGTGGCATTTCGTGCCTGTTGACGGCTGAAATTGGCCACAGTTGTGGCGAGACCTGGATGTGAGTTCGAAGCACCGGCTACGCTCCGGGAAGTTAACGCCGGGGTAGGTCACGGCATCCACTTGTGAGAAGCCTGTGAGATACGTAGGAGATCTGTCGGTGACGGGTGGCTTCGTCGAGGGTCCGGGCGCCACGCCGACGGCCGTGCTACCGGCCGTCGTCTCCCGTGTCGGCGCGCTCGCCGACCGGCTCGGCGTACCGCAGGCGGAAGTCTTCGACATCGGCCGGCTGTCCGTCGCCTCCGGGGTCCCGAACCCCGTGGTCAAGGCCCTGCTCTGTGGCCGGCCGGCCGGCGAACCCGATGTACAGGCCCGGTTCCTGCAGCGCCTGGACCTGTTGCGCCGGACCCGGCTCAAGCCCAACGGGCGCAAGTACACCCAGCAGGAGATCGCCGACGGCGCGGGCATGTCCCGCCAGCAGGCCGGTGCCCTCATCAACGGCGACCGGCGGCCGACCATGGAGCACTGTGACGCCCTCCAGCGGTTCTTCCGGGTGCACGCCGGCTTCCTGACGGCCGAGGACCCCGAGGCGCTCGTGAGCGCCCTCCAGCACACCGAGCAGGAGCTGCTGCAGAAGCTCGCCGACCGCGAGCGGGAAGCGGCCGCGGCGGCGGACGACCCGCTGGAGCGGCTGCTGCAGGACCACGGCGTGCGCGGCATCGCCTGGCGGGCCGCGCAACTGCCCACCGACCAGCACCGCGACAAGGTCGCGGAGTGGCTGGACATGCTCCTGGAGAGCGTCAAGCGGCCCGAGTCGTGACCGTGGGGAGAACTGTGGGCATCGGTAAGGAAATGCGCCGCCTGTGCGGCGAGCTGGTCGCGGAGCTGTCCCTCCCCGCGCCGGCACGGCCCGACGAGCTGTACGCCGCCCTGTGCGACGGCATGAGCAGACGCCGCGGCCGCCCCGTCCTCTTCCGTACGGCCGCGTTCCCGCCCGGGACCGCCAGCGGGCTCTGGCTCGACATGGCCGAGCAGGACCTCGTCGTGATCGAGGAACGCACCACTCCCGATCACCAGTTGGTGATCCTGGGCCACGAGCTGTGGCACATGAAGGCCGGGCACTGCTCCCACCACGTCGAGGGCGCCGCCGTCGCGGCCCGGCTGCTCGACGACGGGGCGGACCTCCAGGCGACCGTCCTGAAGGTCGCCGCGCGCACTCGTTTCGATCTGGACGACGAGAAGGAGGCCGAGAGCTTCGGCCTGCTGCTCGCCAGCAAGTGCCGGGCGTGGCTCGCCGGTTCGTCGTCACGCGGGCCGTTGCAGCGGGACCATCTGGCGGGGCGGATCGAGGCGTCGCTGGGGTATCGCGGACCGCAGGGCTGACGGCCCGCCCGCCGCGGCACCATGGTGCGGTGCGCCTCCGCCGAGCGGGCGAACCGGAGGGCGGTGGGGCCGGATTGTCAGTGGTGGGCGGCAAGCTGGAGGTGCGCCACCGCTGTGCGGGGCGTGCGCGCCGAGAGGGCGCGGGACCGACGACGCCGACACGGGGAGAGCCGACCGATGCCCACCGCCGTTCTGACCGATCGTGAACGCACCGCCGTCCAGGCCTATCTGCGGCTGCTGCACACCGTCCGGGCCGCCTTCGACCTGGAGGGCGGCCCGCCGCTCGTCCCGCCCGTGGTCCTCGCCGAGGCGGAACAGGCCCTGAAGCGCGCCGGCCTGACCGGCAACGAGGAGGCGTTCTTCCGCCTCCTGGAGAACTGGTGCCCGGAACCGGGCCCCTGACCCGACGTACCGGATGCGGAACCCCGGAGCCCGGCGGACGGCCCGAGTCGCGGGCCGCGAGCCGGGCCCGAAGCCCGGCGGACGGCCGGGGCCCTGCACCGGAAGCGGGGGCCGTAGCCCGACGCATCGCCCGAGCCGCGGGCCGGAAGCCGGGCCCTGAGCCCGGCGGATGCCCCGGGCCGTGGGCCGGAAGCCGGGCCCGAAGCCCGGGAGATCGCCCAGGACGTGGACCAGAAGCCGAGGCCTGAGCCCGGCGGATCGCCCACGCCGTGGAGAGGAAGCCCCGACCCGAAGCCCGGCGCATCGCCCGAGTCGTGGGCCGGAAGCCGGGCCCTGAGCCCGGCATGTAAGCCGGGCTGTGGGGCAGGCGCCGGGCCCGGACCCGGCGGATGGACAGGCCGCGGGCCGCCGGGTCCGGAGCCCGGCGGTGGGCCAGGACGTGGGCCGGAACCGGATCCGGCACCCGGCGGATGGACAGGCCGCGGGTTGGCAGCCGGGGCCGGAGTCCGGGGGGCGCACTCCGGGGGGCGCACTCCGGGGGGCGCACTCCAGGATGTGAGGGGCGGGCCTCTGGCCTGGAGCCGGGGCGCGTTCCGCGGGGCGGGGTCAGGCGTGCGGTACCGATACCGCCGTCGTGACCAGGCCCCGCCCCGACGTCCAGCGGCCGTCGAAGTGGCCGAGGCGGCGGTCGCCCACCCAGGGGCCGGGCACGAGCAGCGTCGCGCGGAAGGTGCCGTCGGCGGTGAGCTCGATGTCGGCCTCCATGAAGTCCAGCCACTTCCCGGTGAGGGGGAACCACGCCTTGTAGACGGACTCCTTCGCGCTGAACAGCAGCCGGTCCCAGTGGATGTCGGGGCGTTCGGCAGCGAGCCGGCGCAGCCGGTCCGCCTCGGCCGGCAGGGACACGGACGGCAGGACGCCCTCGGGCAGCGGGCCATGGGCCTCGGCGTCGATGCCGACGGAGGCCAGGTCGGTGGCGCGGACCAGGGCGGCGGCGCAGTAGCCGTCGCAGTGGGTCATGCTGCCCGCCAGCCCGGCCGGCCAACGGGGGGCGCCCCGCTCCCCGGGCAGGATCGGCTGCGGCGGCACACCGAGTTTCTCCATGGCGCGGCGGGCGCAGGAGCGCACGACGGCGAACTCCCTGCGCCGCTTGGCGACCGCACGTGTCAGGAGCGCCGCCTCCTCGGGGTACAGCGGCGTCTCCGCGTCCTCGTGGCCGTACGCCTCCACGGTGACCACGGCCTCCGGCAGCAGTTCCTCGATCACCGCTCCTCGCCCTCCCCCGGCAGGACGCGCCGCAGCCGCCCCGGCGGCCGGGACCTCTTGCGCCACTCGCGCGGATAGCCCACCGACACCTCCTCGAAGCGCACGCCCTCGTGCCAGGTGGTGCGGGGGATGTGCAGATGGCCGTAGACCATGGTGTGCACGCGGAACCTGCGGTGCCAGTCGGCGGTCAGGTCCGTGCCGCACCACATGGCGAACTCGGGGTGCCACAGGACGTCCATCGGATGCCGGTGCAGCGGGTAGTGGTTGACCGGGATCACCGGCAGGTCGCCGGGCAGCTCGGCGAGTCTGCGTTCGGTCTCGGCGACCCGGGCCCGGCACCAGGCCTCCCTGCTCGGGTACGGGTCGGGGTGCAGCAGGAATTCGTCGGTGCACACGATCCCGGTGCCCTGCGCGTACTCCAGGCCCTGCTCCTTGGTGGTGCAGCCGGCCGGCAGGAACGAGTAGTCGTACAGCAGGAACAGCGGGGCGACGGCCACCGGGCCGCCGGGGCCGTCCCAGACGGGGTAGGGGTCCTCGGGTGTCGTCACGCCGAGTTCCCGGCACAGCTCGACCAGATACTCGTACCGGGCCACACCGCGCAGCGTGACGGCGTCGCTCGGATGGGTCCACAGCTCGTGGTTGCCGGGCACCCAGACGACCTTGCGGAACCGGGACGCGAGTGTCTTCAGGGTCCAGCGGATGTCCGCCACGGTCTCCGCGACGTCCCCGGCCACGAGCAGCCAGTCGTCGTCCGTCCCGGGCCGCATGCCCTCGACCAGGGCGCGGTTCTCCGGGTGGCCGATGTGCAGATCGCTGATGGCCAGCAGTTGTGCGGCGTCACCGGCCGTCGACGTCATCCCTCGCCCCCTCCGCGCACCCGGACGCCTCCAAGAGATCACATCCGTGCGACCGGGATCAAGAGCGGCCCCGGCGGCCCCGGGACCGTCGCCGGAGAAATCCTTCACACGCGCGTTGCACGACGAGGTCCGCCGAAGCCGTATGATCTGGCCCAACACCACCGCTACGAACTTCCCTTTCACAGGGGCGGTTTGGTGTCCCTCCATTCTCCTGCCCGGGCACGGGCTGCTCAGCCCTGCCCGCAAACCGTGAAAGGCGGCCTGCATGGTCTCTCGCGTACGCGTCTGGCTCAACCGCACGTACGCGGAGAACGTGTTCTTCATGGATCAGCTGCGGAGAAATCCCAGCGACCGGGCCGTCGCCATCCACGCCACCCACGGCGACCCCGACTCGCCGGTGCTGGCCGCCGCCGACACCGCGGAACTGGAGCCCGAGAACCTCTCCCCCGCCGGGTACGTCGAGTACGCGCTGGACCAGTGCGCGCGGCACGGCATCGATGTGTTCGTGCCCCGGCTGCACCAGGCGGCGATCGTGGCGCACCGCGCCGAGTTCGAGGCGGCCGGCACAGCGGTGCTGGCGCCGCCGCCCGAGGCGGTGGCCGTCTTCCACGACAAGGTGATCGCCTACGAGGCGGTCCAGGCGATCGGCGTGCCGGTGCCGCCGTGGTACCGGGTCCGCTCGGAGGACGAACTGGTCACCGCCGTCGAGGAGTTGGAGGCAGGCGGGCACAAGGCGTGTTTCAAGCCTGCGTCCGGGGCCGGCGGGGTGGGCTTCCGCGTGATCACGCGTACGCCCTTCTCCCTGATGCATCTGAGTGGGTTCCCGAGCCCGTACGTGCCGCTCGATCTGGTGCTGGAGGCGCTGCGGGGTACCGAGGAGCCGGTCGACTGGCTGGTGATGCCGCGTCTGGAGCAGCCCGAGGTGTCGGTGGACTGCCTGACCGGCCCGGACAACCGGGTCCGGCTGGCGGTGGGCCGCACCAAGAACGGCCGCCGCCGGGGCTTCACCCTGGACGAGCAGTGGCTGGAGCCGGCCCGGCGGATCGCCGAGGGCTTCGGTCTGCACTACCTGTCCAACATCCAGTTCCGGATGTTCGGCGACCGGCCGGTCCTCATGGACGTCAACACCCGCCCCGCCGGCGGACTGCACCAGCTGTCCCTGTGCGGTGTCAACGCCCCGTGGGCCGCCGTGCAGCTGGCGCTCGGCGAGGACCCGGGCGAGGTGGTCCCGCCGTTCCTGGGCCAGGACTACACGGTGGTGTCGGGGCTGCGTCCGTTGCGGCCGGTGTCGTTGCCGCAGTGGCCGGAGGCGACGGATCCGCTGCCGGCGGCCCCCGCGCGCCCGTCGGCCGAGCCGGTCGGCTCCGTCGGGGCGGCGGCTCAGGTGCTGCCCCTGTAAAGCCTCGGCCCGGCCGCCGGCGCCTCGCGCCACACGGCGCTGCCGACGGCGTGGCTGCCTCCCGTGGGCGGGGATGCCGGGCTCGGCATCCCCGCCCACGGCTGCACGGCCGTGCGGTCAGCCCCTTCGCAGGCGCAGGGTGAGGATCTGGAAGGGCCGCAGCGTGACGGCCACGGCGCCGTCGGTGACCTCGGCGTCCTGGAGCGGTCGCTCCAGCAGGTCGGTGATCTGTGCGCCCGCGAGCGGGAACCCGGTGCGCAGGGTGCCGGTCGCGCGGCCGCCGCGGGACTCGTAGAGGCGGACGACGACATCGCCGGAGGCGTCGTCGGCGAGCTTGACCGCCTCCACGGTGACGCCCTCGCCCTCGGCGGAGACGACCGGTTCGGGGGCGCCGGCCGCCTCCGCCACCCGCAGCGGCAGGTTGAGGGCGTACCCCTCGGCGACGGCGTCCTCGATGGTCGCGCCGGGCAGCAGCGCGTAGGTGAAGCGGTGGCGGCCCTGGTCGGCCTCGGGGTCCGGGATGCGCGGGGCCCGGACCAGGCTGAGGCGGACGGTGGTCGTGGTGCCGCCGTCCTCGCGGACCGTGCGGGAGACGTCGTGGCCGTACGTCGAGTCGTTGATGACGGCGACGCCGTAGCCGGGTTCTGCGAGGTGCACCCAGCGGTGGCCGGAGACCTCGAAGCGGGCCGCCTCCCAGGTGGTGTTGGTGTGGGTGGGGCGCTGGATGTGGCCGAACTGGATCTCGGCGGACGAGTGCGGGGCGCGGATGTCGACCGGGAAGGCCGCCTTGAGGATCTTCTCGGCCTCGTGCCAGTCGATGTCCGTCTCGAAGTCGATCCGGGGACTGCCGGCGCGGACGGTGATCGTCTGGGTGATCGTGGAGCCCTTGCCGAAGGCCCGCTCGACACGGATCGCGCCGATCAGCGGGTCCTGCTCGACGACCGTGACGGACGAGACGTCCAGGAGGTCGGTGTAGCGGTTCTTGTAGTGCTTGTCGATGTCCCAGGCGTCCCAGTAGTTGGGCAGGTCGGTGTGCAGACGGAGCAGGTTGCCCGGCTCGGCCAGGACCTCGCGGCCGGCGCGCAGGTCGCGGACGGAGGACAGGGTGCCGTCCTCGGCCACCTCCACTCGGACGAGCCCGTTGTCGAGGACCCGGCCGTCCACCGTCACGGGCTGCGGGGGCGCGGTGTCGGCGAGAGGCGCGGAGCCGCTCGCGGGCACCTGTACATACACCGGTGAGCCGTCGGCGGCGCGGACCACTTCGGCGCGGTCGTAGGGGCTGGTGTTGAAGACGCGGGTGTCTCCGCCGCCCAGCGCGGCCACCGCCTCGGCGGTCAGCGCGTGCAGCTCCTGGGCGACGCGCGCGTACTCGGCCTCGGCCTCGCGGTGCACCCAGGCGATGGAGGAGCCGGGCAGGATGTCGTGGAACTGGTGCAGCAGCACCGTCTTCCAGAGCCGGTCCAGCTTCTCGTGCGGGTAGCTGTAGCCCGGTGCGTGCAGGGCGGCCGTGGTCGCCCAGAGTTCGGCCTCGCGCAGGAGGTGCTCGGAGCGGCGGTTGCCCTGCTTGGTGCGGGCCTGGGAGGTGTAGGTGGCGCGGTGCAGCTCCAGGTAGAGCTCGCCGACCCACACGGGCGCGTCCGGGTACTCCTCGCGGGCCTTGGCGAAGAACTCGTCGGGGTGTTCGACGACGACCTTCGCGGAGCCCTCCAGGTCGGCCAGCCGGCGGGCGCGTTCCATGATCTCGCGGGTGGGGCCGCCGCCGCCGTCGCCCCAGCCGAAGGGGGCCAGGGAGCGGGAGGCGCCGCCCTTCTCGGAGTAGTTGCGGACCGCGCGGGACATCTCCTCGCCGCTGAAGCGGGCGTTGTAGGTGTCGACCGGCGGGAAGTGGGTGAAGATGCGGGTGCCGTCGATGCCCTCCCACCAGAAGGTGTGGTGGGGGAACCTGTTGGTCTGGTTCCAGGAGATCTTCTGGGTGAGGAACCACTCGTTCCCGGCGAGCTTGGCGATCTGCGGATAGGCCGCGTTGTAGCCGAAGGAGTCCGGCAGCCACACGCCCTTGGTCTCGATGCCGAAGTGGTCCATGAAGAACCGCTTGCCGTGGACGAACTGGCGGGCGACGGCCTCGCCGCCGGGCAGGTTGCCGTCGGACTCGACCCACATGCCGCCGACGGGCGCCCACTGGCCGTTCTTGACCGACTCCTGGATGCGGGCCCAGACCCTGGGGTAGTTGTCGCGGACCCACTCGTACTGCTGGGCCTGGGAGCAGGCGAAGATGAAGTCGTCGTACTCGTCGGCGAGCGAGGTGACGTTGGAGAAGGTGCGGGACGTCTTGCGCTTGGTCTCGCGGATCGGCCAGAGCCAGGCGGAGTCGATGTGGGCGTGGCCGACGCCGGAGATGGTGTGCGCGCTGGCGTGTGCGGGCTTGGACAGCACCGGCTTCAGCGCCTCGCGCACCGCGGCGGCCGAGCCGGAGACGTCGTCGAGGTCGAGCAGGTCTATCGCCCGGTCGAGGGCGTGCGCGATCTCGTGGCGGCGCGGGTCGTGCTCGCCGAGCTCCAGCATCAGTTCACGCAGCACCTGCACGTCGAGGTCGAGGTGCCAGACCTCCTCGTCGAGGACGGCGATGTCGGCGGCGCGGAAGGTGTAGAGGGGCTTGTCGCCCGCGGTGAGCTTGTCGCCGAGCGGGGTGGTCTTCGAGAAGTTGTCCGCGAGGATGTCCGGGTTGGAGGCGGCCTCGACCAGGTAGTCGACGCTCTCGCCGCCCTGCGCGGGGTGGGCGATCGCCACGTACTGGTTGAGCGGGTTCACGGCCTTCAGCGGGGTGCCGTCCGTGAGGTGGACGAGGGCCTCGGCCTGGTTGCCGGGCCAGTCGCCGACGAAACCGAGGTCGATGACGGCCTCGACGCGCTTGCCGGCCCACTCGTCCGGCACCCGGCCGCGCATGCGGAACCAGGTGGTGCCCCAGGGCGGGCCCCAGGGGGTGCCCATCGCGAACGGCTCGTAGGAGGCGGCGGCGGCCTCCTCGAACGGGACCGGCTCCCCCGGGGCCTGCCAGGCCTCCACCTCGAAGGGGACGGTGGCCGCGTAGACCGCGTTCTTGATGCGCTGGTCGTGAAGGCGCTGCACGCGCTCCTCGATGCGGCGGCTTTCGTCGTGCATGAGATGTCTCCAGGAAGCGGGAAGTGCGGGGGAAAGCGCTTACCGAATGGTGTTCACCTAAGGTACGCGAGTCCGGGGTGGACCTCGGTGTAGCCCTCGACCAGCCTGCGGGCCACGTTGACGGAGTCGACGAGCGGGTGCAGGGCGAAGGCCTTCACGGCCGTCGCGCGGGAGCCGGAGCCGGCGGCGGCCAGCACTTCGCGCTCGACGGCCTTGACCGCGCAGACCAGTCCGGTGGCGTGGTCGGGCAGCGGGTCGACGGTGACGGGGTGGGCGCCGTTGGCGTCGACGAGGCAGGGGACCTCGATGACGGCCTCCGCGTCCAGGACCGACAGGGTGCGCTGGTTGCGGACGTTGAGGATCAGGGTCGTGCGCTCGTCACGGGCGATCGCCCGCATCAGCGCGAGGGCGACCCTCTCATAGCCGCCGGACAGGTCGTCCTCGTCGCGTTCGCCGGCCCCGGCACTCTCGCGGTTCTCGGCCATGTACGTGGCCTCGCGCTCGGCGCGGGTCCGGGCCCACACCGTCAGGGCGGGGGCGTCCGGGTTGCGCATCTCGGCGTAGAAGCGGGCCTGCTGGTCGTGCAGGAAGGCGCCGCGGGTCTTCTCGGCCTGCTGGTAGGCGCGTACGGCTTCCCGGTTGAAGTAGTAGTAGTGCAGATACTCGTTCGGGATCGCGCCCAGGGACCGCAGCCAGTCGGTGCCGAAGAGCTTGCCCTCCTCGAAGGAGCCGAGCAGGTCGGGGTCGGCGAGCAGGCGCGGGAGCTCGTCGCGGCCGGCGACGCGCAGGCCACGCACCCAGCCGAGGTGGTTGAGGCCGACGTAGTCGATCCACGCCTCGCCCGGGTTCTCCACGCCGAGCACCCGGGCGATGCGGCGGCCGAGACCGACCGGGGAGTCGCAGATGCCGATGACCCGGTCGCCGAGGTGACGGGACATGGCCTCGGTGACCAGTCCGGCCGGGTTGGTGAAGTTGATGACCCAGGCGTCGGGCGCGAGCCGGGCCACCCGCTGTGCGATGCCGACGGCGACCGGGACCGTGCGCAGGCCGTAGGCGATGCCGCCCGCGCCGACCGTCTCCTGGCCCAGCACGCCCTCCGCCAGGGCCACGCGTTCGTCGTGCGCGCGTCCCTCCAGGCCGCCGACGCGGATCGCGGAGAACACGAAGTCGGCGCCGCGCAGGGCCTCGTCCAGGTCGGTGGTGGCGGTCACCTCGGGCGCGTCGGGGACGCCGGCCGCCTGCTCGGCGAGGACCCGTGTCACCGCCGACAGCCGTCCGGCGTCCAGGTCGTGCAGGACGACGTGGGTCACCCGGCCCTCGGCGTGGTCCTGGAGGAGCGCTCCGTACACCAGCGGCACGCGGAATCCTCCGCCGCCCAGAATCGTCAGCTTCACCGGGTTCCTCCGATTCGGCAGGCGACGTGGGGCGCGTCGCGGGAGTCGGGCGCGCGCCGCCTGCTTGAACGTGCTTCACGTGGCCGGGCCGGTTCCGGCCCGGCCGGTGGTGAGGCCGCGGGGCCTCGTGGCCGGCCGCATGGCGGGGCGGCCCGGAGCGGGGATCCCCCCGCCCCGGCCGGGAGAGACTTCACGTCTGCACCTTTCCCGCCACGACCACCTCGACGCCCGCCTCCTGGAAGGAGGCCCGCGTCGCCGCGTCGACCGGATCGTTCGTCACCACCGCGTCCAGGTCCTCGGGACCGCAGACCTTCGCCATCCCGTGACCCGGGAACTTCGCCGCGTCGGCGAGGAGGACCACTTTCTCGCCGGCCTTGATCATGGCGCGCTTGACCGGCACCTCCACGACCGTCGTGTCCATGACCTGCCCGCCCGGCCGCACCCCGCTGGTACCGAGGAAGAGCCAGTCGGCGTGCAACTGGCGCAGGTTGTCCTCGGTGAGGAAGCCGACCAGGGAGCGGTACTCACGGCGGACCATGCCGCCGAGCAGGACCAGCTCGATGCCCTCGTCGTCGGCGAGTTCCTCGTAGACCACCAGGTTGCTGGTGATCACGGTGAGCCGGCGGCCGTGCAGCTGCCGGGCCAGGCGGTAGGCCGTCGTCCCGATGTCCAGCAGCACCGACTGGCCGTCCCTGATCATGGCGGCGGCGCGTTCGGCTATGGCGTCCTTCTCAGTGACGCGCACTCCGGCGACCTCGGCGAAGGGCTGGTCGCCCTCCTCCACGACGGCGCCGCCGTGCACGCGCGTGAGCAGCCCGTCTTCTTCCAGTTTGACCAGGTCACGCCTGATAGTGGCAGGGCTCACGCCCAGCTGCACCGAGAGGTCGGTCACGGCCGCGGGCCCGCCGGCCCTCAGGGCCCGCAGGATGAGTTGGTGTCGTCGTTCTGCCAGCACGGCGGGAACACTACTCGTCATCTTCAATCATTTCCATGCTCAGTTCTGCTCGGGTATTGACCAATCTCTCCTGAGCAGCGCACGATTCCGGTCACCGAGATGAAGAGTTTTGACGATCTCTGTCGAAGCCGTGAGCGAGAGGACACATCCGTGGACGATGACCGGCCCGATGTGCTGCTGACCGGGCTGCTCTTCTACGACCTCGTCCTCACGGGGCTCGGCAAGCCGCCGACGCCCGGTGAGGAGATCTGGACCCGGGGCATGGGCTGCGGCCCGGGCGGCATAGCGAACCTCGCCGTGGCCGCCTCCCGCTTCGGCCTCAGGACCTCTCTGGCCACCGTGTTCGGCGACGACTTCTACGGCGCGTACTGCCGGGACGTCCTGGGCGGCCAGGAAGGCGTCGACCTCTCGCTCTCCCGCACGGCGGACCACTGGCCGACCCCGGTCACCGTCTCCGTCGCCTACGGTGACGACCGGGCCCTGCTCACCCACGGCCAGGAGCCGCCGTACTCGCAGGACGTGCTGATGGGCGACCCGCCCGACGCGCGTGCCGCCCTGGTGCACATCGAGGCCCGGCCGCGCGAGTGGCTCGCCAAGGCCGCCGCGAACGGCACGCACATCTACGCCGACGTCGGCTGGGACCCCACCCAGGAGTGGTCGACGGCCCTCCTGGACCAGCTTTCCCTGTGCCACGCCTTCCTCCCGAACGAGACCGAGGCGATGGCCTACACCCGCACCGACAGCGCGTTGGCCGCGCTCGGCACGCTCTCCGAGCTGGTGCCGGTCGCCGTGGTGACCCGGGGCGGGGACGGCGCCCTCGCCGTCGACCAGATCACCGGCGAGTACGCCGAGGTCCCGGCCCTGGACACCCACGTCCTGGACGCGACGGGCGCCGGGGACGTCTTCGGCGCGAGCTTCGTCGCGGCCTCCCTCGGCGGCTGGCCGCTGGCGGAGCGGCTGCGGTTCGCGGTGCTCGCGGCCGGGCTGTCCGTCCGGCACCACGGCGGCGCCCTCGCGGCCCCCGGCTGGCACGGCGTCGAACGCTGGTGGCGCTCCCAGACCGATCCCGAACTGCGGCGGGCCTACGGCTTCCTGGCCGACCGCATTCCGGCCGACCCCGGCCCGGCCGTGCACCACGCCCCCGTCACCCCGCCGAGTCCTCACACCCCGTCGGTCCGCGCGCCTCGTCAGGGCGGCACTGACCCCTCCCACCCCTCCGCACGTCGAACAGGAACAACAGGAGTGACCCGTGGACCTTTCTCGTAGAGGCTTCCTCCAGGCCGCCGCCCTGACCGCGGCCGCCTCCGGCCTGACCGTCGCATGCGGCGGCGGATCGGGATCGGCCGGCAGCAAGAACGGCAAGAACCTCACCTTGTGGTACTGGGGCGGCGCACTCAGCGACAAGGTGGTCGCCGAGGCGAAGACGCACTTCAGCGGCCAGGTGAAGCTCACCGCCGCCTCCATCGGCGGCGACTTCAAGCAGAAGCTGACCACCACCCTCGCGGCGGGCGCCTCCGTGCCCGACATCACCGGCATCAAGGGCGAGGACATGGCGTCCTTCCTGCCCAACGCGAACCGCTTCCTCGACCTGAACGACCTCGGCTTCAAGAAGATCGCGTCCCAGTACCTGGACTGGAAGACCAAGCTCGCCCGGACCGAGGACGGCAGGCAGATCGGCTTCCCCATCGACATCGGCCCGACCGCGCTCTTCTACCGTGCGGACCTGTTCGACAAGGCCGGACTGCCCACCGACCCCGACAAGGTCGCCGCCCGGGCCGGGACCTGGGAGGAGTACTTCGCGCTCGGCACCGAGCTGCGCGAGAAGGTGCCGGGCACCTACCTGGTCAACAACATCAGCTCGGTGTTCAACATCGCGGTCGGCCAGGGCAGTGCGCGGTTCATCGACAAGGACAACCACTTCATCGGCGACCAGGACCACATCCGCACCGCGTGGGACACGGCGATCCGCCCCTACACGCTGGGCCTCGACGCCAAGATCAACGACAACACCTGGAACGCCGCCGTCGGCAAGAGCCTGACCACCGAACTCGGCGCGGCCTGGCACGCCCTGGACATCGAGCAGGCGGCCCCGAAGACCAAGGGCAAGTGGCGGGTCTGCGCGACGCCCGGAGGACCGGCCAACCAGGGCGGCTCCTATCTGGCCCTGCCCAAGCAGTGCCGCAACCCCGAAGAGGCATTCAAGATCATCAGCTGGATCCTCAGCCCGGAGAACGACGCCCGCGGCTTCACCGACGCCGCCATCTTCCCCGCCGCACCGGCGGCGTACGCCATGCCGGCCATGACGGGCGGCGACCCCTTCTTCGGCGGCCAGAAGGTCATCGAGGTGTTCGGCCCGGCCGCCAAGGCCATCCCGGCCAGCTACGAGGCACCCGCCGACGCCGCCGTCATGGCGCCCTTCATGACCGAGCTGTCCAGCATCGAGGCCAAGGGAAAGAAGCCCGACGACGCCTGGAAGGACGCGGTCAGCCAGGCCAAGCAGATCGCCCGGCGGCAGGGGGTGAACTAGGTGTCGTCACCTCCGGTCACCGGTTCCGCCGCGGTGCCCCGGCACCATGGCGGAACCGGCCCGGCCCGCTTCCGCCCGCGGCGCACGCCGCCCGCGGGCACCGTGCGGCCGGCGCGTCGCGGTGTGCTGTCCCACTGGCGGCAGTACCTCGCGATCTCGCCCTTCTTCCTGATCTTCGGCGTCTTCTCGTTCTTCCCGGTCTTCTACTCGCTGTACCTCGCCTTCCAGCGCTGGGACGGGCTGGGCACCGTGCAGTACGTCGGACTGCAGCAGTTCCGATTTCTCTGGGACGACCCGGTCTTCTGGCTGTCGATCCGCAACACCCTGGTGATCTGGGTGCTGTCCACCGTTCCCACGCTGTTCGGCGCCCTGGTGCTGGCGACGCTGCTGCACTCGGTACGCCGCTTCAAGGGCTTCTACCGCATCGCCCTCTACATACCGAACGTCACCTCGATCGTCGCAGTGTCGATCTTCTTCGGCGCGGTGTTCAGCAACAACTTCGGCCTGGTCAACGCGATCCTGGGCACGGTCGGCATCTCACCCGTCCCGTGGCTGAGCAATCCGTGGCTGATCAAACTGGTCATCGCGCTGCTGATGACCTGGATGTGGACCGGCTACAACATGATCATCTACCTGGCCGGTCTCCAGGCCATCCCCACCCAGATCTACGAGGCGGCCAGGCTGGACGGCGCCGGCCCGATCCGTACGTTCTTCCAGATCACCATGCCGATCCTGCGGCCCATCATCCTGTTCACCGTCATCATCTCGACCATCAACGGCCTGCAGAGCTTCAGCGAGCCCCAGGTGCTGTTCGGCAGCAACGCCGCGAACCCGAACCTGGGCGGCCCCGGCCAGGCGGGCCTGACCACGCTGCTGTACTTCTACCAGTCGGCCTTCGTCAACAACGACTACGGCTACGGCGCGGCCATCGTGTGGGCCTTCTTCGTACTGATCATGGTGCTGGTCGTCGTCAACTGGCGCGTCGTCCAGCGCGGGAGGAAGTCATGACCGCAGTGGTCCCGAGGCGGTCACGACGTCCCAAGAGCCTGACCGCGCACATCGTCCTCGCCCTCGCCGTCCTGGTCTCCGTCTTCCCGTTCGTGTGGACGATCGTCATGGCGACGAACACCACCGAGGACATCTACAAGAGCCCGCCGAAGCTGAGCTTCGGTTCCCATCTGCTGGAGAACATCCGGCACGTCCTCGACACCATCGACTTCTTCGGGTCGATGCTGAACACGCTCGTCGTCGCGACCGTCACCACCGTGCTGGTCCTGTTCGTCGACTCCCTTGCCGCGTTCACCTTCGCCAAGTTCGACTTCCCCGGCCGCAAGGTGCTCTTCGCCATGCTGGTGGGCTTCATGATGCTGCCGCTCCAGCTGGCCGTCCTCCCGCAGTTCATCCTCATGTCCGACATCGGCTGGGTCGGCACGCTCAAGGCGCTGATCCTGCCCGCCCTCGCCAACGCGTTCGGCATCTTCTGGCTGCGCCAGTACATCGAGAACGGTGTGCCGGACGAACTTCTCGACGCCGCGCGCATCGACGGCGCGGGGTTCTTCCGCCAGTACTGGAACATCGTGCTGCCGATGATCAAGCCGGCGTTGTCCTTCCTCGCCATCTACGCCTTCGTCGGCGCCTGGAACGACTACATCTGGCCGCTCATCGTTCTCAACGACCCCGCCCACCTGACCCTCCAGGTGGCGCTCGCCCAGCTCCACGTCGGCCACACCACCGACTACAGCATGGTCATGGCCGGTGTGCTCATGGCGTCCGTACCGCTGGTCGTGGTCTTCACGATCTTCGCCCGCGGGTTCATCGCGGGCGCCACGGAGGGGGCCGTGCAGGGGAGTTGACGCCTTTCAGGGGCGCGCCCTGAAGGGGCGCGGGGAACCGCGCGACCAGCCACCACGGATGCGCGGCCAAGAACCGGCCGGTGGTCCCGAGCTCTTGGAAACCACACGAGGGAGACACCCAGTGACGGACGTCGACGACGAGGCCCGACGCGCCAAGGTGCTCGTCGTCGGCATGGACGGCCTGCGCTACGACCGGCTGACCTGCTCGCGGGCCAACGCCCCGGTGCTGCACGCCCTGATGGCAGCAGGCTCCGTCGGCACGAGCCTGCTGCCCTACGGCCGAGCCGACGACGGGCCCTCGACCGGTGTGGCCTACACCGACTCCGGGCCCGGCTGGTCGAGCATCCTCACCGGGGTGTGGCCGGACCGCCACGGGGTCACAGGCAACGACTTCGAGGGTGCCGACTACGCCCGCTACCCCGACTTCCTGACCCGCGCCGCCCTCGCCCGGCCCGGTCTGCGCACGGCGGCCGCGGTGTCCTGGCCGGAGCTGGTCCGCCGCGGCGCCCTCGGCCGGACCATCGGCCGACGTGTGCGCCACAACGGCGAATCCAGGGGCTACGAAACCGCGGACCGCCGCGTCGCCCGCGCCGCCCTACGCCGGCTCACCGTGGACGACCCGGACGTCATGTTCGTGTACTTCGGCGCCACCGACGAGGCCGGCCACGCCACCGGCCCGCTCTCCCCCGCCTACGACCGGGCCCTGCTCGCTCAGGACGCCCACCTCGGGCGGCTCCTGGAGGCGATCGACGCGCGGCGCGCCGGCGAGCACTGGACCGTGCTGGTCACCACGGACCACGGTCACCTCGACACCGGTGGCCACGGCGGCGACACGCGCGCCGAGCGGGAGGTCTTCGTCATCCTCGCCGAGCCCGGGACACCCGCGGGCACCAGGCTCGACACGCCCCGCCTCATCGACATCGCCCCCACCGTCCTGGACCGGCTCGGCATCCCCGTCGACCCCGCCTGGGGTCTGCAAGGGCGCGCCCTGCCCCGGCCCCCCGCACCGACTTCGGAATGGTCATGACCGACGCACTCCCCGATCCCCTGATCGCCCTGCGCCCCTGGAAAGCTCCCGAGGTGACCTCCTGGGGGCGGCTGCCGATGAACGCCGTCGACCGGCGGGCCGGGGCCGTCTCCCTGGACGGCGACTGGCGTTTCCAGCTGCTGCCCGCGCCGGACGCCCCGCTCGGGGAGGTCTGGTCGTCGTCGTACGTGCCCGGTGTGTGGACCATGCAGGGCACGGACGACCTTCCGCGGTACCTCAACGTCCGTATGCCGTTCGCCGCGTTCCCGCCGGGCGTGCCCGCCGCCGACCCGACGGGCGTGTACGAGCGAGCGGTGGACGTTCCGGCGGAATGGGCCGGGCAGCGGATCGTGCTCCAGGTCGGGGCCGCCGAGAGCGTGCTGCTGGTGCATGTGGACGGGCGGCCCGTCGGGATCTCCAAGGACTCGCACCTGGCCGCCGAGTTCGACCTGACGGGCCTGGTGCGCCCCGGGGAGCGGGCCACCGTGCGCCTGACCGTGGTGAAGTGGTCGGACGCCTCGCACATCGAGGACCAGGACCAGTGGTGGCACGGCGGCATCACCCGCTCGGTGCTGCTGTACGCCGTCGACCCGCTGCATCTCGCGGACGTGACCGTGCGGGCCCGCCGCGACGGCGACCTGCGGGTGGAGTGCCGGGTGCGGGACGCGGGCGGGGCGCTGCCCGAGGGCTGGTACGTCAGCGGGGAGCTGGACGGGCAGCTGCTCACGCAGGACGCGGAGTTCGACCGGGCCAACGCCGAGGACGAGCGCGTCTCCTGCTTCCTCGGCGAGGCCCTGCTGCGGGCCGCCGTGCCGGAGGTACGCACCTGGAACGCCGAGACGCCCGAGCTGTACGGCCTGACCGTCCGCCTGCACCGCGCCGACGGCACGGTCGCCGACACCTCCCGCCACCGGATCGGCTTCCGCGACGTCGAGATCACCGGCCGGGATTTGCTGGTCAACGGCGAGCGCGTGTTCATCCGGGGCGTCAACCGGCACGACTTCCATCCGCTGACCGGGCGGACGGTGTCGTACGACGACATGCGCGCGGACCTCGTGCTGCTGAAGCGGTTCGGCTTCAACGCGATCCGCACGGCGCACTACCCGAACGACCCGGCCTTGTACGACCTGGCGGACGAGATCGGCTTCTACGTCGTCGACGAGGCCGACATCGAGTCCCACGACCACGCGCACGAGATCGCCGACGACCCGCGCTACCTGGGCGCCTTCGTCGACCGGGTCGCGCGGATGGTGCTGCGCGACAAGAACCACCCGTCCGTCATCATCTGGTCGCTGGGCAACGAGTCCGACTACGGCGCGAACCACGACGCGGCCGCGGGCTGGGTGCGCCGGCACGACCCGACCCGGCCGGTGCAGTACGAGGGCGCGGCCAAGCGCGGCTGGGCCGATCCGGACCTGGCCTCCGACATCGCCTGCCCGATGTACGCGCCGCTCCAGGACTGCCTGGCGCACGCCATGTCCGGGCGGCAGACCAAGCCGCTCATCCAGTGCGAGTACTCGCACGCCATGGGCAACAGCAACGGCACGCTGGCGGACCATTGGGCGGCCATCGAGGCCACCCCGGGTCTTCAGGGCGGGTTCATCTGGGAGTTCTGGGACCACGGCATCCTCCAGCGTGTGAACGACGGCAGACCGGCCGGGCGCGGGGGCGCCGGGCTCTACGGCAACGGTGTCGCCGCGCCCGGCCATCGCTGGGCGTACGGCGGTGACTTCGGCGAGACGGACCACGACGGCGCCTTCGTCGCCGACGGTGTCGTCTTCCCCGACCGCACCCCCAAGCCGGTGATGTTCGAGCACCGGGAGATCGCCGCGCCGGTGCGGATCGAGTGCTTCCGGCACGAGGGCGTCGTGCTGAGCAACCACCAGCACTTCCGGGGCCTGGACTGGCTGTCCGGCGAGTGGGAGCTGTCCCTCGCCGACGGCGCTTCTCTGACGGCTCCCGCCGGACTGCCCGCTCTGCGGCCGGGCGAGACGGCCGTGGTGCCGCTGCCGTTCGCGTTGCCGGAGGACGGCGGCGAGGCGTGGCTGACGCTGCGGGTCACGACGGCCCGCGACGAGCCCTGGGCGCCCCGCGGCACGGTCGTGTGCCTGCCGCAGGTGCGGCTGCGGGCGGCACCCGCGGTGCTGCACACCCCGGCAGCCGGCCGCGCGGTCGAGGTCGACGAGGACGGGCTGCTGGTCCATCCACTGCTGACGGCCGCTCCCACGCTGTCACTGTGGCGGGCGCCGACCGACAACGACGAACTGGGCGGCATGGCGGCCCGCTGGCGTGACTGGGGACTGCACGCACCCACCCGCGAGGTCGTCTCCGTACGGCGTGACCCGGGCCGGGTGGCCGTGGTGTCCGACCACCTCTGCGAGGGCGGGACCGTCCGGCACGAACAGGTGCTGACGGCCGTGGAGGGCGGGCTGCTCGTCGAGGAGTGCGCCGAGCTGCCCGAGGCGCTGCACGACGTGGCCCGGGTCGGGTCGGTGTTCGAGACGGTCGCCGGGCTGAACCTGCTGGAGTGGTTCGGTCAGGGCCCTTGGGAGTCGTATCCGGACCGGGCCGCGGGCGCGCCCGTCGGCCACCACTGTCTGCCGGTGGACGAGCTGTTCACGCCGTATCTGCGGCCGCAGGAGAGCGGCGGACGGCACGGCGTACGGCGGTTCACGCTGTCCGCGCCGGACGCCACCGGCCTCGCGGTGCGGCTGGACCGGCCCCGGCAGGTCTCCGTGACCCGGCATCGCGCGGCCGGCCTCGCCGCCGTCGCGCATCACGACGAACTGGTGCCGCGGGCCGGGTGCGTGGTGCACATCGACGCGGCGCACCGCGGGCTGGGCACGGCCTCGTGCGGACCCGACACCTTCGCCTCCTATCTCGTCGCGGCCGGAGTCCATCGCTGGAGCTGGACGCTGCGCGTTCTCTGACTTCCTCCCCTCTCAGTCACCTCATGGAGCACCCGTGTGTACTTCGCACAGCCACGACCTGGGCGAGGCGGCCCAGGCCGGTGCCGCAAGACGCAGTTTCCTTCGTGCGACGGCGCTGCTCGGCGCGAGTGCGGCGGCGATGACCGCGCTGCCGGCCGCCCGCGCCGAGGCGGCGACCGCGGCCTGGCGCCCCGACCCGGACAGCCGCCGGTTCACGCTCGCCGTGATGCCGGACACGCAGTACCTCTTCGACGGGCCGAGCATCGACAAGGCGCCGGTCGAGGCCTCGCTGCGCTATCTGCTGGAGCACGGCGGGGAGGAGAACCTCGTCTTCCTGTCCCACCTCGGCGACCTCACGCAGAACGGTGCGAAGGAGGAGTTCGCCGCAATCGGGGAGGCGTTCCGGCTGCTGGACCGGCGGAGCGTCGGCTACAGCGTCCTGGCCGGCAACCACGACGTGAAGTCGTCGACGACCGACCAGCGCGGCACCACCCCCTATCTGGACGCCTTCGGGCCGCAGCGGTTCACGGGGCAGCGGACGTTCGGCGGGGCCTCCGCCGACGGCTACAACTCCTTCCACCTGTTCACCGCGGGCGGCCGGGAGTGGCTGGTGCTGGCGCTGGACTGGCGGCTGTCGCCGCAGGGCTACACGTGGGCGGAGGACGTCCTGGCGAAGCACCCGAGGACGCCGGTGATCCTCACGACGCACGAACTGGTCGTCGAGGACGACACGTTGTCGGACTACGGGCAGCAGTTGTGGGACCGGCTGATCGAGGACCACGACCAGATCTTCCTCACCCTCAACGGCCACTACTGGCCGGCGGCCCGCGCGACGCGGAAGAACGCGGCCGGGCACGACGTCCATCTGCATCTGACGAATTACCAGAACCGCTACTTCGGCGGTGCGGCGATGATCCGCCTGTACCGCTTCGACCTGGACCGCGACGTCATCGACGTGGAGACGGTCTCCCCCTGGATCCTGGGCCGGGCCAGGAAGGGGATCAACGAGCTGGAGCGGCAGGAGATGGAACTGAGCGGCGACGCCGACCGGTTCTCCGTCGCGATCGACTTCGAGCAGCGGTTCTCCGGCTTCGCGCCCGTGCCCGCCCGTCCGGCGCGGCCCGCCTCGAAGCTGCTGGTGCCGGGCACGATGGCGTACTGGCGCTTCGACAAGCCCGCCGACGGCACGGTCGGCACGGTCCGTGACCTGTCCGGGCGCGGCAACGACCTCTCCCCCGTCACCGTCGGCGGCGGCACGCTGGGCTGGTCGGCCGACCACCACCCCGACCAGCCGGGCCACGGCAGCCTGGAGTTCCAGGGCTTCACATCCCCCCTGAAGGGCGCCTACCTGCGCACCGTCGACGGCGCCCCGCTGAACAAGGCCACCTTCGAGGACGGTTACACCATCGAGGCGTTCTACCGGCTGCCCGCCGACTGGGACCCCGCCCACCACGCCTGGTCGGGCCTGGTCTCCCGCACGGGCACGGGCGGCGCCGCCGGGAAGACCGCCGACGACCCCGACGAACCGCTGGCCACGCTGTCGCTGTCCAACGACCGTGAGCCGCAGTGGGCGATGCGCCCGCTCGACCAGCAGGGCATCGCCACCAACTGGGGTCAGGAGACGCCCCTGGAGACCTGGTGGCACCTCGCGGTCGTCAACGACGGCAGGCACACCACGCTGTACGTCGAGGGCTGCCCGGTGGTCCGCAACCCCAAGGCGTCCTCGGTCGGCATCACTTCCGTGGGACTGCCGTGGCTGCTCGGCGGCTACGAGTACGGCGGCAAGATCGACCAGATCCTCCACGGCCGGCTCGGCGATGTCCGGATCGTCGCCCGGGCGCTGCCCGTCACCTCCTTCATGAACCACTGACCTCACAGAACCCGCGAGATCCGTCATGACCGAGCAGCAACTGCCCTCCTGGGCCGATCCGTCCGTCTCCCCCGCCGCCCTCGATCCGCAGGGCGTGTCCCGCCGCGGGCTCCTGCGCCGCGCGGGCCTGTTCGGTGCCGCGTTCGCCCTCGGCCCGGCGGCGACCCCGGCCCTGGCCGCCGGAGGCAGGCGGCTGGGCGGCGAGGATCCCCGCCTCGCCTACCTCGTCGGCGACCACCACATCCACTCCGTCTACAGCCACGACGCCAAGTACACCTTCTCCCAACTGGCCGCCGCGGGCGCGAAGTACGGCCTGGACTGGATGGTGTTCACCGAGCACTCCAACGTCGGGCACGCCGACTTCGGCGCCGCGCTGGAGCACGAGGAGATCCTCAGGGCGCGTGCCGAGAACCCGCGTCAGCTGATCTTCCAGGGCCTGGAGTGGTACATCCCGGCGGCCGAGCACTGCACGGTGTTCACCGCGCCCGGCCCGCACGAGGTCGACGTACTGACCCGCTTCGAGAGCGCCTACGACGGCAAGCTCCTCGGCTACGACAAGGGCGGACCCGCCGACGCGGACACCGCCCGCAACGAGGCGCATGCCCTCGAGGCCCTCAAGTGGCTGGCCGAGCAACGCCGTTCGGGCTACGTCGACGACGTCCTGGTCCTCGCCAACCACCCCATGCGCCTGGGCATCGACTCCCCGCACGAGATGCGCAACTGGCGGGACGCGGCGCCGGACATCATGATCGGCATGGAGGGTGCTCCCGGTGCCCAGGGCGCGGCCGTCCCCGGCTGGCGGGGGGCCACCTCGATCCGCGGCGAGTACGAGAACAAGCCGTCCGCGCAGTCCTGGCCCGGCTACCCGGCGGACGCCTACCTGACGTACGGCGGCTTCGACTGGGCGACGGCGACCGTCGGCGGTCTGTGGGACTCGATGCTGGCCGAGGGCCGGCTGTTCTCGGTCACCACCAACTCCGACGCCCACCGGATCGTCTTCGACACCTGGAAGAACGGCGACTGGCAGCCCGGCCGGACCTTCGACAACACCGGCAGGCTGCCCGACCCGGTGAACACGGACACCCCGCAGCCGGGCAGCGACTTCTGGCCCGGCCAGTTCAGCCGTACGCACGTGGGCGTGACCGGCTACGGCTACCGCGCGGTCATGGCGGGGATGCGCGCGGGCCGGGTCTGGCTGGACCACGGGCATCTGCTCGACGGGCTCGACGTCCGCCTGACCCGGGACTGCGAGCGGGGCCGGGGCGTGACGCTCGGCGGCCGGCTCCGGGTGCGCAAGGGCGAGAAGCTCACGCTGAACGTCACGGTGACGACCGCCTCCCGGCCCAACCCGCAGGGCGTACTGCCCGAGTTGGCGCATGTGGACGTCATCCGCGGCGCGGTGCGCGGGCCGGTCGCCGACCGTGACACCTGGAAGGCCCCGGACACCCGGGTCGTCCGGACGGCGGACGTCTCGGGCCGCGAGGGCACCTACACCCTGCGCATCCCGCTGACCGCCGGCAGGGAGTCCTTCTACGTCCGGCTGCGCGGCAGCGACGGCAACCGGCACGGCACCGGCCTGCTCGGTGCCTCGGTCGACCCGCACGGGCCGGTGCCGCATCCGCCCGGGGACGGTGACCCGTGGGCGGACACGTGGTTCTACTCGAACCCCGTGTTCGTCGACGTCGAGGGTTCCTGACCCCGGGTACCAGCAGGTCACGGACTGATCCGCGGAGGTACGGTGGGCCGCGTGACCGGTGAAGAGTCGCTGCGGCCCCAGTCCCTCATGCTGACGTTCCTGGGTGACCAGGTGCTCGGGCGTGACGTGTGCGTGTACTCGGGCAGCGTCATCGACGTGTTCGCCCGCGCCGGGATCGGCGAGCAGGCCACCCGCTCCACGCTGACCCGCATGGCGGGCCGTGACCTGCTGCGCCGCCAGCGCGAGGGCCGTCGTATGTACTTCGGGCTGACCGAGCGCTCGGAGGCGGTGCTGCGCGACGGCGAGCAGCGGATCTGGCAGACGGGTGCCGTCAACCGGCGGTGGGACGGCACCTGGACGCTGCTCGGCTTCTCCCTGCCCGAGTCGTGGCAGCGCCAGCGCCACGATCTGCGCTCCCAGCTGACCTGGAGCGGCTTCGGCGCGCTCTTCAACGGCCTGTGGATCGCCCCCGGCGAGGTCGATGTGTCGGCCCTGGTGGCCGAGCTCGGCCTGTCCGCCCACGTGAAGGTCTTCCGGGCGCACGCGGACACCGGCATGGACATCGGCCAGATGATCGAGGAGACCTGGGAGCTGTCCGACCTGGCCGGGCGCTACGAGGGCTTCGTGCGGCGCTGGCAGCCCTGGGAGGACGAGCTGCCGGACGCCGACGACGCCCTCGTGCTGCGCCTGCGCCTCCAGACGGAGTGGCTGCAGATCGTCCGGTGCGATCCGCGGCTGCCCGTCAAGCACCTGCCGGACGACTGGCCGGCCGAACAGGCCGAGAAGACGTTCCGGGCCGTGCACGAACGGCTCTCACCGCTCGCCCGCGACGCCTCGGAACGCCTTCTGGACCTGGTGCCCGCGCGGCCTCAGGCGTAGAACCGCGACAGGCTCTGCAGCACCGCGGCCGGCTTGCTGCCGCCCTCGATCTCGATGGCGCCCTCGACGGTGATCTGCACGCCGCCCGGCACCTCCTCGACCTCGGCGAGCTTCGCCACCAGCCGGATGCGGGAGCCGACCTTCACGGGGGAGGGGAAACGCACCTTGTTGAGGCCGTAGTTGACCTTCGTCGTCACGCCCTGGACGTCGAGCAGCTCGGTGAACAGGGGGATGAAGAGGGAGAGCGTGAGGTAGCCGTGCGCGATGGGTGCGCCGAAGGGGCCCTCCTTGGCGCGCTCGGGGTCCACGTGGATCCACTGGTGGTCGCCCGTGGCGTCGGCGAAGGTGTCGATGCGCTCCTGCGTCACCTCGATCCACTCGCTGGTGCCGAGGTCGCTGCCGGCGAGCTTCTTGAGTTCGTCGAGGCCGTTGACGGTGATGCTCATGCGGATCCTTACTGGTTGCCGTAGCGCGTACGGACACGGGACTTGAGGAGTTTTCCGGAGGCGGTGCGCGGGAGTCCGTCCGCGACCACCACCGACTTCGGGATCTTGTACTTGGCGAGGCGGCCCGCGAGCGACGCGAGCACCTCGTCGGGGTCGAGGACGGCGCCCTCACGGGGCACGACGACCGCGCGCGGCACCTCGCCCCACTTGTCGTCCGGCACCCCGATCACCGCGCACTCGACGATGTCGGGGTGGGCGAGGAGCTGGTCCTCGATCTCGGCGGGGTAGATGTTCTCGCCGCCCGAGATGATCATGTCCTTGATGCGGTCGACGATGTGGACGTAGCCGTCCTCGTCGACCTGGGCGGCGTCCCCGCTGCGGAACCAGCCGTCCGCGAAGGAGGCGGCCGTCTCCTCGGGCAGCCCCCAGTAGCCGGGCATGACGTGCGGGCCGCGCACCACGATCTCGCCCACCTCGCCGGTGCCGACCGGGGACAGGTCGGGCCGGACGACGCGTACGTCGCTGAAGAAGTGGGGCACGCCCGCCGAACCCGCCTTGGCGACGGCGTGTTCGGCGTCGAGGAAGAGCGTGCCGGGAGCGGCCTCGGTCATGCCGTAGCCCTGGAGGAAGGTCAGGCCGCGCTCCTGGTACGCGGCGATCAGCGGGGTGGGGACCGGGGAGCCGCCACAGGTGAGGATGCGGAGCGACGACAGGTCCGCGTCCGGCCAGCGCGGGTGGCGGGCTACCTGGTCGAACATCGTGGGCACGCCGAACATGAAGGTGATCCGGTGCCGTTCGACGAGGTCGAAGGTGGCGTCCGGGTCGAAGGCCTCGACCAGGACGCAGGTGCCGCCCTTCAGCAGGACGGGGAGCGTCAGCATGTTCAGGCCTGCGGTGTGGAACAGCGGGGCGGAGACCAGGGCTCGCTCGTCGGCGACCAGATCGTGGTCGATGAGGACGTTGATCGCGTTCCAGGTGAGGTTGCCGTGGGTGAGCATGGCGCCCTTCGGGCGGCCGGTCGTGCCCGAGGTGTACATGATGATGCAGGTGTCGTCGGCGCCGACCGGTTCGTCGATCGGCTCCCCGGGCGCCTCGGCGACGGCCGCCTCGTACTCGCCGCCGACCTCCAGATAGACGCGGACGTCCGTGCTGCCGGGCAGGCCCGCGACCAGACCGGCGTAGGACGGGCCGTAGACGAGGGCTCTCGCACCGGAGTCGGCGAGCTGGTAGGCGATCTCGGGGCCGGCGAGGCGGATGTTGAGCGGGACGAAGACCGCGCCGAGCGTGCCGGCCGCGAACAGGGTCTCCAGGTAGGAGGGGTGGTTCGGGCCGAGGTAGGCGATGCGGTCGCCACGGCGCACGCCCCGGGCGCGAAGGGCGTGCGCCAGGCGGGTGGTGCGGTCGTGCAGGCCGGCATAGGTGCGGGTGGTGTCGCCGTGGATCAGGGCGGTGCGGTGCGGGGTCTTGCGGGCCCGGCGTGCGGGCCATGACCCCAGTCCCTCGTTGCGCATGTCACGCCCCTTACGGTTTCGTCAGCCCGAGCAGGCGGGCCGCGTTCTCCTTGAGGATCTTCGGCCGGACCTCGTCCTTGATCGTCAGCTTGGCGAAGTCGGCGAGCCAGCGGTCGGGGGTGAGGACGGGGAAGTCGGAGCCGAAGAGGACCTTGTCCTTCAGCAGCGTGTTCGCGTACTGCACGAGCTGCGGCGGGAAGTACTTCGGCGACCAGCCGGACAGGTCGATGTGCACGCCCGGCTTGTGCGTGGCGACGGCCAGGGCCTCGTCCTGCCAGGGGAAGGACGGGTGCGCCAGGATGATCTTCAGGTGCGGGAAGTCGGCCGCCACGTCGTCCACGTGGAGCGGGTTGGAGTACTTCAGCCTGATCCCGCCCCCGCCGGGGACTCCGGCGCCGATGCCCGTCTGGCCGGTGTGGAAGAGGGCGATCGCGCCCGTCTCCTCGATCACCTCGTACAGGTCGTACGCCACCGAGCGGTCGTTGGGGAAGAAGCCCTGGATGCTGGGGTGGAACTTGAAGCCCTTCACCCCGTACTCCTCGACCAGGCGGCGGGCCTGCTTGACGCCCGCCTTCCCCCGGAAGGGGTCGATGGAGGCGAAGGGGATGAGGACGTCGGCGTTGGCGGCGGCCGCCTCGGCGACCTCCTCGTTCGGGACGGGCGCCGTGCCGGTGGCGGACTCGGCGTCGACCGTGAAGATCACGGCGGCCATGTTCCGCTCGCGGTAGTAGGCGGCGGTCTCCTCCAGGGTCGGCTTCCGCTTGCCCTCGACCTTGAAGTAGGCGGAGGAGGCGTCGTGCAGGTCGTCGTCCAGCGAGGAGTGTCCCTTGGACGACACCTCCGCGTGGGTGTGGACGTCGATCGCGACCAGGTGCTCCAGGTCCATCACGCCTCCGGGGACTTCGGCGCCGGGATGCCGACCGACTGGAGCTCGGCACCGACCGAGGTGGGCCAGGCGTCGGCCAGCGCGCCGGGGGTCCAGCCGCCGTCGGCGTAGGCCGCCCTGATCTCCTGCGGATGCGACCAGAGTGCCACCTTGTCGCCGCCGATGCCGATGGCCTGACCGGTGACGCCCCGGGCGGCCTCGGAGGCGAGGAACGGGACCAGGGCCGCGCAGTCCTCGGGCGTGCCGAAGCCCTCGCCCTTGCGCAGGAAGTCCGGCAGGGGCTCACCGTTCTTCATGGCCTCGATGTACGGGGCGAAGGCCGGGATGGTCTCGGTCATCGCGGTGGCGGCGACCGGCACGATCGCGTTGACGGTGATGTTCGCGCGCCCCAGCTCCATGGACCAGGTTCGGGCCATGGCGGCGATGCCTGCCTTGGCGGCGGCGTAGTTCGTCTGGCCGAAGTTGCCGCGCTGGCCGGCCGGGGAACCGACCAGGATCAGCGAGCCGCCCTCGCCCTGCTCGCGCATCCGGACGGCGGCGGCGCGGGCGCAGGTGAAGGTGCCCTTGAGGTGGGTGGTGATCACCGCGTCGAAGTCCTCGTCGGTCATCTTCCACAGCACCTTGTCGCGCAGGATGCCCGCGTTGGTGACGAGGACGTCCAGCCGGCCGAACTCCTCGACCGCGCGGTTCACCAGCCGCTCGGCGGCCTCGGAGGTGCCGACCGGGACGACCTCGGCGACGGCCCTGCCGCCCGCTTCCTCGATGGACTTCACGGCCGCCTCGGCCACGGCCTCGTCGACGTCGTTGACCACCACGGAGGCGCCGTGGGCGGCCAGGGCTTGCGCGTAGGCGAGGCCGAGGCCTCGGCCGCTGCCGGTGACGACGGCGGCCTTGCCGGAGAGATCGATGCTGGGCACGGGTGGGTCCCTTCACACGGGTTCGACTTCGAGATCGAAGCTAAGAGCAATAATTGTTGACGTCAATAGTTGTTGGCGACCTACGGGTGCGAGATGCTGGAATCTCCAGGAAGCGCCGAGCACAGGGAGCCCGCCATCACTCGCCAGAACGTCACCCCGAAGCCCATCGACGCCCACGAGCCGTGGATGCGCGGGCTGCACGCGGACACGGGCTACCTGCTGTACCGCCTGGGCCTGCGCTCGGGGCAGCTCTTCAACGCCTGCCTCCAGGAGTCGGGCCTGCGCCTGCGTCACTACGCGGTGCTGCGCTTCCTCGCCACCGCCGAGGGCGCCCTCCAGCGCGAGCTGAGCACCCGGCTCGGCTACGACCCGAGCGCGATCGTCGGCCTGGTCGACGACCTGGAGAAGCAGGGTTTCGCCGAGCGCCGCCCCTCCCCCGACGACCGCCGCAGCCGGATCGTCGTCCTGACCGAGAGCGGCCGCGCGTTCCTGCGCGACACCGACGAGGCCGGGCTGCGGGTGACCAACGAACTGCTGGGCCCGCTGGAGGAGGCCGAGCGGGAGGCCCTGCACGCGCTGCTGCTGCGGATCGCGGAGGACGGCCTGAACTGATGTTGTGCAAATGATTGACGGCTGCACGATAGATGCATAACTTCACGGACCAACCGCGACCCGTCCCCAGGGAGCTCCCCGTGCAGCCATCCCCGTCAGCCGCTCAGCCATCCCCGGATTCCCGGCAGTTGCGCCGTGTCGCCGTCTCCGGCCTGCTCGGCACGACCGTCGAGTTCTACGACTTCCTCGTCTACGGCACGGTCGCCGCGCTCGTCTTCGGCGACCTGTTCTTCCCCCAGGCCGACCCGGCGGTCGGCACCATCGCGGCGTTCGGGACCTTCGCCGCGGGCTATCTCGCCCGCCCGCTCGGCGGCATCGTCTTCGGCCACTTCGGCGACCGGATCGGGCGCAAGTCGATGATGCTGCTGACCATGGTCCTGATGGGCCTGGGCAGCTTCCTCATCGGCCTGCTGCCGACCTACGACGCCATCGGCGTCTGGGCCCCGGTGCTGCTCGTCGCCCTGCGTGTGGTGCAGGGCATCGCGATCGGCGGCGAGTGGGGCGGCGCGATGCTGATGGTCGTCGAGCACGCCGAGCAGACGCAGGGCTCCCGGCGCGGGCTGTGGTCCAGCTTCACCCAGCTCGGCGCCCCGCTGGGTTCCGTGCTGTCGGCCGGTGTGGTCACCCTCGTCGCCGCCCTGCCGGACGACGACTTCCGTTCCTGGGGCTGGCGGGTGCCGTTCCTGCTCAGCATCGTGCTGCTCGCCGTCGGACTGTTCGTGCGTCTGAAGGTCGCCGAGAGCCCGCTGTTCGCCCAGGTCAAGCGGGAGCCGGTGGACAAGCCGCCGATCGTGGAGCTGCTGCGCCGCCCGAAGCCCGTGCTGCTGGCCGCCTGCGTCGGCATCGGCGCGTTCACCGCCCAGTCCCTGCTGACGAGCTTCATGATCTCCTACGCCGTCGACGAGGGGTACACCCGCCCTCAGGTGCTGACCGCGGTCACGGTCGCCTCCTGCGTGGCCCTCGTCGTGCTGCCCGCGGCGTCCGTGCTGTCGGACCGGGTCGGCCGCCGGCCCGTCGTCCTCGCCGGCGCCGTCGCCTCGGCGGCGCTCGCCTTCCCGGTGCTGGCCCTGGTCGACTCCGGCTCCCCCGGCCTGCTGATCCTGGCCCTGGCCCTCGGCCATGGCGTCGCCCAGTCCACGATGTACGGCCCGCTCGGCGCCCTGCTCACCGAGATGTTCGGCACCCGCGTCCGCTACACCGGCGCCTCCCTCGGCTACCAGGGCGCCACCCTGATCGGCGCCGGGTTCTCCCCGCTGATCGCGGGCAGCCTGCTGGCCTCCTTCGGGGGCGGCAGCACCCCGGTGTCGCTGCTGCTGTGCGCGGGCGCGGCCATCACCGCGGTCACCGTGTGGCGGCTGCGCGAGACGCACACGGACGCGCTGGACTCCCCCGCCGCCACCCCCGCCCTGGAAGGAACCCCGCGTTGAGGATCCGCCTCGCTCTACTGACCGTCTGCCTGTCCCTGGCGGTGACCGCTCTGCCCGCGCGAGCCGCCGCCACCGGCACCCACCTGGAGGGCCGGCTCCCTTCCGGAGCCGCGTACGTGATGGACGTACCGGCCTCGTGGAACGGCACGGTCCTGCTCTACAGTCACGGCTACACGCCCGCCGGAGCCCCCAACCCGGCCCAGAACACGCCGGGTTCCGCCGCCCGCGACAAGCTGCTGGCCGAGGGCTACGCCCTGATCGGCTCCTCGTACGCGACGAACGGCTGGGCGGTCACCGAGGCGGTGCCCGACCAGCTCGCCACGCTGGACCTGTTCACCGAGAGGTTCGGCGCGGCCCGGCGGGCCATTGCCTGGGGTACCTCGTACGGCGGCTTCGTCACCGGCATGCTCGCCGAGCGGCACGCCGGCCGGTTCGACGGATCGCTGTCCATGTGCGGGCTGGTGCAGGGCGGCGTCGCCAACTGGAACAGCACCCTGGACCCGGTGTTCGCGCTGCGCACGCTGCTCGCCCCGGACTCCGGTGTCCGGCTCGCGGGCTTCGCGGACCAGGCCGAGGCGGTCGCCGCCGGCAAGGCGCTCACCTCCAAGGTGGACGCGGCCCAGCGGACCCCCGAGGGCCGGGCCCGGATCGCCCTGGCCGCCGCCCTGCACAACATTCCCGGCCACAACGACGCAGCGCAGACCGAGCCGGGCCCCACCGACTGGGCGACCGCGCAGTCCAACCAGTACACGGCCGTCCGGGGCCTGCTCCAACTGCCCGCGTTCAGCTGGCGGCAGGAGGCCGAGAGCCGGGCGGGCGGCAACCCGTCGTGGAACACGGGCGTCGACTACCGCTCGATGCTCGTACGGTCCCCGCTGTACAAAGAGGTGACAGAG
Source organism: Streptomyces flavovariabilis (assembly GCF_000725785.1). Taxonomy (NCBI): domain Bacteria; kingdom Bacillati; phylum Actinomycetota; class Actinomycetes; order Kitasatosporales; family Streptomycetaceae; genus Streptomyces; species Streptomyces flavovariabilis. The sequence continues at coordinate 15,060 of NZ_JNXD01000006.1, read as the reverse complement.
CTCTACAAGGAGGCGGGACTGTCCTTGCGCACCGACCTCTCGGCCCTGGGCCGGGCGCCCCGGATCTCCGCCGACCCGTCGGCGCTGCGGTGGATGCGGAACACCAGCGTGCTCTCCGGCCGGCTCACCGACCCCCAGCTCACCATCCACACGACCGGTGACGCCCTGATCCCGGTGCAGTCGGAGAGCGCCTACCGGCGGGCCGCCACCGCGGCGGGCTCCGCGGGGCTCCTTCGCCAGGCGTACGTCGACGCCCCGGGCCACTGCACCTTCACCCCGGGCGAGACACTGGCCGCCCTGCACACCTTGGAGAAGCGCCTGGACACCGGCCGCTGGGACGCGTCGCCCGACGCCCTCAACTCCCGCGCGCGGGCGCAGGACCCGGCGGCCGAGCCCCGCTACCTTCCGTACCGCCCGACGGCCTACCCCCGCCCCTACGACCTCGCGCATCCGGGAGACGCCCGGCCATGACCGCCCCCACCGCGCCCGACCGGCTGCTGTCCGTGCTCGCGGCCTTCGACCACGAGCATCCGGCGCTGTGCCTGACGGACATCAGCCGGCGGGCCGGGCTGAGCCTGACCACCGCGCACCGCCTGGTGGGCGCGCTCACCGAGTGGGGTGCCCTGGAGCGGGACGAGTCCGGCGTCTACCACGTCGGGCTGCGGCTGTGGGAGCTCGCCGCGCTGGCCCCGCGCGGCCTCGCCCTGCGGCAGATCGCGCTGCCGTACCTGGAGGACCTGTACGAGGCGACGCACCAGAATGTGCAGCTGGCCGTGCGGGACGGCCGGGACGTCGTCTACACCGAGTGGCTGTCGGGGCGGTCGGCGGTCGGCGTGCACATCCGCGTCGGCGCCCGCTGGCCGCTGCACGCCACGGGCGTCGGACTCGCCCTGCTGGCCCACGGCGACCCGGTGTTCCAGAAGGAGTACTGCGAGGGCGACCTCGCGTCCTTCACCCCGTACACGATCACGGAACCGGAGCGGCTGCGGCGGGCGCTCGCCGAGGTGCGCAGGTCGGGGATCGCGGTGAGCGACCGTCAGGTCACGCAGGACGCCCTGTCGGTGGCCGCGCCGGTCCGCGGTGCGGACGGCACGGTGACCGCCGCCGTGTCGATCGTGGTGCCCCACGCGGACGCCCAGGTGCCGGTCCTGGTCCCGGCGGTGCGGGTGGCGGCGCGTGGGATCTCGCGGGCGCTGGGGTGGCAGCCCTGAACCGTGGCAAGGGTTCGCCCGGACCCCGCCATGGGGCATCTGGAGAGATATGGGCTCCCACCTGCGCAACGGTCCGCACGGCTACGGCCTGGTGACGAAGACGCTCCACCGGCTGGTGTTCACGGCCCTGGCCGTGCAGTCGCCGTGGAATACCTGCTCGACGTGGACGACAGCGGCCGGGGGCGGGGCCGCGGCCGGGGCGGGGAGGACGCCTACGACCCCTTCGGCGACGACGCGCCGCTCACCCTGTACGTGGTGCTGGGCGTCACCGTGCTGCTGCTCGGTGACGTCCGTCCGGTCCGGCGGCCGACCACACGGAGAACCACCCTGTAAACGGCCTCCTTCGCGGCTCAGGTCCTCCTCTGCACGGCGTTCGCGGTGCACGTCGGACTCGTGCCGAAGCACCGGCTCATCGGCCGGGACCGGCTGCTGAACCGCATGCTCCGATGGTCAGGCCTGCCGGGGTGGCGTCATGGCCCAGCGGATGGTCCGGGTCAGGGCCCGGCCGGTGGGGCGTACGGCGAGGTCCTCGACGACCGGCACCCGGGGCAGCCACAGCATGCCGCGCGCCCAGGACGGGAGCAGGGTGACGGCGTTGGCGACCAGGCCGCCGTAGAACGGCCGCACGACCAGGGGCAGAGGGGGCTGGAACAGCAGGAAACGGGCGGCTGCCCGGGCCTCGGGCGTGGCCCGCAACTCGGGCCGGTAGGCGGCCAGGCGCTCGGCCAGTTCACGGCGGTCCCGCGGCGGGTCGACCACCCCCAGCGCCTCGGCGACGCGCGCGGTGTCGGCGACGTAGGCGTCGTAGCCGGCGGCGTCCAGCGGCCGGGCCCCGTAGCGCTCGTGGGCGCGCAGGAAGCTGTCCGCCTCGGCGGCGTGCACCCAGCCGAGCAGATGAGGGTCGGCCGCGTGGTACGGCACGCCCCCGGCCGTCGTGCCGCGGATCCGTTCGTGGATGCCGCGCACGTGGTCGACCGCCTGCTGGGCGTCCGCGGCGGTGCCGTACGTCGTCACGGCCAGGAAGGTGCTGGTGCGCTGCAACCGGCCCCACGGGTCGCCGCGGAAGCCGGAGTGGCCGGCGACCGCCGCCATCGCCAGCGGATGCAGCGACTGCAGGAGGAGGGCGGTCAGCCCGCCGATGAACATCGAGGCGTCACCGTGGACCGTGCGGATCGGCCGGTCCGGCCCGAACCAGCGCGGGCCGGGGGTGTGGTGGATACGGGCACGGGTCGCGGGTCCGCTCGGGCCCGCGACGCGGCGGAACAGGGCCTGGCCCAGTTGTTCACGGACTCCGGTCAGCACGGTCGGCCTCCCTTCCCCTGCTGACCAGTGTCCGGCATGACGTGGCCGTCCGGGCGGGCCGGACCGCCCTCGTCAGGAACCCGGCCGGGCCGCACGGTCGGCATCGCCGCCGGCACCGAGCGGCCCGGTGTAGCGGACCGGGCCGGTGGCCTCCAGGCGGGGCAGTTCGCGGCGCGCCACGCGCAGGACCACAGAGGGCATGGCCGGGCGTATCGGCTGGGCCAGCCGCAGCCACGCCGGTGCGTACACGGCCGTACGGCGGCGCTCCATGCCCCTGACCAGGCGGGCGGCGACCACGTCCACGGGGTACACGCGGCGGGCCGGCGGCGGCATGTGCAGGCGCAGTTCCCGCAGGACGTCGTACCGGTCGGCGTCGCGGATCATGTCGGTGTCCGTCCAGTTGAGGTAGGCGATGCCCACGGCGACCCCGCGGTGCGCAACCTCCGCCCGCAGGGAGTGGGCGAAGGCCTCGACCCCCGCTTTGGACGCGCAGTAGGCACTCATCAGCGGGGCGGCGCCGATCGAGGCCAGGGAGGCGACCTGGAGGAGGTAGCCCGCCGTGTCGAGCAGGTCCGGCAGGAACGCCCGGGCCGTCTGCGCGCTGCCGGTGAGGTTGACGTCGATCACGCGCCGCCAGGCGGCCGGATCCGAGGCGAGGAGCGCGCCGCCCTCGGCGATGCCGGCGTTCGCGACCACGGCCGAGGGACGGCCGAGGCGGTCCCGCACGGTGGCCGCCGCGGCCTCCAGTGCGGAGAGGTCGGTGACGTCGGCCTCCAGGGCGAGGGCCGGGCCCGGCAGAGAGGCGGCCACCGCCTCCAGGGCGGCCTTCTCATGGCCGATGAGCGCCACCCGGGCACCGCGGCGCGCGAGTTCGCGGGCCAGCGCCGCGCCCACGCCGCGGGCGGCTCCGGTGACGACGATCGTGCGCTCGGCGAGCGGGCTGCTTGCCATGGGCTGCCCTTCCTTACGGCTCCGCCCCGGCCCCGAGGGGCCGCGGTCAGCGCCTGGCTCCGGTGCGGTCGCGGCGGGCGAGGAGCCGCTGGGCGCCGGCGAGGCCGGGAGGCCGGTTGCGGCGCAGGGCGGCCCGGGCGGCGTTGGCTCCGGGCGCGCCGTGCACCCCGCCGCCGGGATGGGCTCCGGAGGAGGCGAGGTACAGGCCCGGCACCGGGGTCTCGGAACGGCCGGTGCCGGGCAGGGGGCGGAAGACGAGCTGCTGGTGTATCGCGGTGGTGCCGCCGTTGATGGCGCCGCCCGCGAGATTGCCGTCGAGCGCCTCCAGGGTCGGCGGCGCCAGGATGCGGCGGCCGCGGATCAGGGAGCGGAAGCCGGGCGCGAAGCGCTCCACCTGGCGTTCGACCCGGTCGGCCATGAGCTCCTGGTCCTTGGTGTCCCAGCGGCCGGTGATGCCCTCGTCGGCGGCGTCGGCCCGGATCTCGTGGGGGATGTGCGTGTAGGCCCAGGCCGATTCGGTGCCCTGCGGAGAGCGGGAGGCGTCGGAGGTGGTCATCTGGCCGAAGATCAGGAACGGCCGGTCCGGGACCTGCCGCATGGCGATCTGGGCGGCGAAGCGGGTGAGCTCGTCCATGCCGTCGGCGAGGTGCACGGTACCGGCCCGGGACGCCTGCTCGGCCTGCCAGGGCACCGGGCCGTCGAGCGCCCAGTCGACCTTGAACGTAGCGAAGTCCCACTGGAAGCGCCGCAGGTCGTCGAGGAGCTGCGCGGGCAGGTGAGCGGCGTCGACCAGCTCGCCGTACAGGGCGGGCACCGACACGTCCGCCAGCACCGCCCGGCGGGCCGGGACCGCGTCCCCGCTCGAGGTGCGCACGCCGACGGCCCGCCCGCCTCGGACGACGACCTGCTCGACGCGCTGCCCGCAGCGCACCCGTCCGCCCAGGGTCTCCAGACGCCGGACCAGGGCCGAGGTCAGCGCGCCCGAGCCGCCGACCGGCACCGGGAAACCGTAGGTCTGGCCCAGCATGGTCATCAGCCAGCCGAAGCCGCCGCTGCCCGCCGTCTCGGGGGCGAGGTCGGCGTGCAGGGCGTTGCCGGCCAGCAGCAGGCGCCCGCCCTGGCCGCGGAACTCCTCCTCCCCCAGGCGCCGCACCGGCAGCACCAGGGAGCGGGCCATGCGCAGTCCGCCCGCCGCCCGCAGCCGCAACGCCAGCCGTGCCGTCGACCGGACGGGCGGGAACGGGGTGAACAGGGCGCCCAGGAGGTCGGGGCGCAGGCTCTGCCACACGTCGTGCAGCCGCCGCCAGGCGGCTCCGTCGCCCGGCTCGAAGGTGTCGAGGGACGCGGCGGTGGTGGCGACGTCGCGGTCCAGGACGGCGCAGCTGCCATCGGTGAGGGGGTGGGCCAGCACGCTGGGCGCGTGGCTCCAGCGCAGTCCGTGCTCCTCGGGGTGGAGCGCGGCCAGGACGGGCGAGGCGGCCGCGAGGGGGTAGAAGGAGCTGAACAGGTCGTTGACGAAGGCGGGGTCGACGCCCCGGTCGTGGCGCACCGCGCCACCCGGTTCGGGCTGTTCCTCCAGCACCTCGACGCTCCATCCGGCGTCCGCGAGAACGTTGGCGGCGACCAGCCCGTTGGGGCCCGCGCCGATCACCACGGCGTCAGGCATGACCTGCTCCGCCGGCGCTGGATCCCGTGGTCACCTGGCCCAGGGCGCGCCCGGTACCTCCTGGCCGCCCTGCCTCGCCCTCGCACAGCCGGGCCAGCCGGGCCAGCATGGCGCGGTGGCGCAGCTGGATCAGCGCCTCGAAGCCGGCGTTGTGCAGCCGGCCGCCCGCGCCCCGCAGGGGATGCTCGTCGACGATCACCAGGCAGTGCTCGCCCCAGGGCCGCAGCTCGATCGCGATGCGTGCCGTGCCCAAGGGGCCGGCCTTGGCCTCCAGCTCCAGCCGGGCGCCTTCTTCGCAGGCGCGGACGACCGTCTCGTTGTCGAGCCGCACCGGGCCGAGCCGGACCTGGTAGCGGATCGCCGAGCCCGTGCGCGGCCACTGTCCGCGCACCGGGTGGGAAGCGGAGGTTCCCACCACCCACTCCGCGTAGCGGTGGCCGTCGGCGAGGACGTCCCACACGGCGCCCGGGCCGACTCGGATGAGGTGATGGCGTACGGCCACAATGCCTCCTGCTGCCTCGACCGGTAGTCCGTCGTCCACCCCGAGTGCCCCCGGGAGCCCTGGTTCAACAGCGACATTTCGGAGGACCGGCAACGGTCGCGAGAGCGCTCTCAGAGTCTCCTCCCTGGCCCGTTCAAGAGGTGTACTCATCAATCGCCCCGCACTTTTCCCGGCTTTACCTCTTGACGCCCCGGACGGCGTGGAGCACATTGACGGCACTTTGAGAGCGCTCTCACCCTCCCGTTTCCGATCCGAGAGGCATCCCCACATGAGCGACACCACCGGCACCCCCCACACACGCCGTCCCCTGCGGCGGGCGTTCGTCGCCGTCGTCAGCACGCTCGGCCTCGCGGTGGCCGCCTCCGCGGTCGCCACTCCGTCCGCGACCGCCTCCGCGCCGACGCCTCCGCCGGGCTGGACACAGGTGTTCGTGGACGACTTCAACGGACCCGCGGGCAGCGGCGTCAACACCTCCCAGTGGCAGTACGCGACCGGCAGGGGCTACCCGGGCGGCCCCGCCAACTGGGGCACCGGCGAGATCGAGACGATGACGAGCAGCGCGGACAACGTCTCGCTCGACGGCAACGGCAACCTCCGCATCACGCCCCGCCGCGACTCCGCGGGCAACTGGACCTCCGGCCGCATCGAGACCAACCGCACCGACTTCCAGCCCCCGGCCGGCGGCACACTCCGCGTCGAGTCCCGGATCCAGGTGCCGAACGTCACCGGCGCCGCGGCCAAGGGCTACTGGCCCGCGTTCTGGATGCTGGGCGGCCCCTACCGCGGCAACTACTGGAACTGGCCCGCGGTCGGCGAGCTGGACATCATGGAGAACACCCAGGGCATGAACACGGTGTTCGCGACCATGCACTGCGGCACCTCGCCGGGCGGCCCCTGCAACGAGACCAGCGGCATCGGCAGTTCGACGACCTGCCAGGGCACCTCCTGCCAGGCAGGCTTCCACACGTACCGGATGGAGTGGGACCGCTCGACGAGCGTCGAGGAGATCCGCTTCTACCTCGACGGCGTCAACTTCCACACGGTACGCGCCAACCAGGTCGACGCGACGACCTGGAAGAACGCCACCGACCACGGCTTCTTCATCATCCTGAACGTCGCGATGGGCGGCGGCTTCCCCGACGCGTTCGGCGGCGGCCCGGACGCCGGGACCCAGCCGGGCCACGCGATGGTCGTCGACTACGTGCAGGTACTGTCCTCCGGCGGCGGCACCACGCCTCCCCCGACCGGCGGCCGCGACGCCTACGGCACCATCCAGGCCGAGTCCTACGACGGTCAGTCCGGCGTGATCACCGAGGCGACGTCCGACTCCGGCGGCGGCCGGAACGTCGGGGCGCTCGCCAACGGCGACTGGCTGCACTTCAAGGGCGTCGACTTCGGCTCCACTGCGGCCCGGCAGTTCAGCGCCCGGGTGGCGAGCGGCGCGGCCGGCGGTGTCAGCGGGCTGGTCGAGGTGCGGCTGGACAGCCGGAGCAACGCGCCGGTCGGGAGTTTCGCGGTGGGCGGCACCGGGGGCTGGCAGTCGTGGCGGACCGTCCCGGCGAACATCAGCGGCGTGACGGGCACGCACGACGTGTATCTGACCTTCTCCAGCGGTCAGCCGGCGGACTTCGTGAACGTCAACTGGTTCACCTTCGGGCGCTGAGAACGCGCGAGTCCGGGCACCGAGGACGCGCGAAGAGGGGCTCCACGCGCGCGTGGGGTCCCTCTTCGCTGCGCCGAGCCGCCGTCAGCGCAGTTCCGCCCGGAACGCCGCCGGGGTCTGGTCCGTGTGCTGGTGGAAGAACTTGGAGAAGTTCGCGGCGTCGGGGAAGCCGACCGCCACGCCGACCCGGCCGATCGGCAGGTCGGTGTGGGCGAGGAGCCGTTTGGCCTCGAGGACCACGCGCTTGTCGATGAAGGCCTTGGGGGTCTCGCCGGTGGCCGAGCGCACCGCCCGGACCAGGGTGCGGCGGGAGTAGCCGAGCGCGTCGGCGTAGGCGCTGACGCTGTGGTTGGTGGCGAAGTCCCGTTCCACGGCGTCCCGGAAGAGGGTGAAGGTGGAGTCGGACCGCTGCCGCAGGGCCGCCGCCGAACTCGCCGCGAGGTGGGCGAGCCGCAGCAGGAACGCCGTCAGCGAGTGGCGCAGGACGGCGGTGTGCAGGCTCAGCGGGAGCGTCACCGTGTCCTCGTACTCGCGTCGCAGCTGGGCGAGCGCGGCTTCCAGGCCGGCGAGTTGGACCGCGTCGGGGCGCAACAGCGGTGGCAGGTCGTAGCGGTAGAGGCCGGTGGCCTCCACGGTCGAGCGGGGCAGGAAGCCGGGTTGCATGGTCAGCACGGTTCCGCGGTACTCACTGGTGCGTGAGAAGCGGTGGACCTGCCCGGGGCGGATCCACAGCAGGTCCCCGGCCATGGCCTCGTACTCGGTGAAGTCGATCATGTGCCGGACCGGGCCCGCGCCGAACAGCAGGACGATGTGGAAGTCGATGCGGTGCACGCGCTCCAGCGGCGCGTCGGCGTGCCAGGTACGGCCGGTGCTCATCGGGCCGACCTGCATGCCGACGCCGCCGACGCTGAGTTCGACCGGGAAGGGGAACGTATCGATCCCGTCGCCACCTTGGATGCTTCTGTCCGCCATGTCCGCCTCGTACCGCCCCGCTCGCGTGCGCTGCTGCCGTGGGGTGTCCCACTTTCACCACAGGCTGGCACACGACGACCTTCCCTCGAAAAAGTCAGACTTTTAGTTTTGAACACGTCAGACCAGCAACTTCGCTCCTATCGAGGACTTCTTGAAGATGAGCACGCAGACAGCGGACCGCTTCGCATGGACCGAACTCGACCGGCGTGCCGTCGACACCGCCCGTCTCCTGGCGGCGGATGCCGTCCAGCGGGTCGGCAACGGCCATCCCGGTACCGCGATGAGCCTGGCACCGGCCGCCTACACCATCTTTCAGAAGGTGATGCGGCACGATCCCGCCGATCCCGAATGGACCGGCCGTGACCGCTTCGTCCTGTCCCCCGGCCACACCTCGCTGACCCTCTACACGCAGCTCTACCTCGCGGGCTACGAGCTGGGGCTGGACGACCTGAAGGCGTTCCGCACGCACGGCTCCAAGACGCCCGGCCACCCCGAGTACGGGCACACCGCGGGCGTGGAGACCACCACGGGCCCGCTCGGCCAGGGCGTGGCGAACGCGGTCGGCATGGCGATGGCCGCCCGCTACGAGCGCGGCCTGTTCGACCCGGACGCCCCCGAGGGCGACTCACCCTTCGACCACACGATCTGGGCGATCGTCTCCGACGGCGACCTCCAGGAGGGCGTCTCCGCCGAGGCCTCCTCGCTCGCCGGCCACCAGAAGCTCGGCAACCTGGTCTTCCTCTACGACGACAACCACATCTCCATCGAGGGCGACACCGCGACCGCCTTCTCCGAGGACGTGCTGAAGCGCTACGAGGCCTATGGCTGGCACGTGCAGCGGATCGCGCCGCAGGACGACGGCGACGTCGACGTGCACGCGCTGTACGCGGCGCTGAAGGCGGCTCAGGCCGAGACCGGGCGGCCGTCGATCATCGCGATGCGCACGATCATCGCCTGGCCCGCCCCGAACGCGCAGAACACCGAGGCCTCCCACGGCTCGGCGCTCGGCGACGACGAGGTCGCGGCCACCAAGCGCCTCCTCGGCTTCGACCCGGAGCAGTCCTTCGAGGTCGCCGACGAGGTACTGGCCCACACCCGCCGAGCGCTGGACCGGGGCGCCGAGGCGCACACCGCCTGGGACAAGCGGATCGCCGCCTGGCGGGGCGAGAACCCGGAGCGGGCCGCCACGTTCGACCGCGTCAGCAAGGGAGAGCTGCCCGAGGGCTGGGAGGACGCCCTGCCGGTGTTCGAGCCGGGCCGGGCGGTCGCCACCCGGGCCGCCTCCGGCAAGGTCCTCCAGGCACTCGGCCCGGTCCTCCCCGAGCTGTGGGGCGGCTCGGCCGACCTGGCCGGCTCCAACAACACCACCATCGACAAGACGTCGTCCTTCCTGCCGAAGGGCAACCCGCTGCCGGAGGCCGACCCGTACGGCCGCACCGTCCACTTCGGCATCCGCGAGTTCTCCATGGCCGCGGAGATGAACGGCATCGCCCTGCACGGCAACACCCGCGTCTACGGCGGCACCTTCCTGGTGTTCTCCGACTACATGCGCAACGCCGTGCGGATGTCGGCCCTGATGCAGCTGCCGGTGACGTACGTGTGGACGCACGACTCCATCGGCCTCGGCGAGGACGGCCCGACCCACCAGCCGGTGGAGCACCTGGCCGCGCTGCGGGCCATCCCCGGCCTGAACGTCGTACGCCCGGCGGACGCCAACGAGACCGCGATCGTCTGGGCCGAGATCCTGAAGCGGCACTCCACCGCCCCGGCGCCGCACGGCCTCGCGCTCACCCGGCAGGGCGTGCCCACGTACGAAGCGGACCCGGACGCGGCGCGCGGCGGTTACGTGCGCTTCGAGGCGGAGGGCGGCGCACCTCAGGTGATCCTGATCGCCACCGGTTCCGAGGTGCACGTCGCCGCCGGGGCGCGCGAGCGCCTCCAGGCCGCCGGTGTGCCCACCCGCGTCGTGTCGATGCCGTCCGTGGAGTGGTTCGAGGAGCAGCCGCGCTCCTACCGCGACAGCGTGCTTCCGCCGGCCGTGAAGGCCCGTGTCGCCGTCGAGGCCGGGATCGGCCTGACCTGGCACCGGTTCGTGGGGGACGCGGGACGCATCGTCTCCCTGGAGCACTTCGGTGCCTCCGCCGACGCCAAGACGCTGTTCGCCGAGTACGGCTTCACCCCCGAGAACGTCGTCGCCGCCGCGCGGGAATCACTCACCGCCGCCCGTGTCTGATCCGACCGCACGAAAGAAGATGATCACCGTGACCCAAGCGACCGCGACCGCGGGAGCACTCCAGCGCCTGTCCGGCGAAGGCGTGGCGATCTGGCTGGACGACCTGTCGCGACGGCGGATCGAGTCCGGCAACCTGGCCGAGCTCGTCGCCACGAGGAACGTCGTCGGCGTCACCACCAACCCGTCCATCTTCCAGGCCGCCATCGGCTCCGGCGCGGGCTACGAGGAGCAGCTCGCCGACCTGGCGGTGCGCGGTGTGAGCGTCGACGAGGCCGTCCGGATGATGACGACGGCCGACGTCCGGGCCGCCGCCGACGTCCTGCGGCCCGTGTTCGACGCCACCGGCGGCCGGGACGGCCGGGTCTCCATCGAGGTGGACCCCCGGCTGGCCCACGACACCAGGGCGACCGTCGCCGAGGCCCGGCAGCTGGCCTGGCTGGTGGACCGCCCCAACGTCATGATCAAGATCCCGGCGACGAAGGCGGGCCTGCCGGCGATCACCGAGGTGATCGGCGCGGGCATCAGTGTCAATGTGACGCTGATCTTCTCGCTGGAGCGCTACCGCGAGGTGATGGACGCCTACCTCGCCGGCCTGGAGCGGGCGCGGGCGGCCGGCCTCGACCTGTCGGGCATTCACTCGGTCGCGTCCTTCTTCGTCTCCCGCGTGGACGCCGAGATCGACAAGCGGCTGACGCTGCTGGGCACGGACGAGGCCCTCGCCCTGAAGGGCCGGGCGGCCCTGGCCAACGCGCGGCTCGCCTACGAGACGTACGAACACGTCTTCGACGGGGAGCGCTGGCAGGTCCTGGAAGGCGCCGGAGCCAACCGGCAGCGCCCCCTTTGGGCCTCCACCGGTGTGAAGGACCCCGCCTACAAGGACACCCTGTACGTGGACGAGCTGGTCGCCTCCGGCACGGTCAACACCATGCCGGAGGCCACGCTGAACGCCGTCGCCGACCACGGCGACGTCCGGGGCGACACCGTCACCGGCGGCTACGACCGGGCCCGCGCGGATCTGGCGGCCGTCGAACGGCTCGGCATTGCATACGACGAGGTGGTGCGGCAACTGGAGGACGAGGGAGTGGCCAAGTTCGAGGTGGCCTGGCAGGACCTGCTGGACGCGGTCACCAAGTCCTTGAACAGCGAGGGAGTTGACGCGGAATGAGCGAGGGCATCCCCCAGACGGCCGAACAGGAGACGAAGGGGACCAAGGAGGACAAGGAGGCCCGGGCGGCCCAGGAGGCGGCCGGGGTCGAACAGACCGGGGTGAGCGGCGAGACGCAGGCCGCCCCGCGCACGGACCTCGCCGACCCCGATTTCAGCAACCCGCTGCGCGACGCGCGCGACCGCCGTCTGCCCAGGATCGCGGGGCCGTCCGGGCTCGTCATCTTCGGCGTGACCGGCGACCTGTCCCGCAAGAAGCTGATGCCGGCCGTGTACGACCTGGCCAACCGCGGCCTGCTGCCGCCGGGCTTCTCCCTGGTGGGCTTCGCCCGCCGGGACTGGGAGGACCAGGACTTCGCGCAGGTGGTGCACGACGCGGTCCGTGAGCACGCCAGGACCCCGTTCCGCGAGGAGGTCTGGCAGCAGCTCGCCGAGGGCATGCGGTTCATCCCCGGCGACTTCGACGACGACACGGCGTTCAAGCAGCTGCGGTCCGCCGTCGAGGAGCTGGACGCCTCCCGGGGCACCAGCGGCAACTACGCCTTCTACCTCTCGGTGCCGCCGAAGTTCTTCCCGAAGGTCGTCCAGCAGCTGAAGAAGCACAAGCTGGCCAGTGCTCCCGAGGGAGCCTGGCGCCGGGCGGTCATCGAGAAGCCGTTCGGGCACGATCTGACGTCGGCCGAGGAGCTCAACCGGATCGTGCACGACGTGTTCGACCCGGAGCAGGTCTTCCGGATCGACCACTACCTGGGCAAGGAGACCGTCCAGAACCTTCATGGCCGAGGACATCGGCATCGGCGGCCGGGCCGGCTACTACGACGGCATCGGCGCCGCCCGTGACGTCATCCAGAACCACCTGCTCCAGCTCATGGCGCTCACCGCGATGGAGGAACCGGCCGCCTTCGACGCCGCCTCGCTGCTCACCGAGAAGCTGAAGGTCCTCAAGGCCGTGCGGCTGCCCCAGGACCTGGGGCAGGGCACCGTGCGCGGGCAGTACGCGGCGGCCTGGCAGGGCGGCACGAAGGTGCGCGGCTATCTGGAGGAGGACGGCATCGCCCAGTCCTCCACGACGGACACGTACGCCGCGGTCCGGCTCCAGGTGGACAACCGCCGCTGGGCCGGCGTCCCGTTCTACCTGCGCACCGGCAAGCGGCTGGGCCGCCGCGTGACGGAGATCGCCGTGGTGTTCCAGCGGGCGCCGCACTCCCCCTTCGACTCCACCGCGACGGAGGAGCTGGGCTCCAACGCGATCGTCATCCGCGTCCAGCCCGACGAGGGCATGACGGTCCGCTTCGGCTCCAAGGTGCCGGGCACATCGATGGAGATCCGGGACGTCACGATGGACTTCGCCTACGGCGAGTCGTTCACCGAATCGAGCCCCGAGGCGTACGAACGGCTGATCCTCGACGTCCTGCTGGGCGACGCCAACCTGTTCCCCCGTCACCAGGAAGTGGAAGAGTCCTGGAAGATCCTCGACCCGATCGAGCAGTACTGGGCCACGCACGGCCGGCCCGCGCAGTACGCCTCGGGCAGCTGGGGACCCGAGGAAGCCGACGAGATGCTCGCACGAGACGGACGGAGCTGGCGCAGGCCATGAAGATCGACCTGACCGACACCACGGCAAGCAAGATCAACAAGGCGCTGGTACAGGGGCGCCGCGCGATCGGCACGCCCGCCGTGGGCATGGTCCTGACGATGGTGATCGTCACGGACGAGGAGAACGCCTACGACGCGATCAAGGCGGCCGAGGAGGCCTCGCACGAGCACCCCTCGCGCACCCTGGTCGTCATCAAGCGGCACGCCCGCACCCCGCGCGACCGCCAGTCCTCCCGGCTGGACGCCGAGGTCCGGGTGGGCGCGGACGCGGGCACCGGCGAGACGGTGATCCTGCGGACCTACGGCGAGGTGTCCGACCACGCCGACTCGGTGGTGCTGCCACTGCTGCTGCCGGACGCGCCGGTGGTGGTGTGGTGGCCGGTCGACGCCCCCGAGGTCCCCTCCAAGGACCCGCTCGGGGCACTCGCCCAGCGGCGGATCACCGACCTGTACGCCGTCGAGGATCCCCTGGAGACGCTCCAGGCCCGGGTCCGCGCCTACGCACCCGGTGACACCGACCTCGCCTGGACCCGGCTGACGCCCTGGCGTTCGATGCTGGCCGCGGCGCTGGACCAGGCCCGGGCGCGGATCGTCTCGGCGGCGGTGGAGGCCGAGGCCGAGAACCCGGCAGCCGAGCTGCTGGCCCGCTGGCTGGAGGCGCGGCTGCACGTGCGGGTCGACCGGGTGGTCACCGCCGGGCCGGTCGTCACCGCCGTACGCCTGGGCACCGAGAACGGCGAGATCGTCATCGACCGCCCCGAGGGCCCGCTGGCCACGCTGACCCTGCCCGGCCAGCCCTCCCGGACCCTCGCGCTGAAGGTCCGTGCCACCTCCGAACTCATCGCCGAGGAGCTGCGGCGCCTCGACGCGGACGAGATGTACGCCATCGCCCTGAACGGCGAGGCAACCGAGGAGACCCCTGCTCATGCCTGACTCCCCCACCGGTTCCCCGAAGCTCACCCGGCGTCCCGAGTGGACCGCCCTGGAGAACCACCGCACGGACGCCCTGCCGCAGCCGGACCTGCGTGAACTGTTCGCGGCGGACCCGGGGCGCGCCGAGCGCTACGTCGTGCGCGTGGGCGACCTGCGCATCGACTACTCCAAGCACCTCGTCACCGACGAGACGCTGGCCCTGCTCCAGGAGCTGGCCGCCGCGACCGGCGTGTCCGGACTGCGGGACGCCATGTTCCGCGGCGAGCGGATCAACATCACCGAGAACCGGGCCGTGCTGCACACCGCGCTGCGCGCCCCGCGGGACGCCGTGATCGAGGTCGACGGCGAGAACGTCGTCCCGGGCGTGCACGCCGTGCTCGACAGGATGGCTGACTTCGCGGACCGGGTGCGCTCCGGTGAGTGGACCGGCCACACCGGCAAGCGCATCCGCAACGTCGTCAACATCGGCATCGGCGGCTCCGACCTCGGCCCGGCGATGGCCTACGAGGCGCTGCGGCCCTTCAGCGCGCGGGAGCTGACGTTCCGCTTCGTGTCGAACGTGGATGGCTCCGACCTGCACGAGGCGGTGCGCGACCTGGACCCGGCGGAGACGCTGTTCATCGTCGCGTCCAAGACCTTCACCACGATCGAGACGATCACCAACGCGACCTCGGCGCGCTCCTGGCTGCTGAAGGGTCTCGGGGACGACGAAAAGGCGGTGGCCAAGCACTTCGTGGCCCTGTCGACCAATGCGGAGAAGGTCGCCGGGTTCGGCATCGACACGGCCAACATGTTCGAGTTCTGGGACTGGGTCGGCGGCCGCTACTCCTACGACTCCGCGATCGGCCTGTCGCTGATGATCGCCAT